>NZ_RKLV01000002.1 GCF_026242195.1 Halorutilus salinus | reverse complement strand
CTCATGTGTTCAGTCTACAACATCAAACGAGCTGTTACACACCCGAATTAACTCATGTATGGCGATTCACCAGAGCCAAATCTTTCAGTTCACCATCTATTTTAGCTTCGACCGTCTGGGTACCGGAACTATCCCCCACGTTCGTCACGTCTACGTCTACCAGAACCTCTCCGTCCGTCACCGTTGTGTCGATTATGTCCACGGTGAATTCGGCGTCGGGCTGTTGTACGGTGATAGTCCGCGTGTCGGAGTCATTCTCCGTCGATACCTCCGTGTCTATCTCAGGGGCGTCACCCGACTCGGTCGTGTACCTGAACTCGCCGGAGACCTCTTCGCTTCCGGACAGTTCTACTCCTGTTTTGGTGTCTTGGGTCACACCACCGATGAGGAACTCTATATCCTGCGTGTCAGTTGCTTCACCGGTATTTTCAACCGTATACTCAACGACGACCTCATCGCCCTCCGTTACGGTACTGTTTGCGTCTTCTATTGTCACGTCGAAGAAGGGTACAGAAGGACTTGGGTTGGTATCAAACGAGAACAGAACGGAGTTGGCGAGGATACGCTCTCCGTCGTTCGTCAGGCTGACCGGACCTCCGACACCACCTAACGAGAGCAGAACCTCGTTGCCATTCGTGGTGACGCCTGCGGCTGAACCATCGGTACCGGGGCTACTCGACTCGGTTATGTTGGCGTAGGAGTTACCGGTGTATCCAACGAACCAAGCTCTCGGAGCAGGTAAGCCCGGGGTAGGTTGGGGTACTTCCGTAGCCTCTGGGGTTATGGAGGGTCCGTAGACATTAACGGTATCGCCAGCCGAGCCAACGTCCTTGAACAGAGGGTGGTTGTCCGTGATTCGCATCTGAACCGGTGGAGTTCCGTCGTCAGCCGTCTGAACACCGTCCATGTCGTCGAGTACGTCTGCGCGCTTCCTGACGGCGTTGGAGACCGGCGTACCGAACGATCCATTACCCATATCGAGCGAAACGATACGCGTATCCGAAGACGCGTCTATCTCGTCATACAGATCTTCGATCTCCGTGTCGGGTATGGTCGTCGTGGTACCCTCGCCTCTGAGCACACCGCCGAAGTCGTTGACGACGAGGACATCGTACTCGTCTGCGGCGGCAGATGCGTCCGCACCGGTGACGTTCGCCGCCGTCTCAGGTGTGACGAGGTATTCGCCGAGTGAGCCGGCGTCGGTCAAGCCGTTGTCGAGCGCGGTCTTGAGCGCGTTCCGCGTGGTTCCTGTACTCGAAACCGCGGCTACCTCAACCTCTGCGTCCCTGTCCACAGTTCGTAAGTCGATGTCGTTCTCGGTCTCTACAGCGAGACGGACTTGGAGGTTGTCGAAGTCACCGCCCGCGAAGTCTCCGTTTTCGACGGTATCCTCAAAGGTTACGTCCGCCGACGAACCGGCTACGAGACCGTCAACCTGCCGGGTATCTGCCACCGTCGTGCCGCTTTCGAACCCGCTACCGTCGGTGTCGTACACCAGCTTCACGGTCTGGATTCCTTCTCCGCCGCGTATGTTCTCAACCGTCGCCTCAACCTCCAACGTTTCTCCTTGCTGTACGGAGGTGTTCGCGTCGGTTACCTCCGTAGCGAAAAACGGGGTGTCTACGGCGTCGGTATTGTCCCAGACGAGGACGGGGTACCCCTTCGTGAGAAGCCACGATGGATTAGGGTCGTCTGTCTCGACGTACTCAAACGCTGACATGTTGCCAGCCTCTGGCGGATCCGAGCCGGTCATAGCGTTCGCCCTGCCGAGACCGTCTCCCGTGCTGAACTCACTAACGCTCCCCTCTACGGAGCCTGATTCGACAGCCGAATCCTGCCCGGTTGTCCCGGTATCCCAGTACGAGTTCCGTACGGTTGAGTCCGCGGATACCGAACCCACCAGTCCGCCCTCGTCAGGGGAAGCTCTGAAAGTACCTTGTACATCCCCGACGGCGTACGACTTATTCACGACCGCGTTCTCGGATACCGCACCGACGATACCTCCGACGTAAGACTGAATATTAAGGTTCCCTCCGCCGTTTACATCACCGGTTGCGTAAGAGCGGTCGATGACACCTCCGTACTGTCTCCCGACAAGACCTCCGCTGGAGGTGTCGCCGGTAGTGACATCCACGTCGGCGTACGAAAGCCGAACGGTGCCACCGTCGTTTATACCGACGAGTCCCCCCGCCTCGCCCGCGTCACCGTCGAACTCGCCGATGGCTTTCGACGCGTTCACGGTACCTGTGTTGTTACCGACCAGACCGCCTGCTATGCTACCTCCGGTACTGACACCTTCGGGATCCCTGACGGTTCCCGCCGAAGCTGATCTTTCTACGAGTCCGTTGTTCTGACCGACGAGTCCGCCCGAAGTTTCGGCGGTTCCCATTACCACGTCGCCGGTCGCGTTCGAACGCGTCACGTTTCCGTCGTTCTGACCGACGAGACCACCAGCTGGTTGGGGATACTCGCCGGAGTTGGATTCGGAGTCTAATATAACGCCCAGTACGTTGACGCTACTGACCGACGTGCTGACCGTTCCCGTGTTCCTACCAACAAGACCTCCCGTCGTTCTCGGTGCAGAGACGACACCACCGACCGACGAACCCGTTACTGTACCGTCGTTCCGTCCGGCGAGGGCACCTACGTTTGCGGGATCGATGTCGCTGAACGGGACATGGTCGTTGTGTGTGATGTCGACGCCGACAGCCGATATGTTCTCCACTGTTCCCGAGGCACCGACCACGCCGAACAGTCCGACGTTCGTTTCACCCGTCCGGTTGATCGTCAGTCCCGTCACGTTATGCCCCGACCCGTCAAGGCTACCGTCGAAAGAACCGCCGGAGTCCCCAACGGGAGCGAATCCATTTCCGTTGTTCGCCGTCGTGTTCGCCACGGTATCGTACCCCGTCGTCGTTTCGTTCAGGTCGTTGACCAGCGTGAAGTTAGCGTTGAGGTTCTCGCGCATGTTGTTCAGTTCCTCCCAGTCCGAAATCTGGTACGGATTTGACGCCGAACCGTCGCCACCGGAGTACGGCGATTCAGAACCTCCCTGTACGGATGTAAGACCCGGCGCGGGCGTCTGTGTGTTGTCGCGTAGGTATGGGTACGAGATGTAGCTACTGTTATCGACGACATCCCATGTTCCGGCGAAGTTGAAGCCGGTGAGGGACGTGTTACTCTTTAGCTGTTCGGTCGTAAGCCCCGTCCCGCCGGCGGAGGAAGACTGATTCGTCGTGTTCACGTCCCAGTACGACTCCGTGACCGTGCCCTCAGTATTGATAGAAACGAGTCCTTCTGCGGTATCGGTGCCCGTCGGCATCCCCGTCGCGTACGTATTCTCAACGATCCCGTCGTTGAGACCGGCAAGTCCTGCTACGGCAAAACCGCCCGAGACGTTCCCCGTCGCGTATGACTCCTCGACTGTACCGTCATCCTCGTTGGCACCAACAAGTCCTCCACCGAAGTTGCCGGAAACGTTTCCCGTCGCGTACGACCGGCTGGCTGTACCGTTGTTCACGCCGATGAGTCCGCCAACATCTTCAGAGCCAGAGACGTTTCCGGTTGCGTACGACGTCGTGGCGTTGCCATCATCGTTGAAGCCGATGAGTCCGCCCACGTCGTTCCCGGAGCCTGCGCCCGCGCCCTCGCGTACGACGTCATAGCCTGTGACGTCGCCCGTCGCGTATGAGTCGTTGATCCTACCGGGAGCGTAAACAGCTAGATTCTTACCGACGAGTCCGCCCACGTTATTGATTCCGGTAGTATCTCCCTCTGCGAACGATGACTCAACCGTACCATCATCGCTGAAGCCGACGAGTCCGCCCACACGTTCCTCACCGTCGACGGCACCGGTCGCGTACGAGTCCCTGACGATGCCGGGATCGGAATCCTGTAGATTCTTACCGACTAATCCGCCCACGTTATTGGTTCCGGTGGTATTACCCTCAGCGAACGATGTCTCGACAGTTCCACCTGTGTTGACGCCAACAAGCCCACCGACCTGCTCGGCGACGGTTCCTCCATCCTTTCCGGTAACGTCACCGGTCGCGTTCGACCGATTGATCGTAGCCGCATTCGATCCGACGAGACCGCCGATACTGTTTGCTCCATCTTCTCCGGTGACGTTGCCGGTCGCATACGACCCTTCGATGGTACCTCAGTACTGATCACCGACAAGTCCGCCTACGTTACTATCATTGCCGGTGACGTTCCCGGTAGCGTAGGATCGCTGAGTGACCGCGTCGAAGGACTGCTGGTCTCCGGCAAGTCCACCAACATTGCTGGTTCCTTCGACGTCACCGGTAGCGTACGAGTCACGGATCACTGCAACGCCGAACTGACCGTTCGAACCGACGAGTCCGCCGACCCTGCTACTGTCTGTCAAGACATCGCCCGTCGCGGACGAGTTGTGTACCGTACCGCCGCTCTGTTGTGTTCCGACGAGTCCGCCTACGAAGCCGGTACTGCCCGGTTCGCCGCTTACGTCCACATCGGCATCGGAGTAACCAACCGTTCCCTCGTTGAGTCCGATGAGACCACCGGCGTCGGATCTGCCGTCGGTGACTGTCACCGTCCCGCCGGCGATCACGTTCGTTACTGTCCCTCTGTTCGTGCCGGCGAGAACGCCACCACCGTCGGTACTACCGTACGTCACGTCGGCGGCGGTGAGGGTTACGTCTTCTATCTCGGCATTAGTGCCGGTGGATCCGAACAGACCGACAGCCCCACTGGTTCGATCTATCTTTAGATCCGCGATTGTGTTGTTCGCGCCGTCGAACGTCCCGGCGAACCGACTGCTGTCGGTTCCGACAGGGTTGAAGCCGTTACCGCCGTTCCACTGCTCCGTCCCTGAAGCGTCGATGTCCTGAGTGAGCACGAAGTCATCGTTCAACGATGTACCCGTACTCGCGTTACCCATACACTGCAACTGACTGACGTTCGTTACCTCGTAGCTACCTCCGGCGTCCGTCGCATAGCTGACCGTCCCGCAGTCGGGTGCCGTAGACTGCGCCGCCGCTGTATCGGTTGCCATACCCGCGAGCAAGAGGAGTCCGAGACCGGTGAGGAGAATCATTATCGCCAGCCCTTTGAGAACCGATACGCCGCCGGATTTACTCCCGTGTGTGTCAGGGTACCTGTTTGTGTCCATAGTACACGGTCAGAACCTAAACGTAAATATTTAATGAGTTTTATCATTTCATTTTGTAATAATTACCTACGAAATGAAAATTTCCCAGAATATGGGATACCGGCGAAAGAATATAGTGCAGGGGGGTAGTATTCCAACCATGGGTATGGGTACAGACAACAACGGCTGTCTCACGGAGTACGTCAGAAGGGGGAGGGTACTGGCGTCGATGCGGGAGGGAACCGTCGAAAGGAGCCGTGTAGAGGAGGTAGAGGGGGTGTCGTCGTCGACGGCGCACAGGATTCTAAGCTCCCTGAGAGACGACGGTATCGTGGAACGTGCGGATCCGGGTGAGTACAGGCTCACGCCCACGGGCGAGGTCGTCGCGCGCGAGGTCGAGAGTTTCCGTGACGGTGTCTCGAAGGTCAGAAGCCTCGGTACAGTGATAGAGTCGGCGGACAGACACGGGGTCGGGTTCGACACGGAGCCGTTCAAACGCGGTACGGTTGCGGCTTCTACCCCGAAGAACCCGTACAGACCGGGCGAACGGTGTCTTGAGCTACTCCGTGAGACCGACCAACTCCGTCTTCTCGTCGTCTCGACGGCGACGCCGATGTTCTGGGAGGAGAAACAGAGGCTCGTCGCCGAGGGAAGGAAGACGGAGATAGTCTGTCCTGAGGCGGTCGTCGAAACGAGCTTCGACACGGTTTCGGAGGAGACGGTCGAAGGTCTGGTTAGGAACATGGATATACGTGTCCACGACAACCCGCCGTTCTCCGTCGCTCTGTTCGACGACCGTGTCGCGGTCGGCGGGCACGCCGATGACGGGAGGCTTGAGGTTTTCGCCGACACAGAGGACGACGAAGCCTACGCATGGGGCGAGCGCGTCTACGAACGGTACCGCGACGAGTCCGACGGTATGTTCGAGAGGTTCGACACCGAGGAGGTCTTCGAGAGGATAGGCTTTGGGATGCAAGAAGCCTTCGCGTAGATGGAGAACGACAGTGTAGACACGGAGGGCGCGCTCGTCGAGGCGCTCAGGTACGAGGACGTTCTGCGCGCCCTGAACGGAGGCTCCATGGAACCGACCGAGGTCGAGGAGGTCGCCGACGTATCCACATCGACCGCACACAGAATCCTCGACAGGCTTGAGCAACGCGGGGTTGTAGACAGCCAAGGCTCCTACCGTCTCACACCCCTTGGCGAGGCTCTACTAAACGAGGTGGTGGAGCTTCGTGACTCCGCGACAAAGCTCGAAAGGATGAGGCCCGTTGCGGAGCTACTGCCACGCGACATAGGCTTCGACCCGTCGCTTTTCGACGACGGGAAGGTGACCGTCTCCGACGAGGGTGACCCCTACGAACCCGAATGGAGGCTCAAGAGCCTTCTCGACTCCGCGGAGGAGGTTAGGCTCGTCGGGGGTTCATCGTCGGCTCCCGTCGCCTTCAGACGTGTGGAAAAGGTTGTTTCGGACGGTGGTACCGTAGCCGTCGTCTGCCCTGAGGATATCGCTTCAGCCAGCCTCGGAGGTCTCTCTGACGACGGCTCCGTATCCGTGTACGTCCACGGAACACCGACGGCAACCGTCGCACTGACCGGCACGCACGTGTACGTCGGTGCACACGACACGGAACGCGGCGAGGTGGAAGCCGCCGTCGACACCGACGGTGAGGACGCCTACGTCTGGGGCGAACGTGTCTACGAGAGGTACAGGAAGGAGGGGGACGAGTACCTCTAAAAGCTGTCGAGTCCCGTCTGAACGCCGCTATACATCGCCGACTTGCGACGGAAACGCTCCTCCGAAACAGGCAGACGTTCGAGGACCTGACGCGCCGCCTTGTGGAACGTCTCCGAGGTCGCGCCCTCGTCGTTGAAGACGTTACGGACGCTCTCGCGTATCTGCCAGACGCCGACCGGTGCCCAGTAGGCGTCGGTTGCCTCGCGTACGACGAGAGCCTTCGCCTGTCTGCGCTCCTCGCGCAGGTGTTCGAGGACGCCGAGGCGGGAGGCGTAGTATGCCCCCGAGGTTTCGTCAACGTACGACGACCGTCCCTCGAAACCTTCGTTGGCGCTACCGACGTAATGTTCGTCGTCCGATGGGTTCCAGACGTTCCCCGGAGACTTGACCTCGACGAGTTCGTACTCCCACCGCCCGGGCGCGAGTATTACCCAGTAACGGTTTCCCATGTACTCCTCGACGTAGACGCGCGTCTCATCGACGGACGGGTGGTCGCGTATCCCGTCGTGGATATGCTTCCCCACGATATCGTCGACGGCGGTGATAGACCACCGCGTCGGGACGAGACGGCGGTTTTCGCCCTGACCGACCGCACCCGCCGAGAAGACGTCGTCTATCTCATAGACGTCGAAGCCCTTGTCGTACAGATAAGCCACCGCACCCTCCGCCTTCCAGTCGTCGTCGCCGAAAGCCTTCTCGACCGCACGTGGCACCGAAGGGTTTTCGGCGAGTTGGGCGTCCCGCGCGGTCACGTTCGGTCCGGTCGGCGCGCGGACGTTGTCCAGCGAGACGTCGACGTCCGGGTCGTCGCGCAACCGCACCTCGACATCGACAGGTTCGTCCGCCATAGCCACCTCGCGCGATGCGTCGACGAAACGCGTCGTCGCGTCCGCCACGTCGACAGCCGTCTCGCGGCGCGAGTTTAGCAAGCCGGTGCGGCGGCGCAGGACGCCTTCGATACCCATACCGCGGTCGAACCAGTCGCTGTCCGTCGTGAAGTCGTCGGCGTCCTCCTCCTCGCCGACGGGGGAGAGGACACCGACGGGGACGCGCGGATAGTTCGACCGTCCGACGAACACCGACGGCGACGTGCTACCGAAGAGCGAGTCGCCCTGTCGCACCTCCTCGAAACGGTCGTCGAAGCCGTCGAGGTAGTCGAGGACCTCGTACGACTTCTCCTGCGCGAGTCTACGGAGACGGCGGTCGTCGTCCTCGACCTCGATATCGACGTAGTCGTCTAAGCGCACGCCGGAGAAAAGAGGTGCGGGGTAATTACGTTTACTCCGCTTCGCCCGTCCCGCGTCCGACGGCGTAGTACGCGAGAGCGACCGGTACGGCGTAGACGGCGTGCATAACCGCGCTCATTACCGTCCCGGGGAAAGCGAGGTTCGGGAACGACGGCGCGTTAGCGAAGCCGACCGTCGACAGCCAGAGGGGCATGACGAGAACCGGTAGGAGGGTCGTGACGACGCCGTACCCGACGCCGCCTGCGACCGCGCCGCCGAGGGTTCTCGCTCTCTCGCGCAGACCCGGTACGTTGTCGACGCCGAGGACGTAGAGAGCGCCGAGCACGACGCCGTGCCACCCGTGGAAAGCCCATCCCGCGACCGCCGACGGACCCTCAACGCCGTACATCGCGGGTATAGCGACGTTCAGGGTTCCGGGTCTCATCATCGTCATCATACCGCCCATGAGGAGGCTACCGACGAAGCCGCCGACGACGCCAGCGAGTATACGTCTGGGTGTCGTGTTGAGGAAGTCTTCTCGACCGACATCCGCTGTTTCGGTTGACATCAGGGATACGGACGTCCGGAGGTGATAAACGCGTGCCCCGTCCGTTCAGAGTACATACACAGTCAGGCGATGGCGTAAACAACGGCACCGTCTTCGTGGTTTCTTTCGACGTAACCCTTCTCGACGAGTATTTCGGTAGCGTACCGCGCCGTACTGGGAGGTAGACCTGTGCATTCTACGAGTTTGTCCTTGTCGTGTGCCCCCTCTACCTCAAGAACCTTGAGCACGAGCTTGGCGCTTGGGGGTAGTTCGTCAACGTTGCTCATACCATACACCTCTCGTCGCGCCCTCTGTGGAAGAGTTCGACGTGGGCTTCCGAGAGTACCTCCCTCGCCATCTCGACGCCTTTCTCACAGCTACAGTACTCAACACGGTAGTGTTTCACCGGGTGGCGGACCCAGTTCTTCTCGTGGTGTGCGTAGACGTCGGCGGTGTCCTCATTGCGCTCGGAGAAAAGGTGGACGTGTAGCTGATGTGACGAGAGTCGTGAGTCACGCAGTACCCACGAACCCGCCTCCACGTCGCGGCGGTTCGGGCACGCCCGGTGTTTGAGAGCCGAGATTACCTCAAACGAGAAGCCGAGGCTCCTGAGGTTGTCCTCAACCTCGCGCAGGTCCGCGCCCGCGGTGCCTACGTACTGGTCCTGGCTCACGTCCGAGACGGCGTAGCCACCGACGCGCGCGAGCGCCGCGTCGAACGCCGGCCAGAGCCTTCGACGTACCTCTTTACCGCGTTCCATCTATCCTAAAAAATGCACCGCGTATAATAACCTGAGCGCGTCCGTGAACGGGACACGCACGGACGCGTCACTCCCAGTAGACGCCGACACCGTCTTCGCCTTCTTCCTCGCCGCCTTTCTCGGAGCCTTCGGATTCAGCCATATGCTCCATCTTCTTGCGTCCGAACTCATCGATGAGACGTGTCGCCTCCGCCGCCCAGCGGTAGAAGCCGAGCGTGAGGCTACGCGTAACCTCCTCGCCCGTCGCGTGCGTATAGACATGGACACGTCCGCCCTCACGCAGGTTGCGCTCGGACTTGTGAAGAAAGCCGACCTCAACGAGGTGGTTTGCGTACCGCGAAACGACGCTGCGTTCGACGCCGAGAACGTCTGAGATATCGTTCGCTGTCGCCTCTCCTTCGTCCATGACACACAGGCATATCTCCATCTCTGTCTCGGTCGTCCCGAACGCCTGCTTGAACAGCGGCTTCGTCTCCGGTGACTGTATCGACGCCCCCTGTTGGTCGACCCTTTCTATGGAACCCCCACAACAGGTCATCTCCGAATCCGCCGCTGTCGAGAGGACGTAGTTGTCACAGCTACGGCATTCATACACCGCGAACTCGTCGGGCATATACGAAAGGTCGTCTTCCAGACGAATAAACGTATCTCACGCGGTTGCACCGCTGCGTAGAGACCGCCTCAAGTATAAGTAGATGCCGTTTTAACACCCACCGTGACCACCGAAAAAGATGTTTTTGAAGCGGTAAACCCCGCGACCGAAGAGGTGGGGGAAACGTACGAACGGCACGGAGAGGTAGAGGTGGACGGGATACTCTCGGAGGCGGACGAGACTTTCGAGAGCTGGAGAGCGAGACGTATACAGGAGCGCGAGTCCATGCTTGCGGAAGCCGCCGACGTACTCCGGGATAGAAAACGCGAGTACGCCGAGACGATGACCCGCGAGATGGGGAAGCCTGTCACACAGGCTGTCGCCGAGGTGGAAAAATGCGCGTGGGTCTGTGACTACTACGCCGAAAACGCCGCCGAACACCTCCAGGACGGACGTATCGGCGGCGAACCCGGGACGAAGACGTACGCGCGGTACGAACCCCTCGGGGTCGTACTCGCTGTCATGCCGTGGAACTACCCGTTTTGGCAGGTATTCCGTTTCGCCGCACCGTCTCTCGCCGCGGGGAACGTCGGGGTCCTCAAACACGCCTCGAACGTCCCCGGATGCGCGCTCGCTATTGAGGACGTCTTCGACCGCGCCGGGTTTCCCGAGGGGGCTTTCTCGGCGCTACTCGTCGACAGCGGTGCGGTCGAGGGCGTGATACGTGACGACCGCGTCCGCGCTGTCACGCTCACAGGGAGCAACCCCGCCGGCGAAGCCGTCGCCTCGACGGCGGGTGAGGAAGTAAAGAAAACCGTACTCGAACTCGGAGGTAGCGACCCCTTCGTCGTGCTCGGAGACGCAGACGTGGAGGCGGCGGCGGAGACGGCGGCGCAGGCACGCAACCTCAACTCCGGACAGTCGTGTATCGCGGCGAAGCGGCACATCGTCCACGAGGACGTCTACGAGGGGTTCGTCGACGCCTTCGTTGAGGAAGTTGAGGACCTGACCGTCGGAGACCCGACCGAGGAGGACACCGATGTCGGACCTCAGGCGCGCGGCGACCTCCGCGACGGTCTGCACGAACAGGTCCGTGCGTCGGTCGAAGCGGGAGCGACCGTCGAGACGGGCGGCGAGATGCCCGACAGCGGCGGCTACTACTACCCGCCCACGGTCCTTACCGACGTACCCGAAGGGTGCCCAGCAGCGAACGAGGAAGTTTTCGGACCGGTCGCGGCGGTCTTCCGTGTCGAGGACGAGGACGAAGCCCTCGAACTCGCCAACTCATCGCAGTATGGTCTCGGTGCGAGCGTCTGGACCGACGACCTCGAACGCGGCGAGCGCCTCACGGGACGTATAGAAGCGGGTATGACTTTCGTGAACTCCCTCGTCCGTTCGGACCCGCGTCTACCTTTCGGCGGGGTCAAAAAGTCAGGGTACGGACGTGAACTTTCCGCCGACGGGATACGCGAGTTCACGAACAAAAAGACCGTCTGGATACAGGAGGCAGGAAGATGACGAAGGTATCCGACGTTCTCGTTTCGTCGCTGGAGGAGGAAGGCGTAGAACGCGTCTACGGCGTCCCGGGCGAGGAAAACGAGGACCTCCTGTTTTCGCTACGCGGTTCGTCGGTCGAGTTCGTCCCGACACGTCACGAACAGGGCGCGGCTTTCATGGCGAACGTCCACGGAAGACTTACCGGTGAGGCGGGCGTCTGTCTCGGCACTCTCGGGCCCGGAGCGACCAACCTCATCACGGGGGTAGCGGACGTCAACCTCGATAAGTCCCCCGTCGTCGCTCTGACGGGTCAAGGAGGCTTAGAACGTCTACACAAGGAGAGTCACCAAGCGCTCGACATCGTCGGAGCGTTCGAACCCATCACGAAGTGGAACGGTCAGATATCCGACCCAGACATAGTCCACGAGTCGGTCCGTAAGGCGTTCAAAGTAGCCGAGTACGAAAAGCCGGGCGCAACGCATATCGAACTCCCCGAGGACATCGCCGCAGAGACAACCGAGTGTTCTTCCATGTCCGCGGGTGACCGCGTCAGACGCCCCGACCCCGACCGCCCGTCGGTGGAGTCTGTTGGGGAACGGATTGCGAACGCCGAGAAGCCCCTGATAATCACGGGGAACGGCGCGGTACGGACGGAGGCATCACGCGAACTACGCGAACTCGTAGAGTCCTTCGATGTTCCCGTCGCTTCGACGTACATGGGAAAAGGTGCGGTCTCGGACAAAGACCCGCGTTCGCTCATGACGCTTGACTCGGGGGACCACGAGGAGGCTTCTTCGGCTATAGAGGAGGCGAACCTCGTGGTCACAGTCGGCTACGACATAGCGGAACACGACCCCGCGGGTTGGAACGCCGGAGATACCGAGGTCGTACATATAGACAGCGAACCCGCCGAGGTCTATGAGGCGTACGACCCCGACGTCGAGATAGTCGCCGACATACCGTCCGCGGTCTGTGCGGTCAAGAATAGCCTCGAAGACAGGAACGTCTCCCACGACACCGACTGGTACGCCGACCTGCGCGAACATATACTCGAAGACTTAGAGGAAAACGCCGAGGAGTTCACGGTGCGCGGCACTCTTTCCGCTCTCCGCAAGGCGATGGACGAGGAGGACGTCCTTATCTCGGACGTCGGCAACCACAAGATGGAGATAGCACAACGGTTCCGGACGTACGAACCGAACACCTGCCTCATCTCGAACGGTCTTGCCTCGATGGGTATCGCCGTACCCGGAGCGGTCGCGGCGGACCACGCCGTTGAGGCAAACGTCGTAGCGGCGACCGGCGACGGAGGATTCCTTATGAACGCCGCTGAGATAGAGACGGCGACACGTACCGACGCATCGTTCACCGTCGTGGTCTTCAACGACGACGACTACGGTCTGATATCACGCAAACAGACCGACCACACGGGCGAGTCCTTCGGTACGGGACTCACCAACCCCGACCTGCCGACTTTCGCCGAGAGCTTCGGTGTCGACGGCGTCCGTATCGAGGACTGGGACGAACTCGAAGCTACTCTCGAAAGACACGTGGGTTCAGGAGGTGTGAGCCTCATCGAGGTTCCTGTGGAAGGTACATAAAAGGAAAGGCACGGCGGTAGAAAGCCGTACCGGCGTTGGGAACGCCCCGTGATGTCCCGGACACGGGGCATCCTATCTTTTTTCCGCTCACATAAAAACAAACCCGAGAGTGTGCCGTCCGTATAAAGACGCTACCTTACCTGACCGACGGCGGTCTTGCACAACCGGGACAGACCGGCGGAGGTCCTATAACAAGGCAGCGTTATGGGAAACCATGGACGAAGAACTCGGTCAACGCGGAAAGGAAACGACGTGCGAACTGTGCTCCCTCGAACTCGACAGGGTCTCGGAGGTCGAAAGCCTCACAGAGCGCGACATAGGGCTTCTGAGACAGCCGCGGAGACGTGTCAACGTTAGTCATACCGGTGCGGATGGACGACGGAACCGTCGAACATTTCCCCTCGTTCAGGATACAGTACAACGGTTCGCGGGGTCCGACGAAAGGAGGTATACGGTACCATCCGGGCGTCGATGAGGACGAGGTCGACGAACTCGCTTTCCTGATGACGCTCAAATGCGCCGTCGCGGGTCTGCCCTTCGGCGGTGCAAAAGGCGGAGTACAGGTCGACCCCGAGGAACTCTCCGAGGGGGAACTCGAAAGGCTGTCACGCGCCTACGTAGACGAGTACCACGATGTCATAGGACCGCAGAAGGACATCCCTGCGCCCGACGTCAACACGAACGCGAAGGTAATGGGCTGGATGATGGACGAGTACGAAAGTGTCGCCGGAGAGCGCGCGCCCGGGGTCATCACTGGAAAGCCACCCGAGATAGGCGGTAGCGAGGGGCGTGAGTACGCCACCTCGCTCGGTGGTGCTGTGGTTCTCGATGAGTTCGTCGAGTACGAAGGCATGGGTGAGGAATTAGACGTAGCCATCCAGGGTATGGGAAACGTCGGTTCGTATCTCGCGGAGTTCCTCGACGAACGGGGCTACAACGTCGTCGCTGTCAGCGACTCCTCCGGCGGGGTGTACGACGGCGACGGTATAGACGTCCCCGCGATGCTCGATGAGTACAGGGAAAGCGGGGACCTCGATGGATTTGGCGACGCGGTAACCAACGACGAACTCCTCACACTCAATGCCGACGTTCTCGTCCCCGCCGCGATAGAGGACCAGATAACCGACGAAAACGTAGACGACGTACGTGCGGACGCAGTCTTAGAGATGGCGAACGGACCGACAACACCGTCCGCCGACGAGCGTCTGTCGGAACGCGGCGTCCCCGTCGTACCTGACATACTCGCAAACGCCGGCGGTGTTACGGTCTCTTACTTCGAATGGGTCCAGAACGAGGCGAACGAGTACTGGTTAGAGACAAAGGTAAACGAAAAGCTCGCCGAACAGATGAGAGGGGCTTTCCGGGGTATCAGAAGCGTCAAGCAAAACGGAGACCTGACCTGGAGAAGCGCGGCGTACGTACACGGGGTAAACACCGTACTCGACGCCGAAGCCCACCGGGGTAACGTCTCCAGGTAGGTCAGATCCCGAACGTCGTAACGAGGACTACGACACCGACGAAGCCGAATACAACCCCGAGACCCATCTCCATCACGTCGCTGGGGACGTGTTTTCCTACGCGTGTGCCGACGGTACCGCCGACGAGGACGCCGGGGACGGACCACGCGACGACGTACCAGACGGGCGTGGCGCTGAGGGCGTGAACCGCCGCCCCCGCCGTCGCCGCGACTCCGAGGACGAAGACCGAGGTTGCGACAGCGACCCGCGGGGGCACGCGGCAACGGACGACCAGCTGGGTCGTAACGAGTTCGGGAAGACCCGCGCTGATGAGACCCGTCACGAAGCCGCCTACGGTCGACAGCGTGACACCGGGGGGTCGCCAGCACGTGTCGTACTCAAACCTCTCGCCGTCTGTCGCCTCGATAACGGTCCTTCCGCGCCCGGAGTTCTTCTCACGCAGGTACTCGCCCTCGCATTCGCCGGGTTCACAGTCCTCGGGCGGGTCGTAAAAAAAACAGGAATCCACCGAGGACGAGCAGACCGACGCCGAAGACTCCTCGTAGCGCGTCCTCGGGGACGTAGTGGACGGCGAACGCGCCGGCGACCGTCGCAGGAACGGCACCTACGAGGAGCCACTTCGCTGTCGCGTAGTCGACAACGCCCTGTTTGACGTACGAACGGATTCCGTTACCCATTCCGAATACCTCGGTCAGTAAACCCGCGCCTATCGCCTGCGGGGCGCTCAGACCGACCCCGAGCATGAAGAACGGGCTGAAGAAGAGCGCGCCCGAGACGCCGGAGGCAAGGGCTACGAGAGAAAACAGCACCGATGCGGGGAAGACCCACCAGTGGGCGAGGAATCTGTCGGTAAACGCATCCGAAGCCGCGACCTCGGGAACCATGAGGACGGAGGCGGCGAACGCCAAAACGAGCAGACCGGCGAACCGGTGCGCGTTCATCTCAGGCGAGGACGCCCGTTGCGAGGAAGCCCCCGAGTACGATGCCGTATGCGACGTGCGCCGACGCGAAAGCCTTCATCATCGCCCTGTCGGGTTCGACGCTGAGAACGAGACGTATCCAGAATACCATCCCGCCGACCATCAGAGCGACGCCGTACGCGAGACCTAGCCCGACGGCGACCGCGGCGGAGCCGAAGCCGATGCCGACGAGCGGCGCACCGACGGCGAGGACGGCACCTGCGCCGACGCCGTAGACGAGGTGTAGCGCCATCCCCGGCATCGCGTGTTCCGACGGGTCCCCGCCCGCGAACTTGGCTAGGAGGTTCGCCGTAGGAGGGGGTCCGCCGTCTCCGACAGCCTTCATTACCCCTGTCATTACCACGGTGGCTACCAGTCCGGCTACGATACCGGCTGTTACCGTTGTCATGGTTCAACCGAAGCCGTGCGTCTACTTAAAAAAGTCTCGGCTGTGAGCGCGACGGACACGGACGGAACCGTATTATTGTTCGACGCCGCCTATCGCCACCATGGAACCTATGACGGTTGCGTTGACCGTAGGTGTCGTGCTCGCCGCGGGTGCCATTACGGGTGTAGCGGGCTTTGGCTTCGCACTCGCCGGAACCGCCGCGCTTGCGGGACCGCTGGGTCCACGGACAGCGGTCGCTTTCATGATTCTACCTATACTCGCGGCTAACCTCTCGCTCGTCCGCGAACTTGACCGGGAGGCGCTCGACGCCTGCACGAGGAGGTTCGCCCCTTTCGTCGCGTCGGCGCTTGTCGGAACCATCGTCGGTATGGCTGTGCTTGATGCTGTCCCCGAGAGACCGTTGGCGGGGGCGCTCGGTGTCCTGACGCTCGGGTTCGTAGCGGTCAGACAGGATGCCGTCGACGTCCCGCTGTTGGAGTCGGCGGAGGAGAGATGTTTCGTCGAGACCGGTCCCGCTATGGTAGGGGTTGGGGGCGTCTCGGGGGTGGTTTTCGGGGCGACGAACGTCGGCGTACAGATGGTAGCGTACATCCGGTCCTGCGGTCTACGCGGTAAGACGTTCGCGGGCGTCGTCGGCTTGGTATTTCTCGGAATGAACGCGTCCCGCGTCGTCGTCGCGGGTGTTATCGACCTGTATCCGGAGGGTGTCCTCGTGCTCTCAGTCGCCGCGATGGTTCCTGCCGCGGTCGGTGTCGGTGTAGGAAAACGGATACGCCCCAGGGTCGGCGAGAGATGGCGCGCCCGTATAGTCCTCGGACTACTCGTCGCGGTTGGTGTACGTCTCCTGACATCCGCTGTCTGAACGGTCGTGCGCACCGACCGCAAGGGCGGACCATCTACTTTTATGCGCGGACCGAATCCTGGGGTTACGTGAAGATAATCGAGACGGTCTGTGGCGGATGTGGTTCTAAGGACAGCCTCGTTCCCGTCCGGGACGAAAATGGCGTCCATGTCTGGAGGTGCGAGGAGTGTGGCGGTGAGTTCGAGGAAACCGCACAAGACTGATATACCGCGGCGATGACTCTACGGTATGGAACCAACGACTGTGTACAGATGTGAGGGGTGTTCGGAGCTACTTCTGGCGTCCGAGGTGGCGCGTGACGCCTGCTGTGGCGACGTTTCCGAGGTGACTTTCGAAGACGCCGAAACGCGTGTGGAGAAGCCCGATTCGGAGACTGTCCTCAAGGAGATGTTCGGTCTCGGTGAGACAAGCCTTGAGATCTGTTTCTGCGTGATAGACAACGAGGGTGCGACAGTATCGGAGGTAGCCGACGAGATGGAGATAGACAGAAGCGCTGTCTCGCGCCACGTCAACAGGCTGGTTGACGCAGGGATACTGACGAAACAGGAGAGAAACCTACGCCAAGGCGGCGTCGTACACGTCTACGAACACGAGGACCCCGAGGTCGTCAAGGAACGGCTCAGACTCGGCGCGTACCTCTGGATATCCGAGGTCGTCGACCTCATCGTAGAACTCAACGACGAGAAAGCCGAGGCGATGGAAGATGAGCGGGGCAGCGTCATGGAGGCACTCGGAGGTAGGATATGGAAGGAGAACTGAGGCTACTTCTCGTTGAGCGCGTACAACGCGACCGGATAGACGACACCGAGTACGGCACCGTAGACGACGTGTGCGAGGAGCGACATCGGGGCGATGTTGGGGGCCTCGGGGGCGTACTCGAAACCTATGCTCTGTAGCCACAGAGGCATAGCGTAGACGCTGCCGAATACCCAGACTCCGACACCGTAGACGGTAGCGGCGACGACGCTGGTCGGGAAGACGGCGGCGCGTCGGAGAACGGGGAGGGAGAAAACACCCGCGAATACGACCGCAAAGACGACGCTGTGGAACGTATGCATCACGAGACCCGCGGCGGCACCTTCGAGACCGTACAGGGCGGCTATCACGGGCATCAGTTCCATTACGAAATGGAGTATCGCGGTCATGAACAGACCCGCGACGAAGCCTGCGGCAGCCGCCGAGGTCCACGTCGGTGTACCCCCGCTGGGTTCGACGCGCAGGTCTCGCGCTACGGAATGAACCGCGGGGAAAAGACCGCCGAGGAGAACTCCGTAAGCCACGTGTCCTACGAGCGACATCGGAGAGATGTTTGGCACACCGGGTCCACCCATCCCCGCGGCTTCAAGCCACAGGGGCATTGCGATGACGCTACCAAACAGCCATAGAGCGACGACATACCCCACACCTACGCCGACGCTACCCGGGAACGTAATGTACTTCTTTAGAGGTCCAAGCGAAACAACCCCCGCAAATACTACACCGAAGACAACACTGTGGAAGAGGTGCGCAACCCAGCCTGCGGCAAGGCTCTCGAAGCCGTATAGGACGCCGACGGTGGGCATTATCCCCATTACGAACTGCATCGGTATCCCCATGACTACGCCCGCGGCGAGTGAAGCCAAGACAACGCTGGACCACTTTGTGAGTGTGGTGTCTACTGTTACCTCCGTGGCATCGGTACCTTCGATACCTTCGGCTGTTGACATAAAGGAAGGTAAGACCGTCGACGTATAACTCCGTCCGGGTTGTGAGGAGACGGGACACAGACGCCGCGTCTGTGAGGGACAGCGGCACAGACGAAGAAGGTACAAGTCGGAAAGAGAGAAATTACGAGCGATGACGACGTTACAGACGGGCGCTAACACCAACCCCGCTTCACCCGAGACGGCTGTCTTCATAGTCGCGGGACTCGTCGGTGTCGCTGCGTTGTACTTCGGATACCTGACCTACGTCCGCGGAGGACGCGACGCCGAAACGAATATCTGGCTTTACGGTCTGACCGCGACTGCTTTCCTCGGCGCTTACGCCGCCTATCTGACCTTCAGCAGGATAGGTATCTTTCCGTACGTCGGGGGAACCGACGCTGTCGCGGTTTTGCTCATCTCGGTCTTCCTGATGCTTATGTTTAAGGATGGGGCGGAGTTTTTCGAATAGGGAGAAAAGATGTCAGTCAAGCTTCCGCGCTGGGAACCCGTACACGTCGACCTTAGCACAGACCACGTCGACAGAGACTTCATCGAGGACGCAGCTAAAAAGATGGGTAGCGGTTACTTCGTCGTCGAGGACGGAGACAAGGACGGTACATACCTCCTCGTCTCGCACCGAGGTATGGTGTGCGAGGTAGGTGAGGTGGATACAGAGGACGGAAGGCGTAACCTTGGGCAGGCTTTCGACCGCGTTACCCTCGTCGGCGTCGACAGGGCGCTGGAAGGTGAGGGAGCCGTCAGCGCTTACGCGCTCCCTCAGCAGGTCTGTATCGACCTCTGCGGTGTGATAAACGGACGTCCGCGTTACGGCGACCTCAACACCGACATACTCGAACTCGATGACCTTCTCGGGAGGCTCAAACAGGACGGCTTCGACGGCTCCGTCATGTTCACGAGCCACGACGAGTACGCTCTCGTGGAGTACGAGGACGGGGACCGCGTCGCTTTCAGGTACGAGGGCGACGCCGATGTCGACAACGCGGAGGAACTTATCGAGAAGGCGGGGCGTATGGAGGCGAACGTCTTCGAACCCCGTGGCGACGAGGAGATAGACGCCCCGACACCACAGGAACGTGACGATGACGTCGAGATGGTCGACTACGGCGGTATCGCGGAGGCGCTCGAGGGCGCAGCGGGGGAGATATCCGGACGTGACATGTTCGAGGAGGCGCTGGAGGAACAGCTAAGGCTCGTTGACGATGTAAAGTTCAACGACGGACGCGTCGTTACCGGAGCGCCCGAACCCGCGGACGTCTTCGACGCGTACAGGAAGGCTGTCGAGGCAAGCGCCGAACTCGTCCCCGCCTCGAAGATATTCGAGGAGGTTCGTGACAGCATCGAAGGTCTGGAGGGCGGCGAAGGATTCCTCAGGTCCGTCTAGGAGAAGAACTTAAGCAGGTCGTCGCGTCCCTGGGAGCTTAGATGTGTGCGGATAGCGCCGAACAGCGCGTCTGTCGAACCGCGTTTGGCGCACGTCGGTGCGATGGCGTCGTCCCACTGCTTCCACGGCGGCGGATAGCCAAGGCGCTCGGCGATACCGTCGAGGGTCGCGTCGCGGTCGTCGACCTTGTCGGTCTTGTTCGCCGAGACGACTACGGGCACGTCGATATCGACCAGAAAGCCGTGGAGATCGATATCGTGAGGAACCTCGCCACGAGACTCCCACCGGTCGGCTATCTCTATAAACGCCGACGCATCGATTACGTGGACGGCGACGAGTATAGAGTCGGCGTTATCTTCGAGGTAGCCGACGATACCGTCCTTTATATCCTCGCGCCTCTCCTCGTCGACGCCGCTCATGAAGCCGAATCCGGGTAGGTCGGTGACAGCGAAGCCCTCGGCGTTCCATTCGTACCTGTTGGGTTCGAGCGTCACACCCGGACGCGAACCCACGTCGTACTTCTTTCCGACTATCTCGCGCATCAAGGTCGTCTTTCCTACGTTCGACCGTCCGACGAGAACGACTTCGTCTTCGACGGTCGGTGGTTCAAACATCGGCGTTTATACGCGCCGGGGTGTAAAAAGGCTGTAGAATGCGCCACGTACGCGTGACAGCGTCGGACGACCTCAGTGACGGTGTCGCCGACGTACTCGAAGAGGCGGAGGTCGAGTACACGGTCACCGACGAGACCTCGGACAGAGGTGTTAGCCACGTCTTCACATTCCCGGCGAGGACGGAGGAAGTGGAGGGTATACTCGACGCGCTCAAGGAGGTCGGCGTCGGCGAGGAGGGGAATGGTAACGTCGTGGTGAGCGAGGCGCAGGCGGTGGTCTCGGAGGGGTTCGAGGAAGAGGAGGAGGACGAAGAGGAGGAAAACGGTGACGATCGTATACCGCGTGACGAACTCAAGGCGACCGCCGAAAGCCTCTCGCGTAGCACGTTGAACTACGCCGTCTTCACCGTTGTCAGCGCCGTCTTGGCGACCGCGGGCTTGCTTCAGAACAGCGCCGCCGTCGTCGTCGGAAGCATGGTAATCGCGCCCCTGATCGGTCCCGCGATGGCATCGAGCGTCGGGAGCGTTCTCAAGGACGACGAACTCTACCGTAACGGTGTGAAGACACAGTTCGTCGGCGTGGGTGTCGCGGTCGTCAGCGCAGTCGTCTTTGCGTTTCTCGCGCGTCTCGTCATATCGCCCGAACTCGACCTTCTTCTCATCGAACAGGTCGCCGAACGCGTCAACCCCGACCTTCTATCGCTCGCCATAGCGCTCGGTGCGGGTGTCGCGGGCGCTCTGTCGCTCACATCAGGCGCGAGCGCCACGCTCGTCGGCGTCATGATAGCCGTCGCCCTCATCCCTCCCGCGGCGGTCGTCGGTCTCGGCGTCGCGTACGAACGTTTCGCGGTCGCGGCAAGCGCCGGTGTTCTCGTCCTTCTCAACCTTCTGTCCATAAACCTCGCCGCACTGATCGTTCTCTGGGCAAAGGGATACCGTCCGGAGAAATGGTACGACGAGAAGCCCGCGCGGCGTGTGACGCAGAAACGCGTCATCGCACTCTTCGCGGTCGTCGTGGTTCTGTCGGGATTTCTCGTCGTCTCCACACTAAACGAGAGGTCGCACGCCGGCTTCGAGGAGGACGTGGAGACGTACGTCGAGGGCGTAGACCCCAACGCCGAGGTGGGGTTCAGCTACTCGACGGGCTTCTTTTCGTCGTCGCCCGAACGCGTCACGGTTCGCGCCGACGGTCTGACAGCCGACCGCGTCGCGCAGAGGGTATCGCGTTCGACCGACGCTCCGGTGGAGGTCGTGGTTGTACGGCGCGAGACGGAACGCGCTCAGACGGGCGCGACGGCGAGGTAGGCGACACCGACGGCGGAGACGGAGAGTACGAGGCTGAGCACCGCGTTTGCCGTGCCTGCGACGGGATCGTCTCTGAGAGCCTCGACGGTCTCGTACGAGAAAGAGGAGAAAGTCGTAAACGCACCGCAAGCGCCGACGCCGACGGTGAGAGCGACCGTATCGGACGCGATTCCGAAGGTCACGACGCCGAGAAGGAACGAGCCGAGTACGTTCACGCCGAGGGTTGAGACGGGTATACGCGTATCCGTCGTGAGCGTCCCGACGGCGTAACGCGCCGGAGCGCCCAGGGATCCGCCGAGGGCGACGAGGAGAGGTTCGATCGTCATGCCGTCCCTTCGGTTCTGTATATGGCTATCCCCGACCCCACAGCGACCGCGGCGAAGCCGGATACGTACGACGCGGCGATATAGACGACTGCGACGCCGGGGCGCGACACGAAGACGTCGACCGCGAACGTGCTGTACGTCGTGAAGGAGGAGACGAAGCCCGTCGCGGTGAATACACGCGTCTTCTCAGAGACAGTGCCCAACCGCACAGCGTACAGTACGTATCCGAGTGCGAAACAGCCGACGACGTTGACCACGAACCGGAAGGGACTCAGCGACCGCGTAACGCGCCGTAGCGCCGAGGGCACCCCCAAGAGCGACGAGCGCAGGGGTGCGCGCGTCGGTCAAACCCCGATCACCTCTCCCGGTTCGGGTACGTCGGCTTCGACGCCGAGTTCTTGGCGCGCCCAGTCTGCGACTGATGTACACGCGTGGTCGTCGCCGTGTACCGCGACGACACGTTCCGCACCCGCATCGACGGCGTCGCGGAGGTAGCCGCGAAGACCCGAACTGTCAGCGTGCGCCGAGAAGTCGTGAAGTTCGACCTGCGCCGACAGGGGTAACGTCGTCCCGTCTATCTCCGCGCGCCCCTGTTCGAGCGCCGTCCGTCCGGGGGTTCCCTCGACCTGATACCCCGTTAGGCATATCTTGTTCGCGGGGTTGTCGTAGATCTCCTTGATGTAGGTCATCGCTGGACCACCCGTCAGCATACCGCTCGTCGTCACGATCGCGCGACCGTCGCCGAGCGCACGCCTCCTACGCGAAGGGTCGACCTTACGCGCGTGGTTGTCGGCGCGTTTGAGCGCATCGGGGTCACGTACGTAGTCGGGATGGTGGCGTAACGTACGCATAACGTCGACACCCATACCGTCGACGTAGCACGGAACGTCGTGCTCCTCCAGAACCATGAGTATCTCCTGTGTGCGTCCGATGGCGAAGACGGGGACGATCACGTCACCGCCCTCGTACAGCGTCTCGCGGACGGAGTCGACAAAACGGCGTTCGAGCGCCTCACGGTCGGTGTGTTCGTGGTCGAAGTACGTCGACTCAACCACGACCGTATCGGATTCGGGCGGCGAGACGGCGGGCGAGAGCAGACGCGTCTGTGTCGTGTTTATGTCGCCCGTGTACAGAAGACGGTCGTCGCCGTCGTCGACCACCACAGAGGCGCTTCCGGGTATATGTCCCGCACCGTGGAGCGTCACGTCGTAGTCGGTGGTTCCGGGCGAGAACGTCGCGCCGTAGCCGCGATCCTCCCACGCCTGCGAGAGACGCATCAGATCCTCGCGCCCGAACCGGCGTGTCCCAAGCTTCAACGTGTCCTCGCCGAGCGTACGGGCGAGTTCACGTGTCACAGGAGTTCCGTAGACGGGCGGAAAGCCGCTCATGAGCGTGGGTAGAGCGCCGACGTGGTCGAGATGTCCGTGCGAGACTACGACAGCGTCGGGCGAGGGTGAAGAGACGGGGTACAGTGTAGGTTCGCCCGTCTTGACGCCGAAGTCAAGGAGAAGGTTGTCGCCGACGAGTACGGCGCTACGTCCGACCTCACACGCGCCGCCGAGGAAGCTTAGTCTCATACCTATCGGTCGTCTTGTGCGTGCATTAAACCGTCGTTAGGCGGGACGGGTAACGCAAAGACGCCTTTTGGCTTACCCAAGCTACTTTTCCGGACGCCGCAAAGGGACAGGTAATGAGGATAAGATACACGGAGATGAGAGGCGCAAAGAGGGTCGTCGCGTGTGTCGCAGTCGCCGTTCTCGTCGTATCGACGGGATGCATCGGCGGCGGAGAGGCGGACGTCGGTGCGAAGATAACGCCGGACGTCGAACCCGCGGACACCGAAGCGACGGGGGATGATATACTGACGTCGGCTCTCGACACCGCCGAAGGGGCGGATACGTACCGCGTCGAGTCCGAGACACGTATGGATCTCGCCTCCTTCTTCGGTATCTCGATGAACATGAACACCACAGGGGAGTTCGACGAGGAGGATAACGTATCCCACACGCAGTCCGAAGGCGGGAGCGGTGCCGAACTCCTCGGTATGTCGGGAGGCGAGGCGTTCGAGACGGAGGTCTACCGCACGGGGGACGCGAGGTACACGGTTAGGACGAACGGTACCGACGAAACGGGTGAGGTGAACCGCACCGCACCGGGCGAACCCCTCAGCCCCGGTGCGGACTACCTCGTCGACACAGTTGAGGGCGCGGACGCGACGGTCGAAGGCGTCGGCGAGGTCGGAGGGGAAGAGGCGTACGTACTGTCGCTCGACCTCGGCGTCGGTTCGCTCGGATCCGCATTCTCGCGCGCTATTGAAGACAACGGTCCCGCGAGGTTCGGTGACGGCGAACAGGGTGGCGATCCGTCCGAAGGCTCTGTCAACACGTCGGAAGCCTACCTCTGGGTCGACCGTGAGACAAGCCGCCCGCTCAGGTTCGCGTACCTCCTGAACCTACGTTTCGAGGGCGACGGCGAGGACGAGGTGAGCGGGTCGATGGAGATATTCGGCGACACGAGGTACACGGGGTACGGGGAAGGTATCGAGGTGGGGATCCCTGAGAGGTTCGGGAGATGAGGGAAGACGCCGGTCAGACGGTTCGGTGATACGTGAGAACGACCGGATGTCACGTATCTGAGAGGGTATATCTACAGTCGGCAAGTCACCGAAGAACCGCGGTTCTGTGCGGTGAACACACCACGAAGGACGCGTCTTCCCCCACCTGATCCGTAGGTTACGTCTTAACTACGGTGTGTTACACGTCCATCCGAACCACCAACACACGACCGAAGACGTTTCAACCGCGCCCGCGTACGTCACCGCATGCATCCGGACGTACGTGAGATACTCGAAGACGCCGAGGAACGCGCAGAGAGCGCCGAAAGGGCGTTCGACACCGTGGATCCGCGTGACTTCATCGGCGCAGTTGAGGAGACGAAGGAGGCAGGGCGCGTCCCCGTGGTCGCGGAGGTAAAGCCGACATCACCGACGACAGAGGGTACCGTGGCGCTCGACCCTGCGGAGACGGCGCGGGAGATGGTCGCAGGCGGCGCGACGGCGGTTTCCGTACTCACCGAACCCCGACGTTTCGGCGGTTCGGCGGACGCCCTGCGCGAGGTGCGTGAGGCGGTCGATGTACCCGTCCTGCGTAAGGACTTCGTGGTCGATGAGGCGCAGATACGCGAGGTGCGCGCTGACCTTCTGCTTCTCATAACCGCTTTCGTCGACGATCTCGGCGGTCTCGTCGACGAAGCGCGTTCAGCGGGGTTCGAACCTCTCGTTGAGACGCATACGCGCGACGAACTCGAAACTGCGCTCCGAACCGGTGCGCGCGTGATCGGCGTCAACAGCCGCGACCTCCGGCGGTTGGAGGTCGATCTTGGACGCGCAGAGGAACTCCTTCCGACTGTGCCCGACGACCGTGTCGGTGTGGCGGAAAGCGGTATGGAGAAACCGGAGGATGTCCGTAGGATGATCGACGCGGGCGCTGACGCCGTACTCGTCGGAACCGCCATCACACGCGCCGACGACGTACGCGAGAAGACGCGCGAACTCGTCGAGGCGTAGGCACGGAACGTAAGCTTAATGAACATGTCTGCACATTAATGTACAAAGATGAGCAAAGGTAAGTTCGAAGGCTACGGTGGACAGTACGTCCCCGAAGCGATAATGCCCGCGATAGACGAGTTAGAGGAGGCGTACGAGGAGTACCTGAACGACGACGGCTTCCTCAACGAACTCGACGCGAAGCTAAGGGACTACGGCGGACGCCCGACTGCGTTCTACCACGCGCCACAGCTGAGCGAGCGTGTAGGGACGAAGGTCTACCTCAAACGCGACGAACTCCTCCACGGAGGGGCGCACAAGCTCAACAACGCGCTCGGACAGGTTCTCCTCGCCAAGAAGATGGGGAAGGAGCGTATAATAGCCGAGACGGGCGCGGGACAGCACGGCACGGCGACCGCGATGGCGTCCGCGGCGCTCAACATGGACTGCGAGGTCTACATGGGTGCGAAGGATATGGAGAGACAGCGCCCAAACGTCTTCCGTATGCGTCTCATGGGCGCCACCGTCACACCCGTCGAAACGGGGAGCGCGACCCTCAAGGACGCTATAAACGAGACGATGCGCGACTGGGCGACGAACGTCGAGGATACGCATTACGTCATAGGTAGCGTCGTGGGTCCCCATCCGTTCCCCGCGATGGTTAGGGACTTCCAGAGCGTAATCGGACGCGAGATACGTGAGCAGTCGATGGAGGCGGAGGGACGCCTGCCCGACTCTATCGTTGCGTGTGCGGGGGGCGGTTCAAACACGATGGGGGCGTTCTACGAGTTCATAGACGACGAGGAGGTGGAGCTACACGCCGTCGAGGCGGGCGGTTCATCGCTCGAAACCGACGACGAGCGCGCGCCCAACTCGGCGTCGCTCAACATAGGTGACGATGGCGTTCTGCACGGGGCGCGCACCAAGATACTCCAGAACGACGAGGGTCAGATACTTGAGAGCCATTCGCTGTCGGCGGGTCTCGACTACTCCGGGGTAGGTCCCGAACTCGCCGCTCTCGTAGACGAAGGACGCGTCAAACCCGCGACGGCGGACGACGACGAGGCTATGAACGCGTTTCAGATTCTGTCGGAGGACGAAGGTATCATACCCGCGCTCGAACCCAGTCACGCCGTCGCACACGTACTGCGTGAAGGCGACTCGCTCGGCGACTACGTCGTCATAAACCTCTGCGGACGCGGCGACAAGGATCTCGAAACCGCGATGGAGAGCATAGGTATGGATATGGACGTGGGCTTCGGAGAGGGTGCGTAATGCTCGAACTGCCCGACGAACCCGCTCTCATACCGTACTTCGTCGCGGGGTATCCGTCAGTAGAGTCGACGCCCGACGCAATCGAGGCGTTCGGGGAAGGCGGAGCGGATGTTGTCGAGGTCGGTCTGCCGTTCAGCGAGCCTATCGCCGACGGACCGACGATACAGAACGCCATCACGCGCGCGCTTCAGAACGGTATGACACCCGATGTCTACTTCGACAAGATCGGCGAGGCGGACGTCGACATACCCCTCGTCTGTATGACATACTACAACCTCATAATGAAACGCGGCGTCGACAAGTTCGTACGCGACTGTAAGAGCGTAGGCATCGAAGGTATCATAGTACCCGACCTTCCCGTTGACGAGTCGGATGCTCTGTACGAGGCGTGCGAGGAACACGGCGTCAGCCTCGTCTTTATCGTCGCGCCCACGACGACCGACGACCGTCTCGAACGTATCATGGAACGCGTTTCGGGCTTCGTATACGTACAGGCGCGTCTCGGAACGACGGGGGCGCGCGACGACGTATCAGGGGCGACGTACGACGTCCTCAGACGCGTCGAGGGGTACGACGTCCCGAAGGCTGTCGGCTTCGGTGTTTCAAAGGGCGAACACGCGCGTGAGATCGTACGCGGGGGCGCGGACGCCGTCGTGGCGGGAAGCGTCTTCGTCGAAGGCATGGAGGACGGCATCGAGGAGATCGGGCAGAAGGCGCGCGAACTCAAACAGGGCGCTCTCGAAGGTGGTCAGGAAGCGCCGAAGAGCGACGAAAGTAACGTGTAGAGTCCGTACGACGTAACCAGCGCCGCGGCGAGCGACAGTAGCCAGACGCCGACCGTATAGCCGACCTTCTTCGACGAAACACCCGACGAACCTTCGACGAGACCGCTACCGATAAGGCTCGAAATCACGACCTCGTTCGCCGAGATGGGGAGACCGAGCGTGATCGCCGCCTGAGTGATGAGGAACGAGGGTACGAGCGCAGAGATAGAGCGGCGTACACCCAGCTCGGAGTACTCGCGCGAAACCGCCTGCACGACACGTGGCGCGCCCGTCCATGCGCCGAGTAGGAGCGCGACGGCACCGAAGCCAAGGAGGTAGACGGTCGACAGGCTGAGATCGTCGTTGAACAAGGTTTCGAGAGGACCCGTCGCCAATCCGACCTGCGAACCGCCCGACGAGAAGACGACGAGTGCTCCGAGAACCACGAGAAAGCTCCTGACGCCGTTCTCGACCGACCGCGCGACGGAACGCCGTACCACGCCCGCGACGGCTAGACCGAGGGCGACGGAGAAGACGAGCGCAACCGCGTTGTAGCCGAGGACGGACGGCGCGTCCAAGCCCACCGCCTCGGCGACGTACCGCGCCGGGGTTCCTTGGGAGCGTACCGGGTCGGGTATGAACGAGAAACGCATGTTCGCGACCGTAGCCCCCGTCACGAAGCCGAGAGCGGGTACGCCGACGGTTTCGGGTAGTGAGTCGAGACGTAGGACCGTAGCCGTTGCGAAACCGATAAAGCCGCCGACGAAAGGTATAGCGAGCCAGAAGACGGCGATGTTGGTGTAGGTTGAGTACGCGGGCGCCCCTCCGAGAGCGAGACCCGCGCCTATCATAGCGCCCGTGACGGTGAAAGCCGCGGGGATCGGATAGCCGCGTCTGTTGCCGACCGTAATGAACGTCGCGGCTGTGAGAAGACCCGACGCCGCCGAGAGAGGCGTGATACTGACGTTGCTTATCAGATCGTTTCCGACCGTCTCGGAGATGCTCGCGCCCTGTAGGACGGCACCGAGGAAGCCGAAGACGCCGACGAGCAAGGCGGCGCGCATCACCGGTATCGCGTTCGCGCCGACGGCGGGTGCGAAAGGCGGCGAGTTCGAGTTAGCCCCGATAGTCCACGCCATGAAGAAGCCGGCGGCGAGGGCGATTCCAACGACGGCTAACACCGCCACCGTATCCACCTCCGCCTTTCCATCTTAGACATCGTGTTCCGTCCGTGTGTAAAGGGCTGTCGGCTTGCGTGCGTTTGTCTACGAAAAGCCTTATGTCGTATCCCAACCACCTGTCCGTATGCCCAACTCGAAAGGTAACAGAGCGGATACGAGGAACAAGCTCAGCAACCCCGTGAGGGAGCAGGGTGCGAGTCCTCCGAGCGGTGCGGTGCGCGAGTTTGACGAAGGACAGAAGGTACATATAAAGATAGACCCAAGCGTTCCGGACGGACGTCCCGACCCCAAGTTTCAGGGACGGACAGGATCGGTCGTCGGGGAGCAGGGGCGCGCGTACGAGGTCGAGATAAACGACGGCGACGCGCGTAAGACGGTCTTCGTGCGTCCCCAGCACCTTGTCGAGCAAGGATGATAGTCAAGGAGAAGCTCGACGAGGAGTACGTGACCGTCTCCGAGGTTAAGGAGACGCTCAACGAGATCGCCGACGACCGCGCCGACGAGGATCGGGAGATGGCGTACGAGCTACGCCGTTCGCTCGAACACGTCAACGAGTTCGCCGTCCTTGACACCGACGAGGCGGAGGAGCTACTCGGTACTCTCGTTGAGTTCGAGGCTGTCGACGACTTCGTGGCGCACAAGATAGTCGACCTACTCCCCCGGAACCGCGACGAACTCCGGTCGGTCTACGCAAAGGAACGTTACTCGCTTGACTCCGACGAGATGGACGAGATACTCAACGCCGTCGCCAAGTATAGGTAGCAAGAGTTCTTAGAAAAAGAAGGTGTCAGAATGTCAGACAAGGACTCGGACAGGGAGGAGTACGTCTACGTACTCGACTACATGCCTACGGGGCGCTCGGAGGACAGGGCGAGCGATGAACCACTTGCTCAGGCTCTCGGCGTCGACGGCTTCACGCTCCTAGAGATTCTTCCTAAGAAGGACGCAGACGTAACTATCGGTGACCGTCTCTACGTCGGCGATGAAGAGCGCGAGCGCGTCGACCGCGTCAAGCAACGTATAGAGTACACGGGTCTCACACAGGGCTCTCAGATGGAGCTTGAGTACGCCGTCAAGGACATCGTTGAGGAGGACGAGGAACGTTTCCTCGACTTCTTCAACGAGGCGGGTTCGGTCACCATACGTATGCATCAGCTTGATCTCCTCCCCGGCGTGGGTGAGAAGATACGTAACACGGTGCTTGATGAGCGCAAGTACGACGAGTTCGAGAGCTACGACGATCTTGAGGATCGCGTAAGCGGCTTCCACGACCCTGCGGGGGTTCTCGTCGACCGTATTCTGCAGGAGATAGACGGCGGCGACGTCAAGTACAAGCTCTTCGTGCGTTAGTGCTAACGAACCGTCAGCACGGGTACGTCGGAGACGTAGACGACGTTTGTAGAGACGCCGCCGAGAAGACGGTCGCGTAGGCTCTTCTCCGACCTTCCGCGCGAACCTACGACGATAACGTCAACCTCGTTCTCGTCGGCGTACTCGATTATCACCTCGTGAGGGACGCGCTGTTCGACGTGCGTCACGGAGTCGACGCCCTCTGCGCGCGCTCGGTCGGCGACCTTCTCGACGAGTTCTTCACCGGTCTCCTCTGCGTCGTGGACGAGTTCACCGACGCTATCGGAGGAAATGACATCGGTTATTCCGGGCGCGACGGCGTGAACGACATGAAGGGTCGCGCCGAACTCCGACGCCAGCGCAACGGCGTGGTCGGCGGCGCGTTCGGCTGTCTCGCTACCGTCGGTGGCAAGCAGTATACCGTCGTACATGCGGTGTCGTACGGACGCGCCTCATATAGATGCGGCGGAGGCTCAGTCCGAACCGACGTACGCCGCAAGGTCTGCGTCGGTGATGATACCCGCAACCTTCCCCTCGCGCGTGACGAGGACGGCGCTGGAGTGATCGAGAAGACGTGAGACGGTAGAGAGGTCAGCGTCGGGGGATATCGTCGGGAACGACTCGCCCATTATATCCTCGACGGGCGCGTGCGGCAGGTCTTCGGTCTGTGAACGCGCACGCGCCACGGTTGCGTCGCTCGTCGAACCGACGGGGACGCCGTCCTTGACGACGGGAAGCTGAGAGAACTGGGCGTCCTGCATCGTCTCGACGGCGTCGCGTACAGTATCGTCGGGTGCGACGGAGATGACGCCGTCGCTCATCAGATCGTCGGCTGTCACCACGTCCTCCTCTGCGGTCTCGAAGACCTCGACTATACGCGAGACGGTAGAGAGGCGCGGATCCACGTCGCCGTTCTCTATACGTGCGATCAGCGGCTGTGAAACACCTGCGCTGTCGGCGAGTTCGCTCTGTGTCATACCGAGCGACTTCCGTTTTTCCTTGAGATCCTCAGGTGTAGGTATCTCCATTGTATAACCGGTAGTAATCAAGACGTTTAAGCTTAACGCGACGCAAGTAAAGGGCGTCACCGTTCGTTTTTTGTTCCTGCGATACGAACCGTCGCGTATGTTCGGAGGAGGAGGAGACTCCAGACGGATGAAGAAGATGATGAACCAGATGGGCGTCGATATGGAGGAGATAGAAGGCGTCGAAGAGGTCGTAATCAAGACGGGTACGAAGGAGATCGTTATCGACGACGCGGACGTTAACTCGATAGAGGCGCAGGGTCAGAAGACGTATCAGGTCGTCGGTGAGTCGCGCGAGCGGTCGCGCGTCGACGACGAGGACGTTTCTCTCGTCGCAGAGCAGGCGGATGTCGATGAGGACGATGCGCGCGAAGCACTCAAGACCACCGATAGGGATCTCGCCGCGGCTATCGAGAGTCTCGAATAGACCTCGTTTCCTTTCCGCTTGCCGACGGTACGACCTCTACCTCACCGCCGGCGAAACGGGCTTCAAGCTCTTCGCCGCCGAAGTACTCGTGGAGAAACACGGCGAGAGCCGCGACCTCCGAATGCGGCTGGTTGGTGACGCCGACGTTGTAGTCCGCCTCCTCGTAGACCCAGCCGTCGACCTTTCCCGCACCCACGACGGCGAGGACGGGTTCTTCACGTACGTCGTCGATTACGTCCTGTACGGGTTCGCCGTACATCGTAAGATGCGCGACGTTGCCGTCGAAGTCACGTACGACGGAACGCGGCGACCCTACGGTGTCGGCTTCGAACCCTCCGCCGAAACGCCGTGTGACCTCGCGCGCCGTCCCGACGGGTCCGGTGCCCTTACCGTCGACGTGTACCGCCTCAGCGCCGAGAGCGCGCGCCGTGAGACAGACATGGGTCGTCAGACGTTCGTCGCGCTCCGGACGGTGACCGAGACGTAGTACCTCTGCGCGTTCCACGTTCGGCGTAGCGCGGGCGTCGGGTTACGTCTTGCGGTAGGACAGAGGATCTTTCTCTACGGGTCGGGGGGTTCGAACAACGGTTACTTCACTCGTTTCTCTCGTCCGTTCTCTGGTTCAAATCCCATCAGTCCACTCCTTTCGTAAAACACGGTTCGTACGGGCCGGGAGGGATTTGAACCCTCGGTCATCGGGTTAAAAGCCCGATGCTTTAAGCCGGACTAAGCTACCGGCCCCTTTCGAGTACGGATAGGGGCGTCGGGCTAATCTGTCTTTCCCTTCGCAGGCTTGATAACGGCGGTGCGCTTACGTCGACCATGTTCGGAACGAGCGGCGTCCGTGGCGTCGTCGGAGAGAAGATAACGACCGACCTTGCTCTGCGTATAGGCGCGGCGGTGGGTGAGGACGCCGACACGGTTACTGTCGGACGGGATACGCGTGTCACGGGAAAGGCGCTCGAAGACGGCGTCGTCGCAGGTGTTCTATCGGCGGGTGCGGATGCCGAACGCGTCGGTATAGCCCCGACGCCGTCGGTGGTGCGCCACGCCGACGACACGGCGCTCGTCGTGACGGCGTCACACAACCCGCCGGAGTACAACGGTTTTAAGCCGTGGAACGCCGACGGGACGGCGTACGACGGTGAACAGCGCGGTGTCGTCGAGGAACGCGTCGAATCCGGCGCATCTTCGGTCGACGCAGAGTCGTTCGGCGAGGAGAGGCGTTTCGACGGTGTTCTACGTGAACACGGGGACGCCGTCGTCGATGCCGTCGCTGAGGCGGACGTCCGTGTCGTCGTCGACGGTGCGGGCGGGGCGGGTTCACGTATCACGCCGCGCGTCCTGCGCCGTCTTGGATGCGACGTCGTGACGGTCAACTGCGAGTACGACGGAAGCTTCTCCGCGCGCCTACCCGAACCGACCGACGAGAACCTCGACGATCTGAAGGATGCCGTCGTCGCGTACGACGCGGAGTTGGGGTTGGCGCACGACGGCGACGCCGACCGTGTCGCTGTGGTTGACTCGTCGGGCGAGTACGTCGAACCCGACTCTCTTATGGCTCTTTTTGCGCGTTTCGAGGGTGCGGACGAGGTCGTCGCGCCCGTCAATACGAGTACGGTCGTCGACGAGGTTGCGGACGTGCGCCGTACCGCCGTCGGGGACGTAAACGTCGCCGCGGAGCTAAAGCAGAACGGCGGCGGCTTCGGCGGCGAACCGAGCAACAACTGGATATTCCCCGATGAGACGTTGTGCCCCGACGGCGTCCTCGCGTCAGCGAAGGTCTGCGCGCTCGCCACCGAGGAGCCGTTGCGCCGACAGATAGACGCCCTCCCTCCGCGGTTCGTACGCCGCGGTAACTTCGGTGTTGCCGACGAGGACAAGCCGTGCGTCATGGACGGTGTTGGGGAACAGGCACGCGACGAGTACGGCGACTACAGCGCCGTCGACGGTGTGCGTGTCGGCGTAGACGGCGGCTGGTTCCTGATACGTCCAAGCGGTACGGAGCCGAAGGTGCGTGTGACGGCTGAAGGAGAGACGGAGGAACGCGCAGACGAGGTTTACGAAACGGCAACGTCCCTGCTAGAGGAGGCGATTGCGTGACGTGGTACGAACGCGGGACGGACGCCGACGCCGTTACTGAGGAGCTTGACGAAGGGGGCGAACCCGATGCGCGTGACCTACCCGGAGACGCGGTTGAGTCAGGCGTCTTCGGGACGCGTGACGGCTACTACGACGCCTTGCACCAAGCGACCGTGGAGGGGGCGCGCCGGCGCGTCGACGAAGCCGTCGACACGGCGGAACGCGACGTAATAAACGCCGTACGTACGCTCGAAACCGTCGGCGATAGCCTAAACGAACTCGACGAGCGGACGCGCGACTGGCGCGAGGAGACCGACAGGGTTCCCGTCGAAGGAGTCGTCGAGGGGCGTAACGCGCTCGAAGAGACGCGCGACGAGACACGCGGCTTTATCGAGGAACGCACGCCCGAACTCGCACCCAACCTGTCGAACCTCGCGGATCCCGTACTCGCGGCGCGCCTCATCGCCCTTGCCGGCGGACTCGACGAACTCGCACGTATGCCGAGTAGTACCGTACAGGTACTGGGTGCCGAGGACGCCCTTTTCCGCCATCTACGCGGCGACGCACCGCCGCCCAAGCACGGTGTAATCTACGTCCATCCGTACGTCCGCGGAACGAGGGAGGACGAACGCGGAAGCGCGGCGCGCGCCGTAGCGGGGAAGCTGACGATAGCGGCGCGCGTCGACCGTTACGCGGGCGACCTGCGCCCCCAACTCGCCGACGAACTCGATGAGAAGATGGAACGTATACAGGGACGTGATGACGGATGACCGTAGGGTGGGTTGATGTCGACGGCGAACGGTATCCGGCGACAGACGGCGAGAAGGTACGTGACGAGCGTGTCGTCGACGGTCTGCGTCTATGGCACCCGCGGAGGAGCAAGGCGTCTGCAGCGCTTGTCAAGGGTGTAGATATACCGCTCGAAGACGCGCGTGTACTGTACCTCGGCGGCGGCGCAGGCACGACGCCGTCGTACTTTGCGGATGCCGCACGCGCCGTATACGCCGTCGAGTTCGCGCCGAGTCCCGCGTCACGTCTCGTGGACGTTGCGGGGACACGCGATCGCCTTTTCCCCGTCTTCGCCGACGCACGGAAGCCGTCGGTCTACGCGGGCATCGTAGAAGGCGTCGACGTTCTGTATCAGGACGTTGCGACGCGCGGACAGGCGGACGTAGCGGTTAAGAACGCGCCGTTCGTCCGCGACGGCGGACGTGTCTACGTCGTCGTCAAGGCGAGGAGCGAGGACGTGACTGCGGAACCCGAGGAGAAGTACGAGGAGGTCGCGGACAGGATGGAGGACGCATACGACGTAGACCGTACGGTCGACCTTTCGCCGTTCTACGACGACCACGCAGTCGTCATCGCGCGACGTTAGACGTAGTCGAGCCAGTCGGTGTAGCCGTCGCGTCTACCCTCGGTGATCTCGAAGAACGTTTCCTGTATCTCCTTCGTGACAGGACCGCGTCCGTCTTCACGTACCTGACGGTCGTCGACGCTCCGTATCGGCGTGACCTCCGCGGCGGTTCCCGTAAAGAACAGTTCGTCCGCGGTGTAGAGTTCGCTACGTGAGATACGTTTTTCGACGACCTCGTATCCGAGATCTTCGGCGACATCCATGACACACTGACGCGTTATACCGTCCAAGATGCTCGAATCCACAGGAGTGGTGTACAGCGTACCGTCGTTGACCATGAAGACGTTCTCGCCGGGACCCTCGGAGACACTACCCTCCTTGTCGAGCAGTATCGCCTCCGTATAGCCGTTCGACTTGGCTTCGAGCGACGCCATGATCGAGTTTACGTACGCACCCGTGATCTTCGCCGTCGTGGGTATCTGTGACGAATGGTGCTTGCGCCACGACGAGACAGCTACATCGACGCCGTTGTTTATTGCGTCCTCGCCGAGGTACGCGCCCCAGGGCCAGACCGCGATGGCGGTACGGACGGGACAGCCCTTCGGGTTCAGACCGAGTTCGTCGTATCCGTAGAAGACGATAGGGCGTATGTAGCACGAGTCGAGTTCGTTCTCACGTATGAGTTCGCGTGTCGCCTCTACGAGTTCGCCGACCGTATACTCCATCCCGATACCGAGCGCCTTTGCGCTGTCGGCGAGGCGTTCGTAATGTTCGCGGTGGCGGAAGACAGCGGGTCCGTCGACGGTGTCGTAGCACCTTACGCCCTCGAAGACTCCGCTCCCGTAATGGACGACGTGCGAAAGTACGTGTATCTGAGCCTCGTCCCAGTCGACGAGTTCGCCGTCCATCCATATCTTGTCCACGTCGAGTTCGTCCAACGACATGTTCATACTGTGGGCGCGTTACGTTATATAACCCACGTTGCACCGAAGCGTTGATGCGCACCGCACGACACGTCGGTGCGTGAAAGAGAAGGTCGTCGCCGCGCTCGAACTCACGCGTCCGACGAACGCAGGAGTGGGTGCGCTCGGTGCGGCGGTCGGCGGATACGTCGGCGGCTCGCTCGGCGTACCCGTGGCTGTCGCGGCGGTCGTGACGGCTTTCGGAACCGGCGCGGGGAACGCCGTCAACGACTACTACGACGCCGACATAGACGCCGTAAACCGCCCCGACCGTCCTGTTCCGAGCGGTAGGATCTCGCGTCGCGGTGCCGCCTTCGTCTCCGCCGCACTGTTCGCCGCGGCGCTCGTTCTGACCGTCGCCCTCCTGCCGCTCCTCGCCGTCGGTATCGGCGTCGTCAACCTCGTCGTTCTCGTCGTCTACTCGTCACATCTCAAACGTATGCCTCTCGTCGGAAACGTCGCCGTGGCGTACCTCGCGGGGAGCGCCTTCCTGTTCGGGGGCGCGGCGGCGGAAGGCGTCAGGTACACCGTCGTCCTGTTCTTCCTCGCCGGACTCGTCAACCTCGGACGTGAGATAGTCAAGGACGTCGAGGATGTCGAGGGTGACGCCGCCGAGGGGGCGCGTACCTTACCCGTTGTCTACGGCGAGCGCCGTGCGGTTCTACTCGCCACGGCTTCCGTACTCGTCGCCGTCGGTCTTAGCCCCGCGCCGTACTTCGTATTCGACGGCTTCGGTACGGCGTACCTCGTAGCCGTCGCCACCGCGGACGTGGTGCTTCTCGAAGGTGTACGACGGTCGTGGAAATCACCTTCGTCGGGGCAGAAGCTACTCAAGACAGCTATGTTCGTCGCTCTCGTCGCCTTCATCGCGGGACGCGCCGTCTGATTCGAGGCGTGGAAATATATACCTCGGCGTTTTTGTAACAGTAAGATGGTACGAACCACCGAACCGAACCGCGTCTCGTCAGGTGTGGAGATGCTCGACAAGATGCTCGGCGGCGGTATACCCGAGGAGCGGTCTGTGCTCGTCACGGGCGGACCGGGTACGGGTAAGAGCACCTTAGGTATGGGTTTCCTTCAGGAGGGTCTAGAGAACGGCGACGAATGTCTTTTCGTCAGCACCGAGCAGACGGTCGAAGAGCTACGTGACTCGTTCGGATCCTTCGACTTCGAACTTGATCACGACAGCCTCAGCGTCGCCTCGGTACACGCGAAGCCGGGTAGGACGCTCGAAAGCGACGAGGACGAACTCGTTCTACGTGCGCTGGGTGACGAGGCGGGGTTCGTCGAGGGCTTCGACGCCCCGTTTACGTCGGAGTACATCACGGAGTACCTAAGGGAGTTCGCGCCGTGCGACCGTGTCGTCCTCGACAGCGCCTCAGGTCTGCGAGCGGTGAGCGAAAACGCCGAGATTTTCCGTCGGACGACTCTCGACCTGATACGTCTCTTCACCGACGAGATGGAGGCGACGTCTCTGTTCACCATTGAGGACGTATACTCAGACGGGGACACGAACCCACTCAGGTTTACGACACACGGAGTCGTGCGTCTCTGGGGCGAGGAGATAGCCGACGACCCGCACCGGTTCCTGCGCATCACCAAGATGCGCGGGGTAGACCACGACAGACGCCGTGTCGAGGTCGAGTTCGGTGACAAAGGTGTGACACTGTCCCCCAAACGCCGTTCCCAGCCGCCCGCGCTCAAACAGCACGAACACGTCTCGGTCGGGGTCGGAGGTCTCGACAAGCTGTGCGGGGGCGGTATCATACGTGGAGGGACGGTGCTTCTAAAGCACGACGGATACGCCAACCTTGCGTCGATACTCGGCTCGTTCGTCTCGACGGCTGTGGAAGGCGGCTACACGCTCGTCCTCCTCCCGACGACGCATCTGACACCGGCGCGCGTCGGCTCCGTCTTGGAAGGGACGGATACCTCCGTAGACGAACTCCTTAGGGACGATCGGCTGTTCGCACTCGACATGACGGGTTCGTGGAGCGGGTTCGCGGAAAGCGACAACGTGAGGGGAGCGACCGACGACGTTGGCGACGTTGTTTCGTTCTTCCGTAACGCGGACGGAGGCGGCGAGGCAGGCACGTTTGCGATCGCAAAAACAGGTACGGCGGTTCACCGGCTCGGACCCGGCGGCGCGCGTGAGCTACAGCATTTCCAAGAGACGGAGACGGGAGAGGAGGATGTCGTCGTCAACGTCCACAACCCGTCTGTGACCGACAGCCGTATCTCAGGCTTCTTCGTCGATACCGCGGAGCAGGTTCTCGAAACGCGTGTCCTCGACGACGGTCTCCAGTACCTCACCCTGAGAAAGTCGCCCTGCGGATTCGTGGGAAGTACGTCGCTCGTCGAGTTCCGTGAGGATCCCCCTTACTTCCGTGTACAGGATCCGCCGAAGGAGCGCCAAAACCCGATGAGCGTCGATTAGCTGAAGACGCCGCGCTTTAGCTTCTCAAGAAAGCCTTCGTCGTACTCTATCTCGTCACCGCCCGCCGATGCAAACTCGGAGAGAGCCTCGCGCTGTTCGTCGGTAAGATCGGACGGGTTCGGAACCACGACCTCGACACGTACGTACTGATCGCCGCGTCCGCGTCTCTGCATACGTGGAATACCACGGTCGGATAGACGGAAGGTTTCGCCGCTACGTGTTCCCGCGGAAACCTCCATGTCGACCTCGCCTTCGAGTGTAGGAACCGTAACCGTGTCGCCGAAGACGGCCTGCGGGAACGAGACGGGGTGTGCGTAGTAGACATCAGCGCCGTCGCGTTCGAAGATGTCGTGCTCCTCAACCCTAACCTCAATATGTATCTCGGTACCCGCGTCACGGAGACGTAGCGTCGTCCCGTCCTCGACGCCCGCAGGTATCTCGACGGTGCGCGTCACGCGGTCACGCACCTCTCCATCGCCGGCACAGTCGCCACAGGCTTCGTCGTACGCCGTTCCGCTACCGCCACAGTCGGGGCATTCGGTAACCGTCGTCGCCTGTCCGAAAGGCGTGCGCTGGCGCTGTTCGACGCGTCCCGAACCGCCGCACGTGCCACACCGACGTGCGTTAGAAGGCTCCGCCGCGCCGGTTCCGTCGCACGTACCGCATTCGGCGGTCGTGGTGTACGTAACCTCCTTCTCGGCACCCTCGTACACGTCTTCGAGCGTGACGGTGACGGATGTCTTGGCGTCGGGTCCGCCACCGCCGCCGAAGCCACCGCCGAACAGGTCGTCGAAGATATCTCCGAGACCGCCGCCTCCTCCCATACCGCCGCGTGAGCGTCCGCCTCCTGTACCCGCGCCGGCACCCGCCTCGGAGGGATCGAAGCCCTGTTTCTCCGCCTGCTTGAACCTGTCGTGCCCCATCTGGTCGTACGCCTCGCGTTTCTCCTCGTCGCCCAAAACCTCGTACGCCTCCTGTATCTCCTTGAAACGTTCCTGAGCGTTCTCGTGGTCGCTCGCGTCCGGATGGTACTCGCGCGCCTTCTCGCGGTACGCGCTCTTCACCTCGTCCTGCGAGGCGTCGCGGTCGACACCGAGTGCGTCGTAGTAGTCCCGAGCCATCAGGTGTTACCCGTCGTCCTTTTCCGAGTCTTCGAAGTCTGCTTCCTCGGCGTCGGTTCCTGAGTCACCGCCAGCCTGACTGAAGTCGAAGTCGGCACCGCCCGCGCCGCCACCAGCACCTGCGCCCGCGGCACCTCCAGCACCCGCGGCTCCTGCACCTGCGGCACCGCCTGCATCCGGTTCGCCAGCCTCGGCGTATATCTCCTTGCTCATCTCCTGCACCGCCTCGTTGAGCGACTCGGTCACGTCTTCGAGTTCGTCCTTTGTGGCGTCTTCGTCTTCGAGCACGTCGCGTACCTCTTCGACGGCTTCCTCGACCTCCTCCGCCGTCGTCTCGTCGACCTCTTCGCGGTTGTCGTCGAGCGTTGTTTCGGCTCGGTTGGCGGCGCTCTCCGCCTCGTTACGTGCCTCTATGCGCTCGCGTCTGCGCTCGTCCTCCTCGGCGTGTTTCTCCGCCTCGTTCACCATATCGTCTATCTCCTCGTCCGAAAGACCCGTGCCGCCCTCGATAGTAACCGACTCCGTCGTGCCGCTACCCTTGTCCTCAGCCTCGACGTTGACGATGCCGTTCTCGTCAAGCGAGAAAGTGACCTCTATCTGTGGCGTCCCTGCGGGCGCGGGCGGTATACCCGACAGCATGAACTCGTCGAGGAGTTCGTTCTCCTCCGCGATCTCGCGCTCGCCCTGGAAGACACGTACGGTGACGCTCGTCTGGTTGTCCGCCGCCGTCGTGAAGACCTTCGACGCCTCCGTGGGTATCGTCGTGTTGCGGTCGATTAGACGTGTGAAGACGCCGCCCTTCGTCTCTATACCGAGCGACAGCGGGGTGACATCGAGGAGAACGAGGTCGTCGACCTCTCCGCTTAGGACGCCGCCCTGTATCGCCGCGCCGAGCGCCACCGCCTCGTCGGGGTTTACGTCGCGGCGTGGCTCGATACCGACCTCGTCGCCTATCATACCGCGCACCTGCGGCATACGTGTCGAACCGCCGACGAGTATTATCTCGTCTATACCGTCCTCGTCGACGCCCGCATCGTCCATAGCCTGACGCATCGGTTCGGTCGTACGCCCCAGAAGGTCGTCGGTCAGCGACTCGAACTTGGCGCGGGTGAGCGAGGTTTCGAGGTTGATAGGTCCGTCGTCGCCCGCGGCGATGAACGGTAGGTTTATGCTCGTCTCCTTGCGCGACGAAAGCTCTATCTTCGCCTCCTCCGCGGCGTCCTTGAGACGCTGGAGAGCCTGTCTGTCCTCACGTAGGTCGATACCGTGTTCGTCCTCGAACCCGTCGGCGAGATGTTCGATGATCGCGTTGTCCCAGTCGTCGCCGCCAAGATCGTTGTCTCCGCTCGTCGCCACGACCTCGTAGACGCCGCCGCCGAGTTCGAGTATGGAGACGTCGAACGTCCCTCCGCCGAGGTCGTAGACGAGGACGGTCTGATCGGACTCGTCGTCGAGACCGTAAGCCATCGCCGCGGCGGTGGGTTCGTTTACGATACGTTCGACCTCAAGACCCGCTATCTTCCCTGCGTCCTTGGTCGCCTGCCTCTGTGCGTCGGAGAAGTAGGCGGGGACGGTTATAACGGCGCGCTCGATCTCCTCGCCGAGGTAGTCCTCGGCGTCGCGTTTCATCTTCTGGAGTACCATCGCGCTGATCTGCTCCGGCGTGTAGTCCTCGTTGTCGACGGTTACCTCATACTCCTCACCCATATGGCGTTTTATAGACTGTACCGTCCTGTCGGGATTCTGAACCGCCTGATTCTTCGCCGTCTTTCCGACGAGGCGTTCGCCGTCGTCGCTGAACGCGACCACCGAAGGCGTCGTGCGGTCGCCCTCGGAGTTCTCGATTATGTCAGGGTCGCCCGCCTCCATGATAGCCATCGCGCTGTTCGTCGTACCAAGATCGATACCGAGTATCTTCTCTGAAGCCATCGGTTACACGAGGGTTGTCAGTCCGATGGCTAAAAGCTTGTTTTTACTCGTCTTCGCCCTCGTCTCCGTCGGCAACGGTTACCTTCGCGGGACGTAGGACGCGCCCAGCCATGACGTAGCCCTGTTCGTAAACGTCCACCACCTCTCCTTCCTCGTGTTCCTCGGAGTCGACGCGCATCATAGCCTCGTGTTTCTCAGGGTCGAACTCATCGGTCTCGACACGTTCGACGCCTTCGTCGCGGAGAACGTCGTCGAGTTCGTCACGTATGATTTCAACGCCCTCACGCAGATCCTCACCGTCGGCGTCCGTCTCCTCGTCGGCTTCGAGCGCCCTGTCGATGTCGTCACGGACGCCGAGCAGACGTTCGACGAGGTCTTCGGTGGCGCGCTCACGAACCTCCTCCCTGCGCTCCTCGGCGCGTTTCTTGTAGTTCTGAAAGTCCGCCTGAACGCGTTTGACGCGTGATTCGAGTTCGTCGACGCGCCCTTGTCGCTCGGCGAGTTCGCCTTCGAGTTCGTCGATACGTTCTTGGCGCTCTTCGAGACGGTTACGGAGCTTCTCCGGTTCCGCCGGTTCGTCGTCACCGCCGTCGTGTTTCTCCTCTGTGTCCAAAACTCTCACCTTTACGCCGTCTTGGCGACGGCTACGGATAAGTTCAACTGATTACACGTAGTACAGCAGAATGCCTGACCCTTTAGGGTCAGAATGAATGCGTCGAAAGGTCAACCTATCGCACTCCGTAGTCTGTCTGGATATTCAACACAAAGAATTTATTTTCCTAATGCGTATTGAAACCGCCGTAACATTAGGTTGACGTAAGCGGAAACTCGCAGGCTGAACAACCTGCCGTTGAGCAAGGTCTTTGACCTTGCGAAGACACGCCCACCATGACTGGGGAGATAGGCACGTTTGACCGTGCTATACGAGCTGTAAACCACGCCTTCGATAATAATTAGGCGGGAACCTACGACACGGCTCCCGAAAGGGAACTTGACCGTTAGGAAACGCCCAACCTTAATATCCGCTTCGCGGATTCCTCCAACTTCAGGCGGAGGAGGGGGTCAAAGCATACGCCGGAAGTCGTCGATCGGCGGGAAACGCAGAGCCTCGTCTCGGGTTTCGACCGCGACACGGAAACGGTCGAAGTCGCGTACGAACGGTGACATGAAGTCGTATGCGCGCATCTCGTTGACTACGACGCCCTCACACAGAGGGTTGAGCGCGGGAGTCATGACTACCGCCGCGTCCTCGTAAGGTCCGTGCAGGAAACAGGACTGCTTCTGACCCTCTATCTCGACCGTCGGATGGTCGTGTCCGACGACGTACAGGGACGCGTCGGGAAGGTTCGCGGGAACCGTGTCGCCGTGGACGAAGACGACGTCGCCTTCCTCGTGCCAAGCCTCCGTCTCAACAACGGCGTCAAGATCGGTGTCGTGGTTGCCTTCAACGAAGACGGGTTCGGCTCCGTACGTCTCAGTAACGCGCTCCAGACGCCGGACGGTGTCGCCCGCGTCACCGATACCCCCGAACGAGTGCTGTACGTCGCCGTCGAAAACAAGTGTCGAAGGCTCGGAACGGGTCAGTACGTCGCGTACGGCTTCTTCAAGCGCCGTCTCCTCGTCGAAGGGTAACGCAGTCCCGTCACGTCTCGCGGCATCGGCAAGACCGACGTGCAGATCGCTGACGGAGGCGACGTCCTCCTCAGGAACGTAGACCGCACCCGCGCCGAAGCTTAGGTCTTCGAACCCACCCGCGGGTGTCTCTGACCCCTCGTCACCCTCGATCATGCAGTCTTATTCTTGATGCCGAGGAGTTCAAGCACCTCGTCAAGAAGATGTGTGAGTTCGGGGAGGAAACGGATGACAGCGAGCAGTATACCGACGAGGACGATTACACTCAAGCCCTGGGATATAACCTTGTCAGCCCAGAAGAAGCTCGCGTACGCGTCGAACTTACCCGTGACGGACGCGATGAAACCCTCGCCGTACGGGAACCACTGGTATCCGTACGCCGTCGCTATGAACACGTTACGTCCGAGGTTGAGGGCGTATATGACGGGTACGGAGACGGCGAACGCCATCGTCTTCCTACGGAACGGTGCGCGTATCACGGAGATTAGCCCCGCAAAGATAGCCATGCTACCGATACCCGTACACGCGAGTATGATATGCGTCCTGTACTCCTCCCCTGTCGCGGGGTTGGTGACGGCGAAGATGTTACGTACACCGTCGCCGGTTATGAGCTGTGCGTTGACGCCGAGAACCGACATTATACGGTTCGTCTGCGCCGCCGTGTGTTCGATAAGGGCGGTGTTGAGAGCGCCTATGAGACCGAACGGTAGGTAGATGATCCCCATGGCGGCGACGGCTTGGCTCAGCTTGAGAACCGTGTCGCGTTCCTCGTTAACCAGACGGTAGCCGACGTATACGGATAGCGGAAGTGCGACGACGGCGAGTATAACCTTTATCCAGCTGTTGGTTCCGAGGTAGATAGGTATACGGACGAACCAGAACGCGCCGAAGAACACCCAGCCCGCGGCGGAGAGGACGTATGCGCGATCCTCGTAGACGGCTCCGAGAAGGAACAGGGCTATCGCCGTCCAGAGCAGTAGTGTTATGGCTTCCATCGGGGGAGGTTACGGTATTCGCGGTCAAAAGCTTACCGCTCATCCGTCGTTAGCGAGAACCGTCTCGCCCGCGCGGACGCGGTCGCCTTCCTCGACGCGGAGGTCGTCTCGCGTGTACGACGCGGGGAAGACAACATCCGCGCGCGAACCGAAGGCTATGACACCGAGACGTTCACCCCTTTCGACGGCTTCCCCTTCTTCGACGTACGTCGTGATACGACGTGCGAAAGCGCCCGCGATCTGTACCACGCCGAAGCCGCCGATGGTCGTCTCCAGACGCTCGTTACGGTCGCTGTCCTTAGAGAAAGCCGGGCGGTGCGCTCCGTCGTGGTGGACGGTCGAAGAGACGGTGCCTCCGACGGGTGCGCGGTTGACGTGAACGTCGTGGAGGTTCATGAAGACGCCGACGCGTAGCCTTCCGTCCTCCTCGCGCACGACCGACACCTTTCCGTCGGCGGGTGAGACGACACCGGATCCGTCGGGTTCGCGGTCGGGGTCACGGAAGAAGACGGCTACGAGTATAGGTAAAGCGACGGCGACCGAGAAGGCTGTGGGGGAGTAAAACGATGCGACAGCAGGTACGAGACACGCGACCGCGATCCATCTAAAGCCGACGCGTGCTATCATTCGGTTCGATCCGGTGAAGGCTGTCGGCGCTCGCCGTCGCCGTCGTCGTTACAGTACCTGTACGGAGCCGTGTCGTTCTCAGCCGTTTTCGCCGTGTGGGAGCCGTCATACGCGGAACAGTCGCCGAGCCGTACGGCTACGTCGCCCTTCCCCCTCCGTGTACCGCCTCGGTTATGTATGACCGAACCGTCGTCTTTGCTCTCCACGGCGCGCGGCATACTACCACATCCTCGCGCGTCCACTTAGCCGTAACGTCACGCGTACAGGAGTTCGAGATACGACTCGGTTACGGAGTCCTGAGGGTCGAGATCGAGACGTTCGAGCGTACCGAAGACCGCCTCGCGCGCCTCGTCGTTGTCGTCGCCTTCCTCGCGCTCCAGTTCGACCTCGACGAACTCGCCGAGACCGTCGACCTCGTCGAGCGTAACCGTCGTGCCGTCGAGGACGTAGAGACGCCGATCCTTCTCGACGGTTCCGAACTCCTCGAAGCCGAGTGATTCGAGTACGGCGCGCGCGGTTTGGGCGTCGCCGACGGAGGTTTCGTGCTCCTGCCTTGTCTTTGTACCGTCGCCGCGTTTGGCTCCCTTGTACGTCACGTACGCGTCGCCGTTCTCGCGCCGTACGCGCAGAGCCTCGTCGGTTTGAGCGAAGTCACGGTGTGGAGCGGAGAAGTACGTATCGACCTGTCTCTTTTCCCCAACCTCTTGGGCGTCAAGTTGGGTGAGACTTTCCTCAGCCTCGTCAAGCGATGCACGTACCTTGACCTCGACCTCTATCATAGACGTACGTCGGCTTGCGGCGTCATACCTCCGACGGTTCAGAGATGGCGCGCGAGAACCGGCGCGACGGACGCCTCGCTCAACGCCGTGCCGAGCGTGTCCGTCGCCACGACGCGTTCGACGCCCGCCGAGTAGAGACGCAGGACTGCGTTACGCGCGAAGACGGGATGGACACACGCGACACGGACGGAGCGCGCGCCATTCCCGCGTAGAACCTCGACCGCCTCGGTCATCGTCCCGCCCGTAGCCACTATGTCGTCGACGAGGACGGCGTCGCGTCCTTGGGCGTCGACCTCCTGCGTCTCGATACGTACCTCGTCGCCTGAGAGACGTTTCTTTACGAGATGGTCGGCGTCGCCGCCCACGCGTTCGGCGAGGCTCTGTGCGAGTTTGCGCGCGCCGCCGTCGGGCGCTACGACCAGAGGCTCTTCGAGTTCTTCGGTAAACGCGTCGGCGAGAGCGGGTGCGGCGTCGAGGTCACGTCTTTCAGGGGCGTCGAACCAGTCTTCGAGTACGTCCGTCTCGTGGAGGTTGACGGTCGTGACCGAGTCGACGTGCGGGAGCGCGGAGCCGAGAGCACGCGCCGAAACCGCCTCACCATCTTCGAACTCGTCGTCCTGACGTGAGTAGCCCATGTAAGGTATAACGAGGTCGGTACGTGACGCACCGCGGACGGCATCGAGTATCTGGAGGAGTTCGACGTACGCCTCATCCGTAGGCGTACTCGCAACGACCGCGACCTCCTTGTCTTCGACGCCGGGGACGCGGACGAGACGTTCGCCGTCGGGGAAGCTTTCGTGCTCGACACGTACGAGTTTGCGTCCCGTCTCGCGCGCGACGCGCGCCGCGAGAACCTGCGACTCCGAGCCTGCTACTATCATACGGGTGGTTATCGCGTCCGTCTTATCCCTCTTTCGTCTCCGGACGGACGGTCAGATCGTCGCCCGAAGATAGACCGAGTACGTCGGCACCGCTCGCCTCGCGCGCGGCTACCTCAAGGTTTCCGTGGCTACCGACGAGAGCGAGGGGTTCACCGCGTCCGACGTCGGCGTACGTACGTTCGAAAGGTAGGCGTCTTCCGTCGATGACGACCTCACCGCCGTAGTCGGTACGCGCGAGAACGGCGTCGCCGCTCAGGTTCGTAACCGCGTTCCCGAAACGGTCGACGTAGACGACGGTTGCGCGCGCCTCGCCTCCTTCGAAAGTCGGTGTGCCGAGGTCAAGTCGGGTCGGTTCGACGCGTTCGCCGGCGACAGCGCCGACCCCGTCCACGGCGACACGTACAGCCTGCGGTGCGAATACGTCGCGTCCGTGGAACGTATGCGACTCTGGTTCGTCGTACGGCGCGTCGTAGAAACGCGCGTCATCGCCCGCGAGTTCGCGCGCCGCGGGTACCAGAACTCCGTTGTCGGGACCGACGAGGTACTGGTCGCCAGCCTCGGCGACGACCGAACGGCGGTCGGTACCAACACCGGGGTCGACAACGACGCAGTGGACGGTTCCTTCGGGGAAGTACGGCGCGACGTTGCGGAGTATGAACGCGCCAGCGCGGACGTCCTGCGGCGGTACCTCGTGGTAGATGTCGATGACAGGGACGCCGTGCGACGCGACGACGCCGCGCATCGATGCGACGTAGAAGTCGTCGAAGTCGGTGAGCAGGGTGACAGGAGCCTGCATAACGGTTCATGCTCCTCCGCGACGTATCCGTCTTCCGTTTCACCGTCTTATGTTCCACAACGTTTTTGCGTCCGCCCGCGCTACGCCACAAAGCGGACTAGCCCGGGTGGTTAGGCGTCACCTCCACCGCAAACCGTCTTCAGCGGGGGCGAGAAAGCCGGGAAGGCTCCTGACGGCGGGAGGGTCCGAGGAGCCGACGTAGAAGCCTCGTCCCACGAGGGCAGAGGTGACGTGTCGACACCCGGAGGGGTGTACGCCACGTCTTGACGGCGGGCACCGGGTCAGGCGCGGAAGCGAGCATCCCACCCGTCGACATCTGTCGCCCGTGGGGTCGCGGGGTGGAGGAGGCTCGTCGGGTAGCCCCCCTGTCCCGACGGAGACGACCCGGTCGTCCGCGTTTTTTATTCGTCATTGGAAGCGTATTTACGGATAGCCGACGTACTGTATACGATGAGAAACACGGACACAGAAGCCGTGTCTGCGCGGGAAGACGTGGCTAAACTACTTGAGACGGACGGTGTCAACCGTCTCGGTAAGGAAGCGCGTGAGAAGACACGACGCATGACGGACGACCGTGTCTACTACGGAAGCCTCACCCCTCCTGAGGACGTGACACAGGACGGCTACGACGAGGTGCGTCTCTCCAAACGTGACGAGGTACCGGGATCCGCCGTCGATCTCTTCGTGGGTAACACCAAGGACGGCTTCGACGCGTACCGTGACGTTCCCGAACCCGTCGACGTTGCGGTCGTCTACGGAGACGGAGCCGATGGCTTCGCCAAACGTCTGGGTGATGTCAGGGAGCTTTCGGCGCAGACGGACGTACGCTGTGTTACGCTCGTACCCGACGGACGGACGACAGCTTTCACCGATCTGAAGACGGTCGCGGTGACGCGTCTTTTCCTCGACGTTCTGGGGGTACGTGTCGGACGCGACGGTGTCGGCGATAAGCTCGCCCAGACATCGCTTACGTACGGGGCTAACGACCTCGGCTTCGTAGAGGAGGACGACGGTTTCGACCCCGAACTCGCGGCGCGCGAGGCTGGCTTCGTGCCTGTCGACCGCGCAGAGGCGGGTGGTTACGGTGTCTGAGCCGACGCGTGTCGGACGTATAGACTTCGTGAACTCCGACCCCGTCTACCACGGTATAGAGACGGGCGAGGTCGAAGCCGACATACGTCTCGTCGAGGGCTTCCCCGCGGCTCTAAACGAGATGTTAGCGCGCGGCGAGATAGATATAGCGCCGGTTTCGAGCATCGAGTACGCGCGCCGTTCCGACGACTACTACCTTCTCCCTGACCTGTCGGTCTCATCGCGCGCCGAGGTCGGTAGCGTCTCCCTTTTTTCGTCCGTACCGGCGGAGGAACTCGACGGCGCGACGGTGGCGCTCGCCTCAACGAGCGCGACGAGCGTCGTCCTTCTCAAGATTCTGCTCGACGAGAGGTACGGCGTCTCACCCGAGTACATCGTACGCGAACCCGACGCAGAGGCGATGCTCGCAGAGGCGGACGCGGGACTCGTAATAGGCGACCACGCGCTTCTTGCAGAGCGTGACGACGAAACCGACGCACACGTCTACGACCTTGGGCGCGAGTGGCGCGAACACACCGACGAACGTATGGTCTACGCCGTCTGGGCTGTCCGGAACGACGTACCGCGCTCCGAGGCGCTCGGCGTCGCTGAGGCGTTACAAGAGTCGAAACGCGTCGGCTACGAGGCTATCGACACGATAGCCTCCGACCTCGCAGAACGGATGAGCCTCGATCCCGGCTACGCACGAAGCTACCTCGGTATGCTCGACCACGACCTCACTCCGTCGCATATACGCGGACTTACCAAGTATTATGAGAAGGCGGAACGTATAGACGAGATAGAGACGGTTCCCGAAATAACGGTGAAAAAATGAGCAAGACAGCAACCCGCACGTCGGCGGAACGCGGCTACGAGGATGTCCTCGAAAGGGCGCTGAACGGCGAACGCCTCACACGCGAGGACGGCGTCGCGTTACAGAACGCACCTCTGACACGTCTCGGCGAGGTCGCCGACGAACTCCGCGCGCGACGAGCGGGCGATACGGTGACGTTCATCAAGGATCGCAACGTCAACTACACCAACGTCTGCGACACATACTGCTCGTTCTGCGCCTTCTACCGTAAGCCGGGGCACGACGAGGGTTACGTCCTGTCACGCGACGAACTCTACGAGAAGATACAGGAGACGGTCGACGCGGGCGGCGTCCAGATACTGATGCAGGGCGGCGTCCACCCCGACCTCGATCTCGAATGGTTCGAGGAGATGCTGAGCGACGTAAAGGAGCGTTTCGATATACATATGCACGCCTTCTCGCCTGAGGAGATAAACGACCTCGCGCGTAAGGAGAACCTCTCGTACCGTGAGGTCTTGCGCCGTCTACGCGACGCGGGTCTTGACTCGATCCCCGGCGGAGGCGGCGAGATACTCGCCGACCGCGTCCGTGACGAGATCTCGCCGTACAAGGTCACCAAGACCGAGTGGCTCGGCGTTATGCGCGCCGCACACGACCTCGGTCTTTCGACGACGGCGACGATGATGTACGGTACGGTCGAGACGTGGGACGAACGTATCGACCACCTCCTACGTCTACGCGACCTACAGGACGAGACGGGTGGATTCATGGCTTTCATCTGCTGGGACTTCCAGCCCGGTGACACGCCGCTCGCGCGCAAGACGGGTCCCAAAGGACCGAGCGCGACCGACTACCTCCGTACGCTCGCAGTCGCGCGGATCATGCTCGACAACTTCGAAAACTTCCAGTCGTCTTGGGTGACACAGGGCGCGAAGGTGGGTCAGATGGCTCTCGCCTACGGCGCAAACGACATGGGTAGCACGATGATGGAGGAGAACGTCGTCGCAGAGGCGGGCGCTGACTTCCGTATGACGGAGGATGAGATCGTACGCGCCATCGAGGACGCAGGGCGCCCCGCCGCGCTCCGCGACCAGCGGTACGACGTGCTTCAGGAGTACTGAGGTTTCTTACGGATTCCGTCCTCATCAGGAAGACGCATCGCCAAATACCAAAAGGTTAATACATAACGTAAAACAAGCTTTACGCGTAAAGGAGACTTTACGTATGACAGAGACAGACGGATTCATAGAGAGGTACAGCGGCGAAACGTACGGACGTCTGCTTGGCGCTATCTACCTGAGCGCCGCGGTCGTCTTCCTCGTAGGCATGGGGGTAGACCACGCCCGCGCCGGCTTCATCGGCTTCGTCGGTCTGTTCGTCATCGGGCTTATCGCCGACTTCGCACTCCGGCGTAGCTCCGTCACGGTCTACGACGAACGTTACGACGACCTTACGAAGAAGGCGAGCGCGGCGGTGTTTAGCCTGTACGGCGGCGGCGGTTTCGTCGTCTTCGTCTCACTGCTCGCGGCTGAGTTCGCGGGCGTCTACGAGATGGGTCCTATAGTAGAGCTGTTCTTCATGGCGTGGAGCGCCTTCGTTCTGACGTGGGGTGTCTTCTACACCTACTACAAGTACATATGAAAAACCGTCTGCGTGAGATGCGCGAGGAGCGGGGTCTTAGCCAGCGCGAACTCGCCGAACGCGTCGGGGTTACGCGCCAGACCATAAACTCGGTCGAGCGCGGGCGTTACGACCCTTCGCTCGAACTCGGCTTTGAACTCGCGGGGTTCTTCGGCTGTTACGCCGAGGACATATTCTTGTACGACGGCGACGAAGGGTAGGTATGACGACCAAGACGATCAAGGACGCGGTTCACGATCATATACGTGTCGACGGCTTCGCGCTTGACCTTCTCGACACGCCTGAGATGCAACGTCTGCGCCATATACGCCAGTTAGGCACGGCTTACCTCGTCTATCCGTCGGCGAATCATACGCGTTTCGAGCATTCGCTCGGCGTCTACCATCTCGCCGTACAGGCGCTCGACAACCTCGGCGTTTCGGGCGTCGAACGCGACGAGGTGCGCGCCGCGGCGTTGCTCCACGACGTCGGTCACACGCCTTTCTCGCACAACGTCGAAGGGGTGGTGGAGGATGAGGTAGGTAAGAGGCACGACGAGGTCGAGGATATCATAGACGGCGAGGTCGCGCGGGTTCTGGAGGAGCGCGGTATCTCGCCCGACAGCGTAGCGGCTCTCGTCCGTGGGGAGGGACGTTACGGACAGCTTGTTTCGGGCGAACTCGACGTCGACCGTATGGACTACCTCGTACGTGACGCATACCACACGGGAGTTCCTTACGGCACTATCGACAGCCGCAGGCTCGTCCTCGAACTCGGCTACGTCGGTGACGAACTCGTCCTTGGGGAGGGTAACATACAGACGGCGGAGGCGCTCCTACTCGCGCGCGCCTTGATGCATCCGACCGTCTACAACCACCACGTGGCGCGTATCTCTAAGGCTATGTTAAAACGCGGTACGGAACGCCTCATAGAGGGCGGCGTCGACGCGGGGCGCGTACGGCGTATGGACGACCACGAACTCGTCGTCGCTCTGCGCCAGAACGACGCGACGGCGGAGACTGGCGAACGTCTCGCGGAGCGCCGTCTGTACAAACGCGCCGTCTGGAAGCCGCGCGACGAGGTGCGCGATACGGCGCTCGACGCAAACCCGCGCGCTCTCGAAGACGAGATAGCCGACGACGCGGGGGTGGAGCCGCACGAGGTCATCGTCGATCTCTCTACGCCCCCGCGTATGGCTGAGACGGAGGCGAGCGTCGTCGTCGACGGCGAGAAACGCAGGCTCGAAGACGTATCACCGCTCGTAAGGACTCTGATGGAGCTACACGAAGAAGGCTGGCGGTTCGGTGTGTACGCGCCCGAAGAGGTTCTGGAGGATGTCGAGAGGGCGTCGGAGAAGGTGGTTTAGAACGCGTACTCGTCGTCTCCCCCCATCGTGTCCTCAAACTCGTCGAACTCCTCCTCCTCGTCGCGGCGTCCGCTCGTCCTCAGCGTCCTGATACCGATGGATATCAGATCCTCGACGGCTTCCTGCCTGTCGATGTACTCCTCCTCCTCTATCAGCTGAGCTATCTGCATCTCGAGACGCTCGGGTAAGTCTATCTCTATCTCTCCCATCGTTTGGGGTTGGTTCGCCCCCGCGTATTAAGCTTGCGGGGACGCTCGCAGGTCTAATAACGCTACGGCGACAACCGCGTCTGTGAAGCTTCTGCTGACCCACGGAGAGGCGTCGAACCGGCGTATCAAGGACGGCTTGCGACCCCACGGCGTCGACTGTACGACGTTCGAGACGACGGGGCGCGCGTACAGCCTCGACGAGGAGGTGGACGCCGACACGGGTCTCGTCTTCCCGTCGCGTCTCGTCGAAGGCGGCGTCGTCGACGCCCTCGGTGACATCGACTGGATCGTCGGCGCGCGCGACGTGCTGACGACGAGTAACAAAGCGCGGACGGTCGTTCTGCTCGAAGACGCCGGCGTCGCCGTGCCCGAAACACGCCTCCTCTCCAGCCCTGTGGGTGACGAGGAGGTGCGCACAGCGTTCGACGGCGTTGGCACGCCCGCGGTCGTCAAGCCAAACTCGGCTTCGTCGGGACGCGGCGCAACCCTCGTACGCGACGCCGACTCCGCAACCGGCGTCGCGGATCTTTTCGGCGTCGTCCACGAGTCCTCGCTCGTGCGCGACCGTACGTTCGTCGTACAGGAGTATATTGAGGGCGCGCGCGACTACCGCATCATGGTCGTCGACGGCGACTACGCAGGCGCTGTCGAGCGCCGCGCCGACGGCTGGAAGAAGAACGTCCATGCGGGAGCGGAGCCACACGGCGTCGAACCACCCGACTCCGTCGCCTCTGTGGCTGAGGAGGCGGCGCGCGCGCTCGGTGTCGACTTCTGCGGCGTCGACGTTCTATACGCCGACACGCCTCTGGTGAACGAAGTGAACGCGCGCCCGACGGTCGACGACGCCGACAAATACAACGACGGATTCTACGCGCGCCTCGCGCGGTTGGTGAAGAGCGTCGGATAGGAGAAAAAGATACGAAAGACCTTTTTAAACTGTGTAAAACAGTCTCGTTGCTTCTTCAAACCGGCTGAACCAGCCGGAACGGGTGAATAAACGGAAATAAATTCCAACGTTGAGGGGTGTTTAATTAGTACAGGTACATAGGGTGAGGTAGAGAGGTTGAGACAGAATGTCCACAGCATCCACGGCTCAACGTACCGACGGCATGAACGAAAAGCAGTCGGAGATAGTCGAGTACCTTGAGAACCGTGTTGAGGACGGCAAGTGCTACTTCAAGAGCAAGTTCATGTCGGACGACCTCGATATGTCGTCGCGCGAGATAGGTACGAACATGCTCCGTCTGTCCGAGAGATGCGACACGCTGTCGATAGAGAAATGGAGCTACGCGAGCGCGACGACATGGAAGGTTAAATCCGCGGAGTGAGCAACGAACCACGAAAGAACTAAACGGCTGTCGGACGTTGTATTTAGTATGCCAGCACCGGAGGATTCTTTCTGATGGTAGACGACGAGAGCGTAAAGCTGAGCCGCGCCATACAGAAAAGAACCGGTAGGACGTTCTTCTTTGCAACGCGTTTTCTGCCTCAACGCGTGAGGCACCGGACGCACGTTCTTTACGGCTTCTTCCGTATCTGTGATGAGGTCGTTGACGACTACAACGATGACACCGGTGTCGACGAGAAACACAGGGAACTCGAATCAGTACGCGAGGCGGCGCTCGGTCAGCGCGAAACGGACGAACCCGTGATAGAGGCGTTCGCGTCTGTGCGCGACGAGCACGGTATACCCGAACGCGAGGTGGACGAGTTTATCGACGCCATGCAGACCGATCTCACGAAGTCGCGTTACAGAGACTTTGACGAGCTACGAGGTTACATGCGCGGGAGCGCCGCCGCTGTTGGCAACATGATGACCTGTATAATGGGTGTCGACGACTACGAGGCTACGAAGCCCTACGCCGAAAAGCTCGGTGAGGCTTTCCAGATGACCAACTTCATACGCGACGTACGCGAGGACGCACAGAAAAGAGGTCGTATCTACCTCCCTCTCGAAACCGTCGAAAGAAACGGGGTGACGGAGGAGGATATCATCTCTCTCGAAGCCACAGAGGGCTTCCGCGGTGCCGTCCGCGAGGAACTGGAACGTACGGAGGAGCTGTACAGGGAGGGTGTCGAAGGGATACGTCTTCTGCCCGACGACTGCCGTTTCCCCGTACTGCTCGCCTCCGTGATGTACGCCGAGCACCACAGTCTGATACGTGGGCGTAACTACGACGTGCTTTCGTCGGAGCCTTCGCTCGGTACCGTACGTAAGCTTAGGGCTTACGGACGTACACGTCTCGCGTGGGTACGCGACAAGGATCCGGAGTCGGTCTTCGAGAGGGTGAGCGCGATCGAATCCGGAACGGGGTCGTCGCGCGTCGGACGTCTGAGGGAACGTATACCTTTCGCGGTAGGCGACGAGGCTGAGGGCGACTAACTCAACGGGTCGAGAAGACGTGAGTCGAAACGGTCGGTACGGAAGAGTCCTACACCGAAGACGACAGCGACGAGGGCGGGTAGGAGGTTTCCGAACCAGAGGTTTACGCCGCCCCAGAGTATGACGAAGCTCACCATGTCGTCGAGCATGAAGTCACAGCCTTCGAGACGTGAGAGAAGGGCATCGCGGTCGAAGGAGATGTCGAGAAGGACGACTGAGACGACGGCGGATAGCGTCCATCCCGCGTAGTTCGAAAGGGGGACGCCGTAGGAGAAAGCTTCCTCGAACGACCAGAAGCCGAGCGCGACCGCTCCGGGGTCAAGAACGACGTCCATACCGACGACCGTCACGGCGACCACACCGACGCGTACGAGGAGTGACGACGCGCGTCCGCCGAGAAGGAGAAGACAGAGAAGGTAGGCGTTGACGACGAGAGGTATGTAGAACACAGGAAGAGCGAGAGGTACACCCGCGTAGGTGGGTCCGAGGGAGACGCCGTAGGCGAACTCGCCGTAAGGGAAGCCGGTTGAGACGCCGACCACCTCGACGGCGTACGTGTAGACGACGAGAGCGGAGACGCCGTAAGCCGCGCGTCTACCGACGGTCGGAAGGACGCCAGCGATGAGGGGCGAACGCATGACGACGACGCCCAAAAGGAGTAGCCACGGGTTGAAGCTGACCGGGTCGGGCAGGACGCCCTCGGCGCTGGCGACGAGGGTAAAGGCTCCGACCGCGGGGAAAAGGACGGCTATAACGAAACGGTTGTCACGGACGGCGGAGTCGAAGGCGTTCTCGAACTCGTCGCGGTCGGACGGCAGACGGTCACGAACCGCCGTACCGCCGTAGCTCATCAGTACACCAGCTCCCAGAGACGTGTGAGTGTGACGACAGCGCCGACACCTGTGTTTAGAAGAGGGAAGTACCAGTACGCGCGGTCGACGTCCGTCTCAGCGTACGCGACACCGAGTGCAAGGGCGGGGTAGACAAGGAGAAGGGCGGCGAACGGTAATGAGACGGTGGCGAATACGGCGGCGCTCGCACCCCATACGACGGCGCAGTAGACGAGTGTGCGCCCCTTGCCGAGGTAGGTCGCCGTCGTCTCAACCCCGGCGGTACGGTCGGGTTCGATATCGGGAACCGCCGAGAACGTATGCATACCCATAGCCCAGAGCCACGCGCCGACGACTGCGAGGGGCGGGAGCGCCTCGGCGGGCGCGAGGGCGACGAAGCCGACTACGCCGGGTACGATGTAGAGACCGTTCGAGAACGAGTCGGCGAAAGGCGTCGTCTTGAAACGTGCGGGCGGTGCGCTGTACTCGACGGCGAGGAGGTAGAAGACGCCGAGTGCGACGAGGGCTGTGGGGGACAGAAACGGAACGAACGCGAGTCCGGCGACGCCCGACGCGACGACGACCGCCGCGACAACCCTGTCGTCGGTGTAACGTACCTCCTTCCCTTCCTTCTTAGGGTTCTGTTCGTCTATGTCGGCGTCGAAGTAGTCGTTGACGCCGTACAGAAACAGGTTCGCGGGTACGAGGAAGTAGAGGAAGAGTGCGAAGTTGAACGGTGACAGAAGCTCCTGAGGCGTTCCCGCGGCGTAGACGAGACCGACGAGAACGGGTCCTGCGAGGTAGAACCAGAACCGCGGGCGTGAAAGCTTGAACAGGTAGACGAGACGGTCGCGCGCCCTAAAGCTCATCCTTGACGGTGTTCGCGGTGTGTTCACCGCTAACGAGACACATGGGCACGCCTATACCGGGGTCGGTGTATGAACCCGTGTAGTACAGACGTTCGACCTTCGACGAGCGGTGCGACGGACGCATAAAGGCTGTCTGTGTCAGCGTATGAGCAAGACCGAGCGCCGTACCCTCGTAGCTGTTGTAACGCGAGGCGAAGTCGTCAACGGTGAACACCTCCTCGACGACGATACGGTCACGTATGTCGACGCCCGTGTTCTCCGCCATGTCGTCGAGAATCTTGTTCTTGTACCTCTCACGTATCTTTTCGTTGTCCTCAAGCCCCGACGCGATAGGGACGAGCGTAAACAGGTTTGAGAATCCGTCGGGTGCGATGCCGTCGTCCGACTCGGAGGCGACACAGAGGTAGTACGCGGGATCCATGGGCCAACCCGGGTTCTCGAATATGTTGTGGAAATGCTGATCCCAGTCGGTAGGTAGGACGAGCGTATGGTGTTCGAGTTCGTCAACGTCGCCCTCAACGCCCCAGTAGACGAGGAACGCAGAGGGTGCGTACGTACGTGACTCCCAGTACTCCTCACCGTGTGTCCGTTGGTGGTTCTCAAGAACGTCGAGTTCGAAATGCGCGTAGTCGGCGTCACAGACGGTCGCGTCGGCGCGGTACTCGCCGTCGGTCGTCCTTAGAACGCGTCCGGAGTTACGGACGCCCGTGACCTCGACATCAGTCCGTATCTCGACACCGAGTTCGCGTGCCATCTCTGCGATGGAGTCGGCGACACCCGTCATACCGCCCTCGGGGTAGTAGACACCGAGGTTGAAGTCGACGTGCGACATCAGGTTGTACAGGGCGGGCGTGTTCTTGGGCGAACCGCCGAGGAAGACGAGCGTGTACTGTAGGATCTGTCTTAGCTTGTCGTTCTCGAAACGGTTGTGGACGTACCCCTCCATCGAGCCGAGTAGCTGTAAGCCGAGAGGGATAGCACGGAGGACGGACGGATCGATCCAGTTACGTAGACGTGACCGATCCTCGTAGATGAAGTTGTTCATAGCGAGTTCGTAGTTTCTCTCCGACGAGTCGAGGTACCCACGAAGCTTCTCAGCCCCGTTCTCCTCGTACTCCTCGAAGACATCCGCCGCGAGCGCAGGCTCCTTAGGTATCTCGACCTCGTCGCCATCCTTGAAGAACACCTTGTAATGCGGATCGAGGTGTTCGAGTTCGTAGTAGTCCGAGGGTTCGCGGTCGAAGCTCCCGAAGAAACGTTCGAATACGTCGGGCATCAGGTACCACGAAGGACCCATGTCGAAACGGAAGCCCTCGACTTCAAGCGTGCTTGCACGTCCGCCCATCTGCTCGTTCTTTTCGAGTATAGTAACGTCAGCGCCGGCGTCGGCGAGGTAACAAGCCGACGATAGACCGCCGAATCCGCCGCCGACGACCGTTACTGAGGCGTCGGAAAGGTCGTCGGATGACATTTACAGATCAGTTGCGCCCAAGACATAAACGTGCTTCGAACCGGGAAAGTAATGTTACATGCCCGACATATCCGTGTAGATGGCTGAGTTCGGGTCTGCGCGAGCCGCACCGGGTGAGATCGACACGGGGATACTAACCGCCGGAGAGACGCGCGACGGCTCCGGCTTCGGTCTTCCGGTTGCGGTCGTAAACGGTGCTGAGGAAGGCGAAACGCTCTACGTACAGGCGGGAAGCGACGGCGACGAGCTAAACGGCGTCGGTGTCGTGCGCGAGGTAACCCGGCGTCTCGACGCCGACGAACTCACGGGACAGATACTCGTCGTCGGCGTCCTAAACTACCACGGCTTTCAGATGGCGGAGCACAAGAACCCCGTCGATAGCACCAAGCTCAACCGTGCGTTTCCGGGTGACGCCGACGGTTCGAGTAGCGAACGTCTCGCCAACCTCGTCTACGAGAACGGTGCAGAGCGCGCCGACCTCGGTCTGGATCTCCATCAGGGTTCGACAAGCCGTATGATAGACGAGGTACGCGTCCGTTGCGGACGTGGTCACCGTCTCCACGACGAATGCCTCGAACTCGCACGTACCTTCGGGACGGAGTACGTCCTCGACAAGAAGGGTCCCAAGGGGCAGTTGGCGCGCGCCGCACCCGAAGACGGCGTCCCTCTCGTCGACCCCGAACTCGGCGGTGCCGTCGGATGGGACAGAGGGTCAGTAGAGACGGGTGTACGCGGTGTCTTCAACGTCCTCAAGGGGTACGGATTCCTCGAAGGCGAACCCACGACGCCGGACGAACAGCTCCGCGCAAAGGAGTTCGAAGTCTTCCACGCCGACAGCGGTGGTCTGGTTGAAAGACACGCCGATCTGTACGACGAGGTCGGCAAGGGGGACGCTCTCTTCGAGGTCACCGACGTCTTCGGCGAGACGAAGGAGACGGTCGACTCTTCGGTGAACGGTGTCGTCTGGCGGACGCGTAGACTACCGATGGTTGCGACGGGTGAGTACGTGATGAGCGTTGCGACGGGGTTGGAGCGGTTCTGAATTAGAAGATCCGAACCTCCCGCCTCATCAGGAACCTGTTGATACGCCGGATAGGACGTAGCCTACCAACGCAAGCGGAACCCCCGAAACTAGCGTGACCACGGATACGAGAAACAGCGAAAGAAACATCCATGGGTCGAACGGGGGAAGTACGACCACCACAGAAAGGCAGACTGCGTAAGCCACCACGGAGGCGGCGGCGTAAATCCGGTCTCCGACCCCCGCTACGTGTCCTGTAACGTACAGGAAGGAGAGAGAGCCGAACCCGAAGACGAAACGCGCGGTTACCGCGTACGGTCCGGGGAAGTCGAAGTACAGCCACATACCTGTGAGAAGGAGAAAGGTCACCGCCGGAACCGCCAGCACGTATGAGTCTTTCTCTATCTTCCCTCGCATATACAGCCAACCGAAGGCTCCCGCTGTGACGTAAGAGGGAGCCACGAATACCAGATCGTAGGAAGCATCGTAGTGGTTCAGAACAGGTACGAACGGGGATACGTAGAGCAGGATTCCTATAAGCAGGAGCGGGTACGGGAGAATAGCTGAGATACGAGAGTCGAGGTTCATGTTTCGGTATTCGACGTGCTGGCTCGTTCATATTTACCGTACCGGAGATATCCGACGACTCCGAGCGGAAGACCGGCGACGAAAGGCACCACGGTCGCTATAAAAAGACCGGCGACTTCCCCCAAACTGGCACCACCCTCACCGTTAAGAACACGTACCGCGACAAACTGGACGGCACCCACGTACACCAACAGTATCATGCCTACGTACCCTACTTTCCGTGCGCGTATAGCTATCCCAAGCGAAAAGATTAGAGAGACGACCGAGTACGCGATGATTTCCAAGACCTCCGGCCAGTACGGCGGAGTACCGAAACCGGCGGGCGGTTCAGGTATGAGCAACATACTCAGCAGAAGCATACCAGCCGAAGCGGCGAAGGCTACTACGGGAGCCGCTACCATGTGCAGACGCACGTCGCCTCTACCGCGTGCGGCGAACAGCGTGAGAAGACCTGCCACCACGTAGTGCGGTGCTGTGAGAACGAGGAAGTCCTCGGTCTTGTCCAGCGGCAACGGTGCTAAAGGCGACAGGTAGAGTAGCACGCCGAGGGCTATGAGTAGATACGGGAGGAGATCCGTGATACGAAGGTTAGTTTCCATGTCCCGGTTCCCTGACTGTTTGTTGTCGGCGTCCGTTGTTCGGTACGAGGTACCCCACTACACCGAGCGGTATCCCCGCGCCGAGCGTGAGTGCGAGTACAACAGCACCTGTCCATGAGTATAACAGCGGTAGTACGCCAACGGTAAACAGAGGGATCCAGAGGGCGTAAGCCACCACGGCGGCACCGAGGTAAGCCCGCTCCTCCCTCTTCGATGCGTCGTCGGGTAGAAGACGGGGCACCACGGCGCGCGGTATTCCTAAGCTAAGGACGAGAACAAGTAGATGGAACACCGGCCGGGGGTCAAGTACAAGCTGGACAGTACCGGATCCGACCACTACCCAGACAGCGTAAGCCAGTACCGCGGTGCCGAGGTAGACGCGGTCTTTCCTGCTCGGATCGCCGCGCAGTAGAAGATAGGTTGCTACAGCGATAGGTATACCCGGAACAAGGACAGGAACGAGCGTAAGACCAAGCGAGACAGGGTTAACTCCACCCCAGCCCGCGCCGGGAAGACCGGAAGCTACGGTATACGTACATACGAGGTAAGCAAGTCCCGACGCACCGAAGTAGACCCACTCCTTCTTCTTCGCCGTCTGTCCAAGGACGAAGAAGAGGGATATACTGCCGTACGACACGACGCCTTCCGCGCTCAGACAGTAGGGGCTGGAAAGCTCAAAGTACAGCCACATGCCTGTGAGGATGAGAAATGTCACCGCCGGAACCGCCAGCACGTACGAGTTTCGCCTGACCATACCTCGGACGTAGAGCCAACCGAAGGCTCCCGCTGTGACGTAGGACGGGGATAGAGGTAGTAAGCTAACTCCGCCGAGGTTCAGAAGCGGCGATAGACCAAAAAGAACGCCGAGGGTTAGAAGAAGGTAGGGTATAGACTCCGGAAACCGTGAGTTGGATATCATTTCTGTTTAGCCGCCGTTTACTCTACTCCAACTGTAACTTCAATCGTTTCGTTACCGGGGAGTATGTAAATTGCCGCAGTCGTACTCGAAATACGGAGGTTTTCGGTTTCGCTCATCCCGTTCAGTTCGGCGCGCACCACATACTCCCCCTCTTCTTCTATGACGCTTTCCACCCTCGTGCTATCGTCCCGCGTAGCCTCTAACTCATCAGAGTATACTGTCCTACCGTCCTGTGTTATTTCAACCGACACGGTCGTGTTTTCCCTATCCGGGTTATCCAGTACCAGATCTATAGGTTCAAACTCACTCTCCCTCAGTTCATGGTTCTCGTCGTTCCCGAGACAGCCCGTGGCGAGAAAGACCGCCGACGCCGAGATGAACTTTCTTCGTTTCATCTATAGTGGTTCTATGCTATCTTCACTGTCTATATGATCTTGCACCTCGTTAACCGTACAATCACTATACCAACTTATTATTTCGTCTAAACTCCCATTATCTGCACATCCAATCGGATCCGAAGGCACAGCTATTATACTTGCCTCATCAGGGTTGAACCATCCTCCGTCCTGAGTAGACCCATCTGTGTGTTGTGCACCATACAGGTGCACAAGTTCGTGAGCCGCGATTCCTTCAGAACCCACATTTTCTAGATTGGATGGCAAATTCCCATTACGGTCTGCGCGCGCATCAACGATAGCTGCTCTGTTACAACAGGATCCTGCTTGACTATTGAGTGCAATACCCAGTTTATCATCATCCTGCCCCCAATCATCAATGACTATTATAGCAACATAATTGTCATAATACTGCCAGTAGTCTCTTAACCAGTCATTAGCATTATCTCGCCTGATAGACAAATCATCTATGTTGTCATCCTCAAACGCACTATCAGGAACAGCAATTGCTCCCTCAGACCAGTCCGCGAAGCTCGCCCCGTAATTACCGTTGGGACTTATTTCGTTTGCCCACACGTCTTCGCACCATTCTCTTATATCCACCAACTTACTGTCAGAAGAACTCCACTGGTCATGGAATGCCTGAGTTCCAAGGATGGCTATGTAGTTGCTCATTCATTATCACCTCCAGCAACAACTAATAAATCACCTGTCTTAGACTCCGTATTACCAGAGGACGCAGTCTGTGCTTTATTAGGGTCTACATTCAGTATGGAACTAACCCGGTTCTTTGCATACGGATTGTCTGATTCCATAGGAAATATCTTGGCGTCAGAAGAACCGTACACGGAGAGTCTACCATGGTTCCTCATCTTTATTACAGTCTCTATTTTAATTTCCTCTACGTCTCCTGGGACCATCACTTTCATCGTACCTTCGTCAGAGAATGGATCATCGATCGTTCTGGTTGAATCGCCTCTGGCTCTAGCCATGACTCTACGGGTACCTAATTCTACGGTTTTTTCTTCGTCAGGTCCAACAGATAGAGTGTGCTGTTCGGTGTTTAGTGTTGCTCTACTTCCCTCTACAGAGACTTCAGGTGTTACAGGAGTTTCCTTCTGGTCGGTTTTCAGACTCTTTTTTACTGTGCCTGACCAGTATGACTCAACAACAACACCGTTCCGTGGTTCTGAGTCAAGCAGCCGAGCACGCGGGGTATTCTCGTATCCTCCAGGAGAAGACATAATTGTTTCCCGCCCATCAAACACGTCTGTTCCAGTAGTTGTAAGCGTGACCCTGTTATTTTTCTTATCAATAACGTGACCGTGGCTTACGTGGCAGTTTACTCCCACAGGATATCGATATTCATCTACACCTCTGTGTTCAACAGCCGTCTCTATCAGCGTGGTCTCACCAAGATAAAAATCATCGTTGTCTGCTCTCACTACTTCAACTCCGCTCATACCGGTAACCGCACTAGCCGCAACGCCCGCAGATTTAAGTACCGTTCTTCTGTCTACGCTATCTCCTTGTTGGTCTTTCTCAACCATATCTTCTCTAACTTAACCCCAGGATTATATAGCCATGGACGTGGCGAAACACCCCCGGTTTCGCCAAAACTTTGGCGAGAACGGTTTGTACGCCAAAACTTTGGCGCGGAAACTACGGTTCGAACCGCTCAGCGTTTTCCTTGCACCCCTCGTACATCGCTTCAAAATGCTCGCGCGCGCTCCGCGACGCGAACGACGCGCGCCCCAGCACATGCCCGTCGTCGTCGTAAACCAGAACGCCGACACGGTGTTCGTCTAGCAGAGCCAGCCCGTGGGACAGATTACTATCCGTGACGAAGAACCGTGTTCCGTTCTGGGATGCCTCGTCCATCAGATCTCCGTGTTCGTCACGTATGTGTTCGAGGACTTCACGCTCCATAACGAACTCGGCGTCCAAGCCGTCGAGCACCTGTCCGTGGTAGGTACCGAGGTACGGCGGGAAGAGAACGGGTACGAGACCGCGCACCGTGTCCGCGTTCTTGACATGTTCACCGATCTCCCCGATAGTGCTGTTCGGTACGTGTTTACGCGAGGGCACGTACCTTCCTTGGGAGAGAACCTCCGCCGGCGCATCAAGGGCTTCGATTATCTCCTCAGCTTCGTAAGCAAGCTCAGCGTCCTTCAGGTTCGCGCGTACGACTTCGCCGTACTTCGTGAGCGTGTATCCGTCGTCGGTCTCTTCGACAACGCCGAGATCAGCGAGTTCGCCGAGATGCTTACGTACCGTTGAGGAGGACTTGCCGAGGTATTCCGCCACGGCACTCTTGTCTCTGTTCCCAGAGGTGATAGCCGCCAGATAGCCGTAACGTCGGTGTACGGTCAGCAGGCTGTCCATACCGGTTAAAGCTCAGCCCCTAACCACGAATGTTTTTTGCTCTCAGAGGTGTCAGATATCTTACAGGACGCAGGAAAGTTCGGTGGTTTAGTTTTCTGTCCTCGTATACGCGTCGGCGTTCGCTCCCGGAGACGCAACAGCTTAGACGCGCCGCGTCCCCCTCTCCTTCTCCGGGTACTCGACAACGACCTCGTCGCCGTCGGAGGCGACGAAAGAGTCCGCGAACTCGTCAAGCGACGCCGCCTTGAGGGGCGAAACGTCGTCGGAGTAACGTGAACTCACGTGGGTCAGTGCGAGGAGTTCGGCGTCCGCCTCGCGCGCCACCCCCGCCGCCTCGCGTGCGGTCGAATGTCCCGTCTCGACGGCGCGATCCTTCTTGTCGTCACCGAACATACCGTCGTGGACGAGCAACGATGCGTCGCGTGCCATCTCGACGGTGCGGTCGGTCGGACGTGTGTCGCCCGTGTAGACGAACTTCCTGCCGGGGCGTGGTTCGCCGACGACCTGTTCGGGTTCGACGACCGTCCCGTCTTCGAGTTCAACCGCCTCGCCGTTGTGTAGTGTCGAGAACATGGGTCCCGGAGGGACGCCGAGTTCCTCTGCGCGTTCGCGGTCGAAACGTCCCTTGCGTTCGTCCTCGACGACGGCGTATCCGACCGAGTCGACGCGTCCGTGGTCGGTTTCGAAAGCGACGACATCGTAGCCGTCCCTGCGGACGACAGTGCCGTCACCGACGGGCTTGACATCGACGTCGTACGCCGGACGGTGCCCTGCGAGAGCGACACAGCCGCGGACATGATCGGCGACGGATTCGGGGCAGTAGATACGTACGGGTTCGTCACGCCCTTGGAACGTCCATGTCTGTGTCAGACCCGGTAGACCGAGGAGATGGTCGCCGTGTTTGTGGGTTATGAAGATATCGTCGACTGTGAAACCCGTGCCGCACCTCATCATCTGGCGCTGTGTTCCCTCGCCGCAGTCGAAAAGCATCAGATCGCCCTCGCGCTCAACCGCGACGGCGCTGGGCGCACGGTTCGTCTGGGGTATCGAACCGCCGGTTCCGAGGAACGTGACGCGGAACATCAGAGACAGTCGCCTATACGTTTGGACGGCGAGTCGAGTTCGATATCCTTCTTCACCATACGCGCCACCTCGTGGTCGGTAACGTCGAGGTACTCCTTGTCGGCGGCGCGTGCTATAACCTCGGCGCGCATTCTGAACTCACGCCCCTCGTGTACTATGTCGACGCCCTCGGAGTCGAAGGAGAAGACGGTTCCCGAGTGCTCTACCTGCATGAGAGCGGGTACGCGGGAGGGACGAATAAGAATGACGGAACAGCGATGAGTTACCCGCCGCCGCCCGTCTGTGGCTCGTACTCCTCACATACCATGCTCGACTCTAAACGCGTCTTGAGGTCGTGAAGCGAGCAGTGTGGACCCGGTTCGCCGTTGTGCTTCCTGAACGTGACGTGGTCGCAGTTTCCGCAGTAAGGGTCGTCGACCGTCTCGGCGTCCTCGTCGAAAAGCTCGTCGTAAGGCGAAAGAACGACCTCACCGGGTTCGTCGTCGCCTTCGACGCGCTCACCCCGCTCCGTCTGTTCGCGGAGTGTCTTGACGCCTTGGTCGGCGTTTTCGCGCAGGACGACGTCCTCTACGGGGGTGTACGCGACGGGTTCCTCGTCCTCGTCTTCTTCTTCGGTTTCGCTCAGCCTGTCGTCGCGGGATGTCTTCTCCCTGAGTTCCTCAAGCTCGTCAGTCATCCGATACCGCCTCCGTACGTCGCACCGGTTCGTCGTCGGAGATACGTACGCGTAACTCCTCGGCGTTCTCGGCGAAACGACGGCAGGCGCGTTCGCCGGTCTTCGAAGGCTCGTCTACATCGAAGACGGTATGTCCGTCGTTCGCGGCGTTACGTATCTCCTGTGAAACGGGTATAGGGCGTCCGAGAACGTCGGGGTAGGCGTCGCGGAACTCCTTCAGATACTCCTTCGAGAGCTTCGTACGTCGGTCTATCTTGTTGGGGACGACCATCGATAGGTCGACGGTTACGCCGAAGCTGTCGTCCATCTTCTCCAGATCCTGTTCGAGCGCCTCAAGCTGACTCGCCTCGAAGACGCCCGCCTCAACGGGGACGACGGCGTTACGCGCCGCCCAGAGACCGTTGTAGGTGACGTTGTTTGTAATCCCGGGTAGGTCGACGAGGACAACATCGTAGCCGAGAGGGTCGACGTACTCGGTCAGGAAGTCGTCGAGACGCGAATAACGATCCGACGGCGAGTCGATGTTGCCGAGTTCGGCGTCGAGCGAGTCAAGACCCGGATGCGCGGGTATGACGTCGATATCCTCGTCGGTTCCATGTATCAGGTCGTCGACGGCATCCTCGCCCAACTTCTCGACGATTATGTCCCATTCGTCCTGAAATACGGTCGATATGTTGGGCCAGTCGTCGTCGGACTCTATGCTCTCCTCCACATCGTCCCAGAGACCGAAATGCTTGCTCAGGTCGCCCTGCTTCCCCGCAAGGTCGACGAGTAGGACATCCTCGCCCGCCTCCGCGAGCGCGACACCGAGATGTGCGGCGACCGTCGTCTTCCCCGTCCCTCCTTTGTCTATAAAGGTCGCTACTCTCGAAGGTCTGCGCATAACGGCACTGTCTTCTACAGTTTCATAAGCCTACGTCAGACATCTGTCATCCGTCGAGGGCTTCGGCGATAGACTCGACGCGTTCTACGAGTTCGTCGGCGTCGCGTGCGGCGATACGTACCATAGGCTCCTTTCCGACGGCACCCGCGTCGACGACGGCATCCGGGAAGCCGTCGCGCGAAGCCACGGTTCTGGCTGACCAGCCCATGGTTCCGCCTTCGCCCTCACGCGTCTCGTCGGGCTGATCGGCGCGGTCTATACGTAAGACGTTCATACCCGTCGTTCCGAGCGCCTCGCGCACCTCGGCGTTGTTACGCAGGTTGCACACGGCACCGGGTTCGTCGTCGAGATGGTCGCGCAGACCGAGGAGGTAACGCGCGACGTGTCCCGACGCACCGAGACGGACGCACGACGCTACGAAGCCGACGTCGGTACGTCGGAGGCGTCCCTCGACCGCGGCGATCTCGTCGTGTTCGACGGCGTACGGCGTGGCGACGCCGACGTTGGTTCCGACCTCAGGAAGAAGTGCGGGGAAGCCCTCGATCTCACCGAAACGCTCCACCGTCACACGGACGGCTTCTACGGCTTCGAGGCGCGCCGCGTCGTTACGTGTCCCGACGAGATGGTGGACTGTGTCGGCACCCTCGCCGACCTCCAGACCGTAACGGACGGCACGGTAGAGGAATCCCTCGGCGCGCGCGACGGATTCGCGCAGTGACGCCCCGTTTGCGAGTTCCGCGGCAACGGCGGACGAGAAAGCGCATCCGGTTCCGTGTGTTGCACCGCCCTCGACACGCGGCTTCGTGTACCGTTCCGTCGTTTCGGCGTCGGCGAGTACGTCGACGACCTCGTCGCCCTCTATATGTCCTCCCGTTACGACGGCGGCTTCCGCGCCCGCGTCGACGAGTTCGCGCGCCGCCTCGCGCATACCTTCGGACGAGTCGATTCCTACACCGGTCAGAGTCTCCGCCTCAGGCGCGTTGGGCGTGACGAGGCTTGCGCGGGGTAGGAGTTCATCGCGCACCACCTCCTCGGCTTCCTCCGACAGGAGACGGTCGCCGCTCTGAGCGATCATAACAGGGTCGACGACGGTGGTTAGGTCGTGTTCGTCTATCTTCTCTGCGACGACACGCGCCGTCTCCGCGTTGCTCAGCATACCCGTCTTTGCGGCGGTAACGTTGAAGTCCTCGACGACGGCGTCTATCTGCTCCGCGACGAACTCAGACGGTGTGTCGTGTACGCCACGGACGCCCGTCGAGTTCTGCGCCGTGAGGCTCGTGACGGCGGAGGTTCCGAAGACGCCGAAAGCCTCCATCGTCTTGAGATCCGCCTGTATCCCCGCTCCGCCGCCGGAGTCGGAGCCTGCGACGGTGAGGGCGACGTTCGTATCAGTCATGGACGGAGAAACGTCTCATAACCGCATATTACTACCGGATCGTTAACGCACGACGGTAAGGTTTTATCGGACGACACGTAACGACGGGTATGGATATACTCGTCGTCGGGGGCGCGGGCGCTATGGGGGACTGGTTCGTGGGCTTCTTCCGCGAACGCGGATGGTCGGTGGACGTCTCCGACCCCGACGCCGACGAAAGCGTGCCTGTGGAACGTGCGGGCGAGTACGACGTCGTCGTGGTCGCCGTACCGATCGAAGCGACAGCGGATGTCATAGAGGACGTGGTGACGTACATGGACGACGGCTTGCTTATGGACGTTACGAGCGTCAAACGTGAACCCGTCGAGGCGATGCGCCAAGCGCCCGACGGGGTCGAGATACTCGGCACGCATCCGATGTTCGGACCTTCGGTGCGTTCGATGCGCGGGCAGACGGTCATACTCGTACGTGAGAGGAACGGCTCTGTCTCCGAACGTGTGGTTGAGACGTTCCGCGACGCGGGCGCGAACGTTCAGGAGGCGACGGCGCGCGAACACGACGAGATGATGAGCGTCGTTCAGGGGCTTACGCATTTCTCGCTCATCTCGATAGGCGGCGCTCTCGAACGTCTTGATTTCGAAGTCGAAGAGTCACGTCGTTTCATGTCGCCCGTGTACGAGATCGTGCTCGACTTCGTCGGGCGCGTGCTCGACCAGAACCCCGAACTGTACGCCGAGATACAGAGCAACCAGCCCGTCGGCGAGGTTCACGACGCGCTGATACGGTCGGCGGAAGAGTTACGCGCATCCGTCGAGGAGGACGACATAGACGGCTTCGTGGATCGGATGCTCGACGCGGCGCGCGGTTACGGCGATACGAAGAGCGCGTTAAGACGTTCGGACAAGCTCATAGAGGCGAACGTCCGTGGGTACGAGGAGCTACACGCGAGCGTCGGCGAGGAACGCGTCCTGCGCCACGTCTACTCGGGAAACGTCCACGTCGGCGTGGTGCGCGACGTACGCGGACGGAAGGTCTCCCTCGACGAAGACGGAGAGACGGTGGAGCTAAAGACCGAAAACGTCGAGCTTCTGAGCCGTGACGAGGCGCGCGAGTGGAAGGAGGAAAGCCTCTCGCGGCAGGAACGCGACGTTAGCGCCGCGTTTCCCGCGACCCTCGACGAGGATGTTCTCGAAGACGTAACGGCATCGTCGCACGACGACGTGCTCGGCTCAGAAGTTATCGATGTCTACGACGGGAAAGCGGTTCCGGACGGCTGGACGAGCTATACCGTACGTCTTGAACTGCTCGAAGACGGCGAGGTTGACGGAGCGGTAGAGGCTGTCGCGGAGACGCTCGAAGGGATGGGGGGCGAGGTACGTTAGCCCTCGGAGGTCGCTTGGGCAACGGCGCGGCGTAGTTCGAGAAGGCTGAAAGACTCCTCGATACCGGGGCGTAAACGGACGACGGCGACGAAGTCGAGTGCGTGCCTCAGGTCGTCGGCGTCGAAGAACTCCGACGCAACCGAGACGACCTCCGACGGCGGTATACGTGACGATAGAGCGCCGAGGGCGCACGCGAGGTCGTAAGCCACCGCGTCGTCGTGTCCGTTGTCGACGACGCTTGTCGAGTCTATGAAGTATATATCCCCGTCGACAACGAGGACGTTTTCGAGTGAGAGGTCACCGTGCGCGAGACGGTTTCTATGGAGGAGACGGAGCATACGGAAGACCTCGCGCACGGTCGTTTCGTCGAGGCTGACCTCCGAAAGCGTCTCAAAGCCGTCGAGGTACTCGAACAGTAGGAGCGCCTCACCGTCGCCTTCGATAACGTCGACGGGTTCAGGAGCGCGCACGCCGACTTCGCGCATACGGCGCGTCGATTCGAACTCGTGGCGCGCCATCTCAGCCGGGGAGTCGAACGACTCGAAGAAAGGTCCGTTTCCGGAGACACGGACGCCTAGGTTACGGACGGTGGTGAACAGCGAGTGCGTCCACGTGTTCTGCGGTGTGAGAACCTTGACGAAGAACTCGTCGTTAACGACGAGTGGGACAGAGAGCCAGTTCTCGCCGTCAACGGGCGTTAGATCGACCTCGTCGAAGCCGCGTTCGTCGCGTAGGATACGCGCGATGTCGTCGAGGTCTACCGAAGAGTCACCGCGGAGTATGCTCCTGAACGACATCCCGGTGAGAATGCGGGACGAACCGTATTAAGTTCAAGGGGCTAAGGAAGGTCAGGGTAGAGAGGGAACTCGTCGCAGAGAGTCCTAACCTCGTCCGCGACACCGCTCTTGAGTTCCTCGTCGTCGGTGTTCGACAGGACGCGCGAGATAAGACGCGCGACGCGTTCTATCTCCTCCGTACCCATGCCACGCGTCGTTAGCGCCGGGGTGCCTATACGGACGCCCGAGGTCACCGTCGGCGACTCCTCCTCGCCCGGAACCGTGTTCTTGTTGACGGTTATACCGACATCTTCGAGCGCCTCCTCGGCTTCCTTACCCGTTATAGATTCGTCACGGAGATCGACGAGAACGAGATGGTTGTCCGTACCGTCTCCCACGAGCGTCCAGCCCTCGTCCTCGAGCGTCCGTGCGAGTGCGCGCGAGTTCTCGACGATACTCGACTGGTACTCGTCGAACTCGTCGGTCTGCGCCTCGGCGAAGCATACAGCCTTTGCGGCGACGACATGCATAAGAGGTCCGCCCTGCGTACCGGGGAAGACGGCGGAGTCGACATCGCTCGCGTGTTCGTCGTCGCACAGTATCATACCGCCGCGTGGTCCGCGTAACGTCTTATGCGTCGTGGTGGTCACGAAGTCGGCGTGGGGAACAGGAGAGACGTGTTCGCCCGCGGCGACCAGACCAGCGATATGTGCGATGTCTGCGAGATGGTACGCATCGACCTCGTCAGCGATCTCTCCGAGACGGTCGAACTCTATCTCGCGCGGGTACGCGCTCGCCCCCGTGACTATGATATCGGGGTCGAACCTGTGCGCCTGTTCGGCGAGTCCGTCGTAGTCGATACGCCCCGTCTCTTCGTCGACGAGGTAGTGTTCGACGTCGTACAGCTTTCCTGAGAAGTTCGCGGGATGTCCGTGGGAAAGATGACCGCCGTGAGTGAGATCCATACCGAGTATACGGTCACCGGGGTCGAGAACCGACAGGTAGACCGCCATGTTCGCCTGTGTCCCCGAATGTGGCTGTACGTTTACGTGTTCCGCGCCGAATATGTCGAGGGCGCGTTCATGGGCGAGTTCCTCAACCTCATCCATGAACTTGCAACCGCCGTAGTAACGTTCGCCGGGGTAGCCCTCGGCGTACTTGTTGGTCATGACGCTCCCCTGCGCCTCCATGACGGCACGCGAGGCGAAGTTCTCCGAGGCTATCATCTCCAGACCGTTCTCCTCGCGGTGGGTTTCGCCGCGTATAGCGTCCGCAACCTGAGGTGCTGTTTCCTCGACGTGTTTCATACTCTGATTTGGTCTACGCGGCGCATAAAGCCGTCGGAAGACGTGGGAAATACGTGCGTGCGTCACCGAGAGAGGACATGGACAGAGGGGTGTACGTCTTCGTCGGGTGTGCCGTCGCGGTAGCCGTGGCTTCATTCGTACCGACGGGGACGGCACCGGGGAGCCTTCAAAAGACGCACGCCGTATACAACGGCGTATGGCACGCGGGTACGTACGCCGCCCTCGCAGTCGTCGGCTTCTACGCATTCGATCGTGACCGTTGGCTCGTCGTCGCCGTCGGTGTCGTGGTTCTCGGCGCTGTGGTCGAAGCAGGACAGGCGTTCATCACGTACAGGACGGCAACCGTAGCGGACGTCTTGGCGAACACAGCGGGCGTCGTGGTAGCCTTCGCGGTCGCCGAAGCGCGACGTCTCACGGTGTAAGCCATCTGAAAGCTTTTTACCACGGAAACCGACGCACGGTTGTGAGCAATATATCCGCGACGGGCGCACCCGCGAAGATGGAGGAAAGGCGGGACGAACTCACGCCGATGATGGAGCAGTACTTCGAGCTATGCGACGAGTACGACGACTGCGTCGTACTTTTTCAGGTCGGTGACTTCTACGAAACCTTCTGCGAGGCGGCGCGCGACGTATCACGCAGGCTCGATATAACCCTGACACAGCGCGAGGACTCGTCGGGCGAGTACCCGATGGCTGGTATACCCGTCGACTCCGCGGAGTCGTACGTCGAGACGCTTTTGGACGAAGGCTACAGGGTCGCTGTCGCGGATCAGGTACAGGATCCCGACGAGACGACGGGCGTGGTTCGGCGCGCCGTGACACGTGTCGTCACCCCCGGTACGGTGGTAGAGGACGAACTCCTCGACGACGACAACAACTACGTCGCCTGCGTCGTGGAGGGCGACAGCGGTTACGGCGTCGCTTTCATGGATGTCTCGACGGGCGAACTCGTCGCAACTACGTGTGGCGACGAAGGGGTTCAGGACGAGATAGACCGTTTCGCGCCGTCGGAGGCTGTCGCCGTGGACAGCGGTGTTTTCGACGACGACTGTATGGTGACGCCTTACGACGCGTTCGCGCCCGACGAACCGAGCGAAGTCGTTGAGGCGTACTTCCGTAACCCCGACGCTCTGCTCGAAAACGACGCCGAGGTACGCGCGTGCGGTACACTTCTCGCATACGCCGAGTACACGCGCGGCGAGGAAGGCGAGGACGAGAACCGCGACGACGACCGTCTTGACTACGTCAACCGTCTGAGACGGTACGATCCGCGCGAACATATGCTTCTGGACACCGTGGCGCTCGAAAGCCTCGAACTGTTCGAGGGGAGACGTGACGGGGATACCGTCTTCGACGTACTCGATGAGACATCGTGCGCGCTCGGAAGCCGTAAGTTACGCTCGTGGCTACGTCATCCGCTTCTGGAGGTGGACGGTATAGAGGAGCGTCTCGACGCCGTCGAGGAGCTAAACCGTCGGACACTCGTCCGCGAAGAGGTGCGCGAACTCCTGCGCGATGTCTACGATATAGAGCGTCTCGTGACGCGCGTATCGCGGGGACGTGCCAACGCACGCGACCTTCTCGCGCTCAAGAACACGCTCGACGTCGTGCCACGTGTAAAGGAGGCGCTGGACGATGTCGACTCCGAGCTACTCGGTTCCTTGCACGGGGATCTCGACACGATGGAGGAGGTACGCGGTCTCATAGGGCGCGCGGTACGTGACGATCCGCCTATCGAGATCACCGAGGGCGGCGTGGTACGCGAGGGTTTCGACGACGAACTCGACGAACTGCGTCGTGTCGAAAACGAGGGGCGCGAATGGGTGGCGTCGCTCGAAAAACGCGAACGCGAACGGACGGGGATCGAATCGCTCAAGGTCGGATTCAACAAGGTACACGGCTACTACATCGAGGTCACCAACCCGAACCTCGACGACGTGCCCGACGACTACACACGGCGGCAGACGCTCAAGAACTCCGAACGTTTCTACACGCCCGAACTCAAGGAGCGCGAGGACGAGATACTGGGTGCGGAGGAGCGCGCCGACAAGCTCGAATACAGCCTTTTCAAGAACGTCCGTGACGATGTCGCCGAGGATGCGGAACGTATGCAGAAGGTTGCGGAGACGGTGGCGGCGCTCGACGCCCTTGGGTCGCTCGCGGGTGTCGCCGCCGAAAACGGGTACACGCGTCCCGAGTTCGGTGACGGACACGTCGTCGAGGGTGCGCGCCATCCCGTCGTAGAACGGTCGGTCGACGAGTACGTACCTAACGACGCCTCGTTCGAGGAAGCCGGGTTCGCGGTCGTGACGGGACCCAACATGTCGGGCAAGTCGACGTACATGCGTTCGGTTGCGCTCGTCAGCGTCCTCGCGCAGGTGGGTAGCTTCGTCCCCGCCGACGACGCTCATCTCGAACCCGTCGACCGTGTCTTTACACGTGTCGGTGCGAGCGACGACATCGCAGGCGGGCGTTCGACGTTCATGGTAGAGATGGTCGAACTCGCCGAGATTCTGCACAATGCGACACGGCGGTCGCTCGTACTCCTCGACGAGGTGGGACGCGGAACGAGCACCGCCGACGGTCTGTCCATCGCACGCGCGGTGACGGAGTTCATACACGACGAGGTAGGCGCTAAGACGATGTTCGCCACGCACTACCACGAACTTACAGAGACCGCCGACGAACTCGACGGCGTACGTAACCTGCATTTCGCCGCCGACCGCCGTGACGGCGACATGGTCTTTCTACACGAGGTTGTCGAAGGGGCGGCTACGGCTTCGTACGGTATCGAGGTTGCGCGTATGGCGGGCGTACCCGACGAGGTGGTCGACCGAGCGGATGCGGTCGTCGACGAAGGTCACGCGGACGGTAAAGAGACGGAAGACGGTCTACAACAGACGCGTCTCGACACCGCCGTAGACGTAAACGGGGCGATGAACGGCGAACGCAAGGACGGAGGGGGCGGGACGTGTAACGAGGACGGAACGGAGCGTGTCGTCGACGAAATCGCGCGTATCGATACCGCAAACACGACACCGATGGAGGCGTTAAACATACTCAACAGGCTTAGCAAGAGTGTCGATGATACGTAAACTCGACGACGAAACGGTCGAGCTAATCGCGGCGGGCGAGGTCGTCGAGAACCCCGCGAGCGTCGTCAAGGAGCTCGTCGAGAACTCGCTTGACGCGGGTGCGGGTTCGGTGGATGTCGAGGTTGAGAACGGCGGTATCGATCTCGTCCGCGTCGCCGACGACGGGCGCGGAATGAACGCCGACGACGCCGTATGCGCGTTCGAAAGGCACGCTACGAGCAAGATTTCGGACGCCGACGACGTTTCGAAGGTCGACAGTCTCGGCTTCCGTGGCGAGGCGCTACCGAGCATAGGGCGTGTCGCGCGCGTCGAGATGGTTACGAAGGACGACGGCGTCGGTGCAACGCGCGTCGTGACGGGCGCGGGTATCGACGGCGAGCGCGTCGAGGAGACGGGACGCGGGCGCGGCACGACCGTTGAGGTAACACGGCTTTTCGAGTCTACACCCGCGAGACGTGAGACTCTTTCGTCGCCCGGACGCGAGTTCCGGCGTGTCTCACGTCTCATGACGCGTTACGGTCTGGCGCGTCCTGATGTTGCGTTCACGGTCGAACACGGCGACACCGAGGTTCTGTCAACGCCGGGTTCGGGCGACCCCGTCGATGCGCTGTACGCCGTCTACGGGCGCGACGTGGCGAGTCGCGCGACGCGTTTCTCTCACGAAGATGGACGTATCTCGGTCGAGGGTGCTCTCGTACAGCCTTCTGTGACGCGGTCGGCGACGCACCACGTCTACACGGCGGTGAACGGACGCGCCGTCGACGACGAGACGGTGCGGGGTGCGACCGTCGACGGCTACGGAACCCTTCTTCCGGAGGATCGTTACCCCGTCGCCGTCGTCTCCGTAGACGTACCACCCGAACGCGTCGATGTCAACGTACATCCCGCGAAGAAGAAGGTACGTTTCGTGGACGAGGACGCGGTGCGCCGTGTCGTCTTATCCGGTGTCCGCGACGCGGTTACGAACGAGGATCTGACGCGCAGGGGTGAGATGGAGTTGGACGCCCCCGTCGATGTCGACACGTCCGAGGACTCCGCCTTCGCCGACGCCGAGGTCATAGGTCAGTTCCGTGACCTGTACCTCCTCTGCGAGTCGGACGACGATCTTCTCGTCGTTGACCAGCATGCGGCGCACGAACGCGTCAACTACGAGGAGCTACGCGACGAGTTTAACGGAAGCGTGCCGTCCGCCGAACTCGACGAGGCGGTCACCGTCGATCTTTCGCCCGACGAGGTGGCTGTTGTCGAGGAGCGCCGCGACGCTCTGAGCGCAAACGGCTTCCGTATCGAGGGATTCGGCGGCGGTCTGTACCGCGTCCGTGGCGTTCCCGCACCGATGGGACGCGTCGGCGACACCCAACTCGTACACGACGTACTCGACCGTTTCGTAGCGGGCGAGGAGGTGGATCTGCGTGACGAGGTTCTGAAGGACGTTGCGTGCCATCCTTCGCTAAAGGCTGGCGACGAACTCGGACGCGACGAGGCGACGGATCTCGTACGTGCGCTCGGTGAGTGTGAACAGCCGTTTTCGTGTCCGCACGGTCGTCCTACGGTTCTCTCCGTAAACGAACGGCGTATCGCAGAGGGATTCGAACGCGGCGGGGTGCGGCTTTGACCGGCGACGAGGACGGCGGGAGCGACGAGAAGGCACGTCTACGTGAGACGTTCGACGCGATCGCGTCTTCTTTCGACGAGACACGTAACCAACCTTGGGACGACGTCGCCGAGTTCGTTGATGGACGCGAGGGCGGGGTCGCTCTCGACCTCGGATGCGGTAACGGACGACACCTTCCACTCCTACGCGAACGTTTCGACACGGCGGTCGGCATCGACTTCTCGCGCTCGATGGTCGCGCTCGCCGAACCGCCCGTCGTACGCGGCGACCTCTCGGCTCTTCCTTTCCGTTCCTCTTGCGCCGACCTCGCCCTCTGCGTCGCCGTCCTACACCACCTGCCGACGCGAGCCGGACGTCTGTCGGCGCTCGACGAGGTGGCGCGCGTCCTCGGCGACGACGGCGATGCGCTCGTCTCCGTCTGGGCTATCGAACATCCCAAGTTCGACGGCGTGCGTGACGAGATACGCGCCGCGGGGGGCGATCACCACGTCCCATGGAAACGCGGCGAGGAGGAACGCGACAGGTACTACCATATACACGATCGGGCGTCGTTCGAGGCGCTCGTCGACGACTCGTCGCTCGACGGAACCGTCTGGGATTCCGACGGAAACTACTACGCGCGTCTACGTCCGACCGGCTAAGGCTTTTGCGGCGCGGGAGCGTAACCGTCGCATGGACTACCGTCTCGGCTTCGAGTCGCTCGACGAGTCCGACGAGGTCAAGGAGGAGTCGGTCGATCTACACGGTACGCTCCCCGACTGGCTGACCGGGGTGCTACTACGTAACGGTCCAGGGATGTACGAGAACGACGGCGCGAGCGTCAACCACTGGTTCGACGGTATGGCGATGCTCCACAGGTTCGGCTTCGACGGCGCGGAGGATGAGGTGCGGTACACATCGCGTTTCCTACGTACCGACGCGTACGAGGGGATGCGCGAGGGCGAACTACGACGCAACGAGTTCGCCACGGATCCCTGCGCAGGCGTCTTCGGGCGTTTCTTCTCGTACTTCGCCGCGCCCGAACCGACGGACAACGCGGGCGTGAACGTCGTAAAGGACGACGAAACCTTCCGTGCGGTAACCGAGACGACGATGCCCGTGGAGTTCGACCCCGAGACGCTCGAAACGCTCGACGTTCCGGACGAACTCGACGACCTCGGACAGATAACGACACCGCACCCGCACACCGACCCCGAAACGGGTGAGCGCGTGAGCTACGTCACGCGTTTCGGACGCAGAACCGGGTACCGGGTCTACGTCAAGAACGGCGACGGACGCGAGGTTATCGCCGAGATAGGGCGCGATGAACCCGCGTACATGCACAGCTTCGCGCTCACACGGCTGTACGTCGTACTCGTTGAGTTCCCGTTCGTCGTCAGCCCGCTGAAGATACGTTTCGGGAACGACACGGTTGCGGAGTCGTACGACTGGAAGCCCGACCGTGGCACGCGGTTCACGTTCGTCGACCGATCGACGGGTGAGGTCGTCGCCTCCCCTGAGACGTCACCGTTCTTCGCCTTCCACCATGTCAACGCCTACGACGACGGCGACGATGTTGTCCTCGATCTCGCGGCTTACGACGACGCGTCGGTCGTAAACGACCTCTACCTCGGCTCCGTACGTGACGACCCGCCTTTGCGTATGCCTACCGCCGAACTACGCCGGTACCGCGTCAACGTCGACACCGGAACGGTGGAGGACGGGACGGTCTACGGGGGTTCCTTCGAGCTTCCGCGCGTCCGCAACGACAGGGACGGACGCGAGTACAGGTACGCGTACGGCGTCGGGCACCGTAACGTCCCGACGCGTGGGTTCCCCAACCGGCTCGTAAAGGTAGACACGCGCGAACGCGAGGTGTCCGTCTGGGAGGAAGATTCGACCTATCCGAGCGAACCCGTCTTCGTCCCCGACCCGGACGGAACCGACGAGGACGACGGCGTCGTGGTTTCGGTCGTCCTCGACCCTAACGAGGAGACGTCCTTCCTTCTCGTCCTTGATGCGTCGACGTTTGAGGAAACCGCACGCGGACGCGTTGAGCGTCCCGTACCGCACGGCTTCCACGGAAACTTCTACCGACGACGCGTTTAATAGGCAGGGGTACGAAGCCGTACCATGGACTCGGCGGCTTTCGAGGAACAGGTGCGCGATCTCCCGTGTGACGCCAAGCTGGTCTTCGTCGTTCTCGAAAAACGCGGACCTTTCACGCAGGAGGAGATAACCGAGGAGACGTACCTGTCCGAGGAGGAGGCTGTGTACGCCCTCGCGGTTCTGGAGGAACGTGGTATGGTCGAGAAGCACCAACACGCGGGCGGGGGGATATACGAGGTTATCCGTCCTGCTTAGCGTCGTAGACTGCGTCAACGTCCTTTCTGACCTTTTCGCGTAGCCTTCCCTCCGAGACATCGAGCACACGGACGGCTTCGTCGGTGTAGTCGACCGTCGCGCCGAACGGTCCTATATCGAGCGTAATCGTTAGTTCGACATCGTCGGCGTAACGGTGCGCCGTCCGGGCGTAGTCGAAGCATCCGTCGAGAGCCGAGTGCGCGCCTTCGCGGTCGTAGACATCGACAACGGCGTCCCAGAACCTCTCCTCATCAGAGTCGACGATTGGCGCGACGGCTTCCGACATTTCACGGAGGCGGTCGACGAGTTCGTCCGACATACGTCCACGATCCTCCTCCGCTCCTTGGAAGTTTGCATAGAATACATCGGCTTCGAGGTAGTCGTCGGTACGTTCGGTCACATCGTCACCCGCGGCGCAGTCGACGACGATACCGAACTTGCGCTCGAACGAACGTCCGACGGCGTCGGTTTCGCGCCGTGCGACGGGCAGTGTCGCCTTTCTCGTGGGCTTGCTTATGAACGTCGGAAAGCCTACGGCGTTGAGAGGCTGTACCTCGTCGGTCACGTAGCCGTACATACTGTCGATATATCCGTCGAAACGCTCGCGCACCGCTTCCTCTGTCATGGCATAATTATTATGTTCGTGGGGGAAAGTGGTAGTACCGGAACGAAGACGGGTATGTAGTTCAGCCCGGCAGAACGACCGGACGGAGCCTCAAGGGGCGCGAGTCCGCGCGGCGCGCATCGGTACACCGTTCCGGAAGGACTGGGGTTCGAATCCCCACATACCCATGCCGAACTGGGACGGACAGTTATTAAATCCCTGTCAGACAAAGGTCACACGTCTTCCGACCACAGAGATAACCACGGGAGCGCCGGCATCTAACCGACGAACTCAAGCACACGATCGGCGAAAACATCGGGCTTCTCCGCATGCATGAAATGTCCCGCGCCCCCGACGGTTTCGAGTTCGGCGTGTGCGTCGTAGCACCGTGTCGAGTCCTCGAAAGCGGAGACGGTGACGCATCCGTCGTCACGTCCCGCTACGAGGAGCGTCGGTACGTCGATACCGCGTATACGCATCGAGCCGACGGGCTTCGGGAGTATCTCGTCGAAGAAGGAGCGGTAGTAGAGGAGCGAAGCCTCGACGGTTTCGCTCTCGCGGAACGTCTCCTTGACCTCCTCGACGCGTTCGGCGTAGTCCCAGTTGGGTGACCAAGTCGACCATAGGCGCTCGATTAGGGCGAAGTCGTTGGCGCGTAGTGACTCCTCGGCGAGACCCGGAACCTGAAAGAAGGTCATGTACCAGCTACGTAACGCCTGAGACGGATGGTCATCGAGAGCTTCGACAAAGTCGGGCGGGACTGCGGCGACGACGGCTTCGCCTACGAGCGACGGGTCGAGCCTACAGACAGCCGTGAGTGCGACAGCGCCCCAGTCGTGCCCGATGACGAGAGGGTCGTCGGCGTCAAGGGTGTTCAGTAGAGCGATTACGTCGCCGCCGAGCGCCGTGACGGAGTAGTTCGAGGGTTCAAGGGGCGGCGTGTCCGTCGCGCCGTATCCGCGTTCGTACGGTGCGACGGCGGTGTATCCTGCGTCTGCGAGCCTCTCCATCACGGGTTCGAAGCCACGCGGGTCGTCGGGGAACCCGTGGAGTAGTAGGGCGAGACGGTCGCCGTCGCCTGCGCGTAACGCCTCGAACTCCAACGTCTGTGTCTGTATACGTGTCTTCTCCATACCTGTGTTTCAGACGCCTACCTCTTATACCTGAGCACCGTCCGCGTCGTATTGACATAAGTTATATACGGTGAGGAAAGTAGATGGTACGAAGAAAGAGATGGAGAGACGTACCTTCCTCGGCTGGGTCGCCGTCGGATGCGGACTGTCGGCAGTGTCGGGACGCGTCCGGGGTCAGGTCGAAGAGGAGAACGACGCGCCGGGGGGCTGGACACTGCTACCGTACGACGCGGAACGGAGACGCGCAAACCCCGACGGCGCGGGTCTACCCGGCGGTCTCGCGGGGGTGCAGGAGGTATGGGGGTTCGACACCGAAGGGGCTACGGCGCCCGTCGTCTCAGGAGGTACGGCGTACCTCGGCACCTATGACGGCGTCAAGGCGGTCGATACGCTAACGGGCGAGGAGGTCTGGAGCTACGAGACACAGGGCGAGGTGCGCGAACCGCCCGCCTTCGCCGACGGTAGGGTGTACGCGGGAACGAGCGAAGGCAGGTTCTTCGCGGTCAACGCACGGACGGGCGAGGAGGACTGGTCGGTGGGTCTGGGTGGCGAGGTGACGACATCGCCCATGGTGGACGGCGTCGATGTCTTCGTAGGTACGACGAGGGAGAACGCCCTGTACTCGCTCGACATCGCCGACGGAGCCGAGAACTGGAGGAGGTCGGCGCGCGTCGGTGTCGAAGCCGCGCCCGCGGTGATGGAGGAGCGCGTTATCTACGTCGACGGCGCTCTCGTCTTCGCGCTCGATCGTTTTACGGGTGAGAGCGAATGGCGTAGCTACTCAGGCGGTAGGCTCTCCGAACTCGTTATCGGTGAGACACGTGTCTACACGGTCGGCGGCGAGACCGTCTACGCCCAACGTCTACGTAACGGTGTTGACAGATGGTCGAAGACCGTCCGCGGCGAGGTGGTCGGGGGACCCGTGTTACGAGGAGGTAGCATGTACGTCGCCACGAACTCCGGATTTATCTACTCACTCGATCTAAACAGCGGCGGCTGGACGAACTGGAACGAGGAGTTCACGGGTAGTTTCATCGGTAGCCCCGTTCTCGTGGACGGAAGCCTTTACGCCGTCACGCTCGACGGCGAGGAGGCGCGTCTTTACGCCGTCGACTCCTCGAACGGCGAGACTGTCGGCGAGTACCTCGTCGGTAAGGAGCAGGTCGAACAGGACGGTGACGACGAGATAGAGGGTATAGACGTCGAGCTTACCGACGGTCCCGTCGTCGCGGGCGCGAAAGCGTACGTCGCGGGCGAGGAAGGTCTGCGTGCGTTCGGTGACGAGGAGGAGATACCCCCGACGGCGTCTTTCGAGGTATCGCCGTCTTCGCCGTCGGTCGGCGATACAGTCAGCTTTGACGCGTCGTCGAGTTCGGCGGGTAGCGCACCTATAGAGACGTACGGATGGCGTTTTAGCTCCGAAGCCGAGACGTTTTCGGGTGCGGGTGAGACGTACGAGGAGCTTTTCGAGGAAAGCCGCGACTGGACGGTTTCTGTCACCGTGACGGACGACGAAGGTCTGTCGGACACGGCGACGCAGGAGATAACCGTAGGCGGTTCGGCTTCGGACGGCGATACGGAGACGAAGACCGTGGAGGGAGCCAACGAGACGGTTCCGACAGACGGTACGTCGACACCCGGCTTCCTCGACGGGATCGGAGACGGCGTGTTCCTCGCGCTCGGTGCCCTCGGTGCGATTCTGTCCGCACTCGGCTTCTCGGCTTACTGGCGTATGGAGCCTGAGCGCGAGAAGCTCCGTAAGCGGAACAAGAACGGCGGTCTGTGCCACGACTGCGGCGCTTCGGTCAACGAAGGGGATCAGGTCTGCGGCATCTGCGGTGCCGAGCTTGGTCATCAAGAGTAATGACGCGGGGGCGCGTACCGTCGTCCATGACAGAAGGTCTTGAGTACACGGGGTTCGTCGAGGACGGGGGCACGCCTGACGAGGACGAACTTGTCTGCGAGTTCTACCTGAAACACGTCGACAGCGTCGAGTTCGACTGGGCGTCGGGTGCGGTCGCCGCCGAGTCGTCGATAGGGACGTGGGATCCCAGCCTGACGACGATGCGCGACGGTATACGTGAGATGGGGGCGCGTGTGGTAGAGATGGATACCGACGCCGGCGACGGCAGAAACGACGGCGTGGCGCGTATCGCCTACCCGACGGAGCTTTTCGAGCCGGGGAGTATCCCACAGATACTTAGCTCGGTGGCGGGCAACATCTTCGGTCTGAGCGAGGTCGTCAACCTGCGTCTCAAAGACGTTGTCTTCCCGTCGGAACTCGTCGAGAGCTTCGCGGGTCCGGCGCTCGGTATCGGGACGATCAGGTCACGCGTAGATGCGGAAGATCGTCCGGTCGTGGGTACCATCGTCAAGCCCAAGCTCGGTCTACGCCCCGACGAACACGCCGAGGTGGCTTACGAGGGCTGGGTAGGTGGTCTGGACGTTGTCAAGGACGACGAAAACCTCGCTGATATGAGCTTCAACGGCTTCGACGACCGCGTGGAGGCGACGCTCGAAGCCAAACGCGAGGCTGAGGAAGAGACGGGCGAGCAAAAGCTGTACTTCCCCAACATCACGGCTTCCGGCGACGAGATGAAGAAACGCGCGGACGTTGTCCTCCAAAACGGAGGCGACTACGTTATGGTCGATATACTCACCGCGGGTTGGGGGGCGTTACACGAGATACGTGACTACGTCGGCGACGACGTGGGCATACACGGTCACCGCGCGGGGCACGCCGCGTTCACACGTCTACCATACCACGGCGTTTCGATGCTCGCCGTCGCAAAGTTCGCGCGTCTCTGCGGCGTCGACAACCTTCACGCGGGCGCTGTCGTCGGAAAGATGGAAGGCGGACGTGACGAGGTAGTCGAGATATACGACTTTCTGCGTTCGGATAGGGGTATCAAGACGACCATACCTGTCGCGTCGGGCGGTCTACATCCCGGTGTCGTCGGCGACGTCGTCGACATCCTCGGCTCCGAAACCGTCGTACAGGCGGGCGGCGGCGTCCACGGACATCCCGACGGAACGCGCGCAGGCGGACGTGCAATGCGTGAGGCGGCGGAATCAGCCGGCGAAGGCGTATCCGTCGAAGAACGCGCCGAGGAGAGCGAGGCGCTCGCAACGGCGCTCGAAAAATGGGGCACTGAATGAAGTTTGAGGTCAGACCCGTCGACATAGGTACAGAGACACCGACGGTTCTCCTCCACCGTGACGACGCCGACGAACTCGGCGCGAACCCGCTTGACAGGATAGTGATACGGTCGGACAAGAGGACGGAGACGGGTATCGTCGAGGTAACAGAAAAGCTCGTCGACAAGGGCGTTCTCGGCGCGACGGAACGTCTCCAGCATCTCACGGGCGACGTCGATGTCTCACTCGCGCCGCGTTCAGGCTCCGTGGGCTGTATACGGAACAAGCTTGAGGATAAGGAGCTCGAAGACGACGAGATACGTAGAATCGTCAGGGATATCGACAGAAACGCCCTCAACGATATCGAACTCGGCGCTTACGTATCGGCGATATACGCCAACGGTCTCTCTATGTCGGAGACGCTGTCGCTTACGGAGCATATGACGGAAGTTGGCGAGACGATGGAGTGGGGTGAGGGCGTGGTTGCGGACAAGCACTCGATAGGCGGTGTCGCAGGTAACCGCGTCACGCCCCTCGTCGTGCCTATCGTCGCCGCCGCGGGTGCTAAGATACCCAAGACATCGTCGCGGGCTATCACGTCGCCAGCGGGCACCGCCGACACCGTCGAGGTTTTCTGCGACGTTAAGTTCGAGAAGGAACGTATAACCGAGATAGTCGAGGAGACGAACGGCTGTATGATATGGGGCGGTTCGGTCGAACTCTCGCCCGTAGACGACCGCATCATACGCGCCGAAAACCCTCTTTCGCTCGACCCTGAGGGACAGGTTATCGCATCGGTGCTTTCGAAGAAGAAGAGCGTAGGCTCGACGCATCTCGTCCTCGACATACCGTACGGCGAGGGGGCTAAGGTACAGGATCTCTCGGACGCACGCGAACTCGCAGAGGACTTCAAACGCGTCTCCGACCATCTCGGCGTACGTACCGAATGTACGATTACGCGCGGAGGCGCGCCGGTAGGACGTGGTATAGGTCCCGTGCTTGAGGCGCGCGACGTTCTCGGCGTTCTGAACGGCGACGGACCCCAAGACCTACGCGTCAAGAGCGTCCGTCTCGCCGAGATACTTCTCGAAATCTGCGGCGTCGACGGTTCGCCGTCGCGTATACTCGAATCGGGCGAGGCGCTCGAAAAGTTCCGTGAGATAGTAGAGGCGCAGAACGGCGACCCGGACGTGACGCGCGACGACCTCGTTCCCGGAGGGAAGACACACGGCTTCGTGGCGGATCGTTCGGGGTACGTGACACATATCGACAACGAACTCATCAGCGGTGTGGCGCGCCGCGCGGGAGCACCGCACGACAAGAGCGCGGGTATCTACCTTGAAGCCGGCGTCGACGAGGAGGTATCGCGTGGCGACGTTCTCTTCACCATACACGCCGTCAAACGCGAGAAGCTTGAGGAGGCGCGCAAGTTTGCCGAGTCACAGCGTCCCGTACGTGTAGGCGACCGCGGTGAGTCGTTGGTAGAACGCGTGTAGCAGGGAAACGTTTCTTTGGTGCGCGTCCGTAACCGCGCCATGGAGGTCGACCAGACCGTACGTGATATAGAGAACGTCGAGATACAGGGCGCGACGAACGTCGCCGAGGCGGGCGTACGTCTTCTCAAGAGCCTCGTCGACGAAGGGGCGGACGAGGAACGCGTCGACGGTGTCGCCGAACGTCTCAAGGGCGCGCGCCCGACGGAGCCGTTCCTTTTCAACTGTATACGCGTCGCACGCTCAACAGGCGACTACGACCGTGTCTTGGAGCAGATAGAGGTGAGCGATAGGATAGACGCCAACGGTGCGCCGTTGGTCGACGAGGGCGACACCGTCTACACGCACTGCCATTCGTCGTCGGTAACCTCGGTTCTCGAAACCGTGGCATCGGAACGCGGCTTCCGCGCACGCGTGACGGAGACACGCCCGCTGTACCAAGGACGTGAGACGGCGCGCGAACTCGCACAAGCCGGGGTGCCGACGCGTTTCTACGTCGACTCTGGTGCACGTATAGCTCTGCGTGAGGCGGACATAATGCTCATCGGCGCGGACGCCGTACTCGAAAACGGCAAGGTCATAAACAAGATAGGTAGCGAGATGTTCGCCGAGGTTGCACAGGGATACGGCGTACCCGTCTACGTCGTCACCAACTCGTGGAAGTACGACCCTATGTCGAGCTTCGGCTACGAGACGGAGATAGAGGAACGCGCCTCAGAGGAGGTCTGGGAAGATCCGCCCGAAGAGGTCGATGTAGTCAACTACGCGTTCGAGCGTATAGCACCCGAAAAGGTCGACGGTATCGTCTCAGAACTCGGCGTGCACACCCCCGACGCGTTCGTTGACGCCGTAGGCGAAGCCTACCCGGAGCTTACTGAGACAGTGGACGGGGCGTGAGCTACGCTATACCGCTCTGTAGGTCGTCGTCGTCATCGCGCTCCGTCTCGCGCAGGGCGAACTCGACAAGTTCGGCGTAAGCCTCACCGACCGAGTATCCGCGGTTCTGCGCGTACTCCTCGACCTTCTCGTGTATCTCGGACGGTATATCAACCTGTGGCATACCGACAGTAAAGACCGCTGGCTCATATATCCACGGGATGAGAAGATATAGCGTTAAACGGTTTACACGGTCGTCTCACGGCAGGAGGCGGTAGACGTATTTCTCGTACTTCTCACGGACGCGGTCGCCCCAGTTGTGGGTGTACGTCTCTAAGATGTCGCCTCCCGTGTCGCCACGAAGGTAACGGACGAGCGCATCGTCGCCGGAGGCGTCACGCATGTACGTCGTGAAGAAATGTCTGCAGTAGTGAGGCGTCACGTTCTGCTTCATGTCGTTTTCGGGCGACCACCATCCATGGTCGCGCGTGTACTTACGCATCGTCTCGGCGATAGCCTCGGAGGATAGTCTTCCGGACGACGAAGGAGAGAGTGAGACGAAGAGAGGATCGTCGCCCGACGCGTCGGTGCCACAGGGTCGGACACGGAGCCAACGCACGAGTTCGTCCTCCGTCTCGTCGTCGAGGGGTACGAGGGTGTCACGGACGCGTTTGTTGCCGTCTATCCCGCTGTCGACGTAGAGCGAGCGGTCGTTCAGAAGGGGGTCGCCGCCGGTGCCCAAACGGTCGTTCTCGTCGGGTGAAAGCGAGACGTGGCGTAGGTCAAGGTTGGCGAGTTCGCCCGCTCGTATACCCGTCTTGAACAGAAGGACGAGCATACACCTGTCACGGGGATGGTTGACGGTTCGGAGGAAGCCTACGACGTCTTCGACGTTTAGCTCACGTCTCCGTGGGTTCTTGTCGACGGACTCGTCCATCTCGTCGGTCACGAGAGCCATGGGGTTCGTGTTGTGCGGGTAGTCCTCCGCCTTGACGAGGTAGCCGTAGAAACGATGCACGTACGACGCGTAGGTCGCTACGGAAGAGTCAGCGAGGTCGGTGTCGCGCAGGTGGGCGACGTACCGCATACAGTCGCGTCTCGTCGCGTCGGCGTGTCCGCCGTCGAGGTACTCGTCGAAGTCGCGGAGTACGCGTTCGTACTCGTAGACGGTTGACGGTGACTTGCCGTAGGCGCGCATGTCGGCGGCGAACTCCGCGATGTAGTCGGTGTCTCCGGCGGTTTTGGAACTCATGCTGTGTACGCGTTACGCATAGTATCGTACTCGACGAGACCTTCGTCGAGAAGCGACTGTAACGCCTCGTAGACGGCGGACTCGTCGGCGTCGACACCGTCGGCGAGAGCTTCGACGGTCTCGTATCCGCCCGAAGCGTCAAGTACGGCATAGACCTCGACGGCATCGGCGCGTTCGGCTTCCTCCAGCGTCTCAAGTTCCTGCCGTAGTGCCTCGGCTTCGCGTCTCGCGCTCGCCGGGTCGGTGTCCTCGTACCCCTCAGGCGCTGTATCCTCGTGTAACGACCTTCCGGCGTTGACCATGCTCTCGACGAACCGGCTCAGCGACATACCGAGCGCCTCGGCGTGCTCCTTCCATACCTCCTTTGTGGTCTCGTCGATATACGTCGTCACCTGTTCGCTTTCGAGACCGTTGTTCCAGTCGTCCGGCATCAGTCTAACGTTAGACGGTTGGTTTAAGAATCTTCGTCAGACGCGAGGAGCCTCTTCGCAAGGACAGCCAGTGTTGCGGAGGCGACGGCAGGGAGCCCGAAGCCGGGTGTCGGCTCCCCGTCGGCGCTCCGTCCGTCGGTGGTGTTCGTATCCGTGTCACCCGCGCCTCCGTCGTCCGTTCCGTTCTCTGTTCCGTCGTCCCCGCCGTCGCCCTGTCTGTCGGAAGCGGAGCCGTCCGTTACCTCTACGCTCCCTGCGTCGGATCCGCCGACACGTACGGCGTGTTCACCGGGTTCGTCGAACGAGACGGAGAAGCTTACGTCGACCGTCTCGCCAGCCGGAACATCGACACGACGGAACTCGGCGGACACGTCGTCGACGTAAACGACGGCTTGGTGCGTGCCGTCGGCGTCTCCTGAGTTCCGTATCCGTGCGTCTACGCCGACGGAGCCGCCTACTTCGACAGTGTCGGAACCGAGTGACGCGGAGACGACGGCAGTGTCGGGCGATCTGAACCCTCCGGTCAGGCGTCGGAGTCTACCGTCGCCGACGAGTAGGTCGGTTCCGACGATAGCGGGCGAACCCGACACGCCGTCGTGGCTCCACCGCTCGTTTCCGTTCGATGCGTCGACGGCGTGTAACGTTCCTCCCAAGACGGCGTAGACGGTTCCGCCTCCGACGACGGGGGCGTACGCGGAGCCGTCGCCCTCAAAGACCCAGTCCTCCCAGCCGCTTGAGGTGCGGAGCGCGTGAACGTCTCCCTCGTCGGTGGCTACGTAGACGTGATCGTCGTCGACGGCGGGCGAGGCTGTCACTCGCTTGGTGAGCGACTCCGACCAGTTCTCGTCTCCGTCCGTCCCGAACGAGCGGACCCCGCCGCGTCCGCCTACGACGAAGACGCCGTCGTCGGTAACAACGGGTGCGCCTGCGACCGACGCGCCCGCGTCTGCTGTCCATCCGAGTCCGCCGTCGGCTTCGAAGCCGTAGAGGTTCCCGTCCCGTGTCGCGACGTAGACAGTACCGTCGCGTACGGCGGGGGATCCCGCCAACGGGGCGCTTAGAGACTCCTTCCACAGAACCGTCCCTGTATGCTTCCCGAGACCGTAGACGGTGCTCGACAGACCGACGTAGACGGTACCGTCGACGGCGTTCACGGGCGACACCGACGCGCCGGTTCCGCGACGTGACCATATCTCCTCGCCGTTCGAAGCGTCGAGGGCGTACGTGACCGCCCCGGCGGTGAAGTAGACGGAGCCGTCGGCGTACGAGACGGGAGCATCGATACCGTCACCGGCGTCGTAGCTCCAGAGACGTTCACCGTCCGACGCGTCGAAACCGAGTACGGAGCCGCCGGAGGTTGCGGCATAGACCGTACCGTCGGCTGAGACAGGGGTGCCGACTGTACCGACGTTCTTCGACCATCCGGACGAGACGCCGTTTTCGGGTCCCGTGGACGCAGTCGCAGTGTTTGCGGGGTTCGCGCGCGGCTTGTGCCATCCTCCCGAAGAAGCCGAGACCGAAGGGAAGGAGCCGATCGTGGCAAGTGCACAGCCCGACAGCTTCAGAAGACCCCGTCTATCGGTTTGGAGCATCCGCCGTAGCTACGAACCGTGTATGTATAAGTAGTCGGTCAGCCGATGAGGCTGTTGTCGCGCCACCCCGAAGCGTTCGTCTCGTTCCTGCCCTCGTTGGGGTCGACAACCTCGACCGTCGCGGGTCTTTCCTCGCCTTCGATGATACGTGTCGCAGAAAGCTCGCCGTCCACGACGGCGATACCTGTGAGTTCACCGACGCCCGCAAAAAGCGCTATGTCGGAGAGAACACCGAACATAGGGTAACGTAACGCGGTGTTCTGGAGCACCGTTTCGCGGTCGCCCTTGAAACACGCGTACTCGACCGTCTTGGACTCCACCTCGTCTTCGCCGAAGGCTTCGTTCCTCGGATCCTCACGCGACCAGCCTTCGTCCGTCTTGTACAGACGCCTCTCCTTGAGGCTCGCCTTCAGGAGCGCCGTGGGCGTGTAGTTCGACGCGTCACGGTCGGCGTCGGCGGTCAGCAACAGCTTGTTACCGCGTCTCTCAACGTCGACACCGTCTATCTCGGCGGGAGGTTCGTAGCCGTCGAGGAAACTGCGTAACTCGTCGAGCGGTACCTCAAAGCTGGCACGTACCCTGTATACCTCGTTCTGCATATGTTCTTTGCGTGGTATACATGCCCTGCACATATAGTGTCTCCGCTTGAGGCTCAGACGGTTCAGGACGGAAAAGGGTCGGGTCGATGGGGTCATGCCCCGGCGCGGAGTCGAACCGCGCTCCGGCTCGGAGGGGACATCAAAGGGGGAGGGTGATGGGGACCGAGCCTTGTCCAACCAGGGCTTATCTTTACCAAGCCCGTCGCGGGGGAAACGACGCACCCGGTGTAAACTTAAGTTTACAGTTAGACGTTAAGACTTTACAAATATAACCCTTTCGTATTCGGAAGGCGGTCGTTTCCGCGAACAGCAAAAGGAATAAGAACGACCCCAAGAATCTTAATCCGATGGGCGTCAAAACCGGAAGGGGGTACAGGGTGCTCTTGGTCGGTGACGACCGAGAGGTTCTAAACTCCGTCAAAGGGTTTCTTGAGGAACGCGACGGCTTCGAGGCTGTTGTCGCCGAATCGGTGGACGAGGCGGTCGACCATGTAGACGAAGCCGGTACCGACTGCGTCGTCTGCGGCGAGGGAACGGGTGAGGTGGACGGTGTTGAGATTCTACGTAGGGTGCGCGCGTCGAGCGACGTGCCTTTCGTGGCTTTCCTCGGCGACGTCTCCTCGGAGGACGAGATGGAGGCTATAGAGGCGGGCGCGACGGACGTGGTGCGTGGAACGTTACGCGGATTCATCGCGGGTGTCGAAGACCCCGGAAGGGAGCAACACGACGTTCTCGCAAACCGCGTCCGTAACATCGTCGAGAGGGAGCGCGCACGTACCAACTACCGCGAGGTCTTCGAGAAGATAAACGATGCGCTGTTTATCGAGAACCCCGAGACAGGCGAGATACTCGACGTTAACGAACGTATGTGTGAGATGCACGGCTACACGCGCGAGGAGGCGCTCGGACTCAACGTCTCCGACGTCTCTGCGGACGAGGAGCCGTACACGGAGGAGAGGGCGCTCCGGAACCTGCAGAAGGCGGAGCGCGAGGGGTCGCGCGTCTTCGAGTGGAAGAACGTCACCAAGGACGGCAGAACCTTCTGGGTCGAGGTCAGCCTCAGACGCGCCGAGATAGACGGCGAGGATCGCGTACTCGCCGTCGTGCGCGATATCTCCGAAAGGAAGAAGAACGAAAGACGTCGCAGGGAGTCGGAGGAGAAGTTCCGCGCTATCGTCGAACAGAGCCTCGCCGGCGTGTACGTCGTCAAGGACGGTGTCTTCGACTACGTCAACACGGCTTTCGCCGACGCTCTCGGCGAGGAGGTCAACGACGTGGTAGGAACACACGCGACCGAGTACGCCGCCACGGAGGAGGATCGGGAACGTATGCGCGAGAACCTACGTAAACGCGAGGAAGGCGAGGTCGACAGCATACGTTACTCGTTCGCCACGGAGACGGCGGACGGAGAACGAAAGAGGCTCGTCGTCCACGGTACGCGTATCGAACTCCCTGACGGTCCTGCGGTGGCGGGCGCTCTCGTCGAAGCCGACGGTGGCTGAGGAGACGCACCGAGTCACCGTAAAGTATAGTTTACGTTAGACACTGTATCCTGCGTGGAGAACAGCTTGAAGGTGTATAGGGCGAGGGAAGACCTGACCCAAGGTGAGCTTGCCGAAAGGGTGGACGTAAGCCGTCAGACGGTAAACTCGATCGAGACGGGCAGGTACGACCCCTCGCTCGAACTCGCTTTCAAGCTCGCGCACGAGTTCGGCTGTAACGTAGAGGATATATTCGAGTTCGATCCCGACGGTGACGCGACAGAGGACTGAGTTTCGACCGACGTACCAGACGTGTTTTTACGCCTCTCGACGTCTTTCCGACCGTGAAGGGTGACGACAGCCCGTCGCTCCGGAGACGCGAGATACTCGTCGCAGTAGGCGGAACAGCGGTGACGGGATGTCTCGGAAGCGGTTCAGCGAAGACGGAGGGCGATGGGACGGACGGTGACGACGGTGGAAAAGGAGGTGAAGCAGACGGTGACGGCTTCACGCCCGAACCCGTCGACTACCCCGACGCATCGTGCGACGTCTGTGCGCGGAACGTCACCGACCATCCGCGGTGGAACGCTCAGGCTGTCCACGAGGACGGCGAGCGCGCATTCTTCTGTACGTCGGGATGTATGGGTGCCTACTACACGTCGCCGTCCGCCTTCGGTGTGTCGGACGCCGATGTGGAGGGTCTCTGGGTAACCGACTACGCGACGCGCCAGACAGTCGACGGCTTCGACGCCTACTACGTCTTCGTGGGTGAGCGCGACCTTATCGATATGCCCGCCGGGCGTAACCCTGTCCCTTTCGTGGACGAGGAAGGGGCAAAGGCGTTCACGAGGCGTTTCGACGAGCTCAGCACCGGCGACGCCGAGAGGTTCACGAGGTACAACATGAACCGGTGTGTCTGGTAGTCAGGCTTGTGCGTCGCGTAGGTCGGCGATGTCGGAGGCTATCACGTCGGGGTTCGGCTCCTCGTTCGTGTACGTACGCTCAACGTAGCCGTCCTCGTTGACGAGCAGTATCAGGGTGTCGTGGAGGAAGTCGTAGATCCCGCCCGTCGACCTCTTTGCGAAGCTAACGCCGAACCTTCCGGTTATTACCTCGTCGGCGCGTTTCTCGTCCTCAGGACGGAGGAAGCTCCAGCCTCCGTCCGTCTCTATACCCATGCGCTCGGCGTAGTCGGTGAGCCGTTTCGGAGTGTCACGAGCGGGGTCAAAGGTCGCGGCGAGTATACGCGGCGGTTCGCCGCCGTTCTCTACCACCCTTGCCTCCGTATGCGTAAGAGCCGATATGATCCAGATACACTCAGTTGGACAGAACGAGTAGAAGAACGTCATAAGATACTCGCCTTCCTGACGCGTCGAGACGTATTCGTCGGTGAAGATATCGAGAAGATCGACGTCCGGAACGGGGTCGCCGTACGTCGGGTACCCCCCATCCTCGTGTATATCGTCAGGGGGTTCGAGGTACGCGTTCTCGTCGGCATCGTCCCCGCCTCGGAGCGCCGAAACGCAACCCGCCGCGGAGAAGCCTACACCGGTTGCGGCGAGCCTGAGACAGTCGCGGCGTTTCATATACGACGGTAGTGGACACGGCGTAAAGACGCGTCTGGTTCGGGTTTCGAAACGAGTTCACAAACTGTTTAACTGACCGGTCAGTTAGTTGTCATAGATGGATGACGACGCAGAAGACGAGATAATGGAGGCGACCTACGGCGCGCTCTGCGAGAACGGATACGCGGGTCTGACGATGCAGGATATAGCCGACGAGTCGGAGAAGAGCAAGCCTACGCTCCACTACCACTACGGTACGAAGCAGGAGCTTCTGCTCGCTTTCCTCGACTACCTCCTCGACGAGTTCCACGAACGTCTCGAAGGGGACGGGGACGATCCGGCGGACGAACTCGTCAGTCTACTGACGCCGCGCGAGGACGAGGTAGGCGACGGCTTCAGGACGGCGATGTTAGAGATGAAGGCACAGTCGCCGTACAACGAAGGTGTGCGCGATAGGTTCGTCGAGTACGAGGAAGAGCTAAAGACGTACATCGAAGACACGGTACGGCGCGGGGTCGAAGAAGGTGTTTTCCGTAACGACGTGGACGCAGAGGGGACGGCGGAGATGCTCGTCGCGCTTGGAAACGGTCTGCGCACGCGTAGCGTTACGGTCGGTAAGACAGACGACGAGCTCCGCGCCACGGTGGAGACGTACGTCGAAACGTGTCTCGTTGACGGGGACGGCGTATGAGCCTCAGGGACAGGCTCGGCGTTATATTCAAGAACCGTGACGAGTTCGACCTTACGTCGGGGAGCGTCGGCAAGCCGTTGTTCTACCTCTCGCTTCCCATCGTCGTCACGAACCTGCTTCAGACGGCGTACAACCTCGTCGACACGTTCTGGCTCGGACAGTACAGCGACGACGCGCTCGCGGCTATAAGCTTCGCCTTCCCTGTCGTATTCCTCCTGATCTCGCTCGGTATGGGTCTCGCAGTCGCAGGGAGCGTGCTCGTCGCACAGCATACGGGCGCTAACGAGAAGGAGGAAGCCGAGTTCGCCGCGTCGCAGGTAACGGGTTTCTCTCTCATCGCCTCGGTCGTACTCGGAGCCGGCGGTTACTTCATCGTCGAGGACTTCCTTGCCCTAACAGGGGCTTCGGATACGGTCGTACGTCTCGGCGCGAGCTATATGGAGGTGATCTCTCTCGGTCTCGTCTTCATGTTCGGCTTCTTCACGTTCATATTCCTGATGCGCGGGTACGGCGACACGATCACGCCGATGCTCGTAATGCTCGGCTCCGTGGTTCTCAACATACTCCTCGATCCGTTCCTGATCTTCGGCTGGGGTCCGTTTCCGGAGATGGGTATACAGGGCGCGGCGGTGGCGACGGTGTTCTCGCGGTCTCTCGCGCTCGGCGTCGGTCTGTTCGTGATGTTACGGACTACGTACGGCGTACGTATACACGCGCGCGACATGGTGCCGAACCCGACTTTCGTACGGAAGATCGTACGTATAGGCGGTCCCGCGTCGGTAGAGACGACAGGGCGCGCCGTCTCTATAAACGCCCTCCTGTTCGTCGTCGGTATGTTCGGCGACACGGTGGCGGCGGCGTTCGGTGTCGGTACGCGCGTCTTCTCGGTTATCTTCCTACCCGCCGCGGCGGTGGCTCAGGGCGTCGAGACTATGACGGGACAGAACATCGGGGCTGACGAACCCGACCGTGTCGAGGCGGCGAACCATATAGCCGCGCGGACGATGTTCGTGGTACTCGCCGCCATGGGTGTGGTAACGTGGCTCTTCGCTAACTCTGTAATCGCTATCTTCACCGACAACCCCGCTATAATAGACGAAGGCGCGACGTTCCTCCGTTTCGTTGCACCGACATTCGGCTTCCTCGGCGTAATGCGTGCGTACATCGGCGGTATACGTGGCACGGGAAAGACGCTAACCGCGGCGGCAATAACCGTAGGCGTCGTCGGCTTAGCCCGCCTCGGTATCGCCTACGTCGGCGCGACGCAGTTCGGTTCGAACGGACTCTGGCTCGCCTTCGCCGTCTCGAACATCATAGGCGCAACGGTCGCTTTCGGATGGTTTAGCACCGGAAGATGGCGCGATATGAACCTGACGGGTAAGACGGAGACGACGAAAGCCGACGACTGATTAGGTGTCGAGGTTCGTCTCGTCGACGGGGTCGAACACCTCGTAATGTACGATCTCGTCGACGGGACGGCGTGCCTTGCGTTCGTTTTCTATGTCGGGGGCGCCGTCCGCCGGGTAGCCCATGGTAACGAGCATAACGGGTTCGTATCCGTCGGGGATGTCGAACTCGTCGGTGAGTGCGTCTGCGTCGAACCCTTCCATCGGGCAGGTGGCGACGCCTTCGTCCCAAGCTGAAAACATGAGGGTCATCGCACCGAGCGCGGTACTACGCGTCGTCCAGACACGCCGCTCGTCTTCGGGCATCTCCGCCATCCCTTCGACGTCCTCCAAGAGGGCGTCGCGGACGTCCTCGTTGGGGATGTACCCCTTTTGGAGCCAGTCGTCGAACAGTGGCTCTGCATGCGCCATAGGGTTCTTGTTACCCAGCACGACGACCGCCGCCGCGGCTTCGGTGACGTGTTCCTGATCGTAAGCGACCTCGCGTAACGCCGACTTCGTCTCGTCGTCGCGTAGGACGAGGAACTCCCACGGTTGTAGGTTGTAGCCGGAGGGCGCGAGACGGACGCGTTCGAATATATCCTCCACCGTCTCATCGTCAAGAGGTTCGTCTGTGTAGTCGTGTACGCTTCTGCGTGTTTCGACGACCTCGTCAAACTCGGACATAAGTTTCTACCTCTCCGTGATCGGGGTTCTGGTACGGTTGCATTACGTTACCTACTTTCGCACGAAAACCACATATAGCTTCGGCACGACGGATAGAACGAGGTAACATAGATGAAACCCCGGACAGGGTCAGGAGCCGAAGCCGTGGAGGAGAAGAACTCGGAAGCGTGTCCGGTCGTCGAGGCTGTCGAGGAGATAGGCTCACGGTGGCGTCTTATCATACTCCACGACCTACAGGAAGGCGAGAAACGTTTCAACCAGCTTGAGAAGTCGACGGGCGCGAGTTCGAGTACGCTTTCGCGCGTCCTCGACGATCTCGAAGAACTCGGTCTCGTCAGGCGTCGTGTAGAAGAAAGCCCCATAGCGAGCTACTACCGTCTTACGCCCAAGGGCGAGGCGTTAAGCCCCGCGCTCGAAGAACTCGCCGACTGGTCGGAGGAGTGGCTCGAAGAGGAGGTGTAGCGTGGACAGAAGGATGGTGATGTCACGTCTGTTCTTCGCCGCCTCAGCGACGGCGGTGACGGGCTGTCTCGACGGCGGCGGCGCTTCCGAAACGTCGTACACCGTCGAGAAGGGCGCCAAGGGTTTCGAACAGCCTTGGGGGATCGCCTTCCTCGACGGGACGCGAGCGGTCGTAACCGAACTACCGGGGCGTCTACGTATCATCGACACAGAGGACGGAACGGCACGCGTCGTCGATGGAACCCCGGAGGTGGCGTCGGAGGGACAGGGCGGCTTGCTCGACGTAACGCCCCACCCCGACTACACCGACGGAGGATGGGTGTACCTGACCTACTCGGCGGAGGGGGACGGCGGAACCGCGACACATGTCGGACGCGGTAGGCTGGAGACGGACGCGCCGCGTCTGCGCGACTTCGAGGTTCTGCACGTCGCGGAGCCGTTCGTAGACTCCTCCATCCATTACGGTTCACGCGCCCTCTTCGGCGACGACGGCGCGCTGTACGTCACGTCGGGTGACAGAGGGTTCAAGAACTTCGGCTCCGGTCACGTCGCACAGGACGTGACGAACGAACTCGGCTGTATACTCCGTCTCAACCCCGACGGCTCCGCGCACGACGACAACCCGTTCGTCGACGACCCCGTTGCACGTAACACGGTCTACAGCTACGGACACAGGAACCCGCAGGGTCTTACGTTCGGACGCGACGGTGAACTCTGGGAGTCCGAACACGGCGAACGTGACGGTGACGAGATAAACGTCATCGAAGCCGGTGAGAACTACGGCTGGCCCATAGCCTCGGAGTCGTGCGAGTACGGTACCGACACGCCCGTGAGCGTACCCCACGAGGAACGCGACGGTGTGACACCACCCGTCCATTTCTGGGAATGCGGAAGCGGCGGCTTCCCGCCTGCGGGCATGACGTTCTACACGGGAGACGCCTTCCCCGGCTGGCAGGGCGACCTGTTCGTCGGAAACCTCGCGGGCGCGTACCTCGGACGTCTGGGCGTCGACGGCTACGAACTGACCCGAAAGCCGCCTCTGCTCGGCGGACGCGGCTGGCGTATACGCGATGTCACAGAGGGAGCCGACGGCTACCTGTACGCCCTCGTCGACGGTAGCGACGCACCCGTTGTCCGTCTCGTACCCGAAGACTGACGCCACCGGGGTTATACGAGCGGGATACGGAGACGTAACATGGCTTCGTTCCTCGTGGTCTACGGAACCGTCGAAGGACAGACGCAGAAGGTAGCCGAACGTATAGGGCGTGTCGTAGAGGAGAACGGAGGGGAAGCCACGACGGTCGAGGCGGGTTCGGAGCCTTCCGTCCGTGGGTACGACGCTGTAATTATCGGCTCCGCGGTTCATTACGAGAAACACCACCCCGACGTACGCCGTCTGGTGTCGTCAAACGCCGAGGCTCTGCGCGAGAAGCCGACGGCTTTCTTCCAGATATCCCTCTCGTCGGCGGTCGGGGGTAAGGGACGCGCCGAAGCCGCGGGGTACGCCGACGCGTTTCTCGAAGATCTGGGATGGAACCCCGACCGCATAGGCTTCTTCGGCGGCGCTCTCAGGTACTCGAAGTACGGCTTCGTAAAACGTCTCATGATGAAACGTATAGCGAAGGACGCGACAGGGGATACCGACACGTCGCGCGACTACGAGTACACCGACTGGGGGGAGGTGGAGCGTTTCGCCTCCGACTTCATGAGGTTCGCCGAGCGTAGGCTTATGTAGCCTCGTCCACCACCGTCGACAGCCATCCGAAGGTACGGTCGAGTAGACGTTCCTCCGCTGTGTCCGAGAACCTGTGACCTTCGTCCTCGTACACCTCAACTACTGCGTCGGAGCCTACCGAAACAGCGGCTTCGAAGCTATATGCAACGTCCACTGTGTCGTCTTCTCTTCCGTGGAAGAAGGCGACGGGGACGGTGAGACTCTCCTCTACCTCCGAGAAGCCGTGACGGTCGAGATCATCGAAGAATCCGTCGGCGACAGCCTCGGCTGTCCCTTCGTTGCGGTACCTCTCCATGGGAGCGTTGTACGTGACAGGGGCGCGTACGACGGCGGCGTTAGCCCGGTCAAGCTCCGCGGCGGACGCGTGGAGGACGACCTTTCCGCCGAAGCTCGACCCGAACAGGACGTACGAGGACGCGTCGAAGTAGTCGACGACCGCACACAGATCCTCTATACGTGTTGTGAGCGTCTGTTCGCCGAACAACCGCGACGACCCGCCGCATCCACGGTGGTCGAAACGGACGGCGTCGTAGCCCTCGTCGACGGCGCGTTCGGATCTCCGTTCATAGCCCGACATGTCGCTGACGAAGCCGTGGGAGAAGAAGATCCAGCCGTCGCCCTCGGACTCGTGGTGTACGGCGACCACCTCTTCGTCCCCGACGGGTACGGTATGGTGCGTCGGCATACACGGGTTACGGCGCGCGTCTGTATCACGGTTCCGGGATGGGGGCGCGTACGTGGTCGAACATGTAAGATGATGAGGAAAGCTTAAGTAACGGCGTTTCCGTGTATACATGTAGAAAGACCATGACAAAAAGCCGTGGAGGTACACAGGGCGGAGACGGAAGCGAGGCAGGAAGACAGACACGCGGTACCGACGGCTCCACTGTCGTAGAGAACACGAGGCTTTCGTACGAACCCGACTCCGTAGTCTCCAACTGAGACCGGTTCGGATGTACAGCCACGGAAGCTTTTAATCCCGCGGACGTGTACGAGTCCGCGATGAACCGACGTAGAGCCGTCGTAGCCGGCGCGCTGGTTTCTGTTGTCGCCCTCGGCGTCCTCGGATACGCGTACGTCGAAGGTATCGGACCGCTCAAGGAAGACCCGGCGGCGGGTCTGGATGAGCCTCCTGAGACGGAGAACGTCTACGAGATGGGTGGTCAAGGGGGCGGGGAAGAAGCTTCCGTCGCCGAGGGCGAGGAAGGCGGAGACGGTGTGACCAAGCCCACACCGCCTTTCGAGTTTGAGGTAGGGTCGATCGAGAACTGCGGGCGGACGTGCCGTGAGGTGAACGCCGTTCTTCGGAACCGGATGTCGGTGGACGCCGAGGGCGTGTCTGTGTACACATGGATATACGCCGGAAACACGACGGAGAGGGACGACGTGGTCTGGGCGGACAACCGCGAAGTAGGGGTTCTGGGAGGCGGTGAGACGGTAGGTTCGACCGACCGCGTCAACCTGTCGGTACAGCAGGCTGAGAACGTGCGCGAGAACGACGGCTGGATTACGGTCGAAGCGACCGTTGAGAGCAGGGACGAGGTGGCGAAGTTCGTTACGCGCGAGAAGGCGGGCTAATCCTCGTCGCGTAGGTACTGACGACCGAGAAGGACGATGCTCACGAGAAGAGAGGCGACGAGCACCCGGAACGCCGTCCCGAAGTCGGTGACGGCGGCGATTACGCCTACCGCACCCGGACCGAGTGCGTTTGCGGTGAGGAAGACAGCACGCGACGCACCGAGGTCGCCGCCCATCTCGCCGTCCGAAGCGGCGTCCATGACGAGTGTGTCGGCTATAGGGAACTGTGTCTTGTAGCCGACGGCGGTTAGTACGGTGCCGACGGCGACGACACCGAGTGTCGGAGCGACGAGAACCGTGGACAGTCCCACGATCGCTGTCACCAAGCCGATCGCGCCCACGAGAAGACGCGGGAAACGGTCGCTTACCTCCCCCGCGACGGGCTTCGTAAACGCGCCCACGCCGAACAGGAGTGCGAAGCTCGCCCCGGCTGTCGTCTCGGAGAAGCCGCGTGCGACGAGGAGAGATGGGAAGAAGTTGGTGAGTCCTCCGACGAAGAAGTAGAAGACGGAGAAGGCGACGAGCGTTTCACGCTGTCGTCTGCTCTCAGCTATCCTGCCGACGGTGTCATCGGGCGACAGACGGACGGAAGAAAGCTCGTAGCTCTGGCGGTTCCAGACGAAGAAGAGCGCCGTGACGGTGGCGAGAACCGCGACGACGGGGACGAACGCGACGCGCCATACCGTCGTTGAGAGGACGAGTACGGCGATACCCGCGCCTATCAAACCGCCTACATCCGTCCCCGCCGAGTAGATACCAAGCGCACGTCCACGTCTCGCGCTAAACAGATCGCCAAGGAAGGCGCGCGAAGGACTGGCGTACAGACCTTTACCCACACCCAGAACCACCATCGCGGTGACGAATACGGTCTGCGAGACGGCGAAGCCGAGTACGACGAAGCCCGCGAGAAGGACGACAAAGCCGGGTAGTATGACGGTTGACCGTGTGAGTGCGTCCGAGTACCTGCCGCTTGGGTACTGTGTCAGCGCGTAGACGAGACCGAACAGCGTCAGCGCGAGTCCGATACCCGCGCTTGAGAAGCTCAGCGCCTCGGTAATAAGCGGGAGCAGAGGGGGGAGCAGGAAACGACCGCACTGCAACGTCGCCCATCCGAGAGCGAGGGCGGCGAGCATACGCGTCTCGTAAGACGCCGAAAGGGAACGTAGACCTTTCACGTCACGACGTATCTGTTCGTGTATCTTGGCTCTTTACAAACCGTACGGCGAGGCATCTGTGTATAGCGTTATAGAATATACAGACGTAGATACGTCTCGGACGTGAAACTGTACGCTTGGGATGGGTATGTGGCGGTCGGAGGATTGGGAGACGGACGAACCGAAAAGCCTCCGACTTCAGATTAACGCCAGTTCCGGGACACGCCGTCAGTTCGTCGGCTTAGACACCTCATCCCACGGCGGGGAGCCGGCTCGAACAGGGCTTAGACGGGATTAGACCAAACCTAATGTTAGCTTTTGGCTTCTACGCGTACTTAGGGACATAAGACAACTATATAATGTTAGAAATCCGCGCTATTACACGAAAAGGTCGGCTTAGAGAAGCGCAGGGAAGACGGTAGATCGTTCGGGAGAGCGCGAAAGTGGCGCAGAAGCAAGAGTAATAAGTTAGGACAGAGTATGAACATATATGTCTGTCAAGCACAGGTACGGGAACACCGGCTTTCTCGCTAAGATAGTCTTCGACAACTTTGAGGTCTGTCTCATGCTGATAGCGGCATTCGTTCTCGGCGGTATGATGACCTCGGTTGTCGCGGTCGGATCAAGTATAGCCCTCGGTCTCCTGCTCACAACGGCTATATCCGTGGGTATAGGGCTGAGCATAGTAGCCGCGGATCTGTTCGCGGGCTACTGAACGACGCGGTTCACGGCATCTTCCTTGGTCGGTAGGCTAACGTCGTACCTCTTTTCGAAATGTGCGAGCAGGTTGGATATATCCCTGTCGAGTAGCTGACGCGCGTGCGGGTGGTCGGTTTCGACGGACTGAGGCCAGTCGATTATACGTATCCCGTCGGGCGATACGAGGACGTTGTAGCCGCTCATGTCGGCGTGTACGTAGCCCGTGCGCCATGCCTGCGAAAGCTCGTCGAGGACGGCATCGAGGACGGCGCGGGGTGCGTCAACGTCAGCACGGCGTAGCTCGACACCGTCGAAACGCGACATGACGAGGGCGTGACGGTTCTGGTCGACGGGTTCGGGGACGGCTACGTCGCCGTAAAGCTCTTCGAGAGTCTCGTACTCCGCCTCAGCCGCCTTTCGCGCCGTGTACATCCAGCTAAGATGCCCTTTGTCATGCGTATAGTCGCGTTCGCGCGTCGTGTCCCTGAACTGCGTGTACCCTTCACGGTGGAGCTTCATGACGAGTTCACGATCCGCGTCGGCGCATTCGTAGATGTCGCTCTCCTTTCCGACCTCTATGTTACCTCCGAGACGGGTGACGGAGCCGGTTTCGGCTAAGGCGTTCAGCGCGAGAACGTCGTAGCCCTCGGCGACAAGCCTGTATCCGAGGTACCGTGAGTCGCGCCGTTCGACGAGTTCGAGATCGTTGAGCCTGCTTACGTGGTACTCCGCCTCATCGGGATGGAGACGCGCGAGTCCGGGTATTTCCTCCTCCGGAACCCACTCGTTGTGCTCCATACCGCGTTCGACGGCGTTTAGGACGCGGAACTCCTCGTCTTCGAGACGCCCGAAGCTCTCTGCGAGAGTCTCAGACACGTTTCGGGGTACGTGTCGGCGTGTTAAACCGTGTTCGGTACGGTACCGACGCGTCACGTAAACCGTATTTCGCTATACAGAATACGGGGGTCGACACCGTCCAGAAGGGAAGCAAAAAACGAGGTACAGCGACGGGTTAGATCAGAACTCCGACGAAAGGAACCTGTCTTTGGTTTCGTCGTCGGGGACGCGGCACTCGTCGCGTTTACCGAACCAGTCGTACCGGTTGGACGCTATGAGGTTGTAGACTGGGTCTCGGAGAAACCGCGGGGCGATGACGGCGGGATAGACGAGCGAGTACGGGAGACCGAGACGGCGTAGAACCTCCAGACCCGCACGCGACTTGGTGTAGACATCGTCGCCGTCGATTACGACGAAGGTTTCGAGGTCTTCGGGCGACAGACCCGCTTCGCGTATTAGACGCGCGCCCTCGTCGGACTGTATAGACGCGAAGGCGAAGTCGTCGTCGCGTTCCATGACGAAGTTGACGAACGAGTTACAGAGGTTGCAGACACCGTCGAACAGAAGGACGGGTCGGTTCTGTTCCATGTCCGTTCTACGGCTTCCCGACGAATAAACGCGTCGGCACGGTTTTGTTCCCTCGCCCCGTCTATCCGGTGTGATACTCGTACGTGGTGCGGCGCGCGGAACCGACCTAACGGGGACGGTCTTCGAACCCGACGACGAACCACCGAGCTACTCAGGCGCACCCGATGTTTCGGCACCGTACGTCTGGGTGTGTGACTCGTTCTACGAGGTCGAGAGCGGCGGTACGGCGCTTTTCCTCGAAGACGAGACCGTGCGTATAGCCTTCGAGTCGCCTTCCCCGCGTGGATTCGGGACGGAGGAAGAGGCTGTCGGGACGGCTAAGGAGCACGTCAGGACGCAGTTCGTACGTATAGGCGTGGACGGCGACGAGGTAGACGTTGAGGTCGTACGGTCGCCGTAGGTCTCACAAACCGTATGGGGCTATACGGAACCGCCGCCGAGACCGTTTCTAAGCCACGATGAGTTTACCCAGATCCCAACCGCTGTAACCGACGCCGCGGATATAACCAGAAGAGGGTTGAGTATACCCAGAACCGCGGACGGGACTACCATCAGATTGTACAGGAAGGAGAGGGAGAGGTTCTGTCTGTACTTCCTTCGGGAGGTCTGCGAGATCTCAAACGCCTTATCCACCAGACGTATATCACCCTCAACGACGGCAAAGTCAGCGGCGTCCGCGGCGACAGCGGTTCCTCCGTCCATCGATATGCTGAAGTCGGCTTCCGCGAGGGGTAGCGCGTCGTTGGTTCCGTCACCGACCATGGCTACGGTGCCGTCGTCGGACAGTCTACGGACAGCCTCCATCTTCCCTTTGGGCGGAACCTCCGAGAAAGAGGTGTCGACGTCTTCGTACTCGGCGAAGGTGCGCGTCGCCTCCTCGCCGTCGCCGGTTAGTATTACGACTTCGATACCCTTGGCGGTCAGCCCCGAAACCGTCTCTCGCCAGCTCTCACGGTGCTCGTCGGACAGCGTAATCAGGGCTTGTGCTTCGCCGTCGGCTCCGATCATCACGGGTAGCCTGCCCGCGTCCTTCTCCTCCTCTGCACGTTCCCGGAACTGTTCGGATACGTCCCATCCCTCGTCGTCGAAGAGCGCGCGGTTTCCGACGAGGAGCCTCTGTGTACCGACCTTTCCCGATACACCCGTTGCGAACGTCTCCACCTCTTCGACCTCGTACGTGTCCGTACCGAAAGCGTCGTGTACAGCCTCCGCCGCAGGGTGGGAGGCGAAGCCCTCCAGAGAGCCTGCTTTACGCAGGAGTTCGTCGGAGCCTTCCGTACCGACGACCTCCATCTCGCCCGTTGTGAGCGTCCCCGTCTTGTCGAAGACCACGGTGTCTATACCTCTGAGCCTCTCAAAATGGGTTTCGTCGAAGACCACTATACCGTTCTCGGTAGCCTCGGTTATGTTCGAAGCCGATGTTAGGGGTGCCACGAGACCCATACCCCAAGGGGAAGCCGTGAGGAAGACGGTCAGTGCGGCTAAGACAGCGCCTGCGGAGCTTGCGCCTCGTGCGAGGTAGACGGCTCCCACGGCGACACCGACGACGACGAGGACGGGGAGGACGAACGACGCTATACGGTTGGTGCGTCTCTCTGCTCCGTGGTCAGCCGCCTGTATATCCCAGACGCCACGGGTTATACCCCTCACGCCCGTCGAACCGTCCTCGGCTACACGGACGACGGCGACGCCGCTCGTCACCGTCGAGCCTGCTACCATCTCGTCGCCCTCCTTCTTGTCAACAGGTAGTGACTCACCGGTGACCACCGACTCGTCCGCCGTACAGGAGCCGGATACGAGCGAGCCACCGACGGGGACGCGTTCGCCCTCGCGCACCAGTATACGGTCGTCGGGCGCGACCTCGTCTACGTTCACCTCCTCGGTTCCGTCGTCGGTGTACAGACGCGCCTCGTCTATACGTGAGGAGGTTATCTCACCGAGGGCTTCGACAGCCTTCTCCTTCACCGACGACTCGTAGAAGATGGACGAAACGACGACGGAGGAGACGACGATGGTCAGGTCGTAGTATACGTCGCCCCTGCCCGCGAACGCCGCGACGGTACCGTAGAGGTAGGCGGTTACGATGGTCAGGGAGACGAGCATGTCGGTGTTGGGCTTCCTCGTAAGTATCCCCATGTACGCGCCCCTGAGAACCGGAAGCCCTGTGAAGTAAAGCACGAATCCGGTTAGCACCATGTACAGCCGGAGGAACGTGGCACCGTCCGCCGCGGATAGGCTGTAGCCGGTTTCGACGTTGAGGAACGAGAGTACGTAGCCGGGGTAGACGAGAGCCATGTACGGTATGAGGAGGAAGCCACCGAAGATTATGCCCACGGCGTGCTTGACGCCTATCATCGGTTCGTCGCGCCGGCTTTCCGCACCCGTAACCGTACTTCCGCTGTCTCTACGATCGTCGTCTTCGCCCCCTTCCTCACGCGTGTACGCCGTGTGACCCGCGGTACTGAGCCTCTCCTTTACCTCCTCTCCGGACACGGAGCCGTCGTGGCGGAGCTTCACACCGCCCGTAACGTAGCTCGCCGATACGTCCTCTACGCCGTCTATGCCTTCGCCGACCTTCTCCAAGAGATCCTCGGAGATAGACGAATGCATACCGTCGACACGTAGAAAGGTCTGCTCCAAGCCGTCTCCTGAGGTGTCTTCAACGTCGTCGTTTCCGTCTCCCCGGCTCTCGTCAAGCTTCTCGTCCACGTCACGACACCCCGGCGAGCAGTAAGGTTCATCCGTGGGTTCGCCACAAAGGTTACAGGATTCGGGTGAACTCATACTCGCGTCATTCTTCGTCGGGACGTGTACGCGACAGCCTCATAGCGTTGCTGGTTACGGCTACTGTCATACCTACGTCACCCGCTATGACGGCGACAGCGACGCCGACGAAGCCCAGAGGCACGCCCGCGGCGAGGACGAGCTTAGCGCCGAGGCTGGAAACTATGTTCTGACGTATCACGGAGTTGGCTTTCCGCGAAAGACCGTACAGGTACGGGAGACGTCTGATGCTGTCGCTCATCAGAGCGATGTCGGCTGTCTCTATCGCCGTGTCGGTGCCCGCCGCGCCCATCGCAACGCCGACATCGGCGGTTGCGAGCGAGGGCGCATCGTTGACACCGTCGCCGACCATCGCAACCGTGCCGACCTCGTCCTGTAGCTCTTCTATCGCATCGACCTTCTCGTCGGGGAGTAGCTCCGCCCTGTAGTCGTCTGTGCCGACCTCGTCGGCTATCGCACGCGCCGTTCCTTCGTTGTCACCTGTGAGCATCACGACGCGTTCCACGCCGAGTTCACGGAGCCTCCCGACAGTCCACGCCGCGCCGTCCCTGACCACGTCGGCGACTGCGATTACGCCTTCTATCTCCTCGTCGTCGCTGACTACGATGACCGTCTTACCCTCCGACTGAAGCTCAGGGACTACGTCCTCAACGAGGCTGAGACAGTCCTTCCTCTCACACAGGCTTCTGGTTCTGTCGCTGAGTTCGCCGTCACCGTCTGTAGCCGCGTGGACGTGTCCGAGGTCGAAGCCCTTCTCGGTCAGGAAGCCGGGCTTCCCCGCGTGGTGCTTCACACCCCCGACGGTGGCGGTCACGCCTTTTCCCGTCACGCTCTCGAAGCCCGACACCTTACCGCCTTCTATACCTTTCTCCTCCGCCGTCTCAACTATAGCCTCGCCGATAGGGTGCTCGCTACGTGACTCGATACCGCGTGCACACCGTAGGACGTCCTCCTCAGTCTTTCCGTTCAGAGGAACGACGTCCGTGACCCTTAGCTCGCCCTTTGTGAGAGTCCCCGTCTTGTCCATCGCAACGGCGTCTATCTCACCCATCGCCTCCAGATAGTTTCCGCCTTTGATGAGGACACCGTTCTTAGCCGCGCTCGTAATCCCCGACACGACAGAGACGGGTGTCGATACGACGAAGGCGCACGGGCATGCGAGTACGAGCATCGTGATACCGTTCACGAACCAAGGTACCCATGGTCGAGAGAGGAGGAGAGGCGGTACGGAGGCTACGAGTATAGCTATACCTACCATGATAGGCGTGTAGTAGCTCGAAAACCTCTCGACGAAGTTCTCCCTATCAGTCTTCTTCGACTCGGCTTCCTCGACCATCTCAACTATACGCGACAGCGTGTCGTCGCCCGACTCACCCGTCACCTCGAGTTCGAAGTAGCCCGCTTCGTTCAGTGTACCCGCGTACACATCGTCGCCCTCCTCCTTCTCGACGGGTACGGACTCACCCGTTATAGGCGACTGGTTGACGGTGCTTTCGCCCTCGACAACAACGCCGTCCCTGGGTATCTTCTCTCCGGGTTCGACAACGACGATATCGCCCTTTTCGACCTCATCCGCAGGGACGGTTTCCTTCCCTCCGTCCCTACGCACCGTCGCCTCGTCAGGCGATAGCTCCATGAGTTCACGGAGAGAGTCACGCGTCCTGTCTACAGAGTACTCCTCAAGGAGTTCGGCGACGCTGAACAGAACGGCGAGCGTAGCCGCTTCGAAGTACAGGCTCTCTCCTGTTATAAGGCTCGCCGTCACGGCGCTGAGTATAGCCGATGCCATCAGGAAATCCATGTCGAGGCTGAGGCTCTTTGCCGAGTAGTACCCCCCGCGGAGTATCCCCTTTCCACCGAGGGCGACAGCCGAGAGGAACAGGAGGTCTGAGACGGTAAACCCGTACGCGACAGGCGATCCGGACAGTAGAAGCTTGGTGGCTATACCTGAGGCTAAGAAGACACCGCTGAGGAGTATACGGACGCCTCCCCTACCCCGCAGTATACCTGTTTCGTCCTCGACGCTTTCGTCCGTACCGACGGTGTAGCCGACGCTCTCCACGGCTTGGGTTATCTCCTCCATCGTAACGTCTCCGCCGTGTACGACCTCGACAACACCTCTCGTCGGACTGGCTTCGCAGGACACGACGCCGTCGACGTTGTCGAGTGAGCCGGTGACCTTCTCGACGCACGACGGGCAGTCCATATCAGGGACTTGAACCGAGACGGCTTCTTTCGCGTTTTCGCCGTTTTCCATTACCGTATAGTAGGCGCGACGGTTTATTAAGTCTCTTGATAACGACGGGAGTTGTTTTGGCAAACAAGCCGCAGTCGGAGGTGTGAAGTTATTAATTTTCTATCTCCTCTCCTTACAGCCGTCTTTTGGACTTCGACACGGTACGTCGTTGACCGCGAGGATACGACCGAAAACCGGTTTAGCTTGGGACACCGAGGACGCGTATGGGCAAGGACTCACGTAGACTGTACGGGCGCGCTCTGTCGGTGCTCGCGGGCGGCGTCAACTCCTCGGTACGCGCCGAGCCTTCGCCGTACCCTTTCTTTGTCGAGAAGGGTGACGGCGGCGAGATCGTCGACGTTGACGGTAACCGTTATACGGACTACGTCATGGGGTACGGTCCGCTCCTTCTCGGACACGACCTACCCGAACGCGTCGCGGGCGCGGTTCAGTCGGAGGTCGCGCGCGGACCTATGTACGGTGCCCCGACGGAGGTTGAGGTCGAGCTTGCGGAGTTCGTCGCCGAACACGTCGGGAGCGTAGAGACGCTTAGGTTTGTCAACTCGGGCACGGAGGCGACCGTCTCGGCTGTCCGTCTCGCGCGCGGCGTGACGGGACGCGACAAGGTCGTGGTTATGCAGGGCGGCTACCACGGTGCGCAGGAGTCGACTCTCGTCGAAGGCGACGCCGAATCGCCCGAACCGTCGACCAAAGGCGTACCTTCGTCGTTCGCGCGTGAGACGCTCCCCGTACCGTTCAACGACGAGGGGACGGTCGAACGCGTCTTCGAGGAACACGGCGACGAGATAGCGTGCGTCCTCGTCGAGCCTGTTCTGGGGAACAACGGCGTCGTCCATCCCGTCGAGGGGTACCACGAGACACTACGGTCGCTCTGCGACGAACACGGCGCTTTGCTCGTCTTCGACGAGGTTATTACGGGGTTCCGTGTCGGCGGACTCGGATGCGCGCAGAGCGTCGTCGGCGTCGAACCCGACCTGACGACGTTCGGTAAGATAGTCGGCGGCGGCTTCCCCGTCGGGGCTATCGGAGGCTCCGCCGAACTCGTCGAGAGCTTCACGCCGTCGGGCGATGTCTTTCAGGCGGGGACGTTCTCCGGACATCCCGTTACTATGTCAGCGGGTCTGGAGACGTTACGGTACGCGAAGGACGAGGACGTGTACTCTCATGTGAACTCTCTCGCCGACGAACTCCGCGCGGGTATGACCGACGTACTCGAAGACTACGCGCCCGAGTACACCGTCGTCGGCGTGGACAGCGTGTTCAAGACCGTCTTCACGCGCGAGACGCCGGAGAGCCTCGAAGGCGCGTGCGTGTCAGGGTGCGAGCAACGCGCCGACTGTCCGCGTTACGGGACATGCCCGAAGGACGCGGGCGACATCGACGACGCCGAGACGGAGAGATGGAAACGCCTGTACTGGAACGGGATGCTCGACGAGGGCGTCTTCCTCACGCCCAATGGGTTCGAGTCGCAGTTCGTCTGTTACGCACACGACGACGAGGATATAGACGAGACGGTCGCGGCGTACGAGCGCGTCGTTTCGTCGGTTTAGTGCGTGTGTCCGCGCCGGGTGAGACGGAAGAAACTTTATTTGTGACAGCCAACTACTGTTTGGTATGGGAACCACGGTCAAAGACTTCCACGCCGACTGGTGCGGTCCGTGCAAGAAGCAGGATCCGATAATAGACGATCTGGAGGAGGAGTATCCGGATATAGAGTTCGAGAAGGTCGACGTTGACGAAAGCCCCGACGTGGCACAGGAGTACGGTGTAAGGAGCGTGCCGACCATAGTCGTGGAGAAGGACGGCGAGATCGTTGAGAAGTTCATCGGTCTGACGCAGGCGAACGAGATAGAGGGCGCGTTATAGGACGGCGTAGTAGACGAAGGCGACGCCGAAGACGGACAGGACGGCGGCGCTGACGTAGCTTACGCCTTTCTCAAAGCCTTCGAGACGGTCACCCGCGCGTACGAGTAGTGCAGGGAACGCGGTTATCCAGACGAGTATACCGGCGAAGAATCCGACGAGAACAGTTACGCCGCCCACGACGACGGTTTCTCCCGCGACTTCGACGGGCGACGGCTGTACGAGCGCGACGCCCGCGGTCAGCCACCAGCCTATCTGGTACGGGTTTGTGAGACCAAGTACGAGCGCCTTTGTGAATCCGCGCGACTCGGTAGGTGTCCGTGCGCGCGCGTCGCGGAGCGCGTCGTACGCGAGATAGAACATGAAGACGCCGCCGACCATGGCGGCGACGGAACGGACGGTCGGTGACCCCGCGACCGTGACAGCACCGCTGAGGGCGAGGGCGCAGAAGACGGTGTCGGAGGCGAAAGCGCCGAGACCCGAACGGAAGCCCGCGAACCAGCCGCGCGCCGCCGTCTCGTCGGCGATAAGCGCGTTCATAGGTCCCGGAGGCGCGACGAGCGAGAAGGCGAGCGCGCCTCCCACGACCAACGAAACGAGGCTGGCTGTCGCCGACATCACCGTAGGTCTGTCTCGGAGTCGAACAGGTTACGGAACGTCTGGTACGTCGTGTCGGTGAGTGCGTCACGCACGGTGCAGTACAGACCGCGTGCGCCCGACTCGCGCGCCTTTCCGGTCAGGCTGTCCATGAAACGGTAGACGCGTTTCTGATCGGTGTACATGAGGAAGACGTTGAAGTTGTCGACGACGACCCACGCGGGTTCGTCGAAGCCTCTCAGAGCCTCGGTGAACCTGACGCCGACACCCGTCATGTCGCTCGGTGCTACCCTCTTGCCGACGGTAAGCGGTCCGTCGTAACGTATGGCGCTTCCTGACACGGGTACGACGACGACGTTCGTCGGATCCGCACCCGCGTCACGTACGGCGCGTTCGACGCGTTCAGGGTCGCCGCGCGTGGAGACGACGAGCATACGTTCAAACGTCTCAGGCGGAAGCTGGCGTAACGGATCGTCCATCGCATCGATAGGGCAGACGGACTGTTCGCCCTCGCGTAACGAGACGGTATCCTCGTCGGCGGCATCAGTCACCTTCTTCGCCCCCGAACTCAACGTAGTCGCCGAAGTCGCCGTACGTCTCCAAGCTGTCGTTTGCGCGTACGAAGTCACGCGCGAAGAGGTAGACGCCCGCGAGTGCGAACAGAGCGCCGACGGGTCTGAGAGCGTTAGCCAGAGTGCGGTAGCCGAGAACGAAGTCAACGACGCCTACGACGGTGACGGTGAAGAAGGCGAGAGCGAGTAGGACGAAAGCCTCTGTGTAGGCGACGTTACGCGCGTAAGCCGCGAGGGGGTAGACCACGAGAACCGCGGTGAGTGCGAGAACAAAAGCCTGCGCAAGGAAGACGAGCTGGTAGGGGGACTCCATCAGACAGCCCTCCTCTCCGTCAGGAGGAGCACCGCGTTTACAGCCGAGTAGACCGCGGCGAGAACCGCGACGGTCGTAAAGAGGGCGTACAGGCTCCGGGGCGGGCTCTCGAAGACGAGACGGCTACCGTCGGCAACTATGTACGACGCCAAGACGACGGGTATAGGCGTCGTTACGCCGGCGAAAGGCGAGCCATGGAAGCCAAGCGCGGCTACGAGCGACAGCGGCAGGGCTACGGACAGTATGACAACCTCAGTCAGGACGAAAACCTCGTTCAGCATCGGTTAAACGGAGCGGGCGGCGTCTAAAAAGCCTTGTCACGCATCGGGTCTGCTAACCTTACTCTCACCAGTCGGGGGCGAACTCCGGATCGATGAGACGTTCGCGCTCGCCGATAGAGTCTATCGCCTCTATGTCCTCGTCGTCGAGTTCGAGATCGAGAGCACCGTAGTTGTCACGTATATGTTCGGGATCCGCGGACTTGGGTATGGGCTTCACGCCGCGTTCGAGTAGCCATGCGAGCGAAACCTGTGCCTCGCTCACGTCGTGTTTCTCGGCGACCTCCTGAATCTCGGGTACGTCGAAGACACCGCCGCGTCCAAGAGGCGAGTAGGCGACGAGATCGATACCGAGTTCGTCGGTGACCGAGAGCATCTCGTCCTGCGGCAGAAGCGGATGCGTCTCGACCTGATTTGCGATCAGGGGCGCGTCGAGCTTGTCGTAAGCCTCACGGAGGAGTTCGGGTGTGAAGTTGGAGACGCCCGCGGCTTCTATGACGCCCTCATCGTAGAGCTTGTCGAGGGCTTCGAGCGTCCCGTCGCCGTAGTCCTCCGCAGGCCAGTGGACGTACAGGAGGTCGATGGTGTCGACGCCGAGGAGTTCGGCGCTTCTCTTCGCGCCTATGTATGCGTCGTCCTGTGTAATACTCTCGTCGTAGCTCAGGTTGTTGTTCCAGAGCTTTGTGGCGACGAAGACCTCGTCGCGGGGTACGTCGGAGCGCGATAGACCTTCGCCGACGTGGCGCTCGTTTCCGTAAGCCTGAGCCGTGTCTATATGACGGTATCCGGCGTCGAGCGCCGCGAGTACGGCATCTACACAGGGTTCGCGTTCCTTGTTCTGCCAAGTACCGAGACCTATACGGGGTATTTCGTCGGGCATACCGTCGGATTCGCGTGCGCGGTACTAAGTTGTGACGGTAGGAGCGCCGAACGGTCAGGGCGACGAAGATATATGCGTGGCGTGTCTACTCCTCCGTAAGATGACGGACGAAAACGACGACACCGACGAAGTCTTAGGGGCGGAGGAGCTGTTGGTAGAACCCGTCGACGTGATCCACGAGTACGGCGTCGCCGTCGGCTCCGAGATAGGCGGTAGGATAGACGACGAAGGAGATCGCATTAAAGGCAGGGTTGACGAGGCGCTTAGCGCTGTCGGCGAGGGCGTGAACGACCTGATAACCGACCTCTTCGGTACCGACACGCGCGCCGGCGTCTACGCGGCGCTGAGACGTACCGACGGTGCGGAAGCCGAGGAGATAGCCGACGAGACGGGTCTCGCGGACGAGGAGGTCGAGGACGCACTTGACGGACTCGAAGACGAAGGAGTGGTTCGTCTCTCGGACGGCGGCTACGAGGCGGTCGAACCCGCCGAACTCGTCAGACAGGCACCCGGACGCGTGGGCGACTGGATACGCGACTCCATCAGCGAAGGGGGACGACAGGGCGGGCGTAGGCTCCCCATACGCGGCGAAAAACCCGTGATAGACGCCGAGTACGACGAGGAAGCCGACGAGGTGACCGTACGCGTCGTAGACCCCGGCGACGCCGACTACGTCGAGGTCGTCGTGGGTTCGGAGGTAAAGAAGTACTTCGAACCGCCGTCGGCGGGCGACGAGTTTACCGTAGAGGCGAACCGCGAGGACGCTGTGGTAGCAAGAAGCGGCGGTCTCAGCAAGGACGGTTAAGGGTCGCGCACCTCCGCGTCGACCTTCCTACCCGTCTCTACCGTTTCGAGGGCGCGTCCCCGCACCGATCCGGTCATACGTGTCTGTCTTACGAAACGTTATAAACTCCGACGAGGAATCAAACCACGGTGACATCAGAACATCCGTCTGCGGAAAGGGGTTCGTGATACTATGTGTACTGGATACAGACTCGGAAGCGCCGGCGTCGTCCCCTCTCGTAGAGCGGTGTCCGTCTCGTGTCTGGTGGTCGCACTGTTACTCTCCGGAGCCGCTGTCACGGCGGCGGACGAGGGTACGGGAGAGGTGACAGGGACGGTTTCGACGGAGGGCGGGCACGCGCTCGCTGACGCCGACGTGCGTCTCGTGAATATGTCCACCGGTAACGAGGAGACCACGAAGTCGGACGCCAACGGAAGCTACAGCTTCGAGTCGGTCGAACCGGGCGAATACAGGCTGGAAGCCGAGTTCGGGGGGTCAGATGCTATCGAAGACATCACTGTCGAAGAGGATGAGACGCAGGAGGTCGAGCTAAAACTCAGACCCGAAGGGGCGTACTTCGTCGTCTCGGTGGACAGCACCAACTCACCCGTAACCGCGGGAAATGATGTGCGGGTAGAGTTCATCGTCACGAATGCCGGTCAGGAGTCTGGTACACAGGTGGTCAAGCTTGGTACCCCTAACGCAGGCGGGGAGTTCGAAGAAGCTGAACGTGTCAGCAATCTCGTTCCCGGTTCTTCGAGAACGGTGAGTCTGAACATGTCGACCGGCTTGGGGGACGCAGGCAACTACACGGCGGAAGTCGTCACCGACGAAGACACGGACGAGGCGGAGTTCGTCGTGGAGGGTGCTGATGTAGAACTATCCATCACCGACACGAACTCGCCCGTAGCCGAGGGCGAGAATCTTACCGTGGATACGGAAGTATCGAGCGGGTTCGGTGTCTCAGGGCGGGAAACCGTCGCCGTGAACGTCAGCGGTCTGGGTTCGGAGACGAAGACGTTCAGCCTCGAAGGCGGGGATGAGAAGGACGAAAGATTCAATATACCTACGGAAGACGGCGACGCCGGCGAGTACACCGCCAACCTTACGTTCGGTGAAAGGGTGGTCGACTCCACCGACGTGACCGTTGAGGAAAGCACAGGGGAGGACACAGGGGAGAGCGGATCCGAGACGAACGAGTCCGAGAAAGCGGGCGGTTCGGACGACGAAAGCACCGAGAACAGCGGCTCAGAAGGTGAGGGTAACGGAACGACGACGGGGGACTCTAACACGGACAACGAGACTGTTTCGGACGAACCGGGCGAAGGCGACGGCGATACACAGGGTGTCTTCGGACTCAGCCTTAACGAGGCTCTAAGCTACCTCGGTATGGCACTCGCCGCCGTCGTCGGCATCGCGGTCTTGGCGGCGTCCTCCATCCTCGTCGCCAGAAGGCTGAGGGGGAGGAACCGGGGCGGAGACGGTTCGGACAGAGGAAACGGACACGAAACGGTGTTCGATACGGAGTACGAGAACGACGTCTACGTCTCTTGGAGCGGTATGATCGACCGCGCCGGTATAGAGGATATAGGTACGAAGACGCCGAGCGAGATAGCCGAGAGCGCGAAGGAAGCGGGTCTCGACCCCGGAGCTGTCGACGAACTGACCGACGTCTTCGAGGAGGTGCGTTACAGGGACACCGAACCGACGGCTGAGCAGGAGAGGCGCGCCAAGGAGGCGTTTGAACGTATAAAGAGAAGCGACAGCGGGGGGTAGGCAGACGGTTTTTTATTTGTGCTTGTCTATGATGTCATACGACCTCTTCCAGTCGTGTGACTCGTCGAAGTAGTCCTCGGCTATGGGTGTCTCAGGCATGTCGCCGCGTTCCATCTTCTCCTCCTGATACGACGGTCGGCGTTCGTCCTGGTAGTACCGTCCCGTGAGAACCTCGCCCTCGTACAGCGCCTCCTCCGTCTCGCGCATCGCTTCCCACGCGCCACGCATGTCGTCGAGTTCGAACTCGTCGTGGTCGTCGGAGTCCTGTATGTCGACGTATGGCACGTACTGCTTGGCGTCCTTGTTCCACGTCGGACACTGCGTGAGGAAGTCGACGTGTGCGAAGCCGTCATGTTCGATAGCCTCGACGAGTATCTCCTTAGCCTGACGCGGGTTGACCGCGGCGGTGCGCGCGACGTACGTCGCTCCGGCGGAGAGAGCCATCGACATGGGACGTATAGGTGCCTTCGCGTTTCCGTGGGGCGTCATCGACTTCGACTTCTGTCCCTTGGGAGACGTGGGCGAAGGCTGCCCCTTCGTAAGCCCGAATACCTCGTTGTTGAAGACGATGTACGTCATGTCGTGGTTCTCGCGGGCGGTATGCATGAAGTGGTTTCCACCTATACCGTATCCGTCGCCGTCACCGCCCGCGGCGATAAGTTCAAGTTCGGGGTTGATCAGCTTCGACGCGCGTCCGACGGGTAGCGCGCGTCCGTGTATCGAGTGGAAGCCGTAGCTCTCGAAGTACGACGAGAGCTTGCCCGAACAGCCTATCCCCGTCACTAACTGTACCTCGTCGGGGTTCTTGCCGAGTTCGGCAAGAGCCTGCTTCAACGCCTTTAGAACGCTGAAGTCACCGCATCCGGGGCACCATGTCGCCTGCGGTTCGAGCTTGGGCGTGTAGTCGTCGGACTCTACCTCGGTTTCCTCGCCGATTGCGCTGAATGCACTCACTGTGGGTCACCTCTTCCTTGTACGGATTCGAGACGTTTGACGGTTTCTGTTCCGCGTCCCTTACGCGATATCTTGTGCTGTATCTTGACGTTGTACGAAGTCTCAACGTCGTCGTCTTCGGCGGACTCCACGGCGTCGACGACCTCAGCAGGACGGAACGGGTCGCCGTCGTACTTGAGTATGCTCGTCATCACGTCACCGTATCCCGCGAGTTCGCGCTGTACGTGGTGACGGAACTGCGCCGTCGCGTTGTTCTCGACGACGAAGACACGGTCGACGGACTCGATGAAGCCGCGTACGCCCTCGGCGTCGAACGGTACCATATCGCTAACGTTCATACCGGAGACTGACCATCCGTCTTCGGAGAGTTCGTCGACGGCTTCCTCTATGACACCCTTGTTGCTACCGAACGAGAGCAGACCGTACTCGGCATCGTCGTCACCGTAGACGGCTTGGTGGTTCTCGTCGTTGAGTTCGTCACGTATATGATCGAAACGCGACAGACGGCGATCCATCTGCCTTACACGGTTGTCGGGATCCTCGTCGATGTAGCCGTACTGGTCGTGCTCGTTCCCGCTCGTCTTGAACCGCCCGTCCTTCTGTCCCGGTATCGGTCGTGGCGGCACGCCCTTCTCCGCGCCGTAGCTGAAACGCGGGAAGTCCTGCGCACCGTCGGGCTTTAGCTCCTGTACCTCCTCCTCGGTCAGCGTCGCCTCCATCGACGGGTCGGCTTCGCGGTCGAAGAACGACTCGGGAAGGTTGGTCAGACCGCCGGATAGCTTCTTGTCGTACAGTATTATGGCAGGGATGTTGTAGCCGTACGCTATACGGAACGCCGTACGCGTCTGTTCGTACGCCTCCTTGGGGTCACCGGGGGCGAGTACGACACGCATAGCGTCGCCCTGTGAGGTGTACAGAACGTGTTCGAGGTCGCTCTGCTCCGTCTTTGTGGGAAGACCCGTCGAAGGAGCGCCGCGCATCGCCTCTATGAGAACGACGGGCGTCTCCGTACCCTCCGCCATACCGAGGGGTTCGGACATCAGCGCGAAGCCACCGCCTGAGGAACCGCTCATCGCCTTGGCTCCCGTATGGGACGCGCCTATCGCCATGCTCGCCGCCGCGATCTCGTCCTCGACCTGTTCGGCGACTCCGCCGAAATCGGGTAGCATCTTGGACATGATAGCGAAGACATCCGTCCAAGGCGTCATGGGATAGCCCGATATGAACCGACAGCCCTCGTCGAGAGCGCCGTACGCGATCCCGTGGCTACCGCCGACGAGAACCTGCTCCTCGTCGTGCTCGCCTTCGGGTACACCGATACCGTGGTCGACGTCGTACTCGTCGAGAACCTTGTCGCGTGTATGGTGTAGGATCTCGACGTTGGATTCGAGTATATCGCCCCCCATCGAGTCGGACATAACGTCCTCGATGGCTTCGAGTTCGAAGCCTATCGCCGCCGCGGTCGCTCCCACACCCGCTGTGTTACGCATGACCTCGCGCCCCTGCTCCTTCGCAATCTCACGTAGGTCGAGTGGGTAGACGTTCCAGCCGTTCTCCTCGACACGGTCGTCGAACTCTGGTATGTCCTCCGTGTCTATGACGCCCGTATCGTAGATTATGACGCCGCCCTCTGCGAGGTCGTCGAGGTTCTCCGTGAGGGGCTTCACCTCCTCGTTCCCGTAGACAGACTCTTCGTCGGGAGACCGTGCGAACGAGTCACCGAGAGCGAGAAGAACGTTGTACTCGTCGGCGCGTGATCTTATGTCGTCGGCGGACGCGCGTACCTCGAAGTAGGTGTGACCGCCGCGTATACGCGACGGGTAGTGCCGGTGTGTGGTGACGTTGAGACCCGACCGCATCAACGCCTTCGTAAAGTTACTACCGGTCGAGTCGATGCCGTCGCCGGAGCCACCGGCGATACGCCACACGATTTCGTTCTCGTTCATTAGGTTCGAATCACCTGAACTACTATATGGTCGACTCAGTAAGTAAACCCTTTGTTTGTGTTAGGTAACTACGTCCGTCGTTCCCTTTCCGTCGGTCACGTCGGCGACCATCAGACTGTTTAGCGCGCCGAACGTACGCGAACCATGAGCTACGGTGAACTCGTCGAACGCGTAAAGAAGATCTCGAACGTCGGGCACGCCGCGGGCGTCCTAAGATGGGATCAGGAGGTCATGATGCCCGAAGGCGGTACGCCCGCGAGGTCGAAACAGCTTTCAACGCTGTCGTCCGTCCGTCATGACCTTCTGACCGACGACAGAACGGGTGAACTCCTCAACGCCGCCGAGCCTGAGAACGACGAAGAGCGCGCTGTGGTGCGCGAGGTACGGCGTGAGTACGACCGCGCGACGCGCGTCCCCAACGAACTCGTCGAGGAGATCTCGGAGGCGACTTCGGAGGCGCATCCCGTCTGGGCGAGCGCAAAGGAGAACGACGACTTCGACGAGTTCGCACCGACGCTCGAACACCTCGTCGAACTCAGGCGCGAGTACGCCGACTACGTGAATCCCGACGTGCCGCGTTACGAGGCGCTTTTCGAGGAGTTCGAGCCGTATCTGGGTCTCGACACCGCGGAGCGCGTCCTTTCGACGTTACGCGACGAACTCATGCCCCTCGTTGACGACGTTGTCGCGTCCGATGTCTCGCCCGAACCTCTTCCGTCGGTCGACGAGGACGCGCAGGAGGAGGTCGTGCGCGACGCACTCGACGTTCTGGGCTACGACAAGGAACACGGTAGACTCGACGTTGCGCCCCATCCTTTCTCAACGGGCACCCAGTTCGACGCACGCGTCACGACGCGGTACAGCGACGACCCTCTCGACGCGCTCACGAGCACCGTACACGAGTTCGGGCATGCGACCTACACGCTCGGTCTTCCGCGCGACGAGTACGGAACGCCTCTCGGCGAGGCGCGCGACCTTACCGTACACGAGTCGCAGTCGCGTTTCTGGGAGAACCACGTCGCGCGCACGCGCGCTTTCTGGGACTTCTTCGCACCGCGTTTCAACGAGGCGACGGACGAGGACGTGACGCCGCGCCGCGCGTACGAAGCGGTCAACACGGTCGAGGAGCGCAACCCTATACGCGTCGAGGCGGACGAACTCACGTACCACTCGCATATACTCCTGCGTTTCGAGGTCGAGCGCGCACTCATAGAAGGCGAGATAGAGGTCGATGAGGTGCCCGCCGTCTGGAACGAAAAACACGAGGAGTACCTCGGCTTCCGTCCTGAGAGCGACGCGCAGGGCGCGTTACAGGACATACACTGGTCGCACGGCTCCTTCGGCTACTTCCCGACGTACTCGCTCGGTAGCGCGCTCGCGGCACAGGTCGACGCCGCGGTTCGTGACGAGATCGACGTTGACGAGGCTGTACGAGAAGGCGGGTTCGACGGTATACGCAGATGGCTACGTGACGAGATTCATACACACGGAAAGAGGTATGAGACCGACGAACTCGTGCGCCGAGCGACGGGCGATGACCTGAGCGCGGAACCTTTTCTCAAGTACGCACATAAAAAGTACGGCGAAGTTTACAGCGTCTGATCCTCATCCGTCACTCATATTCATTCCGTTCATTCCCATTCCACCGGGGGCGTTCCTCTTCAGTTCCTCTATGAGAGTAGAGGTTATACCTTCGAATCCGATGGTGCGACCGCCGTACCTTTCAGCGAAGTCCTCTGCTTCGGACTCTTCGGAGAAAGGTGGTAGTGCCGGCCCCATTCCACCCACTGCTTCGCTCTCTGCGACGTATGTAACCTCCGTAGCATCGGCAAAGGTATCCGCGGCGGTCGGAGCTGGAAGACGGGGGTTTCCATCGGAGGAGGATGGAAGATCCACCTTCGAGTAGTCCGTGACATAGACAGCCTCCGCCTCCCAGCCACGGTCAAGGCGGTCGAAGTGGTAAGGGAAAAGACCGAAGACAAGGGTGTGGAACCACGCGGGGTTTTCGTGCCCCTCCGGTGAGTTTTCTGCGTAGAAGACCTGCCCGTTGGGTCCCCCGTGGTCACCTATTGCCATGCCGCCTTGGTCGTCGAACTTTTCGCCCGAGAGCGCGATGGGATCCGGTACGTCTTCGGAGCTATTGCCCCCGAGACAGCCTGTGGAACCAACAGCGGTAACCGCTAGTCCGGCTATGAATCTTCTTCTGTACACAGGAGGCTTTTGTACGGGGGAGGAAAAACGGGTTTTGGTGCAGGTTTCGAAACTGTTCTATACCGGAGGTTCCTCGGTAACGTGTCGGTTCCTCTTTAGCTGGAAGTACGCGTCCGTCAGAACCGCGAGCGAGTATACGGCAAGTGCGGCGCCTACGGCGACATCTACTACAGCACCTAGCTGAGGTAGTACTGCGCCAGCCACCGAACTCGCTACGAGACCGACGATACCCACAGCTACCTGAACCACGAGGAGTGCCATGAGGAGCAGGAAGACGGAGATACGCCGTCCCTCCGTAAGCTCCCAGCTTGACGACAGGCTTTCGAGGAAGTTCTCGTCCTCAAGAGCCACGAATATCATGAAGAAGATGAGCGCCGTAATCAGGTAGATACCGGGGACGACGAGTAACACGATACCGATAGCCACGAGTATGCCGAACACGAACCCGGCGACTATACCGTTCAGCGTCGCGGTTCCTATGTTACGTCTGTACGCCTCCGGGGGTATCCTCTCACGCGCGTCCGACGCGAAGACACGGTAGGCGGCTATACCGGCGACGATCGTACCGACAGCCGTTAGGAGGCTCATCAACGTTATGACCGACTGAGGTATATCGAACGCGAGAGGCGTCGGCTCCATAGCCCCCTGAACCATCGTTTCACGTACGAAAGGCGGGAGGCTCTCTACACCCCCCATCTGCTCAAACGCACGCTCAGCGCCACTCTGCGAAGCCACCGTCGAAACGAGCTGTATGACGAAGAAGACCGCCACGAGCAGAAGCCCTGAGCGCGCCTTGACCCTCTCAAAACCCGTCGTCAACGCCTCCTCCACGTCTATACCACCGTTCCGTGAAGCCGTCTCCCGTGCTGTGTTTCTGACACCGCACTCCGGGCATATCTCAGCCTCCTTCTTTATCGGTTCACCACAGCTTCGGCAGAACACCTCGTCGGACTGCTTGTCGTTTGCCATACCGCTCCCTTCGGCAACGTGTTACTCAAACCTTCTGCAAAGAGATTATGTGAACCCACCCCAGGGTCAAGCCCCGGGGCTTCCTGCTTCAACGACGCGCTTTGCATCCACCGCCTCTCGCTGAGGGGTGAACGTAGGGAGCGCAGTCTGCACAGGCGTTGATTCGGAGCGTCCCGCCCCTAACTGCTTCAAACCACGATTGAGAATATTCTTTGCCGCGTTGAGGTCGCGGTCTTCGGTATGGCCGCATGCTGGACATGAATGCTCGCGTACCCAGAGTGGCTTGTCCGTCTCGACACCACAAACCGCGCACTCTTTGGTCGTGCCGTCTGGGTTCACTTTTTCAACGTGTGTTCCGTGCAAGTTAGCCTTGTACTCCAGTAGTTCAATGAAGCGTGACCATGCGGCGTCTTGCTTATTTTTCGCACTCTGGCTGGTTTCCAGCATCGGCTTCACGTCCAAGTTCTCAACGGCTACAACATCGTACTCCCGAACGAGCCACGTTGTGATCTTGTGCTGGTAGTCTAGTACCTTCCGCTTGATTGCACGCTTCGCCTTAGCTACTTTCTGTCGTTGTTTTTCCCAGTTGGCAGAGCCGTGTTCTTTCCTGTCAAGTTCCCGTTGCTCACGTGCGTAGCGGTCATACTCATCGGATAGGTCAAGCGTGTCCACAGACAGGTTCTCTGACGTGTGGATGTAGCTGGTGATGCCGAGATCAACACCAACACAGTTCTCAGGTTCAATCTCACTGAGTGCCGGTTTTTTAGGTGTGTCTTCTACAGAGGTAACAAGTGAGACGTACCACTCGCCGGTTCTCTCTTTTTTGAGAATAACCTCGTCAATCTCACCTGCTGTTGGCACGTCGCGTTCTGCTCGGATTTTGAACCAGCCAATCTTTTCGAGTCGGAGTCGCACGAGTCGGTCGTCGCCCGTGTTGTAATCCACGTTGAAGCGACTGGACTGGTTGTGCGACACCGACCGAAATTCGCCTGCACCTTGCCACTGCAACCTCCCGACCTTATAGCCGTTGTCTCGCCGTTCTTGAAGCGTTTCCAGATCGCTGTGGATTTGGCTAATCGCCTGTTGTGCGGCGTGTCGTGATGGCTCTGCAAAGGTTGACCATCGGTCTGTCCAGTCTGTGAGTTTGTCGTGTTGGTCGTAGTCAGATGGGCGGTCGTTGTAGTCACTGTAATAATAGTCTCGGACAGCATGATTGCGAATCTGTCGGAGAATGTCGATGTGTCGCCACGCTTCGCTAGCTACGTCGTCAGGTAGGTACGCACGGAAGCGAAGCGTATGTTTCATCGTTGTTAGTCTAATCTTTCAACGGTGAGTTTCAGCTGGTCGCCCTCCTCCAGATTAAGAGCTTCACGGACTTCTCCTGGAATTGTGACTTGCCCGCGTTCTCTGAGGTTTGGGTAGCATTCCATCGAACCCACTATGAATGACTCACACTTAGTTGTATTAAAGATTGTGTGTTGTCGGCTTCAGCCCCGGGGCAGTCACCTTGTACCGCCTGTACAGCCCCATCGTTTTGGTTCGTATGTCAAAAAAAGGAGCCGACGAGGTATACTGTAGTAGCTGTGGGGAAATCATAAAGGAGAAAGCCGAAATCTGCCCGGAGTGTGGGGTTAGACACAGAGGTAGAACTGGCGACTACGACAAGGACAGAACGGTAGCCGGTATATTCGCAATCCTCCTCGGTGGATTCGGTGTACACAAGTTCTATCTCGGAAAGGTAGGACAGGGTATACTCTACCTCATCTTCTTCTGGACGCTCATACCAGGGATAATAGGATTCATAGAGGGTATTCTTTACCTGACCAAGTCGGAAGAGGAGTTCCAGAGAAAGTACGTAGACTAAGCAAGCTCCTCAGGAACCGAGTATGTGGACTGTTTTGGTTTGTCGGCGAAAGTTTTATTATCTGATGGGTTTATTTCGGGGAGATGTCAGCATACTGTCAAAGTTGCGGTGAAGAGATAAAGAGCGAGGCAGAGATATGTCCGGAATGTGGAGTTAGACAGGATTCCGGCACAGAGTCAGATGTAGCGGGAGGGATGAAGGGGAATACGCTGGTGAACACCGTGAACTACCCCACCCTACTCGCTCGCCCTGACGGGTTCGCTCTTTGAGGGTGGGGCTTCCAGCGAAGATTCCTGCAAAGTCTGACCAGATTCAAGGTCGGAGAGGCTTATTCGCTGTGGGGCGTCCACAACCCGCTCTACACCCTCCGCAGAACTGAACAGTTCTGAATTGGGCTTACCTGTGGCTTTTCGAGCCATGTTGACCGCACCATTCACATCAGCATTATACTGCGTTCCATCCGACGCCTTGAACAGTCCGCGCTCGACACGTTCACCAACGTACTCCTCGTGGTGTTCGACGGCTTCCTCGTCGTAGAATGAGCATTTCGACGTGTGGGATTCAGGCACTAACTCGAACGCGATACCACGAGCTTCGAGCTTGTGCTTGAGCTTCTGCTTCAGCTTGTCGAACGGAATCTGGACGAAATTCTGGTTCGTCCTATCACCAAGGCTCACGTTCTGCTTCCAGCCCTTCCCGTCACCGACGTACACCGTCTCGATGCAGTTCTCGATACAGTAGTCGGTGATGATACGAACCGTCTTGTTGAGGTAGTCGTTAACGACGTATCGACGCTTCTGGTGCAGTCGTTCGATACGACGAGTCGTACCCTCGATACCCTGCTTGTCCTTGATGGACTGGTAGTGGGCGAGTCGTTTGTTGAACCACCGATTTTGAGATTTGAGGTGCCGACCGTCCACGATGAACGAGTGGCCTCGATGGTCAACGCACGTCGCCAGATTGCCCACGCCAAGGTCGATGCCGAGCCACGACCCTTCGACGGTCTCGATTTCCTCTACTTCTTTTTCGTAGATGATACGGTACTCGAAGTACTGAGCATCAGCCTTTGGTAGGATTTGCACACGCTTGAGGTTCGTTTCTTGCACTTCTTCGTATGTGAATGGGAGTTTGATTTCCTTTGATTCACAATCAAACTCGTCTCGATACGAGTAGGGAACGCCAAGTCGGATGTGGTCTTCTTTGACTTGGAACGACTGTGATGGAAATTCAAGCGTGTAGTACCCATCTTTGTCGAGGTAGGATGGGGGACTGATGTCAGCATCGTACTTGTTTTCTCGTTTCTTCTCTACGAGTTTGAAGAACGACTTGAATCCTTTATCAACCTGTTTCATTGTTTGCTGTGCGACTTGGCTGGGGAGTACCTCGTAGTTCCAGTTATCTTTCAACTGGTCGTAAGCGTCGTAGTAGTTGAGATACTCGCCGTTGTTGAAGTAGTGCTGTCGCACTTCGTAGAGTGTTTTGTTGTAGAGGTTTTTCGAGAGATGGCTCATACTCCGCAGTACTTCGTACTCTTCGGCAGTCAAGCCGTCGAGGTTCTGCTGGAGCGTCTGAACCATTCTATCTGGATATATGTTAGACTGTATTATTAAGGTTTTTTGATTATTCAACTGTCTGTCGGGCGTATCCCCTCCCTACTGCGTCCTCAGAACGCTCCGCGTTCTGATGTGCAAACGAGAACTCCGTTCTCGTTAACGCTACTCGTTCACTATCGTTCACTGCGTTGCTCCTTGAGGAAGGGGTCTTGCCCTCGATTTTAGATAATAGGCGCTGTGGTGACGATAATAGTCGGCTTCATACCGGTGCTGAACCTTCTAAGCCCTGCGATAGGTGGTGGTTTGGGAGGGTACCTGCAGAAGGAAGGTGCCGGTGGCGGTGCGAAGATAGGCGCACTGGTCACGATAGCATTCCTGATACCTCTGGCAATCCTACTCGTGGTTGCGGGCGGACTGATCGGGTCGTTCCTACCCGGCGGTGTTGGCGGAGCGGGTGCCGGCGCGGCGGCTGGCGGGATAGGTCTAATCGCGGTCATAATAATAGCGATACCCTCGTTCGTGCTGTCGATTATAGGGGGCGTCGTCGGCGGATTGGTAGCGGGCGAGTAACCCCCTCAGGCTGTTTCTTCTACACCGTGGTGCCTACGGTAGACTGTTGCGACGAGCGACAGCGTGAATACGAGCGCCGCCGAGGCACCGAACGCGAGCATTAGCTGTGCGACGAGCGTCGAGAAGCCCCAGAGGAAGACGTACGCTCCGAGACCAACGGCGGCGGCGACGACGAAGAAGACGAGGAAGACGAGGAAGAATCCGCAGAGAGAGAGGCGGTTACCCGACGACATGCCCCAGCTAAGGCTGTACGCCTCTATGAAGTCCTCGCTCTTGACCGTCGTGTACGGTACGTAGAACGCGAACGAGACGGCGACGAAAGCGCCAGGTAGGACACCGAGTGCGAGGGCGACGACGAGAAGGGGCGACATACCGAAGCCGTACACCGAGACGTATGCGAGCGCCGGGAGGAACAGACCGCCTATGAACAGCGGGGCGAAGGCGAGCGTCCCGAGGAACATGTTTACGGTCACCTTGCCGATGTTCTCGGCGTAGGCGTCGTTCGGGATCCCCGCGGTTCGGTTCACGAAGACGCGCGTGGCTATCACGGCGAAGTAGGAGCCGATGAAGAGGGCGACGAGTGCGAGAAGGACGGCGTACATACGAGGCATCGGGAAGGCGAGAGCGCCCGGCTCTATGAACGGCGTCGGAAGTATGTCGTCCAGAGGTCCTGTCGCTGTGGTCGCGGCGGCGCGGCTCTCGACGGCGATGAAGAACAGAAGCGAGGAGAAAGAAAACATGGCGAAGAAGACCGCGCCGTTCTTCGATACCAGCTTTTCGATCGTCTCCTTTAGTGTACCTCTGGTTTCTACGCTCATCGTTACGTCGGAGTTACGCCTACGTTATAACTCTTTCCGCTAAACAGGACTCAGAGGGCGGCGTTGTTATGAAGATTTAACCCGTCGGAAGCCGAACCGGTACGTATGTCCGAAGAGGACGAAAACGAAGACGAGGAAGAGCTTTCTCCGCGCGAACGGATGAAGAAGATGATGGAAGGCGGCGAAGAGGGCGAAGGCGGTCCCGGCGGAATGGGCGGTATGATGGGAGGCGGAGGTATGATGGGCGGAGGAATGCCACCCGGAATGGGCGGTATGATGGGCGGCGGTCCCGGAGGTCCGGGCGGACGCGGCGAAGGCGGTGACGAACGTCTCGTCAACGAGGTTGAGGAGCTACGCGTCGAGGTCGTCAAGGCAAGGCAGGCTCTCGAACGTATAGCCGACGCCGTAGAGGAGTGAGATGGTACACCGTATAGGGATAGTGGGCGCGGGTCACTGGTCAAAAAGGCTCGTTAAGGGCATCACCGACGACCCGTTTGAGGTACACGCGACCGTCGACGTGCTTTCGTACGACGAGAAGAGGGAGCTTCTCGGAGCTATCGGGGTGCCGCGCGGAAGGCATTATGAGATAGACGCCGGCGACGCCCTCCCCGACGGTTTCCTTGACTCCGTCGACGTTGTTCAGGTGGCGAGTCCCATCGAGTACCATCTGCGCCAGACGCGCGAGGCGCTCGACGCGGGTAAGTTCGTCGTCACCGAGAAGTCGTATGCGGCGGACCGCGAAGGCTTCGAGGAGGCGGTCGACGTTCTCGACGGAAGATGGGACTCGTCGTTCCTACATCTCCACTACCTCAACAAGGTGCCGACGAAGGTTATGCCGCCGGTTCTCGAACGCGCGACGGCGGACGGCGGCGTCGAACACGTCGAGGCTACGTTCATGGAAGGGTACAGCGAGGAGGACGCGGGACGCGCGTGGCTATTCGAGCCACAGAACGGCGGTGTGATGCTCGACTGGGTACATCCCATAGAGGTTCTCGGCGTCGCGTGCGGGGGTACGCTGTCGTTCCGCGACGGCACGCCGTACCTCGTGGAACCCGAGTACTCGTCGCGTGCAACGGCGGCGCAGGCTGAGTTCGGAGTCTCCGGAGAGATGTTCGCCGACGGCGCGACCGCGACAGTAAACGTCGGCAAGGGCTTCGGCGAGACGCACAAGAGGATGCGTTTCGAACTCGCAGGAGGCGGACACGTCGACTTCGTATACGCCGACTCCGAGGACGAGTTCGAGACCGACTACCGCGGCGAATGGGTCTGGCGCGAGGGCGGACGTGTCGTAGAGTCGGGGAAGCCGACGGGACCCATACCGTACGAGGTGCTTGTCGACGAACTCACCGACGCAGTCGACGGAGGAGGTACGTGGGTGAACGAGGAACGTCTGCGCCGTGTCTACGAACCCGTCTGGGAGTACAACGAGGCTGTTGATATCACCAACCCCGTCGAGGACGCCGACGCCGTCGAGGCTTTCGAACGCGACGCCGTCGCGTCGACGGAGGAGGTGGCTGTGTGAAAGACGAACTGGGCGTCATCGGTCTCGGAAAGATGGGTAGCAACGTGGCTAAGAACCTCGTGGGTCAGGGCTACCGCGTCGTCGGGTATGACGTGGACGAAGAAGCCGTGGGGTCGGCGGTCGACGACGCCGACTGTGAGGGTGCGGAGAACGTCGAATCGCTCGCCGACGCCCTCGAACCTCCGCGTACCGTCTGGATGTCGGTTCCCCACGGCGAACCCGTGGACGAGACGGCCGACGCGCTCGCCGACGCGCTCGAAGAAGGGGATACGGTAATCGACGCGGGCAACTCCGACTTCCGAAGGACGCGCGAACGCGCCGAACTCCTCGCCGACGAAGGGGTTGCGCTCCTCGACGCGGGATGTAGCGGCGGTCCGTCGGGCGCTCTCGAAGGTCTTTCGATCATGATCGGCGGCGACGCCGACGCGTACGAACGCGTCGAACCACTTTTTGACGACCTGAGCGTCGAAGGCGGTTACGAGCATTTCGGTCCGCCGGGCGCGGGGCATTACGTCAAGATGGTACACAACGGCGTCGAGTACGCCATGATGCAGGCGATAGGCGAGGGCTTCGAACTCCTTGCGGAGGGGGAGTACGAAGACATAGACCTCGAAGACGTCGCGCGGGTCTGGTCGAACGGAAGCGTCGTCGAGTCACGTCTCACCCGTCTCACGCGCCGTGCCTTCGCACGTAACCCGCGTCTCGAAGGCGTCAAGGGGCACGTCCCCGACTCAGGTGAAGGACGGTGGACGGTCGAGACTGCGATAGAGAACGACGTACCCGCAACGGGTATCGCGCAGTCGCTTTTCGCGCGTTACCGTTCGCGCGTCGGCGACGAGGGGACGTTCGCCGACAAGGTTCTCGCCGTCCTTCGCCACGAGTTCGGCGGTCACGACGTTGAGACAGAGGACGGCTGAGGGCGGTGTTCAGGTAGGGAAAGCCAGAACCGCGTGGTTCTGTCACAAAGATATCTGAAGTTATCTGTAAACCGTATACCGGTACGGTCAAGAGACGGTCAGCCGGTTGCTTTCCGTCCTGCGAAAGCGGCTTATCCGAACACCGCTCGATCGGGGAGAACACCGTCCGAAGGAGGAGAACACCGTCCGACGGAGGACGCAAGCTTTTATTCGGTGGGGTCTTTTTCGAAGATATGCGTAAGAGCCTGGGGTTCGCGCTCATCGCGGCGGGCGTCGTGTTCGTCGTCATAGGGGCGCGTTCGGGGGGACAGGGGTCAGGTACACGGATATTAGGCGTGATGGGAGGTTTCGTGACGGCGGTGACCGGCGTCGTCATGGCGTTCGGAGGGACGGGCGAAAGCCTCGAAACCGGAAGCGGCGCTGTCACGGAGACGGATACGCCTGCGAGGGTACGTATCATCGGGGTTCTGGTCACGCTGGGGTCGCTCGCTCTCCCGTACGTCCGTCTACCGGTTAAGCTGGGTGCCGAAAGGACGAGCTACTCTTTCGTCTCGGTTATCAACGGTCTGTATCAGGGAAGCTTGACGCTACAGACGCTCTCAGGCGACGACCTCGCGGGCGGCTTTACCCTCCTGCTCTTCGCGTCGGTGGTGATAGCAGGGGCTTTCGCGTCTATACTCCACCATCTCGGCGGTTACGTCGTCCTCTTCGGTGCGGCGGGGTACGGCTACATACTGGGTCTCGTCACGGACGGGACGCCTACGGAGATACTCTTCTCGGAGTTTCAAATCGGTCTGTACGTCGCCGTCGCGGGCGCTCTGGTTATCGTCGCTTCGTCGTTCATGAAGTACGAGACGAGTGAGAAGGACAGGGATCTGTACGGCGGCGGTAGGTGACGCAGGACGACAGATATATTCGTTGCGTCGCGCTTCTTAGGGCATGGAGTTTTCCCGGCGAACCCAACGGATACGTATCAGCGGCATACGGCGCGTCTTCGAGGCGGCGGGCGAGGACGACATAAACCTCGGTCTCGGACAGCCCGACTTCGATACGCCTGAGCATGTAAAGAAGGCGGCTGTGGACGCCATCAAGGACGGACGCGCCGCGGGGTATACGAGCAACGTCGGTATCGACGAGTTACGCGAGGAGGTGGCGGAGTACGTCGGCTTCGACGCATCGCCCGACGAGGTTCTCGTAACGTCGGGCGCGAGCGAAGGTCTACACGTCGCCGTGCAGGCGCTCGTCGACCCCGGCGACGACGTTCTCGTACCCGACCCCGGCTTCGTCTCGTACGACGCCCTGACGAAGGTAGCGGACGCAAACCCTGTCGGTGTCGAACTCACCGACGATCTGCGCCTCGAACCCGAGGCGGTCAAGGAGGCGCTCACCGACGAAACGGCGGCTTTCTTCGTCAACTCGCCCGCCAACCCGACGGGCGCTGTACAGACGGAGGACGAGATGCGAGCGTTTGCGGAGATAGCCGACGACCACGGCGTGACGCTCATCAGCGACGAGGTCTACGACCGTTTCGTCTACGACGGCGAACACGTCTCACCTGCGCGGTTCGGCGAGAACGTCGTGACCGTAAACGGTGCGTCGAAGACACTCGCTGTAACGGGGTGGCGACTCGGCTACGTCGTCGCACCGACGGGGGCGGTCGACGAGATGGTGAAGGTACATCAGTACGCGCAGGCGTGCGCCAACGCCGCCGCACAGCACGGTGTCGCGGAGACGTTGAACGACGAACGGACGGACGAGGCGGTTGCGGGGATGCGCGATGAGTTCGAGGCAAGGCGTGACCTCGTTACCGAACGTCTCGACTCGATGGGTATCGACTGCCCGACGCCGCGCGGGGCTTTCTACGCCTTCCCGCGCGTCCCTGACGGCTTCGTCGACGCGTGCCTGCAAAAAGGCGTCATCACGGTTCCGGGGGAGGCGTTCGGCGAGGCGGGAGAGGGTCACGCGCGTCTCTCGTACGCAAACTCGCGCGAGAACCTACGCGAGGCGCTCGACATCATAGAGGAGGTCGTCGCCGAACTTGGCTGACGCCGGTTTCGACGTATTTATAATTTACAGACCCGAATCCGTGCTACGGAAAGAGGCTCGTCTGTATGAAGGTAACCGTAATAGGATGTGGAAACCTCGGTAGCGCGGTCGTGGAAGGTCTCGTCAACAAGGGGTACGATGTCGTAGCGTGCGACAAGGACGAGGAGGCGCTCGACGCTCTGAGCGACGGTGTCATGAAGGAGAAGGACGCAGGGAAGGCTGTCGAAGGCTCAGAACTCGTCGTCGTCGCCGTCAAGCCCGAGGTCGTCGGACCCGTGCTCGGTTCGTTCGACGCCGACGACGGACAGGTGGTCGCATCGTTCGCCGCCGCGGTGTCGCTCGGCTACGTCCGCGAACGTACCGACGGACGCGCCGTCCGTGTCATGCCTAACCTCGCTGGCGAGTACAACGAGATGACGGCGGCGGTCTGTGCCGACGACGGCGTTCCCGACGAGGTGGCGCGCGTGCTCGACGACCTCGGTAGCTACGTCGAGGTGGACGAGGAACTCATGGATATAGCGACCGCTGTCAACGGAAGCGGTCCTGCGTTCGTCTTCTACGCGATGAAGGCGATGCGTGACGCGGGCGTCGAAGGCGGCTTGGACGAGGAGGACGCCGGTACGCTCGTCGCTCAGACGTTCCGCGGCGCGGCGGCTATAGTACAGAACGACGAGAGGTCGCTCGACGAGCTTATAGACGCCGTCTGCTCACCCGGCGGGACGACCGTGGAGGGGATGGAGGTTCTGCGTGAGTCGGACGCGGGACGCCCATTCGCCGACGCCGTCGGTGCCGCGGAGAGGCGTTCGGTGGAGATAACGGAGGAACTCGACCTATGAGCGCCGAGACCGGACGTTACATGACGCGCGACGACGCCGCGGGCGCTGAAAGGGTCGTCGTCAAGGCGGGAACGAACTCGCTGACCGACGACGACTCCAACCTCGACCGTCTGAAGCTCGACAAGCTGGTCAACGACGTCATGGATCTCGTCGAACGCGGCAGGGACGTGATACTCGTCTCGTCGGGTGCGATAGGTGCGGGAAAGGGACGCGTACCTCTCTCAAACAGCTCCGTCGAGGATCTACAGGCGGCTTCGACGGTCGGACAGAGCGACCTGATGCGTAACTACTCCGAGAGCTTCGAGAGGTACGGTAAGGACGTGGCGCAGATACTCGTGACGCACCACGATCTCGAAGACTCACGTAGGTTCAGTAACTTCCGTAACACCGTAGAGACGCTTTTCGACTGGGGCGTCGTGCCTGTCGTGAACGAGAACGACGCCGTCGCCGTCGAGGAGATACAGGTCGGCGACAACGACATAATATCGTCATCTATCGCCGTCGGTGTCGACGCCGACCTTCTCGTGACGCTGACCGACGTGGAAGGCGTCTACACCGACAACCCCAGACGGAACGCTGACGCCGAACTTATCGACGAGGTACGCGGTGACGAGACGGAGGACGTATGGGAAAACGTCACAGACGACGGCGCGGACTTCGGAGGGATAACGACCAAGATCGAGGGCGCGGAACGCGTCAACGACGCGGGTATTCCCGCGATAATCGCGGGTTCGGAGGTACAGAACGTCCTCGGAAGGGTAGCCGACGCCGAACGCGTGGGGACGTTCTTCGCACCGGAGGTAGACGAAAGATGAACGCAGAACAAAAGGCTCAGAAAGCAAACGACGCGGCGCTTGAGCTTTCGAACGTATCGGAGGAAGATAGAAACAGCCTGTTAAGAGGTATCGCACGGAGCATCGAGGGGAAGGAGGACGAGATCCTCGACGCGAACGCACGCGACGTCGAGGAGGCGGAGGGGATGCTCGAACGCGGCGAGTACACGCAGGCGCTCGTCGACCGTCTCAAGCTCGACGAGGCGAAGGTGGCGAGCATAGCCGAGATGGTACGTGGCGCCGCTGAGCAGGACGACCCTATCGGCGAGACGCTCACGGCGCGCGAACTCGATGAGGGGATGAACCTGTACAAGGTCTCCGTCCCTATCGGTGTCGTCGGCTCCGTCTTCGAGTCACGCCCCGACGCACTGCCACAGATAGCCTCGCTCTGTCTCAAGTCGGGCAACACAGCGGTTCTGAAGGGCGGTAGCGAGGCGGAGGGGTCGAACCGCGTCCTTTTCGACGCCGTACGCGAGGCGACCGCCGAGAGCGACGCCGTACCCGACGGCTGGCTCCAGCTTATCGAATCGCGCGAGGACGTTGAGACCTTACTCGGTATGGACGAGTACGTCGATCTTCTGATGCCGCGTGGAAGCACGGCTTTCGTGAGGCACGTGCAGGACAACACGAAGATACCCGTTCTGGGGCATACCGAAGGCGTCTGTCACGTCTACGTCGACGAAGACGCGGACTCAGAGAAGGCGGAAGACGTCGCATACGACGCGAAGGTCGACTACCCCGCGGCGTGCAACGCCGTCGAAACAGTGCTCATCCACGAGGACGCCGCCGACGGCTTCCTCCCGCGTATCGCCGAGAGGTACGACGACGCCAACGTAGAGGTACGCGGCGACGAAGCGACGCGCGAGGTTATCGACGCCGAGGAGGCGACCGACGACGACTGGACGACCGAGTACGGTGACCTCATGGTCGCGGTGAGGATCGTAGGCTCGGTCGCCGAAGCCGTCGGGCATATCAACACGTACGGTTCGAAGCACACCGACTGTATCGTAACCGAGGACGGCGAGCGCGCACGGCGTTTCATGGAGAACGTCGACTCGGCGAGCGTCTTTCACAACGTATCGACGCGTTTCTCAGACGGGTTCAGGTATGGGTTAGGCGCGGAGGTTGGGATTAGCACAGGTAAGACGCACGCACGCGGACCCGTCGGCGTCGAAGGTCTGACGACGTACAAGTGGTACATAGAAGGCGACGGACACGTCGTCGGGGAGTACCGCGGCGAGGACGCGCGCGACTTTACGCACCGGGGGTTCGACGGAGAATGGTGACTGCGCTCGCCGCGTCTAACGGTTGCTTAGGGGAGCTTCGACCACACGCGACCTGTTGGTCGTCGGCTCCTTCTCCACTACTATACGGCTGTCGGCGGCGTCGAGTAGTTCGGCGTCGTGGCTAACGACGACAACCTGTTCGACGCCGTACTCGTCGTTCATCGCACGCACGAGACGTATGAGACGTGAGACGTGTTTGTCGTCGAGGAAGGTGGTAGGCTCGTCGAGTATCAGCGGCGGTAGCGCGGCTTTCGCACCGGTTCCTTCGACGAGAAGACGGTAGACGGCGCAACGTAACGAGAGGTTGAAGACGGCGCGCTCGCCGCCCGACAGACGTTCGGGGTCGAGCGTCGTTCCATCCTTCTCGTGGACGGTGATCTCGTAGTCTTCGTCGAGTTCGACGCGTGAGTACGAGGCGTTGGCGTAGATGGTTTCAAAGACCTCGTTCAGAAGCTGATCGAGCCTGCGCAGGTTCTGTGACCTGAGTTCGTGACGGAGCGAGGCGTACGTGTCCTTGAGCGCCACGGCGTCGTCGTGCATCTCGTCCACGTCGTCGAGACGTTGTTCAAGGGAGCCGATCTCGTCGCGTAGACCGTCGAGACGTTCAAGCCGGTTCTCGACACCGCCTATGGCGTTCTGTATCTCGTCCCTCTCGTCACGGAGGCTGTCGAGCCTGTCGGTGGCGCTTTCGATGTAGTCGCGCGCCTCGTCGCGTCTGTCGCGTAGCTCCTCCACGTCCACGTCGCCTATCCGTTCGTTTAGCTCGTCACGGAGTTCGCGTTTCTCACGGAGACGTTCGCGTTTCTCTTCGAGAACCTCCTCGACGGATCCGGCACGGTCTTCGAGGCGTTCGGCTTCCTCGGCGAGTTCCTCGGCGCGTTCCGCCTCCTCGCGTCTCTCGCGCGCCTCTTGGAGGCGTTCACGTGCGTCTTCGAGTTGCTCGGCTACGGCTTCCTTCTCTTCCTCAGCCTCGCCGAGTTCGTCCTTGAGTTCTTCGAGACGTCCGGCGGCTTCCTCGACCTCTTCCATCGCCTCTTCGTGTACCTCCTCACGGCTTTCGACGCGTTCCATAGCCGTATCAACGCCGTCCTCGAGCCGTTCGGTACGTTCGTATAGCTCTTCGGCGCGTTCCGCCTCCTCAACGGCTTCTACAGCTTCGTCGACCTTCTCTTCGAGCTTCTTCAGCTCCCCTTCGAGTTCGTCCGCCTCCTCGCGATCCTCGCGGAGGAAGTCGGGTTCGCCGTGTATCTCCTGACCACAGGTTGGACAGACGCCATCGGCGAGCTTCTCCTCCGCCCCTTCGATACCGTCTCGTAAGGTCTTCAGACGTGTCTCGACGGATGCACGTCTATCGCGTCTGTCGGCGAGCGTACCCCGGAGTTCGTCCGTTCCCTTCGAGGGGGCTTCGACGTCTTCGAGTTCGGCGCGTGCTTCTTCGAGCGCGTCGCGTTTCTCGGCGAGTTCGTCGCGCGCCTTCTCGGCGTCGTTACGCGCCTTTTCGGCGCGCTCGTTCGCCTTCCGTACGGCTTCGCGCGCGTCTTCGAGTGCCTCGCTCTTCGATCCGACACGCGTTTCGAGACGCGTCTTCGTATCTTGGAGCGACGAGACACGTTCCTCGGCTTCTTCCTCTTCATCGCGGGCTTCCTTTAGATCGGCTTCGGTGCCTTCGGCTTCGTCGCGTTTCTCATCGGCTTCGTCACGTAGTTCGCGCAGACGATCCGTCCTGTCGTCGATCTCGCCTTCGAGCTGTGCGACCTGTTCCTCGACCTCGTCGAGCCTCTCCTTCGTCTCGTCGTGGCTTTCGAGACGTTCCTCGGCGTCGCGGAGGCTGTCGCGCGCCTTCTCGACCTGTCGCTCGTAGTTCTCTATCTCGTCCTCCTTCTCCGTGACGTTCTCGCGTAACGACGACAGACGTTCGTGGGGGTCTGTGTCCTCGATCTCCTTGACGGCTTCGCGTCTGTCTTCGAGACGATCCTCGACGCGCTGACGGACGCGTTTGACCCCCAGACGCGCCTCGTCCGCACGTTCACGGTAGGTTTCGAGCTTTCCCAACTGGAGGAGTTCGTCGACGACACGTCTGCGCTCGTCGGGCGAAGCCTCTATGAGCTTGTTGACCTCGCCTTGGCGGACGTAGGCGCAGTTGACGAAGGCGTCGGCGTCCATACGTAGAAGACTCTCTATCTCCTCGCGCGTCGATGTCACACCGTCGTCGCCTACCGCCTCACCGTTCCGCGTCAGAACGCTCTTACGCGTGGTCGCACGTCTGTCGTCGCCGCTTCCAGTCATCGCTATCTCCTGTTCGACCGTATACGTGTCACCCGCGTGCGTGAACCCCAGCGAGATATGCGACTCCTCGGTGCCGTTGGTCACGACGTCCGCGAGGTTTTCGTTCGAGCCGAGCGCGTCGCTTCCGTAGAGGGCGACGAAGCACGCCTTGAGCAGGGAAGTCTTGCCCGCGCCGTTGCCTCCTTGGACGACGGTCACGCCTTCGTCGAACTCCACCGTCGCGGACTCGTAACAACGGAAGTTGGTCAGACGGAGACGTTCGAACCTCAAGAGACGTCACCCAGGGTGCTCTGTTCCGGCTTCCCGTCCTCCATCCCATCCTCGTCGCCGTCCGCGTCGAGAAACCCCTCGACGGATTCCTCGATCTCCTCCGCGATACGTGTCCGTGCCACGTTTTTGTCACGTACGACCGCGTCTATCTCGCGCCCCGCGTCGGTGAGTTCCATCTCGTCCACACGTTCACGGACGGCTGAGTCGGGGTCGGCGAACTCGACCTCGGTCGTCTCGTCTTCGTCCTTGTCACGTCTGTCGTTTACACGCGCGACGACGGCACCGCGTCCGAGTAGGCTTTCCTCGACCTCGCTCTGTACGACGGGGGCGTCGGAGCCGCCTCTGACCTCGACGGTTACGACGGCGTCGTCCACGTCGCGCTCGCGCGTCCGTTCTATGACCTCGTCGGTTCCGCCTTCGACGAGATCCGCCTCGACGGTTACGAAGTCGCGCGTCTCGATCGCTCGGCGTTCCATACGGACACCGTCGTCGAACCCGAAGACGTTGTAGCCGCGCGCCTCCTCCTCGTCGGCGGAAGCGCGCTCCGTAGAGCCGCAGTAGGACGCAACGACGCCACCGACCTGATCGCGTTCGGGGTGGTGGTAGTCACCGAGCATGAAGGCGTCCCAGTCTACGTCAGAAGACTCGACGAAGCCTTCGAGCGAAACGTCGCCGAAAGGGAACGGTTCGAAAAGACCGTGTAGGACGAGTACGTTGTGCGACGCGTCTTGGGGCGAGGGCGCGAAGCCTATCTCCGAGGCGTCGAACCGCGAGGGCGGTCTGTGGTCGACACCGTAGAAGGCGACGCCGTCGACGACGACGGCTTCGTCCCCGAGACGACGTACGAGTCCGAGATCCTGCAGGAGATCGACCCAGTCGGCGTCACGTTTCGACTCGTGGTTTCCGACGACCGCGATCGCCTCAACACCCGCGTCGTCGAGACGCCGGAACAGCTCTACGGTCTCGCGTACGTCATCGAGACGCGGACTGCGCGAATGGAAAAGGTCGCCCGCGTGTACGAGGACATCGTACCCCTCATCGATCGCATCGTCAACGACACGTTCGAAGGCGCGGAGAAAGTCACGCCGGCGGTCGTCTGAGCCGTACTGTCTGTAACCTATATGAGTATCCCCCGTATGCAGGACGCGCGTCGGTTCGCCGGTCATTCGGTGGTCGCTGTCTCCAACTCACCCGATACGTTCCATATAACCGTCCGCGTGTGGGTGGGAAGGTTAGGGTCGTTCGAGACGTCGTTGAGTACGTTTATAGCGCTCGCCGCCCTCTCCGACGGGTCGCGTCCGTCGTCGCGTAGGTATTCGAGAGCCTCCTCCAACAAGTCGCGTACGTTCGCGGGTACGTTTTCGTCGTCCACGACGCGTTCGAGTTCGTCGGCAACCTTGTTTATCTCTTCGTCGTTCATGTTTCGAGAGTGATGGAAAGCGTTGGCTTCCCACCCACTTAAATCCAAAGAAAGAGGGACATCTTTTTCAGGAGGAAAGAGGAAGGTTTTCTATGGCACAGATACGTTCGGTTACCGAACTCGAACTCGACTCGCCTTTCCTCGTCGAAGGTCTGCCCGGCGTCGGTCTCGTGGGAGGGATAATCGCGGATCATCTCGGCGAAACGTTGGGGATGTCGTACCACGCCGCCGTCGACTGCGACGGTCTGCCACAGGTCGCTGTCTTCGACGAGGGCGTACACGACGTACAGCCGCCCGTCCGTCTCCTTGCGGACGAGGGGAACGACCTCCTCGTCTTACAGAGCGACGTGCCCGTATCGCCGAAAGCAGAGGGGTTTGTCGACTGTCTCATGGGATGGATACAGGAAGAAGACGTAACGCCGTTGTTCATAAGCGGTCTTCCGACACGCCCCGAAGGAAAGCCGTCGATCTTCGGCGTCTCGACGGGCGACGCAGAGAGGTTGCTTGGCGACATCGGCGCGCCCGAACAGCCCGGCGTCGTAAGCGGACCCACGGGTGCGCTGTTGAACGAGGCGGACGACAGAGACGTGGACTCCGTGGGTCTCGTCGTCGAGACGGATCCTCAGTTCCCTGACCCTGCGGCGTCGCGCGTCGTGATCGACGAGGGTGTCGCGCCGATTACGGGTATCGATGTCGGTACCGACGAACTGGTTGAGAAGTCGGAGCAGATAACCGAGGCGAAGAAGCAGTTGGCGAAACAGATGCAGGACGCGAAGGAGGAGAGTACGACGGCGACAACGACGGGGATGTACGGGTAGCCGTGACGGACGAAGAGAAGGCACGCGAGGCGTGTTTCGAGACGGGTATAAAGTTAGGCGCTCTCTACCACCAGTTCATAGGCACACCCGTCTCGGAGGACTCGGTCGCTTCGCTCGAAGAAGCCGTGGAGGAGGCGGTCGGGAGCCAGAGGTACGTCGTGGACGCCGATGTCTCCGTGGAGGGTGTAGAGCACAACCGTTTCGGGTACGACGAACTCGAAGGAACGATGCTCGACGTGCGCGTGACGGTCGAGAAGGACGGTGTGCGTGTGGAAGCGACGATGGGGGAGGAGGACGGCTATCCGATGATGCGTATCGACGGTGTCCGCGACGTTTAATTTAAGTTGTAGAGGTTCGTTCTCTGATCATGGCACAGTCGACGCTTGAAGACGACGAACTGTTCGATGAGGCTTCGGACGAGATACGCGAAGACGTGGAGTCGGCGCTCGAAGACGCACGCGAAGCACTCCCCGAAGCCGACGACGTTCTCGGCGTAGAGGGTGACAACATCATAGGCGTCCTCAACAGCCTCAAGACGGATCTCGACCCGGGTGACGCGCGCGAGGCGTTGCGTGAGGCGAAGAAGTGGTACGGTATCGGTGAGCGCGCCGACGCCTTCGACGACGGGTTTACTGACGAAGCCGAAGAAGAGGTAGCCCGTATAGAGGACGCACTTGGTGCGCTCGAAGACGCAGAGGAGAGTGCGACGGAGCTAACCGACGCCGTCGCGTCGCTCAAGGATTCTCTGTAAGCCGTGACGACGCCCGTACTCGACAACCACTGTCATATAGACCCGCGCAACGGCGACGGTATAGATGCGGTGCGGCGTTTCGCGCGCGCGGGAGGAACGCATATCTGCATCGTCAACAAGCCTTCGTGGAGCCTCGGCGTCGAGGCGAGCGAGAGCGACGACTTCCGCGATGTCTTCGACGAGACGTTACGGACGGTCGAAGAGGCTTCGGAGGTTCTCGAAGGACGCGCCTTCGGCGTCCTTGGCGTACATCCCGGACTCGTCTCTAAGCTACTCGGTCGGTGGGGTGGTCCCCAGAACGAGGAGGCGGTCGAACGCGCCGAACGCGTAATGAAAGAGGGTCTCGAAGTCGCCGCCGAGTACGTCGGGGAGGGGAGCGCGATCGCCCTCAAGTCGGGGCGTCCCCACTACGACGTACAGGAACCGACGTGGGAAACGTCGAACAACGTGATGCAACACGCCTTCGAACTCGGTGCGGAGGTCGACTGCGCAGTACAGTTACATACGGAGAGCGCCGACGACTTCACCGACATACGCGGTATGGCGGAGGGGGTCGGTATGCCGCCCGACCGTGTGGTGAAGCATTTCTCGTCGCCATCGGTCTCGGCGGTTCAGCGCTCCGTCATCGCTTACGAGGAGAACGTCTTTGAGGCGGTGGAGGACGGACGTGACTTTCTTCTGGAGACCGACTACATCGACGACCCCGAACGTCCGGGCGCGGTTCTGGGGACGCGGACGGTACCGCGCCGCGTCGACGCCTTGCTCGACGAGGGGTACGACGACGCCGTCGAGCGTGCGTGCGTAACGCTACCTGAGGAGATCTACGGCGTCGAGATATCCGTCTAAGCCGGCGGAGGGAGAGTATATGCAAAGGTCTTTGCGTTCGCGGGACGTTATTTTTGGTGGATGAGAGGCTTTGAAAACGACCGTCAGAGGCTCGACGCCGAGTTTAACGATGCCGTAGAAGGCGTCTACCCTGACGAGTTGGGAAGCTACGTGGGCAGGGAGCTTTCAGCCACACGCGAGACGCCCGCACTCCTCTGTATGCTGTCTGCACGGTCGGCGGACGAAACACCCGACATGGAGGAGACGGCGGGCGTACAGCTCGTACACGCGGGTCTCGATGCGACACGGCGCGTGCTCGACAAAGGCGGCTGGGAAGCAGTCGGCGTCGAACCCGTCGAGGAGGACATGGTGCTTCTCGCCGCGGACGTGCTCGTAACCTTGGGCTTCGACCGTCTCCTCGACGAGTACGAGGCGGCGACGAGGCTCGTAAACACGTTCGGGGAGACGAAGGCGCGCGCGCTCGAAGCCGATGGACGCGACGGTAGGTTCGAGCACATACTGACTTACTTCGAAGAGGTGTACACGACTGCGGTTCGTATAGGGGCGGAGCAACCGGGCGAGGAGGTCGTATCATTCGCCGAAAGCCTCGCCTTCGTCGACAGCCTCGTTGCCGTGGGCGCAAGGGACGAGAGGGGTACGGGAACGGCTGTGCGTCTCGCGGACTCCGTGGCGCGCGAGGGATACGCCGAGTACGTCGACGCCGTACGTGACGAGTCGGCGCTTAACACCGGCGGTACAACGGAGAAAGGCGTAGAGGCGCAGGACTAAGGAGCGAGACGGTTCTTGCGTCCGAGCATCTCCTCGCGGTAGGTTTCGAAGGTTGTCGGCATCCAGTCCTCGGCGAGTTCTAGCATCCTGTCGGTTAGTTCGCGCACCTCCCACTGTGCATCGGCGGCGGCGCGCATGTCGGCGACATGCATCAAGGCGCGTGCGTTGAGCGTAAAGACCATGTTGACCTTCGTCGCCATAGGTAGTAGGAAACGCGCGTCCTCAGGCGGCGTCGTCCCGTCGCCGCGGAACTTCTTGGGGGCGTCCTCGTCTATGAGGTTATGGTAGAGTTCGAACTGACGTTCACATCCTTCGAGGAACTCGTCGTTTAGACCCGCTTCCTCGACGCTCGGCGGCGTTACGACCGAACCGCGGACGTCGGAGCCGGGTTCGGGTATCGTATACCGAAGTGACTGAACGTCGAAGCTCGCGTGTCTATGACGTGTAATCTGCGCCATACAGACACGTGAGATCCCGCGTACTGCGAAGGTCGCGTTCGGATGCTCGAAGGGTCCGTAATGACCGCGTTCCATAAGCTGTGAGATAAGGTTCGCCTTTTTCTCTTCGACAGTACCGCCGTCGACAGCTTCCATGACCTCGGCGAACCCACGGTCGGCTACGAACTCCGTCGTGTAGTCGTTACGCGCGGCTCGGCACGCGAGTTCGTCGGGCGAGTCGGTGGAGGCGAGGAGTGCGACCTTCATACGTCAGCCTCAGCATCGGTCTCAGTCGTCTCTTCGAGCGTTTCGAGCGTCGCCTCCGCGTCGTCGAGATGTCCGCGACAGCGCCGCACGAGTTCGACGCCTTCCTCGTAAAGTTCGAGCGCCTCGTCGAGTGTAAGGTCGTCACCTACACGTCCGGAGTCGAGACGTTCGACCACCTCCTCCAGACGGTCGTACTCCTCTTCAAAGCTCTCGGTTTCAGACATACGTTCGCTTCGTACCCGCCCGATATAAGCCTGATTGTCGGCGCGGCATCAGTCGTTAACCGTCGGATTGGGCGTCTCCTCCGTATCCGTCTCGGGTTCGGGAACGCGTTTCATACCCGCTTCGTACTCAAAGACGCCGTCTTTCTCAGGGTCGACGACCGTGAGCGACAGCCAGCCGTTGTCGAGTAGGGTTGCGAGCGACGGGTTTCGTTCGAGAACCGACTCCACGCGTCCGACGGGTGCGTGTATGACCGTGGAGAGACGGAGCGGCTGGTGGTACGGCACGTCGTCCGCGGCGTAAACCGACTCCATCGGCAGACCCGTCATTATGTCGCCGCCGTTTCCTTGGTAGACGCCGACGTTGCCCACGGGGTTCTGTGTCACCTTCGAACCGCTACCGTAGACACCGTTGTCGACCGTTGCGAAGTAGTACTGGGAGTTTATCCACTGGGTGACGACCATCGGACCCTGCATGATAGCTTCGAGAGCGTCGCCGCCGTCGTCGGTTCGCCAGTCGTACGAGTGGAGGAAGGAGCGTCCCTGAAGGTCGATCCCCTTCGTCAGTTCGCGTGAGCCTATGACGAACGACGCGTTACCTGCGAGTCCCCATTCGGGTCGCGTCTCCGCCCAGTCGGCGGAACGGCGCTCCACCTCGCGCGCCGGGTCGTCGGCGTCGTCGGTCATCGTCTCGGCGCGGTCTGAGTTCGCTTTTACGCGCGCTTCTTTGAGATCTTCACGCAAGCTTTCGAGATCGTCGGCGTGGCTTTGGGGAACGTCACGCGCGAACAGGTCGATCTCATCCGTCGTCGTGTTGTGCTCACCCGCGAGGAAGACGGTGTCGTCGGGTATCTCGTACCCGCGGTCGGCGAGAATACGGCGTACCTCCTCGTCGTTGCATATCTCGGCGAGTATACGTGCGTTGGGTCCTCCGGGGTTACCCGCGCACGCGCCGCAGTCGAGGGCGGAGTCGAACGGGTTGTTCTGTGTCTCGCTCGCGTGTCCGACGAAGACGGCGAGCCGCGCAAACCTGTCCCATCCCATGAGCGAGAACGCCGTCTCGGCGTAGCCCGCCATCTCCTCCTTCGTCATACCGACGGGGAGTCCGTGGTCGTGTCCGTCGTCTTTGCCGTGGAGATCGGGTTCACAGACCTCGTTCCGTGACGGTACGTCCGACTCGATCGCGTCGTGGACAGCCGACGGGAAGAGCGTGCGCGCCGCCATCCTCGCGCCGTACGCGACACCCGACATCTCGACGTAGCTGTAAGCGGTCGCAACGTTGGTCTCAAGCTTGGTTATGAGGTTGACGTAGGCTCCCTTGAGAGCCTTCCACGCGCCGCGTCTGTCCGCGCCGTCGCCGTTACCGTCGGCAGGCTTGTCGTGGATCCTATGCGCCGGTTCGACTATCGGCGGACACGCGTCGACGGTCACGCCGTCGTCATAGGCGTCGTACCGGACAGGGACGCCGAAGAAGCCCGCATAGCCGTATGTCTCGTAGTCGCCCGTCGCCTCGATCGCACGTCGTATCACCTCCGACCGTGTGTCTATACAGAAGACCATCTGTGCGTCGGGGCGTCCGGCTTCCGGCGTCGCTTCGTCGGTGGCTTCCCTGATACGCGAGACGAGGCTGTCGCGGTAGGTACGTTCCCACGCGGCAAGGAACACGGCGCGGAGATCGTCGTCCTCGTCGCTCGTTCCGTCGCTGTCTCCGTCGGGAAGAAGCTCCGAGCCGAGAAGGTCGGCGACGGCGAGACGGACGGCGAGGTACTCGACGAGATCGATATGGTACTCGTCCTGCCACCCCGAACCGCCCTCTGCGCGCTGTTTCACGAAAGCCGTCCATCCGGGGAGTGCGCTCAGATGGTGCTCGAAGAGTTCGACACGGTCTTCGTCGGGGATGTCGGAGGCGACCGAACCGACGGCTTCGGCGGGGTCGTCGGGCAGATCGGCGAGTGACGTGCCGTCGGGGATGTCGCGGTCGTACTTCGCAAGACGTCTACACGCCTCGTAGAAGCCTTCCTCGCGGTGTGGCATCGGGGCTTCGGCGCGCCCTTGGTCGCAGAACGCCGAGAGCCATTTGGCGAGCACCCTGTCGACGCCGTCGTCGGACACCGAGGCAGAGGTACCGCCGTCGCGGGTACGTTCGAGCGCCTCGTCGGGTGAGAGTTCGTATCCAGCCTCGCTCAGTTCCTCGGCGAGTATACCTTCGTCTATACGTCCGTCGTCCCACGCCGAGCGGAGTGTCTCACGCGACGGGTAGCCGTCGCCGCCGAAAAGGTGCTCGCCCTCACGGACGGCTTCGTCGAACGGATTGTCCTCGAAGCCCGAAAGCGGGTTCGCAGTGACGAACGAGTGCAGGGGCCAGGCGGAGCCGACGGCTTCGGACGCTTTCTCTATCCGTCCGCGTACCTCGTTATCCGTCATCGTACTCCCCCTTGTTGGTGAGAACCGTCTTGGGTGACGGCTGAGACAGGTTCAACAGCTTCGTATACAGACGTTCGCTCCGTGTCTGTACGTCGTACTCCACGGCGACATAGCCGACGACGAAAGCCGCGACGACGACGATATGAACCGGTGTGAGTTCCTGCGGTACGGTCGAAGCCGGGAGACCCGACATAGCCCAAGAGACGGCGTTGTAGACGGATCCGTAGACGACGATAGCGGGCAGGAAGACGACGGGTATACCCGCGAAACGGACGAGTCTCGGTACGTCCTTCCTCGAAGTGAGACCGAGCGACGCGTGCATGACGGTGATTACGACGAGTATAGCGAGTATAAGACCGCTGTCGAGGGCTGTCCCTTTCCCCGTGAGGACAGCGAAGACGACGCCGCCGGCGAGCGCCGTTGGTACAGTGACCGCGATACCTGCAGTGGTTACGGTTCCGTCTTCCTCGCCCGGCGCGCGGTTTGTCACCCTACCGCCCGACGACAGGAACAGGTAAGCCTTGTAGAAACCGTGTAGTATGAGATGCGTGATAGCGGCACCGAAGAAGCCGAGACCCGCTTGGGCTATCATGAACCCCATCTGTCCGACCGTTGAGCATCCGAGCTTCCGTTTTATATCGGGCTGTACCGACTTGAGGAGCTTCCCAAGTATAGCGCTCGTAGCGCCCACGACGAGTATAGCGGTCATAGCCACGGTACTCTCGACGAACAGGGGCGAGAAACGCGTAAGTAGAATACCGCCGCCGTTCACGAAGCCCGCGTGCATCAGAGCCGAGGCGGGCGTCGGGGCGGTCATCGACGAGAGAAGCCAGCCGTGGAAAGGCAGGAGAGCGGACTGTATCATGGCGGCGAGTACGATAGCGCCACCGCCGACGACGACGGCTTCGGAAGGGAGTGCGTCGACAGCTTCGCCGACACCTGAGACGGTAGCCGAACCCGTCGTCCACCAGAGGGAGACGATACCGACGCCGAGTAGGGCGGAGCCACCGCCGAAGTACCGGAGCGCGATCCGACGCGCCGCCTCGGACTGTCGCCAGCCGCGGACGTGTCCTATGAGGTCAGCCATCACGACGCCCATGGCGAGCCACGACAGCCAGAAGAGTGCGAGATGGTCAGCGGCAACGAGCACCATCACGGATACGGTGAAGACGAAGACGTCGGTGTAGAACCTCCGGACACGGCGGTCACCCGACATGTAACGCCGCGAGTAGCTGTGCACGATACCGCTGAAGAAGGTGACGACGAGCCACATGACAACGGTCAGACCGTCGATCCTGAGGAGTCCGTCGAGTAGTGTAGCTTCGCCCGACCGCAGAACGAGAAAAGCGGCGACGGCGGAAGCCAGCCAGACCGCCCAGACGGTCTTTGTGAGGGCGTTCGGTAGCAACGGTTCGTCAGGCGGCTCAGGCAGACCTACCGTAGAAGGTGACGTATTTTGTCCTGTCATCACCCACAGTATGAACAGAATACCTATTAAAACCTTCTATTTGAACATAACGTTCCTCAGAGACTTCTTAGAGAACGTTACGGTCAGCAAGAGCCATGAAGCTTACGGAGCGCCCAAGATGTCGAAACGATCTTCTCGGAGCCGTACCGCGCTTTGGTTCTACTTGGTCGTCTACGAGTATATCCACCGAAATATACGTTCTGATTGCGCGCTATCCATAGTCGGGTGAGAAGCGAGACAGAGCTATCCCGGGGTTCGTCGCGGTCGAGGGTTACGGTCTATCCCTCGTCGGGTGAGAAGCCTTCGAACGGCGAGGTCTCGTGTGTTCTCACGAGAACCTCGTCGGAGACGGTCAGACCGAGTTCGAGTAGCTCCTGTGCGACGGGCGTTATATCCTTGTCCTTCTCCCCTACGGCTGTTACAAGGAGGTTTTCGTCGCCCGTCACAAGCTCCTGGACGGAGACAACACCGGGGATACCGAGTATATCGTGTATAAGCTCGCCCCTCTCAGGTATGTCGGCTGTACAGAAAAGAAGCATACGTAACGGATAGCCGGAGCCTTGGTAGTCAACATCGGCGCTGTATCCCTTTATTACGCCGTCGGATTCGAGCTTCTGAATCCTCTTACGTACCGTGCTACCCGAACTGCCGATCCTTTCGGCTATCTCGCCGGACGAGGTGTTACGTGCGTCCTCCTGAAGCGCATAGAGAACGGCAAGGTCGATCTCGTCGAGTTCGTTTTCCATACGAAGAGTTGCTCCGGAGCGAATAAAAGACTAACCCCGGTCGGTGCGGTCGGTGTCGGGTCGGAGTTCCTCGACACGTGTCTCTATGTCGCCGTCGGCGAGACGGAGGACGAGACTGTCGCCTTCCGAGACATCCTCGACCGTCTCCACGACGCCGTCCTCCGACTCGACGACCGAGTAGCCGCGCGACAGAACCTTGAGGGGACTGACGGATTCGAGGAGGCGCGTCTGTTCGTCGACACGGGCGCGGGCGTCCTCGACGGTTTCCTTGACGCCCGTGCGAAGCGCCTCGTCGAGTTCGTCGATACGTTGTGCGTACTCATCGACGACTGGGGCGCGGCGGAGGAACTCCTCGTGGCTTTCGACGGTGCGGCGGCGGCTCTCGACTGCGCGCTCAACCGAACCGCGGATACGGCGCTCTATACCGTCGAGACGTTGGCGTATCTCGTCGTCGTCGGGAACGACGAGTTCAGCCGCTTCGCTGGGTGTCGCAGCGCGTTCGTCGGCTGAGAGGTCGGCGAGAGTGACATCGACCTCGTGTCCGACGGCGCTTACGACAGGCGTTTCGCAGTCGGCGATAGCGCGCGGCACGGCTTCCTCGTTGAACGCCCAGAGATCATCGACGCTTCCGCCGCCGCGTCCGACGACGAGTACATCCGCATCGGTCGAGTCGAGACGTTCGACGGCGTCGGCGATCTCCTCCGCCGAACCGTCACCTTGTACGCGCGTCGGTGCGAGTAGGACGCGCGCGGGAAAACGGCGCGAGACGACGTCGTGTACGTCGTGAACAGCGGCGCCCGACGCGCTCGTAGCGACGCCGACTGTCGTCGGGTAGTCGGGTAGCGTCTTCTTACGGTCGTTGTCGAACAGACCTTCGTCTTCGAGTTGGCTCCTGAGGCGCAGGTACTCCTCGTACCTCTCGCCGCGTCCGGCGCGTTCCATATCACGTACGTATAGCTGGTACTCGCCGCGCGCCTCGTAGACCGAGACACCGCCCTCGGCGACAACGTCGTCGCCTTCGTCGGGTTCGAAGCCGAGCTTTCCGTTTGCGCTTCTGAACATGACGCACGAGAGCGCCGTCTCGTCGTCCTTGAGAGTGAAGTACATATGCCCGCTCGAAGCGTGCGAGAAGTCGGATACCTCGCCACGTACGCGCGCGTCGCTCAGAACGCGGTCGTCATCGAGGAGACGCGAGACGCGGTCGGTAACCTCCGATACGGAGAGAACGTCGTCGGAGAACTCCGTTAGACGCGTTTCCATCATCGGAGATTGTCGCGGCAACGTATCAGGCTGTCGCTGTCGTTTCAGATACGTCCGCCGCCGGGTCCGCCCGGACCTCCGGGACCCCCTCCGAAGTTGAGACGGTCACGTACTGCGACGCCTTCCTGCTTGAGCTTCCAGCCGTATGCGAGACCAAGAGCGAGTCCGGAGAGATGTGCGAGACGCGCCACGCCGCCCGCACCGACGCCCCCGGTTGCGGCGTAGAACGTGTCGTACGCCGCGAACCCGATCGTGAGAACCCAGAGCGGCATCGGTATGAAGAACCAGAGGTAGACACGGAGGTTGGGGTTGAGGACGGTAAGAGCGCCGAGAACCGCCGCGATCGCTCCCGAAGCGCCGAGAGCGCCGTTCTGTGGTCCGAGGGCATCGACGGTCAGGAGCGTCGCCACGCCCTGCGACAGACCCGCGACGATCCCCGCGACGAAGAACAGTGCGAGGAAACGTTCGCTACCTATCTTGCGTTCGAGCAGGGTGCCGAAGAAGAACAGTATGAGACCGTTTATGAGTATATGCGCGGGTCCTCCGTGTGCGAATACGCTCGTAACCCACGTCCAGACGTACTGGAGACGGTTGGGATGTAGGACGAAGAGGGCGTTGTGGAGACGACCGTAGCCGAACGACAGGAGGAGTATCTGTACGACGAAGGTGAGAGCCATGCCGCCGAGGAGGTAGTACGTGACGTTGCCGTCGATAGACGGAAGCGAGTAGCCGGTTTCGCCCGTCGACGTCGGCGGGGATGTCGAAGGACCGTCGTAGACCTTCCCGCTCTCACGTACGTCGCGCTCGTACGACGAAAGACCGTCGCACGAGTGGTTCTCGGGTAGACGGTGCTGGGAGCAGAACCTGTTTCCGCAGAAGCTACAGGTGTACGGCATCGAAACCTCCTCGCCGCACTCCTCACATCTCTGCATACAGTAAGGTGCGGCGCGTGACGTATATCTCTTTATGCTTAAGGAGACGGGGTGCGTAGACGGGACGATGAAGGAGTACGAACGCGAGGCTCTACTCGACCGTGCCGACCGTGACAGCGCCTCCGTGGGCGTCCGTATACCCCAAACCGTCGAACTCGACGGCAAGGAGCTGGCGCTCGCCGAGTACGTCTTTGAGGCGCGCGCGGGTGATACGGACGGTGACGATATCAAGGAAAAGAAGAAGCTACTCCGACGGAGACGGAACGCGCTCCTCGACGAGATACGTGACGAAGATATGACGTACGACGAAGGGGAGGAGATAGTCGAACGCGTCGCAGGTATCGACCGCGCCCTGAACGTTCTTCAGGGGACGGGTGAGGGGATCGAGGCGGAGGCGCAGGCGAAGGAGAAGGCGGACGCCAAGAGATGGCAGAGCTTCGTAAAGAAGGTGAAGGGACGCGACGGGGACGACAGCCGTCTATGACGGAGAGGGAAGCCGTAGCCGGGATGCTCGATGAGTTCGCCGACCGTCTCGAAGCCAAGGGCGTCGAATACAAGCCGCGCGCGTACAGGAACGCCGCCGAGTCGGTGCGCGATACGTCGCGCGACGCGCTCGAACAGCCCAAGGGGATACCCGATGTCGGCGACGCGATCGCGTCAAAGATAGACGAGTTCCGTGAGACGGGACGCGTCGAGGAACTCGAAGAGCTACGTGATGAGACACCGGTCGAGATGGAGGCTTTGACGCGTGTCGAGGGCGTGGGTCCGAAGACCGTCGGCAAGCTATACGACGCCCTCGGTGTTACCGACCTCGACGAACTCGAAGAGGCGGGGCGCGACGGACGTATACGGAACGTGACCGGCTTCGGCGAGAAGACGGAGGAAAACATACTTGACGGTATCCCGTTTGCGCGTGAGGCGGGCGAACGTACGCCCCTCGGCGAGTCGGTTCCGAGGGCGCGCGAACTCGTCGAAACCGTCGAGGGCGTCGTCGGCGTCGAACGTGCGGTTGCGGCGGGTAGCGTACGGAGAAGGAAGGAGACGACCGGCGATATAGATATAGTCGTCGTCTCCGACGACCGCGAGGCGACCGCAGACGCCTTCGCCGACAGGGACGTAGAGCTGGTGCAGAAAGGGGATCGTAAGACGAGCTTCCGGCGCGACGGCGAGGAGGTCGACCTACATCTCGTCGAGGAAGACGAGTTCGGCGCGGCGCTCCAGTACTTCACGGGTTCGAAGAAGCACAACGTAAAGACACGCGATGTCGCGGTCGGCGAGGGTCTGAAGCTCAACGAGTACGGTGTCTGGGACGCCGAGACGGGCGAACGCGTCGCGGGGGAGACGGAGGAGGAGGTCTACGACGCGCTCGGCATGGGTTACATCCCGCCGGAGATGCGCGAGGATCGCGGCGAGGTAGAGGTGGCGCGCGACGGTACGCTCCCCGATCTCGTAAACGTCGAAGACGTACGCGGAGAGCTTCACAGCCACACGTCCCGGACTGACGGCGGAGCGACTTTGGAGAGGATGGTAGCGGGTGCCGAGGAGAAGGGACTCGACTACCTCGCCGTTACCGAACATACGGAGGCTCTCGGTGTCGTCGGCGGTCTTTCGGACGACGAACTCCTGACGCTCGCCGACGACGTGCGGGCGCTCGGCGAAGATACGGACGTACGTCTCTTTTCGGGTGCGGAGGCGAACGTTCTGAAGGACGGAAGCCTCGATGTCTCCGACGGTACGCTCTCCCAACTCGACGTCGTCGTGGCGTCCGTACACACCGGTATGGATATGGCGAAGGAAGAAGCGACCGAACGGCTCGTATCCGCGGTACGTCACGACGGTGTGGATATCCTAGGGCATCCGTCGGGGAGGCTGATCAACAGCCGAGAGGGGTACGGGTACGACTTCGACGCGGTCCTCGACGCCGCCGAAGACGAGGGTGTCGCGCTCGAACTCAACGCCAACCCGCGACGCCTCGATATACGCGACACGCAGGTGCGCCGGTGCGTCGAACACGGCGTACCCGTCGCAGTCAACACCGACGCCCACGCGCCGGGCGAGTACGGATACGTCAAGTACGGCGTCTGGACGGCACGCCGTGGATGGGCGGAAGTCGAAGACGTACTCAACACGCGGACTGCGGACGAACTCGAAGACTGGCTCGATGGCTGACGACTGTACGGAAGGCTTCGTGACGGACGCGATGCTCGGAAAGCTGACGACGTACATGCGTATGGCGGGTCTCGACGCCGTTTACGCCCCTGACGAAGGGGCGGTGGACGACGAAGAGGTAGCCGAACTCGTCGACGCGACGCGAAGAACCCTCGTGACGCGTGACGTGGAACTCGCGGAACGTACGGACGGTGTGCTCGTCAGGTCGAAGGAGGTGGGCGAGCAGGTGCGCGAACTACGCCAAACGGGCGTGACGTTCGAACTCGACGAACCGCGCCGGTGCTCCGACTGCAACGGCGGTCTGTCGGAGACGGACACGGAAGCCGACGACGTACCCGACGACGTAGAGCGAGCGTGGCGGTGCGACGACTGCGGAAAGACGTACTGGAAAGGCTCTCACTGGGATGATCTCCGCCGGAGGTTGGAGGAGCTATGACCGCGCGAGTTCGACGACGCGCCCCAGCGTCTCGTCTATGACCCCCTCCTTCGATCGGTCGTAGAGCATCGCCGCGGGGTGGTAGCACGGTACGACAGTACGTTCCTTCGCGCCGAGTCGGGTACGGAGTTCGTCGCCGACAACGTCGCGCATAGCCGTGACACCGTCGACGAGGTTTGTTGTCGGAACCCTTCCGAGCGTACATACGACATCGGGGTCGTACGTGTCTATCTCGGCGACGAGGTACGGACGACAGCTTTCGAGTTCGCCGACGTGCGGATCACGGTTGTCGGGAGGTCTGCAACGTACGGAGTTGGTGATACGTACCTCGTCGCGCGATACGCCGAGGTCGTTGAGCTTCTCGGTAAGAATCCCGCCGCTTCTCCCGACGAAAGGCTCGCCCTGTTCGTCCTCGTCCGCGCCGGGTGCCTCGCCGACGAAGACGACGCCGAGCGAACCGTCGCCGACGCCGTTGACGATACGTGAACGGCTTTCCACGAGGCTGTCGCAACGGTCGCACGCGTCGACGGTGTACTCCATACGTCGGCTTGTCTCCGCGTTTCAAAGAGGCTTCGGTGTCGAGACGTATCAGTCCTCGAAGCCGAGGAGTGCACGCGCGGCGAGGTGTGCGACACGCGCGGGTTCGGGTCTTCCGTCGTACGTGAAGCCGCGTACCTGCCCGTCGGCGCGGTTGTCGGGGACACCGACGGAACGGACGTACAGATCGTTTCCGCCGACGGGTACGTGTCGGCGTTCGGGTAACGAGTCGTAGATGGACAGACGTTGTTCAAGCGCGTCGCCGTCAAACTCGTCACGGAGATCGTCGCCCAAGCCGTCGCTCTCCTCGTACGTCACGGAGACGACGGGTACGCCGGTCGTTTGGTGGACGGCGCTCAGGTCGACGATGCTGTACCACGAAAGGGCGACGCCGGAGAGGAGTATAAGACGTACGTCTTCGCGGTCGGCGCGGTCGTAGAGGCGGACGACGGCTTCGGTCGCGTCGGTACCGCCGATGTCTGTGGTCGTGAACGCCAAGCCGTCGACGGTGCGGGATGCGCGGACGACGGCACCCGCGAGGTACGAGTCGCCGCTCGTGCCGCGGTAAGACTCGGCGACGCCGAGGGCGCGTGCGCCCTCCTTCATCTACCGTGCCTTCTCGAAACCACGCGCGACGCGGAGGAGCTTTTTCTCCTCGAAACGCCCCGCGGTTAGCTGTAGACCGACGGGTAGGTCGTCGGCGCGCCCCGCGGGTACGCTGACCGACGGAACCCCCGCGAGGTTGACGGGCGTCGTGTTGGCGTCGGCGAGGTACATCTGCAGGGGGTCGTCAAGCGCCTCGCCTATCTCGAACGGCGTGATAGGCATCGTGGGTGAGGCGACGACGTCCGCCTCGTCGAGAACCGCCTCAAAGTCGCGCCGTACAAGAGCGCGCGCGTTCTGCGCCTTGTCGTAGTAGTCGCCGTAGTAGCCCTCGCTCAGGGCGTACGTGCCGAGCATGACACGGCGTTTCACCTCGTCGCCGAAGCGGGCGCGTGCGTCCGCAAAAGCCTCGTTCCAGCCGTCGCCCTCGCCGCCGGGTCCGTAACGGACGCCGTCGAAACGCGCGAGGTTGGACGACGCCTCGCCCATCGCTATAACGTAGTACGCCGCGAGCGCCTTTTCGAGGCTCGGCATCGAGACCTCACGCACGGTAGCGCCCTCGTCGCGGAGCGTACCGAGTGCGTCGTCGAAAGTCCCGCGTACGCCTTCATCGACGCCCTCGCCTACGAGTTCGTCGGGAACCGCTACGGTTACATCGCCCGTCGGCTGTTCGACAGCGGCGGCGTAGTCGTCGGTTTCGGCGTTACACGTGCCGTCGCGGTCGTCCTCGCCCGCAATTACGTCAAGGACGCGCGCCGTCGTCTCTACGTCGCGCGCCATGGGTCCGACGGTTTCGAGCGAGTTGGCGTAAGCGATGAGACCGTAACGCGAGACGAGACCGTACGTCGGCTTCAGACCCACGACACCGCAGAACGCCGCGGGGCAACGTACCGAACCGCCCGTGTCCGTGCCGAGCGCGGCGTCAACGTCTCCCGAAGCGACCGCCGCCGCGCTCCCGCCCGACGACCCGCCGGGGACATGGTCGGTGTCGACCGGGTTACGTGTCGCCCCGTGTGCGCTCGTCTCCGTCGTCGTCCCCATACCGAACTCGTCCATGTTGGTCTTGCCGACGATACGCGCCCCGGCGTCCTTGAGTCGTTCGACGGCGGTCGCGTCGTACGGAGGTTCGTAGCCTTCGAGAACCTTCGAACCGCAGGTGGTCTCGACCCCCTCGGTGGAGATGTTGTCCTTAACCCCCACGGTCAGGTCGTCGAGGGGTCCGTCACCGCCCCCGAGGTCGCACCGGGTTACGAAGGCGTTCAGGTCGTCGCTCGCGCTCATGATACGCTAGGTCCTACGAAGTAGCCTTCCTCGGTTCCGTCGGCGTTGCTCAGCGCCTCTTCCTGCGACAGCGACGGTTCGGGTTCGTCGGCGCGCAGTACGTTCTGGTAATCATCCTCTGCCTCAACGTCGTCAGGTACGTCGTCGAGCGTCTCGAAGTAGCCGAGAACGTCGTTAAAGCCGTCGACGAAACCCTCGGCTTCGTCGTCGGTGAGACGTACACGCGCGAGTTCGGCGACGTGTTCGACGTCTTCTGAGTCTATGCGTTCGGTGTCTTCCATGGTGCGAGATGAAGGTGCAGGCATAAGCGGTTTTCGAACCGGACAAAGAGTTTTGCGTCCGTGGCGCGTGTCTCCCCCATGGTCGAAAGACAGGTCTGTGTCGTAACGGGGGCATCGCGGGGTATCGGACGGGGGATAGCGCTCGATCTCGGACGCCGCGGCGCGAGCGTCGCCGTCAACTACAACGAGAGCGAGGAGGAGGCGCGCGAGGTCGTCGACGAGATCAACGCGGGCGAAGGCGACGCTATCGCCGTACAGGGTGACGTTTCCGATCTCGACGACATGCGCACGGTACGCGACGAGGTACGTGACGAGTACGGCGGCGCGGACGTTCTCGTAAACAACGCGGGTGTCTCGGTCGACAGAAAGTTCGTAAACATGGAACGCGAGGACTGGGATCGTGTCGTCGACACCAACCTCGGCGGCGCTTTCAACGCCACCAAGGCGTTCTTCAACGATATCTCCGTATCGTCGAACGGACGCCTAATCAACGTATCGAGCGTGATGGCGCAACGCGGAAACTACGGACAGGCGAACTTCACCGCCGCGGAGAGCGGACTTTTCGGCTTTACACGGACGCTCGCGCTCGAACTCGCCGCGTCGAACTCGACCGCAAACTGCGTCGCGGTGGGGTTCACGAGCACCGACATGCTCGAAAAGGTCGACGAGGGTGTGAAGGAGAAGATACGCGACCGTATACCCCTCGGACGTTTCGCGGAAGTCGAGGATCTGACGGGTATCGTACGTTTCCTCGCGTCGCGTGACTCGGCGTACATGACGGGTCAGATACTCGGTATCAACGGCGGTATGCGCGGATAGGGCGGTTGTCACGGCTTCCCATGCTCGTCCCGAACCGATTAGCTTAAACCTGCATTATTCAAACTGACAGATGACTCATGCCAGAAGGAGAAAGACGCGACGAACACGACTACACGTACAGGGACGTTGACAACTACAAGGCGCGCGAGCTACGCGAGAAGCTTAACGAGCAGGACTTTGTATTCGCACCCGGTCTGTACCACGCTCTCGACGCCCGTCTCGCAGAGATGACGGGGCACGACGCCGCGTACATGTCGGGCTACTCGACGGTTCTCGGTCAGTTCGGCTTCTCCGACCTCGAAATCGTCGACATGACAGAGATGGTCGAGAACGCCAAACGTATCGTCGAGGCTACCGACCTCCCCGTCGTCGCCGACTGTGACACGGGATACGGCGGAATCCACAACGTCCGCCGTGCTGTCCGTGAGTACGAGAAGGCTGGCGTCGCCGCCGTCCATATCGAGGATCAGGTTACGCCCAAGAGATGCGGACATATCGCGGGCAAGCAGATCGTCGACCGTGACACGGCGAAGGGACGTTTCTCCGCCGCCGTCGACGCCAAGCAGGACGAGGACACCATCATCATCGCGCGTACCGACGCTTACGGTAGCGCCAACGGCGACTGGGAGGAGCATCTCGAACGCGGACGTATGTACGCCGACGCAGGCGTCGACATAGTCTGGCCCGAGATGCCCGATCCCTCGCGCGAGGACGCCGTCGAGTACGCGGAGACGATACACGAGACCCACCCCGACCTCAAGCTTGCGTTCAACTACTCGTCCTCGTTCAAATGGAGCGAGCAGGAGGACGCGCTCACGTTCCAGGAACTCGGCGACCTCGGCTACAAGTACATCTTCATCACGCTGTTCGGTCTCCACGCCGGCGCGCACAAGGTCTACGAGGACTTCAAGAACCTCGCCGAGAACGACGAGCAGGCTCAGTGGGACCTCGAAGAGGACTACATTGGACATCCGACCGAGAGCCACCACGAGCTTTCGAACACCGACCGTTACCAGGAGATAGAGACGGAGTTCGACCCCGCGGCGAAGGAACGTATCGAGGAGTCCGAAGGCTTCGGCGGCGAAGACGGACACTAACGTAGCTGACTTCCTTCGTTCTGCGGTTCATTTCTGAGCCGATACTCGCGCAGGAACAGAACGTCTTGAGGCGGAGCTGCCGAAAGAACTGGAGATAAACAAGAAAGTAACGGAGGATCGCGTTCGACAAGTTCGCGAGAACCCGGTAGCCCTAACCGAGGTATGTCTATATCACGACAAGCACAATGACCACGTTATCCAAAAATTATCAATGGTAGTTACCGTTACACTAGCCGCCTTCGTATATACTGTAGCCCTCGTCAGTCGTCGTTTATTTGTGAGCGGTTTTGATAGTTATTTATAGATAGTACAAGAGAATACACCCGCCTTTAGGTGTATCCAAATCAGAGATTTGCTTACTCAGAAACCTTCGATTTCTGAACGGGTGATGAATCCGTCGAACGATTCAACTAACCGTTAGTGTTAATACAGTCAGGAATTTAGTTGTAGTTAGGTCAACTGACCTACGGAAGCGGCTTGTCCGCCCGAAGTAACGAGGCAGTATCCGAAAGAGGTTGTGAAGGTGCATCCTGAAAGGTGTACTGTAAAACTCCCATCAAGCACGGTGAAAAAGATAACTCCGAATCTTCTTACGGAAGGTAGGAGTAACGGCTGTTTGGCACTGCCACGAACCGATATAACCGCGAACGGTGGAAACACCTGATAAGGTTGTGTCGGTTGGAAATCTTAAATTCCCAACGTGGGATTCATCCGACTTTAGGCGGGTGAGGATGTCAAGAGCCGTTGAAACGCCTGGCAAGTAATCTGTCTGCCGTTCCTTTATTTTCGGATTCGTGGTTATTCTCCCCTTTTTTAGAGTCTTCTTTTTCAGTTCCTTCTATCGCTTCGTTGCAGTCCCTGCAAAGAGGGATCAGATTATCGAGCCGATTGGCATCTTCTTGTCTATTGAATCTACAGTAGTCAACGACATGATAAAGTAGGAGACGGCAGTCATGTTTGTCTATGTGTTCTCGCTTTGTCATCCCACACCCAACGCATGCACCGCCTTTGTTTTCTAGGACATCCTTTCTGACAGAGGCATCGATCTGAGTCTGTCCGCTCATGTCTTCGATGGGTCTGGCAATCTTAATTATCTCTTCCCGAACCCTCCTGTAGCCCGACTTCCGGAGAACATCTCTGAGCAGGGCAAGTTCTCTGTTTTCAAGTTCAAGACGTATGCTACCTGCATCTTCGGTCGGTCTAACCTTCTCAAGAATCTTGTCTCTGACTTCGTCCGGTTCCGAAAGCCATTCATATGAGCTCGGTTCTTCTCCGGAGTCCTTGTCAGACCAAAGGGCATCGCACATTTTTAGCCTTTCCTCCACCGAAATCTCCATGCATACGACAGGGGTGTCTCTTAGGACAGTCTGTATCTCAGACCTCAATCTGAGCGCCTCCTTAGGAACAGTAAGCCGGCTTTAGTGCACATGTATGAGGTTATATCCCTCCAAACACTTGAATCTAAGGCACAGATCATGCTGGTCAGTTATCTGATGGGGGCTTCTTTCGCGTTCTCTTTGTCATACCTCTGGAAACCGTCGTCTTTGGTGCCGAGTTCACCGTTCGTCTCAGAGACAGTAGTTTCGTCTATACCGGCGTTGCCAGCTTCTTTCTCTGCTTCCTCCTCAGGGTCGTCCCACTGCTCCATACGGTGGCGCGTGGCGACGTACTTGGGACCCATGACGCCCGTGTCGCGCTCCTTGAACGTCCTCCACGCGAGAAGGAACAGGAGCGCACCGAGACCGAACGAGTACGGGGCGAGTCCGGAACCGCCCGTGTACAGGACGGCGGCGCTGAGAGCGAACGTACCGCCGAGGACTGTGAGGAAGTTACGTTTGCCGCTCTTTTTCATCTCGTCACGAACCTCCTGCTTGATGTCGTCGGTACCTATATCGACCGCCACGTTTTCGTCGTCCGTGTGCCCGTTCTGGACGGCTCCGGCTCTGTCCATCAGATCGACACGTAGGAACCTCGCGTTGTCGAGTATGAACGCCGTCACGGGACGGTCGCTGTCGAGGTAGGGTATGGGCAAGGATGTACGTATGCTACCGAGGAACCTGTCAGCCTCGTCGAGCCACCTGTACTGTGGACCCTCGCCGACGTGTGAGAGCGCCGGAACCTGATTCTCGTCGAGATCTTCGAGGAAGAAGTCGTGTAGCTTCTGACTAAAGTCGTAGTCGGGCGCGAGGTCGGCGCAGAGTCCTTCGACGCCGAACGTCGCGCGCATCCCCAGTATGATCTCCTGCGGGAACTTCATAGGATAGTCGTAGAGCGTCTCGTCAACCTTCGCCTCTATACGTTCTATGTCGGCGTCGTCGAGTCCCTGACCCGATATATCCATTATCATGACGTTGGCGACTTCAAGCAACGTCTCGCGGTCAACGTCCTGGTCGACCGCGCCCATCTCCTGTAAAGAGTCGACAACCTGACCGGGGTCGTGCATACCGACGCCTATGAACATCTCCTTCCAGTTCTCCTGTATATCCTCCGGCGGACGTTGGGCTATACCGTAGTCGTAGATGATCGCGCGTCCGTCAGGCGCGACGGCAAGGTTGCCCTGATGGGGGTCGGCGTGGAAGACATCGTGCCTGAACGCCATATGCAGGTACGCGTCGGCGATGGCGTCGACGATCTCCTCTGGGTCGTGTCCCTCACGTTTGAGCTTCTCGTCGTGCTTGACGGCGATGCCTTCCTCGTACCTCATCACAATGACCTTCTCCGTCGAGTACTCGTGGAAGACGTACGGTATGATCACGCGGTCGTCGAGGTTGTCGCGTTCGATGTTCTCGCGTATCTCCGTCATTATCTGCGCCTCGCGCCCGAAGTCCATCTCCTCCTGTATCGTCTTCTTAAGCTCCTTCGCTATCCCCTCCGCCGACTCTGCGTGCGACTCCTGACCCATGTACAGGAGGAAACGGCGCGCGAGGGGTAGGAAGAAGCTCAGTACGGCGAGATCCGCCTGAACCACCTTTTCGAGACCCGGACGCCGTACCTTGACCGCAACATCCTCGCCGTCGATACCCGCGAAATGCACCTGCGCGATCGACGCACCTGACACCGCCTCCTCGTTGAAGTACTCGAATACCTCGTCAGTCGGTCTTCCGAGTTCCTCCTCAAGGAGCGCCTCGACCTTTTCGTAGTCCTCAGGAGGAACCTCGTCCTGTAGACGTTCCATCGCACGGACGTACAGAGGCGGTACGAGGTCGGGACGCGTCGTCATGAACTGCGCCAGCTTAATGTACGTCGTACCGAGTTCCTCGAAGGCGTCCGCCATCCTCTCGGCGCGCGCCTTCCGCTGTTCGTAGCTAAGCTCGCGTCTGCCTCCGAACAGAAGGAACCTCCGTCTGTCACGTATATGGGTTATCATCAACGGCGTGAGGACACGGGTCGCCTGTATGAGACGCAGAACCACCCTTATCTTTGACATATGAGTAGGATGGGATAGAAGATGACGATAAATAAAACTCCCGCCTGTTTTCGACGACCGACGTAAGAACAGCGTACCGGAAGGATTGGGCGTGTACGGCGTCCGGCGGGGGTACGGAGCCAATACAAAAGGAATATACCCGGCGTCGACAACGGTTTGGGTATGCCGGAACCACGCATACACGGACGCGAGTTCGTCCGAACGTTCTTTACGACGCCGACCGCAGAGCAAGGCGTCGACGACTCGGCGAAGAAGCTAAGAAAGGCAATACAGCTGAGAGGGATGCAGGCTCCCGACGTCTGGGTGCCCGACAACGAGGACGCGACCGCGCCGAACATGCGCGACGAGGGCGCGGAGAACATCGCTGAGGTCGTCGCCGATGACGGCGCGGGGTTCCCCGGAGAGATACATCCGCGCGTCGTCTGGCACCGCGACGACCCGAGTACGCGTTACAAAGGTCTTCAGCACATGCTCGAAATCGCCGACCCTGAAAAGGGAGCTGTCGACGACATCGACGGCTTCGTCATCCCGGAGGTAGGCGACATCGACGACTGGAAGAAGGCAGACGAGTTCATAACCATCGTCGAGAACGAGTACGGTCTTGAGGAAGGTTCGCTCAAGATGTCGGTCATTATCGAGAGCGGACAGGCGGAACTGGCGATGGGCGAACTCCGCGACGAGATGGGGAAGCCGACGAACAACCTCGAACGTCTGTTCCTCCTCGTCGACGGCGAGGTCGACTACACGAAGGACATGCGCGCGATTACGCCGACGGGCGGTCTCCCCGAGTGGAAGGAACTCAGGCACAACACGTCGCGGGGTGCGAGCGCCGCGGGGCTTATTTCTGTCGACGGTCCGTTCGACGACATACGTGACGTAGAGGGCTACAAGGATCGTATCACGGCGAACGCCGCGATGGGTATGCTCGGCATCTGGTCGCTCACGCCCGGACAGGTCGAGGTCGCAAACAAGACGCCCCTTCCGCCGCAGGAAGGCTACTGGACCGTAGAGGCGGACGGACGGACGGTCGAACTCGACGACGAAGGCGACGCGCAGGTCTACAACGGCGAACGTATCGATCTCGAAAAGGAGGGCGAGACGTACGAGCTTGAGGTCGGCGGCGACGAACTCGTTCTCGACGAGGACGAGCTACGCGAGGAACTCGTCGACCTTACTGCGTACGTCCCCAGTATGGACGATATCGTCGACTCGATGGAGGAGTTCGAGTCAGCCAAGGAAGCCGGAAAGGGCGCTATAGCGATGTCGCGCTCCGCAACCGTCCGTATAGACGGCGTCGAGATCGATATACAGAGCGACCGTATGTGGGACGAAGCGACGTATCAGGCGATGATGACGCCCGTCAAGCTGTTCAAGGATGTCTACAGCAACCGTCCCGATCAGCACGACGCACTCGCAGAGATGTACGGCGAGGGCGTCGTCGAACGCGCCCTCGACGTCGGTCTGTAGGTAGACGCAACCCTTCGTTTTTTGTACGAGCGCGTCTGTCTTCCCGTATGCGTACAACGAAACGTTCTTTCGTCGCGTTCGTAGCCGCCGAGGTGGGGAACATACCCGGAGGCGTACGCCCCGAACCGACCGTGGGGGCGCTCGGCGGGGCGCGTCAAGGAACCAACGACGCCGGCGAGATGGGTTACACGGCTCCCTGTCCGCCGGAGGGCGACGGGAAGCATACGTACAGGTTCGTCGTCCATGCCGTTGAGGACGAACTCGACCTCGAACCGGGCGCGGGGCGCGACGAACTCGGGGCGGCGCTCGACGGTTCGACGGTGGCGACGGCGCATCTCGAAGCGACGTACGAGAGGTGAGGCTTTAGACGTAGAACTCGGTTTCTACAGGAGCGTCTTCGAAGTCGCGGTCGCGCGTTACGAGGGTGTATCCCTTCGTCCACGCGTGGGAAGCGACGAGCGTATCGCGGGCGGACAGGGGCGAACCGTCGTCGTGAAGGCGCGAGTCGAACCCGGCGGCGTCGACGGCGTTCGAAAGACCTGAGTGCGGCACGTCGACGCTCCGGTTACGTAGGAAAGACTCGACCTTCTCGTAGCTATCGCCGCGAACCGCGCCACGAAGAACCTCGAAGGCGCAGATGTACGGCACCACGAGAGGTTCGTCCGCGTGTCGCCGCATCCATTCCTTCGCCTCGGCGTGGTGTTCGCCATCCGGGTCGAGGAAGTCGATTACGAAGCTACTGTCCAAACAGTTCATTCCCCTTTTCCTCAAGGTCGTCTTCGAGTTCTGAGCGCGCCGCCTCGGCGGTCTCTGCGAGACCGGAACACGAACCCGCGTACTCCATCACGTCGGCACCCTCCGTGAGACGGCGGATAGTGTCGCTGAAGCTCTCGTCGTCGCGTTTGTGCGCCTTGAGTAGTTCGTAGGCGTCCTCGGCTACAGTGATGTTCTTTGTCGCCATACACGTACACGTACTTGTCCCCACCCGATAAGAGCTTCGCATCTTAACTCAGGTCGAACCTCTCCGCCGCGGTCGCCATATCCTTGTCGCCGCGTCCCGACAGGCTGACGAGTAACGTACCGTGGTCGTCGGCGACGCTCTTAGCGAGCGCCAGACCGTGTGCGGTTTCAAGCGCGGGTATGATCCCCTCGGCGCGCGACAGATCGCGGAACGCCTCCAACGCCTCGTCGTCGGTCACGGCGCGGTACTCGGCGCGCCCCGTCTCGCGGAACATAGCGTGTTCGGGTCCGACACCGGGGTAGTCGAGACCCGCGCTGACCGAATGTACATCGGTACCGTCGTCGATAACGCGCGTCTTCATACCATGGAGAACGCCGTCCTCGCCCGCCGTGAGGGGCGCGGCGTGTTCGCCGCTGTCCGCGCCCTTGCCGCCGCCCTCCGCACCGTAGAAAGCCACGTCGTTGTCGTCGCGGAAGGCGTCGAACAGTCCCATGGCGTTCGAGCCTCCGCCTACGCAGGCGACGCAGGCGTCCGGGAGCGCACCCGTCTTTTGGAGCATCTGTTCGCGCGCCTCGTCGCCGATTACGCTCTGGAACTCACGCACCATACGCGGGAAAGGGTCGGGACCCACCACACTACCGACGAGGTAGTGTGTGTCCTCGACGTTCTCAACGAGGTCTTCGAGAGCTGTCATCAGACTACGTCTGATGGACAGTCAGAACGCGGACGGCGTTCTGACGACGGTGTCGACGGAGTCGGAAAGACCTGCGCCCCCGCGCGTCACCTCGTTCACCTCCGCGCCCATGAGACGCATACGGAAGACGTTCATACGCTGGCGCTCGATGTCCTTCGCGCCCATGTATATCTCCGTATCGAGACCGAGGAGAGCACCGACCATCGCCGTCGCGGTTCCGTGCTGTCCCGCGCCCGTCTCGGCGATCAGACGTGTCTTTCCGGCTTCGTCGGCGAGGAGCGCCTGACCGAGAGCGTTGTTTATCTTATGAGCGCCCCCATGCAGGAGATCCTCGCGTTTGAGGTATATCTCAGCGCCGTACCGATCCGAGAGCGTCTCTGCGTGGTAGAGAGGCGTCGGGCGTCCGGCGTAGTCACGTAGGAGCGCACTCGTACCTCTCGCGGAACGCATCGCTGTCCTTGTGTGCGTCAAAAGCCTCTGCGAGCCTTTCGAGAGCCTCTTCGAGTTCGTCGGGGACATGTCTACCGCCGTAGCCGTCGAAGTCTTCTTGGGGCATACGGTAGGCGTCGCGCTCGTGGTACAAAACAGTTACAGTCGTTCCTCAGCCTCGTTGGCGAGATGCTCTCCGAACGGAAGCGAGCACGTCAGACCGGGTGAGACGGCGTTGAGGACGTGCGTCGACGCCTCGGCGTGCTCCACGAGAGGCTGTTTGACGAGTTCGCCGTCGGGTGAGACGAGCTGGGCGCGGACACCTGCGTACGACCGTGCGAAGTCATCGGCGGTCGCTTCGGGGACGAGACGTTGCGCGGCTTTGACGAAACGGCTCTTGCGGTACGACTTGTTTAGCTCGTCCCACGCGACACCGAGCATCTTGCGCGACGAGATTAGACGCCAGAATCCGGTGTAGGACAGTGTCCCGAAAAGTTCGCGGAACGAGACGGAGCGGTTGGTGTACGCCTCGCGCCCGAATGCGAGAACGGCGTTGGGTCCGACGATGACCTTTCCGTCGGTTCTGCGCGTGTAATGGACGCCGAGGAAAGGTAGTTCGGGGTCGGGTGTGGGGTATATCATCGTCCTACACAGGTCTGTGGCGTCGGGTTCGAGTTCGTAGTACTCGCCACGGAACGGCACCACGCGGTGTTTGGTTGGCGCGCCCATCTTACGCGCGAGCGTATCGGCGTAAAGCCCCGCGGCGTTTACGACGTACTCGGCATCGAGTTCGCCCTTGTCGGTACGGACGCGCCATCCGTCACCGTCGCGCGTCGCGTCACTTACCTCGTGTCCCATGTAGAAACCCGCGCCATCCGCCTCGGCGTCGCCCGCGAGGGCATGGACGTACTTGCGCGAGTCGACCGAAGCCGCTCCGGGTGCGTGGAGAGCCGCGACCCCTTCGGCGTGTGGTTCGCGCTCCTTGAGGAAGTCGCCGTCGACGATACGTGCCTCCGCGCCGTTCTCGTCCGCCTGTTCCTTCAGGTCATATAGACGATCCGTCTCGTCGTCGTTCTGAGCGACGACGAGAACACCGCATTCGTCGACTGGGACGCCACGTTCGGCGCAGTACGTCTTCATACGGCGTGTACCCTCGACTGCGAAACGAGCCTTGAGCGTACCGGGTTCGTAGTTGAAGCCGGGATGGAGAACGCCTGAGTTCCTACCGCTCTGGTGCTGAGCGAGGGCGTACTCCTTCTCAACGACGGCTACGTCGACGCCGCGTCGTGCGAGATGACGCGCGGTCGATACGCCCACACAGCCGCCACCGACGACCACGACTTCGTGACCTGTCATCGGTGTTTCTTTGCGAGCGAGGTGTAAAAACACCCCGTTACACCAAAGAGTGATAAGTAGGGCATCCGTTTTTGCTTGTCATGGTCCGTCTCATAAAGAGATGGTCGCTTACAGCCGTAGGTCTCGGTACGGTGGCTGTCGTCGTTGTCTACAGTCTGGTATCGCCCGAAACGGCGATCTCGACGATCGTCAACACGAGCGCGCCGCTCGCGCTCGCACTCCTCGTCGCAGGGGCAGGTGTGGGTATAGGACGTAGACGCGACCCGGAGTTCGTCGCCTCCGTCGCCCTATGGGCTGTCGTCTCGGCGACGATGGGGGTGGCTATCAACCAGTGGTACGTCTTGCTTCTCGGCGGTGTCTTTCCCGAACAGGCTTTCCATTTTACGATAAGTAGCGTCTCGCTCACGGCGTCTTTCGGCACCGCAACAGGCTACTACTACACGGCTCTGGTTCGGAAGGCTGACGAACTCGAACGCACCAACCGTCTTCTGCGCGACAGAAACAGAAGTCTCGACGAGTTCGCAAGCATCGTATCGCACGACCTGCGTAACCCGCTTAACGTCGCTCAGGGGCAGTTAGATCTTGCGCGGGATGGGGAAGCGGAGGAGGCTGAAGAGAGGTTCGGTAAGGTCGAGAACGCCCATGGGAGGATGGAACGCCTCATAAACGAGGTTCTGTCTTTCACGCGTCAAGGCGACGAGGTCTACGAACCCGAACGTCTACGTCTGTCCGAGGTCGTAGAGGAAGCCGTCGATGGGGTGCCCGTGTCCGAGGAAGCTGTCGATGTCGAAACCGAGGTAGAACTCCGGGGTGACAGGGACAGGCTCAGAACCGTCTTGGAGAACCTTTTCAGGAACGCCGTCGAGCATACCGACGGGGCGGATATCAAGATAGGTACGGACGAGGACTGCGTCTTCTACGTCGAGGACGACGGAGCCGGCATACCGTCCGAAGACCGTGAACAGGTCTTTGAAGGCGGATACAGCACCAAGGAGGGAGGCGGGGGATTCGGTCTGTCCACGGTACGCCGTACCGCAGAGGTTCACCGCTGGTCGGTGAACGTCACCGACGCCGACGCCGGCGGCGCACGTTTCGGGTTCGTCGACAGGGACGAGGGCTAACCGCGGTCTTTTTTGTGGACGCGACGTATCCCAACGTATGGAAGAACTCGACGACGGCTTTCTCGAACGCGCACACGACTGCGCCGGCTTCCTGCGCGACGCCGACGACCTCCTCCTCATATCGCATATCGACGCCGACGGTCTGACGAGCGCAGGCGTGGCTTCGACAGCGCTCGACCGTGCCGGGGTAGAGCACGAGACGCGTTTCTCGAAGCAGTTGGACGACGAAGACCTCGACGGTATAGAGGAAGCGGGTCACGACGCCGTTCTTTTCACCGACTTCGGAAGCGGTATACTCGACGAGGTACTGACGCGCAACTTCACGCCCGTGGTGGCGGATCACCACCAGCCGGCAACCGACGCCGAGGCGGAGTACCATCTCAACCCTCTTCTTTTCGACATAGACGGCTCGTCCGAACTGTCGGGCGCAGGTACGGCGTACGTCCTCGGCAGGGCGCTTGAGGGAGAAGACGGCAACAACCGCGACCTAGCGGCGCTCGCCGTCGTAGGCGCTGTCGGCGACATGCAGAACCAAGGCGGCGGTCTGAGCGGCGCGAACAAGGTCGTCGTACGTGAAGGTGTCGAGGCGGGCGTCCTCGAAGCCAAGCAGGATCTGCTCCTTTTCGGCAGGCAGACGCGCGCGCTCCCGAAGCTACTCGAATACTCGACAGACGTCTTCATACCCGGTGTGTCGAAGAACTCGGCGGGTGCGAAGGAGCTACTCGAAGAGGCGGGTGTTGAGGCGAAGGAGGACGGCAACTGGCGTCGGTGGGTCGATCTCTCGGAGGACGAACGCCGGCTCCTGACGAACGCGCTGTTCAGTAAATGCGTCGAGAACGGCGTCGACTCGTCGGAGATAGAGGAACTCGTCGGCGAGACGTACACGTTGCTCGAAGAGAAACCGGGTACGGAGTTACGTGACGCAAGCGAGTTCTCGACACTCCTCAACTCGACGGCGCGGTACGACCGCGCCGATGTCGGCTTCTCCGTCTGCAAGGGCGACAGGGATGAGGCGCTCGCCGAGGCGCGCGAGCTACTCCGTGGGCACAGACGCAACCTGCGTAACGGCGTCGAGTACGTCGGCGATAACGGGGTGACGGAGATGGACAACGTCCAGTACTTCGACGCGGGCGACGAGATACAGGATACGATCGTCGGTATCATCGCAGGTATGAGCTACTCGAAGTCGTGTGTCAACAGAGGGAAGCCCGTCATAGCCTTCGCCGATGTCGAGGAGGACGGCGAAAAGAAGGTTTCGTCGCGCGCCACCAAGTCGCTCGTACGTCGCGGACTCAACCTCGCAGAGGTTATGAGCGAATGCTCGTCGGCGGTCGGGGGCGACGGCGGCGGTCACGACATAGCCGCGGGCGCGACGATACCCGAAGGCTCCGTCAAGGAGTTCGTCGACGAGGTCGATGCTGTGGTTGAGGAACAGATCTCTTAGCTTCTCAGGTTTGCACGTTGAAGTAGAGGCGTGACGTAGAGGATGGCAGACGGATGATGTCGGTTACGACGCCCTTGCCGTGTACGCGTGTCTTCGACGGGCTCGTCCGTCAGACTCTGGGGTACGATCCGGAGAACGTGTACGTGAACCGGGTGTTCCGACAGTCCCTGACGAAGCGTCCGTGACTCGATGGACGAACCGGACGCGCGGCGGCGGGCGTTACTCAGGGTCGTGGAAGCCGATGCGCGTCGGTGGCAGGGAACACGGGGGACGAATGCGATACCTCTGTTGAAACTACCCGGCTACACGCCACCCGGCTCGTTCTCAAGGCGCTCGTATAGAACGTACGAGTAGACAAACGTGATGCCGGCCGTCAGAAGCGCCGGAACGATTATGAAGTAGATCGCGTACCCCTCAAAGAGCAACCCCACCAGTGCTACAGCCGCAGTGAGTTTGAAGAGTTTCGCACCGAGATCGTGAGTCCGCTCCCAGACCTCGGTACTACTCATCGTCCACGGCGTCCGGATGCCGACGAACCAGTTGCGTTCCGCATGGTTGAGGAGGACACCGACAAAATAGAAGAGGCTGACCACAGCAACCAGCACCAACTGTATGAAGTCGAACTCGTAGCCGAGGTTGAACGCGACGATTCCCACGTGGAGTATCGTCATGAACGCCGTGAAGCCAACGACGAACCGGTCGTAGAGCGGGCGGAACTCGTCGATGTTCTCGCTAAGCGGATCAATGCGAGGAATGACGGCGAACATACCGAGGAGGAGAGCCGTCAGCGTGGGAAAGAGAGCGAGTGCAACCGACTTCGGCATCGTGCCGTCCGGTTCGCCCGTAGCGTTCCAATGAGTCACCATCCGTTCGGGTAGTTCCGGCGCAACAAGGACGCTTACGGCACCCGAGACTGCGACCAAGCCTGCCGCCAGCGCGAACCGGTGCGGCGATTTCATATCGAATAGTACGGACTTCATCAATATAAATAATTATACCGGTCGATAATATCATAGGCGAACTGCTCGCGGGTATGTCGGGTGTTAGCCCCTTATCGGTATCTCGCGCTCGGCGGGTTCCATCGCGTAGTAATGGAGGAAGACCTCCGTACCGCCGACACGTAGGTACGCCTTACCGAGGTAGAGACCGTCGACGCGCCGGACGCGTTCCTTGAGACGACGGAGCGCGTACGGGTTCTCGCGTACGTCGTAGTCGAGTACGAGCGCGCCGTCGTCCCTGTCGCTCTCGACGTACGACTCAAAGCCGTACCTCTCGAACGTCAGAGATCCGTAGCCGAGACGGTTTATGCCGTCCTCGTCGGGCGCACCCGCCGTATCTCCGAGGCGCATACCCGACCAAGGCGCGTACCTCACCGTGCGCTTCCAGAGAGGGGTACGTGCGGGTCCGCGTCCGGCGAGTACGGCACCCCGCATACCGCCTTCGGGCGTCTCTTCGGGAAGATCGGCGTCTTCGTACAGTACGTTTAGGTCGTCGAGGTCGGCGTTACGTAGGTCTCGTAGACGCATACGGTACGGTTCGTCGGGTACCGTATGAATCTGGCGGCGACGGTCGCGGTAAGACTTTACTTCCCGTCGGTACTACGGGGAACGGATGGCTAAGAAAGTCGCGTTCGTCGCCCACGGATTCGCCGACGACTACTTTACGCCGTGGTGGAGACCCGTACGTGAGAAGTTCGAGTACTGGGGCTACGACATCATCGAGGTGAACTTCGACGGTCTGGCGCGTACCGTCGACTCGCCGCGCAAGTACGCTGAGAAGGTCGAGGTACGTGTACAGGATATGTACGACACGCTCGAACAGGAGTACGAGGGGGCTGAGATAGTCGTCGTAGGTCACTCTATGGGCGGTATGGTGGCGCGGTACTTCGTCGAAAAGCTCGGGTACGAGGAACAGGTCGACAGTATACTCACGTTTGGCTCCCCGCATCAGGGTACGTTGGTAGGTGTACCGTTCGGTATCCCCGTGCTCGGTAGCAAGGGCGCGCGCGACCTGTCGCCGGGAAGCCAGTTCCTACGGACGCTCAACGACCCGGGTCTCGCCGACGGTGTCGACTACTGCGCCGTCTACACGCTCAACGACCCTCTCGTCATACCGCGTAAGAACGCAAGGCTTCCAGAGACGCGCGAGGGCGACACCAACGTCCGTGTCGGAAGGAGCGTTTCGGAGATAGCCGACGGCTGTCTGTCGGAGCTAACAGGAGGAACGGGAAACTGTGTGAGACGCGCTGACTTCCTGACGGGACACGTCACGATGTTCTACAACGACGAGACGTGGGAAGGCGTCGCCGGTTTTCTCGGCGAGGACGACGCGGGCGAAAGCGTACGCGGCGAGCTTCTGAGGGATGTCAGGGACGATGCCACATGGGTAGCCGAAGGCGTCGGTGACCGCGCGCGCTCCGTCTACAGACGTATCTCAGGAGCCTAACGTACGACGACGACCGGAACGGGCGACCTGCGTACGACGTTCTCGGCTACGCTTCCGAGTACGACGCGCGAAACGCCGGTACGTCCGTGGCTTCCCATGACAACGGTATCGGCATCGCTGTCCTTGACGTAACGCACGATAGCGTCGCCTTCGTTTCTACCGACGGTGAGCTTTCTTTCTATACCGACGCCCTCGCGTTCGGCGTCGAAGCCGTCGAGAACATCAACCGCCCCGCTCATCAGCACCTTCGCAACATCGACAGTCTCGCCTTCGTCCCGGCTCGTGTCCGAGGGATGGACGACATGGAGAACCGTGACGCGTTGCGCGTCGAACTCGTCGAGCGCCCATTCGAAAGCCTTCTTCGACCCCGGAGAGCCGTCGACAGGTACGAGTACGTGTTCGACCATGTCCCAGAGTCGGACGCACGGAACATAACCGTGTCGCCGACGCGCGCTCAGTTGCTCTCGCCCGCCAGCCCTAGCTGACTGCGCTCGTCACGCACCTTCTTTATGGTACCGTGGCACAGGACACGTGTGACGACGAGCGACACGAGGTAGAAGCCCGAAAGCGGCGTCGCGACGACTATCATCGTAAACGGATCGGGCGAGGTTACGAGAGCGCCGACGACGAAGACGACGACCGTAAAGTGCTTCCACTTGGACTTGAGCGTCTCGTAACGTACGAGCTTCGACGAGATGAGGAAGTACATCGCCGCGGGCATCTCAGCCATGACGCCGACGAGTACGGTGACTATGAAGACGAAGTCGATGAACTCGCCGACGGTGAAAGTCGCCTCCATTCCGCTCTCCACGATCGAGTTGGACAGTACGCTGACGAGCACGGGTATGGTGCCGTAGTAGGCGTACGCCGCGCCGGCGAGGAAGAGTGAGACGACGACCGCGGCGCGTGAGACGTAGTAGAGGGGTGAGCCGTCGCCGCCTATGACGTTCTCGGAGATGAGGGTTTCGCGCGAGTAGTAGACGACGAACGGAACCGTCGCAACCGCACCCGCGAGCGCGCTGTACTTGACGACGAGGAAGACGAACTCGAATATCTCAAGCTGTACGGTCTCGACCTGTGAGGCGAGTTCGGGAGGCATCTGAGAGACCGTCTGCCGGCGTATGGCGTCGACACCGTGGTAGATGAGCCAGTAGAAGGAGACGGACGCGACGACGAGGAAGACACCTCCGAGCTTCTTCGAATGGGAACGCATGTCCTTGAAAACCGCGCCCGCAACGTCGATAGCACCGCGATCCATAACGGCGTCGACACCCGCCTCCGCCGCGGATCGCGTCGCCGCCTTCGCACCCTCGGCGGTTGCGTTCGAAGGGCGACCGCCTTGGTCTTGGTCGGCTTCGGCTGTCTCATCGACCGCTATAGCCGTCTCCTCGTCGAGGTTCTCACTCGCGAAGACACGGACGGCACCGAGACCGAGGAAGTAGACGGCTACGAGGGGACCGAGGACGACGACCTGTGTCATAGGATCGGGTGAGGTTACGAGAGCGGAGATGACGGCGGCGACGAGTACGAAATGCCTCCATTTGTCGCGGTAGAAGCTGTAAGAGACGACGCCCGAACGTACGGTAAAGACCATGAGGAGAGGTAGCTGTGCCGCGACGCCGAAGATAACCGAGTAGACGAGGACGAAGTCGATAAAGCTCGATATACGGAAGAAGGGACGTACACCCGCACGTACGGCGATGGCGGCTACGAACCTCATTATGTACGGGATCATGACGACGTAGGCGTACGCGACGCCGACGGCGAAAAGACCGGCGACGCCGATCAGGAAGCCCGCGACACGGGGACGTGACGACGACGGAAACCATACGCCGCGTCTCTTCAACGAGCCACGCGCGAGGTAGACGGCGACAGGAACGACGACCAGAACCCCCGCGATGACGCCTATCTTCGCCTGTAGGAGTATCACCTCAAACGGGTTGACGAACGAGGTTTCAACGTCGTACCCCTGCGCCGCGGCGCGTGCAAGCGTCTGTTCCTGTATCTTGTCGAAGAGATAAAGGCGTAAGAAAAGAACGGTTGATACGAGACCGAGAAGGAACGACACGAGAACCGTCACGAGGTTCTCGCGCGCCGCGTCGAGTATGTCGTAGGCTCCGCGCACGAAGCCGCCGGTATCGGTCATCGTCGGTGGTTGGTCGGCATCGCGTATCAACCTTTCCGCTTACGCGCGCCCAACACAGGCTTTATGCGCCGAGCGGGCATACCGCCGGTGTGTCGATTCAGACAGACGAAGAGATGCCGCTGACGGCGCATATAGAGGAACTCGTGCGCCGCGTCATGGTGGTTGTAATAGCCTCGACGGTCGTAATGGCTGTCGTCTTTGTCATGTCAGAGGGTCTGCTACAGACGATATGGTACAACTTCGTCGAATCCGACCCGCATGTCTACCAGCCTTTCGGTGAGATCCTGACGCGTCTGAAGCTAAGCGCGGTTGCGGGTCTGGCGGTCGCTACACCGGTTCTGGTCTACGAGACGTTCGAGTTCATGAAGCCGGGTCTGTACCCGAACGAGCGCCGGTACTTCATCTCCGTCGTTCCCGCGTCGCTGATACTCACGGCGCTGGGTCTCGCTTTCGCGTACTTCTTCGCGTTACCCCTGCTTTTCCGTTACTTCATCTTCTACTCCGAGGGCGTCGCTACTGCGGGTCTGGGTCTAAGCGAGACTTTCAACATAATACTTCTCGTCGCTCTCGCCTTCGGTATCGTCTTCCAGATACCGCTTCTGATGACGTTCGGCGTCAAGATGGGTGTAGCCTCCGTACGTTGGTTCGAGGACAAACGCCTCTACGTCTGGGGAGGATGCATAACCGCCGCCGCGCTCCTCGCGGGTTCGCTCGACCCGACGGGCTTTGCGGGTCTGATGGTGGCGCTGACGATGGTGACGTTGTTCGAGACGACGCTCATCGGTCTGAAGATAGCGCGTTAGGTTTAACCGTCGCCCCGACACGGGTTCGGCATGGAAGAGGATACGGACGATCTGTACAAACGGCTTACGCGCGAGTTCCACGACGCCGCGGGTATAGACCACGAGGGTACGAAGGAGGACGAACTCCTCTGGATCTCCATGCTTACCGAAGAGTTAGGCGAACTCGCCGAGGCGGTCAACAAGGACAAGGAGGACGCCGTGGGCGAGGAACTCGCAGACGTTGCGATCGTAGCCTTCGGTATGGCACGTATCTGCGGTATCGACATGCGCGAGGAGTTCGTAGAGAAGATGGAGTACAACGTAGAGAAGAGCGGCGCGAAGACAGAGGGCGGTAAGGTCGTCGACGACGCCGACAGCTAAGGCGTCGCCTTTTCCTCGGCGTCGGTATCCGTCTCGCCGACATCGAATATGTAACGCGTCTCTACGTCGTGGCGCGTCTCGCCCATCTCGTTTAGTGCGTCGGCGTACTCCATAAGCGTCAGCATCTGACCCTCCGGCTTCAGAACCTCGTCCATGACGACGCCTATGACGGTTTCGTCACTCTTCATAAAGTACTCCCAGTCGTCGTAGTCTCCGTAGAGATGGAACCCCGCGTCTATATTCTCAACCTCGTCGGGTTCGAGAGCGCGCGCCTCAGAAACCTCACCGTCGTCGATATCGAGGTAGGCGTACGCACCGTGGTCGTCGGTGACGAAGCTTTCGAGCTGATGAACAAGGCTGTCGAGATGCGGCGGTAGGAAGTCACGTAGCTCTTCGGAGATCTCGTCGACAGCCTCGACGTACGTCGGGTCGGCGTCGAAAAGCTCCTCCGACTCTTCGAGGAGCGCGCGAATCTCATCCGAGAGGGCATCGCGGACGCTCTCGTCGAGGAGGCTGAACGACCTGTAGACGGGCTTGTCGATGCCCTCACGTTTTATCTCGGTTTCGAGGGCTTCGGGTAGGTCGTCCCAGATCTCGTCGGGCATCCTGTCGACGCCGAGCATCTCGTCGGGGATGTCGTCGAGCGTGTGGTCATCGACAGGTATGTTACGTACCTCGAAAACGAATGAGCCGTTGAACCCCTCGCCCCAGTCACGTATGAGGTTGCGGAAACGCGGGTTGTTGTTCAGAACCTCGCGGTACTCGTCGTACCATTCGACCGTCGGGAACCAAGGCATGGACGAAGGTCGGAGCGCGGACATATATATCTTAGTCCGTCGGAAACCCGCGCGTTTTTGTGCGTTCCGCGCGAAGGGTGACCGTGATAGCCGTAATCGACAACGGAGGGCAGTTTACGCATCTCGAAGGGCGCGCGCTCCGCGAACTCGGTGTCGAATGCGAGGTCGTCGACAACGAGGCGCCCGTCGACGACGTTCTCGCCGACGCCGACGGCGTCGTCCTCAGCGGCGGTCCGTCGCGTGACGAGGCGGGGAACAGCGCCGAGTACCTCGAAAGGGACGTGCCGGTGCTTGGAATCTGTCTCGGTCACCAGATAGTCGCGGATCGTTTCGGCGGGCGTGTAGAGGCTGGCGAGTACGGCGGATACGCAGACGTTGAGGTAGAGATACTCGACGACTCGGGTGTGCTCGCGGGTCTGGGTGAGACGGTTTCGGTCTGGGCGTCGCACGCCGACGAGGTAAAGGAGGTTCCCGACGGCTTCGTCCGAACCGCGCGGAGCGACGTCTGCGAGGTCGAGGCGATGCGTCACGAGACACGTCCCGTCTACGGCGTCCAGTGGCATCCGGAGGTGTCTCATACCGAAGGCGGAGACCGTATCTTCAAGAACTTCGTAGAGATTGCTTCGGTGTAACACGCCCGCATCAGGTATATCCGTGGGCGCGGGGTAATCTCCGCATGGACAGACGTAGATTTATGGCTTCGGTCGCCGCCGCGGGTGCGGTCGGTGTGACGGGCTGTCTAGGCGGAAACAACGATGAAGGCGACACCGTACCCCTCGACTCCCACCCTATCTCCGACGGACTCGAAGAACAGCCGAGTTTGGGAGCGTCGGACGCGCCGACTGCGGTCGTCGCCTTCGAAGACCCTTCGTGCCATTCGTGCCATAGCTTCGAGACCAACGTCCTCCCGACGATGCGCGAGGAGATGATAGAGATGGGTGACACGCGTTTCTACTACCGTCTGTTTACCCAGCCCGTCCAGCCTTGGGGCACGGACGCGTCGAAGGCTCTCGAAGCGACGTACGCGAGCGACGAGGACGTATTCTGGGAACTCAAGAGCTTCTACTACGACGAGTTCGACTTCACGACGGACGACGTCCTGCCGAGGACGCGTGAGTTCCTCGGGGACACGTCCGTCGACGCGGACGGTATAGTTGAGAGCGCGCGGAACGGCGAGTACGACGACGAGGTGGATTCGGACATGAGCGTCGGCGAGCGCGCCGGTGTCCGCGGAACGCCGACGTTCTTCCTCGTAGACGGCGACGAGGTGGTTGCACAGGTCGTCGGACCACAGTCGACGTCGGTCTTCAGAAACGCGCTCGGACTATGAGGCTACCGACTAACACGGACGACGCACGACTCGTCGCACGGACGGTGCGTCTGGTCAACTCGTCGCCCGCGTACGCGGCGCTGTCCGCCGTCACCGGATTCGTCGGTCTTAACCTGTTCGTCGTCTCGCAGAACATCAACCTGTTCATAAACGTGGTTGTGTCGGGGACCCTCGCGCTCGATGCGCGCCTCGCCGTCCTGTTCGGACTCTACCCGTTCGTCGGGACGGCGTTCACGGCGACGGAGGGCGTCGTGCTTCTCGTAGTCGCCGCTTTCTTTGGAGTCAACCTGTCGATGCTGACGTACCAGTTGCGTGAGAACCGCGTCTCTCTGCGCGAAGGTTCGGGTAGCGCCGCGGGCATGGCTCTCGGCGTCCTCGGCGCGGGATGCGCCGCGTGCGGCACCGCGGTTCTCGCGGGCATCCTGTCGCTGTTCGGTGCGGCGGGCGTTCTAACGCTACTTCCGTTCAACGGCTTGGAGTTCTCGCTCGTCGCGCTCGTACTGCTCGCGCTCTCGGTCTACTGGCTCGCCGACGGTATGCGCGGCGGCGAGGTACGTGGCTGTCCCGTCGGCTACTAAAGCCTGTACGTAGCGCCGTCGTCGGTATCCTGTACCTCTGCACCCGCGTCTTCGAGGGCGTCGCGTAACGCGTCCGCAGTCTCGTACTCACCTTCGTCGCGCATCTCCTCACGGAGAGCGAGAACCGACCCGACGACGCGCGCGGTGTCGCCGTCGCGCGAGAAGTCGAATCCGAGAACGTCGCCCGCGAGTTCGTCGAGCGCGCGCCAAGCGCAAAAAAGACCGGCGTAGTCGTACGGCGGTTCCTCAACTTCAGCGTTTACGGCGTCTACGATACCGTCGAGCGCCGCGAGCGCTTCGGGCGTGTTGAGGTCGTCGTCCATCGCCTCCACGAAGGCTTCGCGTGCCTCCTCCGTCGCATCGCGTAACGCGCCGTCGGTCTCCTTCGCACGCGCCTCCTCCGAGTCCATGGCTTCCTCGCACGTCCTGTAGCCGTTCCGTAGACGTTCCCACCGCGCCGCGCCGTCGTCGAGAGCATCGCGCGTGAACCGCTGAGGCTTCGTGTACCGTGTCCCTAACAGAAAGCCGCGTATCTCGTTGGCGTCGTACTCCTCAAGCGCCTCATGGACCGTCCAGAAGTTTCCAAGCGACGAAGACATCTTCTCGTCGTCGACACGGAGGGAGCCGACGTGTAGCCAGTAACGCGTAAACTCCTCGCCCGTCGCCGCCTCCGTCTGTGCTATCTCGTTCTCGTGGTGAGGGAAGACGAGGTCACGCCCGCCGCCGTGTATATCGATCGTCTCGCCGAGATGGGTCGTCGACATCGCGCTACACTCTATATGCCATCCCGGACGCCCTTCGCCCCACGGGGACTCCCAAGTCGGCTCTTCGTCGGGTGCCTCGCCGTCGGCGAGCTTCCAGAGTGCGAAGTCCTCAGGCGCTTCCTTCGTGGTTCCCTCCTCGCCCTGTTCGAGTTGATCGACACGCTGTCCCGACAGCTTACCGTAGGCGTCGAACTCGGAGACGTCGAAGTAGACGCCGTCCTCGGCTTCGTACGCGTAGCCTCGTTCGACGAGCCGTTCAACCATACGTACGATGTCGTCGACGTGTTCCGTGACATGAGGACGTACGTCGACACGCCGGAGGTTCAGGGCAACCATGTCGTCGTAGACCTGTTCGGCGTACCGCGCCGCAACCTCCCCGGCTGTCTTACCTTCCTCCTCTGCGCGCCGTATTATCTTGTCGTCAACGTCGGTGACGTTCTCAACGTGTTCGACATCGTAGCCCTTGTACTCCAGATAACGGTGGAGCACATCGAACGAGACCCACGTGCGTGCGTGTCCGAGATGCGGGTCGTCGCTCACCGTAAGACCGCAGACGTAGAGCAGAACGCGGTCGTCGTCCAAAGGCTCGAAGACCTCCGTGTCACCCGACAGCGTGTTGGAGAGCCTGAGTTGGGTCATCGTTCTTTAATCCGTTTATCCGCTCAAAAGGTTTCTGATGGAGTAACGAAACGTCCCTGTTAAGCCGACCGTACGGGAGCAAAGACGACCTTCCGGCTCGGTAAAGGCTTATTACTCGCCGGCGCTTACCGTCGTTGGGTGGAACGGTGGTTAGCAACTCTACGTTAGCGTTACCCACAACGGGGGCGGCTCTCATGGTGGTAGGGATCTCCGGCGTAGCGGGGAGGGAGATAAGCATGATGTCGTTCGTTCTCGGATTCGGGCTGACAGTGACGGGTCTCGCGCTCGGTGTGAAAGAGGCAACGAGCGCCGACGCCAAGACGGGGAGCAAGGACAGGACGACTGACAAACCCGCGCTTATACGCGCCGTCGGGGTAGGCGTAGGGCTTGCCTCTCTCATAACGCCGTACTTCCGCACGCCTATCACACCCGGAGCGACCGAAACAGCGGAGTCGGTCGTCGATGTCTTGGCGACAGCGGCGGCGGGCGTTGAGGCTCATATAAGCTTCGTCGTACTGATACTCGTCGTCGTCGTTCTCGCGGGTTCGTTCCTCGCCGTCTTTCACCACGCAGGCGGGTACGTCATGTTACTCGGCGGTATGACGACCGTCTTTATACTCGTGGAGAGGTCGGACAGCTTCGGTGCTGTGACGACAGAGGTCGGATACGGTGTGTACCTGATGCTGTTCGCGGCTTTCATCATAATCTCGTCTTCGCTTTCGGATACGACCGACGCCTTCGACTCGGACACAGACTGGGGTTCGGGGCTTCTGGTTCTGAGATAGACGGTACCGCGTCTACTCCTGTCCTATCCCCTCGGCGAGCTGGCGCAGGTCTTCGTCCGAAAGGTTCTGCTCGCAAGCGTCGGCGACGGCGGTAACGAACTCGTCGGAAGCCCCTTCGTTGACGTACCTCTCGGCGAGCGCGCCCACGGCGTCCTCGACGACCTCCTCCGAAGCCTCCTGTCGGGCTATCTCCGTCGCCGCCATCATAACGAGCGCGTCGACGAGTTCGTGTGAGTCACCTCCTTCGATCACCTCGCCGCCCGCGATGTTGAGCGTGTTCTCAACCATCTCGTCGGCGTGACCCTCGTTGACTATCTTGTCTACGATGACGTCACCCACGTCCGCAACGACGAGGTCGGCGCGTTTTCCGAGTAGTCTGTCGGCTATCTTTTTGATCGCGCGTTTGAGCATACCGACGCGTCGGACGCCGGGTAGGCGCGCGATGATTATGTCAGCAACGTCCTGCACGATCTCGTCCGACTTGGGTCCTTGCAGAAGGCGCACTATCTCGTCACCGACGCGATCTACCATCTCGTCGGCGTGGTCGTTCTCGGAGATGGTTTGGGAGATAGTGTCCGCGCCCTCGTCAACGAGGTCGTCGGAGAAGCCAGCCTCGTCTACCGAGTCGCTGACCGAAGCCGCTACGTCAACGACAACCTTGTCCGAGAAGCCTTCCTCGCGTGCGACACGCGCGATCCCGTCGGTGGTGTCACGCACGAAGCCGTCCGCCTTCTGCCCCGATAACGTTTCCTCAACCGCGGCACGTACCTCCTCCGCAACCTCGTCCGCCTCGTCCGTCTCAAACCTCACGGTTACCTCCTGCGTTTCTGTCGACATGTTTAGTAGTTGTAAGAGCGCTGATACAAAAATCTATCCCGCTACACGGTCTGTCTCAGCCCGTAGGGTTCGAATGCGAGACGCGTATCGCACTCACCGACCTCATGTGGTCAGCGTACGTCGTACCGTCTCAGTCTGTCGCCTCCTCGTCGGCGTACTTGTTAAGGCGCTCGTGTACAGGGGTCATCACGGAAGCAAGCTCCATTCCGGTGTCGACATCGCCGTCCATCTCGAACTCGCCCGCCATGAACCCCTGCACGGGGTCGGTCGAGCCTGTAAGCATGCCCGCGAGGGTGTTCGACGGTCCTGTGATATGCAGATCCGCGCCGTCGACGTGTCCCGCACCGCCTTCGAGCGTACCGGCTTCGTCTTCGACACGGAGGTGCCCGCGCATCGGCGAGTCGTCCGCCTCAAAGTTGACCGTCGCGTTCTGCGTGATGTTCTCCTGTAGCTCCTCGTCGCGGTCGACGAGCGCGCTCGTCGCATCCCAGAGGAAGTCCTGAAACTCCTCGGCGACCTCGGGCGCGTCGTTGGCGAACTCCTCGACATCCGTGCCGTCGAGACGGCTGAGGAGACGCGGAACGTCCTCGGAGCGCTGTTCGACGAGCGCCTCAACATCGTCGATGTCGTTAAGGAGCGACGTTAGGTTGTTCTTTAGCTCTTCGTCGGACATCTCGAAGTAACGGTCTATCTCGCCGGGTACTGACATACAGTATAATTCGTTATCGTACACAAGTCGGTTTCTCCCACGATACGGGGCAGTTTAAGTCTCGTCTGAAACAGGGTGAGCCGACCGCCGGAGCGAACGGCTTGGCGACGCCGGCGGAACGTCTGGTTCAGGACGGTACCTGACAGATACGGTTGGGTTAGACGATAACGAGTGGACCCACCGGGATTTGAACCCGGGGCCTCTTCCTTGCGAAGGAAGCGATCTACCACTGATCTATGGGCCCACGTTAACACGTAGAGGATGCGCCGTAATCCGTCTTACGCTCCTTGTCGCGCTCTCAGTTCTCCAGCTCTATCTCTATCGAGACGTCTTCGGGAACCTGCACGCGCATGAGCTGTCGCAGGGTGCGCTCATCGGCATCGAGGTCGACGAGGCGTTTGTGGACGCGTAGCTCCCAGTGCTCCCAAGTCGCCGAGCCTTCGCCGTCGGGCGACTTGCGAACGGGTATTTCGAGGTTCTTCGTCGGTAGAGGCACCGGACCCGAGAAGTTCACACCGGTGCGCTCTGCGATCTCTTTGATACGGCTCGTGATGTTTTCCAGCTCGTCAGGGCTGGTGCCGGACAGGCGTACACGCGCTGTCTGCATTATCGCTCGTCTACGGTGAGAACCTTACCCGCCGCGATGGTCTGTCCCATGTCGCGGATGGCGAAGCTCCCTAACTGCGGAATCTCGCTTGCGGGTTCGATGGAGAGCGGCTTCTGGGGACGAACCGTGACGACCGCGGCGTCGCCCGCCTGTATGTAGTCGGGGTTCTCCTCCTCGACATCGCCGCTCGACGGATCGAGCTTCTGGTCGATGCTTTCTATTGTGCACGCAACCTGCGCCGTGTGTGCGTGGAAGACGGGCGTGTAGCCCGCGGTGATGACGCTGGGGTGTTGCATCACGACGATCTGGGCCTGGAACGACTCGGCGACCGTGGGCGGGTTCTCTGCGGGACCACATACGTCGCCCCTGCGGATGTCGTCCTGACCGACGCCGCGTACGTTGAAGCCGACGTTGTCGCCGGGTCCCGCGTAGTCGACCTCCTCGTGGTGCATCTCTATCGTCTTACACTCCCCACCAACATCGCTCGGCTGGAAGGTCACGTTGTCGCCCGGCTCCATCTCGCCGGTTTCGATACGTCCGACGGGGACTGTACCGATACCCGAAATCGAGTAAACGTCCTGTATGGGGAGGCGGAGCGGAAGGTCGGTCGGCTCCGAAGGCTCCGCGAGGTTATTAAGCGCCTTGAGGAGCGTCGGACCGTCGTACCAGTCGGTGTTGTCGCTCGGCTCCGCGACGTTGTCGCCCTCGAAAGCCGAGACGGGGATGAACGTCGTGTCGTCGGTGTTGAACTGCACCTGCTTGAGGAGTTCCTTGACCTCCTCGATCGTCTGGTTGTAGTCGGACTCGTCGTAGTCGACGGTGTCCATCTTGTTGATGGCGATTATGAGTTCGTCGATACCGAGCGTCTTGGCGAGGAAGACATGTTCCTTCGTCTGCGGCTGGACGCCGTCGCCGACATCAACGACGAGTACGGCGTTGTCAGCCTGCGAAGCGCCCGTAATCATGTTCTTGACGAAGTCGCGGTGCCCGGGCGCGTCGATGATGGTGAAGTAGTACTCGTCGGTGTCGAACTCCTGATGCGCGATATCGATGGTAACGCCGCGTTCGCGCTCCTCGTCGAGCGAGTCCATCACGTACGCGAACTCGAACCCGCTCTTGCCCTTCTCCTCTGCTTCTTCGCGGTACTGTTCAATCACGTGCTCGGGGACGTTCTCCGTCTCGAAAAGGAGGCGTCCTACGAGCGTGCTCTTTCCGTGGTCGACGTGGCCTATTACAGCCAAGTTCATGTGGGGTTTGTCAGCCATTCTTGCACCTCTTTCTCCTGAGTAGATGTTGTTCGGCGCGTACGGTTATTAACGATTACGGAAAAACTCCGTCAGGGAGTTTTTCCTAATCAGGGAAATCTCCGATTTCCCGTGATTACGGAAACGCGCTGTCACAGCGCGTTTCCTAATGAGAGAACTCTGCGAGTTCTCGTAATTACGGAAACGCGCCAGCGACGTACACAGTCAGCCTGAACCGGCGTAGGATTTACACGTTAGGTCACGTACGGTAGGTATGGCGCAGGCACCACCCGACGAAGATGACGCGGAAGGGGGCGAGATAGCCGGAGATATAGCAGACGAACGCTCCGACTTTCTGTCGATGATGGCGCATCTGTACCGCGGTGAACTCGGACGTACGACGGCTTGGCGTACACGTATCGACAGGACGACCAACTGGGCTGTCGTGCTAACGGCGACGCTCCTAACATGGGCTTTCTCGTCGGAGACGCGTCCCCATTACGTCGTACTCGTCGGCGTGGCGACCGTAACCGTGTTCCTCGGTATAGAGGCGCGCCGGTACCGTGTCTACGATATATGGAGGTCACGTGTACGTCTGCTGGAGGAGAACGTCTTCGCCAACGCGCTCGAAGCCGACGGTGCGGAGCAGTTGAACTGGCGCGAGCTACTGAGCGACGACCTGCGCGAACCCGCGGTGAAGACGCCCGCGGTCGAGGCGGTTTCGAGGCGTCTACGGCGTGTCTATCTACCTCTCATTACGGTGCTCGTAGGTGCGTGGGTGATACGCCTCACCGCGTTCGCCGACGGCGCGGGACCCGTCGAGACGGCTTCGGTGGGGAACGTACACGGAAGCTACGTCGTCGGCGGCGTCTCAGTCTTCTACGCGGCGCTCGTCGCCGTCGCTCTGAGACGCGGGCGTAGGGCGAAAGGGGAGCTTAAGCAGAAAGGCTCCGAGGACTGGAAGTAAGCCCGCGGGAAGACAAAACCGTTATCTCAGGTAGCCGTTTTTCTGTTGTATGATCTCGGCGCTCGTTCTGCTTGGGGTACTGGTCGCCGTCTTCGTTGGCTTCAATATAGGCGGCTCTTCGACGGGTATCGCATGGGGTCCGGCTGTGGGCGCGAACGTGGTTAGCAAGACCACCGCGGCGGGTCTGATGTCGGTTTTCTTCGTCGTCGGAGGATGGACGGTCGGACGTAACGTCATAGAGACGCTCGGCGGACGTATCGTACCACAGGACGAGTTCACGCTCGTGGCGAGCACCGCCGTCCTGTTCTTCATAGGACTCGGTATGCTCATAGCCAACCTTTTCGGGGTTCCTGTACCGACATCGATGGTCGCAACAGGCTCGATCGCCGGACTCGGCGCGGCGGTGGACGCACTCAACTGGGAGGTGCTCGGACGTATCTTCATGTGGTGGATGATGACGCCCGCGGTAGCCTTCTGGATAGGTATGGTGATAGGCCGGTACTTCTACCCGTACCTCGACCTATACTTCCGTCTGAGACAGTCCCACGGTCGGCTTCTGAGACTCGACAGGTCGGGTAGGATACCGAAGCCTGCGAAGGGTCAGAACACCACGAACCGTGAGCTTCTGGGTGTCTTTCTGATACTCGTCATAGGATGTTACATGTCGTTTAGTGCGGGCGCGAGCAACACCGCGAACGCCGTCGCACCGCTCGTGGGCGGCGGTACGCTCGACGAAAACCCGGCGATACTCCTCGCGGCTCTGTCGGTCAGCATAGGCGGGTTTACCATAGCGAGACGGACGATGAGTTCGGTCGGCGACGACCTGACGGAGCTTCCGTTGCTCGGCGCGCTTATAGTCGCTATCGTCGCTTCGAGCATAACCACATTCCTCTCTTGGCTGGGGGTTCCGATATCCCTCGTCATGGCTACCGTTATGAGTATCGTGGGACTCGGCTGGGGACGCGCGACGCGCACGGCGACCGCGGCAGAGTACGCGCGTAGGGAAGCCGATGTAGAGCTATCAATCTCGGCACTGACGGCGGAGACGCCCGAAATGGTACCGTCGATGGGCGAGGAGGAGCCGTCTGATATAGTATCGGGTAAGAACCTCGTCAACCCGCGCGCAGTCGGACGTTTCGTATCGATGTGGATTATCAGCCCGACAGTAGCCGCGGGTCTTTCGTACGTCTTCTTCGCGTACGTTCCGATCTTCTAACTCGTCTCACCCACGAGGGTGACGGGTATGTCGGCGTGGCGCGCGACCTTCTCCGCGGCGCTTCCAAGCAGGACGCGCGACAGACCCGCCTCGCCCTGTCTCCCCATCACGATAACGTCTACGTCACCGTTCTGTACGAGGTCGAGTATCTCCTCCGAGGGCTTTCCCGTACGGTATTCGGTCGTAACGGCTTCGTGTCCCTCAACCGTCTCACGCGCCTCTTCGAGAAGGCTCTCGGCGTGCTTCTCACGATCCTCGTACCACATGTTCCACCAAGCCGCCTTAGGCTGTTTCCTCCCGCCTCTGCCCACGGGGTCGATTACGTGGAGGACGTGAACCTCCGCGTCGGTGTACGTGTCGACAGCGTGTCGGAGCGCGTCCTTGGAGTATTCGGAGCCGTCGTAAGGGACGAGTACCTTCATGCTCAACGTATATCCCCGACGGTCAAGTATTCATCGCCGTTGGAGCGGAAACCGAACGGCTTTCGACGGTGTAACGTCTATTCCATACATGTTCACGGGCATCGTCGAGGAGACGGGACGCATCGATGGGATCGAGACCGACGAGGACGGCGTCCGTATGCGGTTAGAAGCGTCGTTTGTACCCGACCGCGGCGGTTCGGTAGCCGTCAACGGCGCGTGCCTAACAGCCGAGAGCACGGACGACGAAGGCTTCGATGTCTTCGTCGCAGAGGAGACGCTCGACAAGACATGGCTCGGCGAACTCGACGAGGGCGACGAGGTAAACCTCGAACGCGCGATGCGCGCCGACGGTAGGTTCGACGGACATATAGTTCAGGGACACGTCGACACGACGACGCGTGTGGTGGATACGCGTCGGATAGGAGAGGACTGGGAGTACGTCTTTGAGGTGCCCGAAGGCTTCGAGAGGTACGTCGTCGGAAAAGGCTCCGTGACGCTCGACGGCGTTTCCCTTACGGTCGCCGAACTCGACGGCGGCGAGTTCACCGTCGCGGTCGTTCCTGAGACGTATAGCGTTACCAACTTCTCGGAGAAGGGGTCGGGCGATCCGGTCAACTTCGAGGTAGATATAGTCGCAAAGTACGTCGAGAGTACGTTAGACGGACGCGGCGATGTATACGGTGGCGTCGGCGACGAGAGCGGCGGCGGTCAGTAGACAGTCACGTAGTGACCGTCGGGATCGCGTAGACGGACGCCGTCGCGCGTCGTCTCGGAGGAAAGAGCGTCGTCCTCGACGGCTTCAACCGTGCCACCGATGTCGTCAACCTCGAAGCCGACGTCCATATGTACGCCGCCCTGTCCGTCGGCGATACCCAACCCCGGCTCCCAGAGTTCGATGTCGAACCCTCCGCCGTCGAGACGCGCGCGTCTGCGTCCGTCGCCCCTGTCTGTGACCGTCGCGCCGAGCGAGGTGTAGAAGTCGAGGGCGCGGTCAAGATCCTCGACCTCGAAGACTATCTCGAAGACACCGACGATACCGTCACCCGACGCGTCCGACTCACCTATCTCGACGCAGTGACCGTCCGGGTCGTAGAAGTAGAGCGACGAGTAACCACCGAAGTCGCGTTCCTCGGCGATGTCTATACGCTCCTTCCATCCGTCGTAGTCGTCACGCGGCGTCGAGAACGCGTAATGGACGTGCGTACCCCCACGGGGTACCGTACTCGGCGCACGGAGGACGAGTTCCGTGTCACCTGCGGCGAGCGCGCACTCCGTCTCGGACTCGCGTACCGGATCGAGACCGAGGCGGTCGGTGTAGAACGACCGTGCGCGCCCGAGATACTTGGTTTCAACCGCGAGCCATCCGAGGTTCATCCGACCTCAACCACCTCAACGTCGTCTATCCCGCCGCCCTCCACCTCAACGAGCATGTAGGTCGCGCGCGACGCGGGCATCGCCCCCGTACAGCTACCCGGGTTGAGAATACGGATGCCTTCGTACGTTTCGTCCGTAACCTCGTGGGTGTGCCCCGAAACGGCGACGGCGTCGTCGCCGACCTCGTTGCGCGCCGTCTCTGTGACGCGTTCCTCATAGTTTATGAGTGAGCCGGTTCCGTGTATGACGACGAATCCAACACCGCCCGCGGCGAACGAATCGACGCGCGGGAGGTCGAGAACCTCGTCCATGTTACCGTACACGGCGACGAGTTCGCCCGTCTCATCGAAGGCTTCGTACGCGTCGGGGGAGGTGAAGTCGCCCGCATGGACGGTCATATCCGCGTCCTCGCACGCGTTCAGAACCTCGTCGGGTACGTCGTCGGCGCGTTCGGGTACGTGACTGTCGCTTACAAGCGCTACCTGCATGCGGTGGGGTACGGACGCGGGCGGTAAGAGTCTTACCCGTGCAGGGACGACGGGAGACATGGACAAGGTCGTAACGTGTTTCGTACGTGACCCGCGTAGGGGCGAACTCCTCCTTCTACGGAGGAGCGACGAGACGGGTTCGTACACCGGAAGATGGGGCGGCGTGTCGGGGTACGTCGAATGCGACGACGAGCGCAAGGACGCAGAACGTGAGATACGTGAGGAGACGGGTATACGTGACGCGTCGTTCGTACGCCGGGGCGAGGCGTTCGTCGTGGAGGACGGCGAACACGGGGACTGGCGCGTCCACCCGTTCCTGTACGACACGGAGGCACGTGACATCGATACGAACTACGAAACCGAACGTGCCGACCGGTGCGCTCCGACCGAGATTCTACGCCGCGATACGGTGCCGCGTCTCTGGGACTCGTACGCGCGCGTCGCGCCGTCGGTAGAGACGGTGGCAGAAGACGACGTACACGGCTCATCGTACGTCGCGGCGAGGGCGCTTGAGGTTCTGCGCGACACGGCGGCGGTAGACGGATTCGGTGAGGGGTGCGAGGCGGCGCGCAGGCTTATAGACGCGCGCCCTTCGATGGCTGTCGTGGGTAACCGCGTCGCGCGAGCGGCGGACGCCGGGTCGACGGACGGGATAGAGGAGAAGGCGCACGCGGCTATCGCCGATGGATACCGCGCCGACCGACGCGCCGCGTCGGGCGTTGCGGAAAGGCTCGACGACGCCGACCGTGTCGTTACACTGTCGCGTTCGGGAACGGTAGCGGAGGCGCTCGGAGACGTGACCGCGTCGGTAACCGTCGCCGAGTCGTTACCCGGCGGTGAGGGCGTCGTCTTTGCGGACGAGATCGACGCCGACCGCGTCGTGCCGGACGCGTGCGTCGCGGGCGAGGTACGTAACTCCGACGCCGTGGTGGTCGGCGCGGACGCCGTTCTGAGGGACGGAGCCGTGGTTAACAAGGTCGGAAGCCTCGCGGTCGCCCTCACCGCCGAACGTTTCGGCGTTCCGTTTCTGGTCGTCGCGTCAACAGACAAGGTGTCGCCCGACGACGGCTACCGGAACGAGTACGTCGGTTACGAGGGCGCACGCGTACCTGTCTTCGAGCGCGTGGCGCCGGATCTCGTCACGTTGGTTACGGAGGAGGGAGAGATTACGGAAGACGAGGTGCGCGACACCGCCGACGAACACTGTCACAGACGGGAGGGGTTACGCTAAACCTCGTCGAGCGTCCTCTGCACCTTCTCCACACCGACCGACCGCGCCAGAACGTCGTAACCCGCCCTGTCGTCGCGCCCGTCAGAACGCGCGATAAGGCGCGATACGATGAACTCGGGTGTCGACCGTCCGACCGTACCGAAACGCGGCTGGTAGTCGACGTCGAGTTCGAGTTCGTCGTCAAGACCCTCGGCGAAGATACCGTCGACACGCGCCTCGTCGGGGAGGGGTTCGAGGTCGTCGGCGAGATGGGTGACGAAGACACCGACTGCGTCGCGGTCGACCGTGAGTGTCACGAGACCGTGAAGGAGGTCGGCGGCGCTTCCCGGCTCCGTTATCGCCTCGAACTCGTCCACGAGCATCAGTGCGTCGTCACCGTCGGTTAGGGGCGGAACGACGGAACGGAGCGTCGATTCGAGAACGCCGGCGTTGAAGCTCGAATGCCTACGGTGGAAGACAACGTCGTCGAAGACAGAGACACGCGCCTCGTCGGCGGGAACCGGGACGCCCATCCCCGCGAGCAGGACGACCTCGCAGAGTGTTTCGAGTACGGTCGTCTTGCCTCCGCTGTTCGCACCCGTCAGAACCGCGACATCGCCCTCGGCTACCTCGTCGGCTCCGACGGCGTAGTCGACGGGCTGAACGTCCTCGCCACGCCCGACGAGCGCGAGGTTACGCGCACCGCGTACGGCGACACCTTCGTCCACGAACTCAGGAGAGGTCATGTCGTGAGCGTCGGCGAAACGCGCGAGCGAGGCGACGAAGGCGACCTCACGTACGACCTCCGAAGCCTCTTCGACGGCGTCGCGGTTCTCCTCAACTGCTTCGCGGAGGCGTCCGGCGACCTGTTCCTCGCGGCCTTCGACATCGCCACGTACCGAGTCGAGTAGGTTACGTAACGAACCCGTCACGAAGTCGGTTGCGTCGAGTGCTTCTGTCTCGACGGCGTCGCGTGCGCGTTCGTATGTCACATCCGCCTCCGTCACAACGTGATCGACGAAGCCCTCACGGAGTTCGTCGGCATCGAGAGCCTCGGTGCTCAGACGCTCCGCGAAGTCGAGCGCCTCGTCTTCGAGTTCGCGCACCGCTTCGAGCCTGTCGCGGAGCGTGTCAAGATCGTCGTCGGCACCGCGTGCGACGGTACCGTCTTCGCCGTCGAGGCTTCCGAGTGCTTCGACTGCGTCGCGTAGCGCCCCCTCGTCGAGGCTTGCGACACCGTCGAATATATCGCCGACGCCGGCTTCACGTAGACGGAGCGCCGTCTCGACGCGTGCGCGGTCGGTTTCGTCGTAGCCCTCGAAGGCTCCGACGAGTTCTTCGCCGTGGGCTTCGACGGCGTCGCGCGCCTCCTCGACACGTCCGAGACGTCTTTCCGCCTTCTCCGTCTCTGTAAAAGGCGTCATGACCGTAACGCGATCCGCCGCTTCGTCGGTGACGGCGTGGTCGCCGATACGTTCGAGAAGGCTCTTGTAAACGTCGCGGCTGTCGCGGGTTGTGAGTACGTCGAGACCTTCGCCGCCCTTTGCGCGGCGTACGATACGCGTAGCGCGTCCGCGTGGTAGACCCGCATCGACGAGTCTTCGTACGTCGCTTCTCTCTATCGCCTCCACAGCGTCTTCCTCGCCCAACGAGTCGGCGAGCAGGTCACGCGTCTTGGGTCCAACGCCCCAGTACTCCTCAAGCATACGACGAAACAGCGCGGGCGATACCTTAACGGTAGCGACCCGCCGATGGGTTTTTGCTCACGACACCGTATACCCGCCATGCCCGTAACCGACGAAGAAGAGATACGCGGGATCCTCGGTACCGACACGGTAGCCGTCGTCGGATGCTCGACGACGCCCGGAAAGGCGGCGCACGACGTACCACGTTACCTCGTCGAAAACGGCTACGACGTCGTTCCCGTCAACCCGTACGCCGACGAGGTATTCGGACGCAAGGCGTACGACAGCCTGCTCGACGTTCCGGGCGAGGTCGGTATCGTCGACGTATTCCGACCGAGCGAAGAGGTCGACGGTATCGTGAACGACGTGGTTGAGCGCGGCGACGTAGACGTTCTCTGGACACAGACGGGTATAAGGAACCGCGAGGCGACCGACCGTGCCGAGTATGCGGGCGTCCGTGTCGTCGAGGATCGTTGCATAAAGGTCGAACACCGTCGTCTCGTCTGATCGCCGGTTCGACGCGCGTCGAATCCGGAACCGGGGAGCGACGTAAACCTTTATCGTGTCGGCGTATGAGTTTTCTGACATGGGGCTTGACGAAGACTCTCTCGACTACCATCGCCGACCTCCACCGGGTAAGATACGTATATCGACGACGAAGCCGACACAGACACAGCGCGACATCAGTCTCGCGTACTCGCCGGGAGTAGCCGCGCCGTGTCGTGAGATAGACGACGACCCCGACGAGGCGTACACGTATACAGCGAAGGCTAACCTCGTCGCTGTCGTCTCAAACGGTAGCGCCGTACTCGGCTTGGGCGACATAGGCGCGCAGGCTTCGAAGCCCGTCATGGAAGGCAAGGGCGTCCTGTTCAAACGTTTCGCGGATATCGACGTCTTCGACATCGAACTCGATCAGGACGGTGCCGACGAGGTGGTTCGTACGGTCGACGCTATGGAACCCACGTTCGGCGGTGTCAACCTTGAGGACATAAAGGCTCCCGAATGCTTCGAGATAGAGGAGCGCCTGCGCGAGTCGATGGACATACCCGTCTTCCACGACGACCAGCACGGGACGGCGATTATCAGCGGCGCGGCGTTGCTCAACGCGTGTGAGATATCGGACAAGGAACTCGACGAGATCGATGTCGTCTTTTCGGGTGCGGGCGCTTCGGCGGTCGCATGCGCCGAGTTCTACGTCTCCCTCGGCGTCGAACGCGACAGTATCACGATGTGCGACTCGTCGGGTGTCATAACCGAGAGGCGCGCGGAGGAGGACGACCTCAACGAGTACAAGAGACGGTTCGCCTCCGACGCTCCCAAGGGCGATCTCGCCGACGCGATGGACGGGGCGGACGTCTTCGTGGGTCTATCCGTCGGAGGTATCGTCTCTCAGGATATGGTCGCGTCTATGGACGACGACCCTATCGTCTTCGCTATGGCGAACCCCGACCCGGAGATAGGGTACGAGGAGGTGAAGGAAGCGCGTGACGACACGGTTATCGCCGCGACGGGACGTTCCGACTATCCGAACCAGGTTAACAACGTCCTCGGATTTCCTTTCATCTTCCGCGGCGCTCTCGACGTACGGGCGCGTGAGATAAACGAGGATATGAAGGTCGCGGCGGCGGAGGCGCTCGCCGAACTCGCCAAGGAGGACGTTCCGGATGCGGTCGTCAAGGCGTACGGCGACGAACCCCTGCGGTTCGGTCCCGACTACATCATACCCAAGCCGTTGGATCCGCGCGTACTTTTCCGTGTCGCGCCTGCGGTGGCACGTGCGGCGTCGGAGAGCGGCGCGGCGCGTATAGAGGTCGACGAGGAGGAGTACGTCGAGGAACTCGAAGCGCGTCTCGGCAAGTCGCGCGAGATGATGCGCGTCGTCCTCAACAAGGCTAAGAGCGACCCCAAACGCGTCGCCCTCGCCGACGGCGAGGACGAGAAGATGATACGCGCCGCGTACCAGATGCAGGATCAGAAGATAGCCGAACCCGTCCTGATAGGCGACAAGAAGGAGGTCGTACAGAAGGCGGCGGATCTCGGCTTGAACTTTGAACCCGACATAGTCGACCCCGACGCAGGTGAGTACGACCGTTACGCCGAGACTTTGTACGAGAAGAGGCGGCGCAAGGGCGTGACGAGGAGTGAGGCGAGCGAACTCCTTGAGGACAGCAACTACTTCGGTAGCGTGATGGTCGAATGCGGTGACGCCGACGCACTCCTGACGGGTCTGAGCCACCATTATCCGAGCGCACTGCGTCCGCCTCTGGAGGTCATCGGCACCGCGGAGGAGGCAAAACACGCCGCGGGCGTCTACCTACTGACGTTTGAGAACCGCGTCCTTTTCGTCGCGGACACGACGGTTAACTTCTCGCCAGACGCCAACGGACTCGCCGAGATCGCCGAGCACACGGCGGAACTCGCGCGGCGTTTTAACGTCGAACCGCGTGTTGCGATGCTCTCGTACTCCAACTTCGGTAGCGTCGAGAACGAGGCGACCGCACAGCCACGTGAGGCGGCGCGGTTCCTACGCGAGGACGGTGTCGACTTCGAGGTCGACGGTGAGATGCAGGCTGACACGGCGGTCGTCGAGGACATACTCAAAGGAACCTACGACTTCGCGGAGCTTAGTGAACCAGCGAACGTCCTCATATTCCCCAACCTCGAATCCGGTAACATAGGCTACAAGCTCCTCCAGCGCCTCGGCGGCGCGGAGGCAATAGGACCGATGCTCGTCGGTATGGACAAGCCCGTCCACGTACTCCAGCGCGGTGACGAGGTTAAGGACATCGTGAACCTCGCCGCCGTGGCGACGGTCGACGCGCAGAAGAACGATTACTGACGACCGTCCCGCGCTGATACGAGACCGACGGTACAGGCGCGTCCACGGCGCGCGCAACCGGATGGCTGACAGGGGGCTTGACGATATACAGCTACCGGGGCGGTTCCCGTGTGACCATGGATTTTATGCCGCGGTGAACGTGTATACATTTATGGAATCTATACTTGGACGCGATACGTCGTCCCTCGGCACCGTAGTGGGAGCCACCGTCTTTGTCGTCGCCGTCATCGGTGGGGTGTTCTTGGACTGGTTCTGGAACGACCCTGAGTTAGCCATCCTGGTTCTGATAGGCGCGGGTGCCGCGGTTGCCGCAGTGTGGTTTACCCTGCAGAGTCTCCGGGGCTGAGACGGTCGACGGGTTCTTCGACCGCCTCTGAGTCTACGCGAACTCCTGGGGCGTGTACTCCTCCGCCTCGCCGACGGGCGGTGTCTTTCCAGCCCATTCGGAGCGCCCGGCGTCGGATTCGAGCGTGCGCCGATCCGTCCAGCCGTCGCCGTCGCGGAGGCGGTAGACGACCTCGACGTTCGAGAGCGAAGAGTGAGCGACGTATCTCGACGTATCGTCGGGTGTGAGGTAAGCCGCCTTCCGCCACTTGCCGTCGTCCTCAACGGACACACGTATATCGAGCCTGACACCCTCGCCCTTGGCGCGCACCCTCCAGCTACCGGGCTGATTCTCGATCGTCTCGTTGGCGAGAGGACCCACCACGTCCTTGAGACGGTTGAGGGTGTAGACGTCACCGTCGAGGCGGAAGCAGACAGAGGTCTTACCCTCGACGTTGAGTATCTCGATCACGGCGTCCTCGTCGAAGGAGTTGGAGTGAAGCCACGACCAGCCGTCGGGGGAGGTCTCGCCGACCGTATGCCCCTGATGACCCGGCGCTTCGTCGAAGCCGTACATCGTGCCGTCTACTTCCAGCGTTCCGTCCATCGCCACAGACTGGTTGGCGCTCCAGTGCCGCCCGGAGCCGAGGAACCTCTCTGCGAGATCGGTTAGCTTCTCGCTCCTAAGAGGCGTGAACGTCACGTCGTCGTTGTCGTACTCGAAGCTCCAAGAAACATCTGCGACATCTGTTTCGAGAGCGCCGCGCGCCGACTCGTCGGTGAGACGCGCGTCGCCGAACGAGAGCGCGAAAGGCTCGTCAAGTACGGCGTCGGCGAGAGGATACCGACGTGTGGTCAGGAAGTCGTCGCCATCGTCGCGTGTCAGCCCCGCCCAGAGACGCGCCTCTTGGTGACCCGAATCGGTCGAAAGGAGCGTGTACCTGTACCAGAAAGCGAGTCGGCGCTCCGGATGCGTGACGAGGCTGTACCATACCTCACGTCCGCGGTCGCCTTCGTCAAGCGCCCAGTCGAAATGGGGTTCATTACCCGTTCCGTGTCTCATGAACGTCCTTCTTCCGCCGACGGCATAAAGCTTGGCGGCTACTCTACCGAGAGGGGTTGGTCGTCGCCCCCGTCAACGTCCCATTCGACCTCGAACTCAACGCTCATCTCCTCGTCTCCGTTCGTCTCGCGCTCTACCTTGACCTCGAACGTCGCCTTCTCCGGGGGTTCGACGGTTATCTCGTCCCCGCCCGAGACGAGAGTGACGGTTCCGTGCCGGAGGTTGTCGGCGACCTGTTCGAGGTAGTCGGCTATCTCGCCGCGGTCGTGTACGGTTTCGGTTTCGAACAGTACCTCTTCCATGGTTTGAGGTTGCGCCCCTGTCACATAAAGACCGCGTAAGAACGAAGTCGTCGCGGGTGCTTCCCTAACCATGGAAATCGTACGTATCGATCTGCTCGGAACGAACGCGTACGTCGCTGATGGCGAGACGCTCGTCGACGCCGGGTGGACGTGGAGCGCGTCGTCGGTGCGCGAAGCCGTAGAGGACGCGGGGTACGCGTTGGGCGACATAGACCGCGTCCTTGTCACGCATTACGACCTCGATCACGTCGGCGGTCTTGCGTCTCTTGAGAAGGCGGGGCTTGACGCGCCCGTATACGCCGCGGAACCCGATGCGTCGTTCCTCGCGGGTGAGGCGAAGCCACCTCTCCGGAACGCCAAAGGCGCGTTTCAGCGCGCGGTCGGCGTCGGTATACCGACACCCGAAACGCAGGTCGAACGCGTCGAGGAGGGCGACGAGGTCGCGGGTTTTGAGGTCTATGAGACACCGGGGCATACACCGGGTCACGTCTCCTACCTGAGCGACGAGGCGGCTTTCGTGGGCGACGCGTTCCGCGAGTCGGGAGGTACCGTCGGTACGATGCCCTCGTACATGTGTTACGACACGACGGAGGAGCGCCGTACCGCGGAACAGCTTGGGGAGGTTCTCAACGACCGGACGGCTTACGTCGGACACGGTGAACCCGTCGAGAACGCTGGTGAGAAGGTACGCGCCGCGTTTCAGGGCTGAATCTCGTCGCCGAGCCATCCCTCGGATATCTGCGCGAGCGCCGACGCGAAGCCCGTCTCGGCGCTCCAGACAGCCGTCTCGCCGACACCTTCTTCGTCGAGGACGGTGAGAAGGACTGTGTCGGCGTCGACCATCACGAAACGTCCGCCTCTGTCCTCACGGACGGCTTTTTCGGGTGTCTCTATCTCCGAGACCTCGCAGGCGTCCTCAAAGTCGGCGAGGAGGCGTGTATCCTTGCTTATGACGTAGACATCGAGGTCACCGCCGAGTTCGATGAGACGTTGCTTAAGACCGTCGGTAACGAGTTCGGCGTCCGTGGTCATGAAGACGACGCGTCTGTCCGCCTCGTCAAGAAGGCTGGTTACGCGCGAGTCGATGTTGTCGCCGCCCTTGACCGTCCAGAAGTCCTCGCGCTCCTCGTCGTGTTGGGAAGACCGTGCACGCTCCTTCTGTAGGTAGTCGAACGCACGATCCGTCTCCTGAACGAAACGCTCCTGTAGGCGTCCGCGCGCCTCTTCGAGCGTCACGGGTCGGTACTCCATCGGCTTCGACTGCTGTACCTCGACCAGACCCCGATCCTCAAGCGTCTCCGCGGCTCCGTAGACCTGTGAACGCGGCACGTCGGTATGTCTGTAGACATCGCGCGCGGTGGCAACGCCGAGGCGCTGTAACGCGATAAACACCTTTGATTCGTACTCCGAAAGACCGAGACGTTTCAAGGATTCGACCGCGTCCCCTTCGTCGTTTCCCATCCCTTGGGAACTGTCGACCTTCTAATATACCTCTTGTGGTCAGAGTAACCGGCGTGTGAAGGTCTGGTACAGGGCGGAGGCGGAGACGACGAGAAGGTAGAGGACAGCCCAGTACTCGACGCCGATGTCGGCTATGAGCGGTGCGCCCGTGGTATGCGCGAAGACGGTTGCGAGACCCACGAGACCGACTGCGAGGTAGTACTCGCTCCAAGAGATCTCGGTGCCGGGGACAACCTCCATGTAGACGGCGACATCGCGGAAGCTGTCGGAGAGTGTGACCTCCTTCGTGTCCGTGTCGTAGTTTAGGATGTCGAGGTCGTCCATCTTGGGCAGATGCGTCTGATGGAGAGAGACGTAGACGGTCTTACGCGCGTCCTTGGGCGGCGGAGACTCACCCGTTTCCTTTCGGGCGATATACTCGGCGATATCGTTGACCTCAACGCCGTCCTCGTTGGCGCGCAGGTAGTCGATAGTGTGACGGCGGCGTTCGCTACTGAGTATCTCGTAGACAACCGTCTCGTCCAGCCTGTCCTCGTCGCTCATCTACGGAGACAGATAGGTTAAGCCCGCATTAATCTTTCCTATCAACGTACCAGAACAGCGACGCCCGTCCCAAAGTCACGCATCTCGTCGGCGCAGAGTTCGGCGCGTCCCGTGGTCACGAACTCGTCGTCGGGTCCCGTGACGAGAACCTCGTCGCCCGCGCGTACGTCGTCGTCGACGCGTTCGACGAACTTGGCGAACCCGTTTTTTCCGTCGCGGAGGTAAGGTACGCTTTCGTCGCCGAACTCGACGCGTCCGCGCGGCGGTTCGAAGGCTTGGTGGAGACGTTCGCCGGCGGTGTCGCTGAGGGTCAGACGTCCGTCCGTCTTTAACGTAGCCAGACGCCCTCCGTCGTGCAGAACCTGTGAGACACGTCCGGTGCGCGTGTTCCTGAACTCGGCGTCGTCGGGGAACAGGGCATCGCCCGCGCCGCGTCCGAACTGGTAGTCGGCGACCGTGCGCACCTTTGACAGGTCGTCCATGGATGGGGTACGCGACGGTTCGACAACCTTTTTTCGGCTTTCGGTCGAACTCCGTGTATGATTACGTCCCAACGTATGGCTGTCGTAGACCGGAACGCATCGGCTCTCGGCGTCTCGCCCGACCGTCTCATGGAGAACGCGGGCGCGGCGCTCGGACGCGAGGCGAAACGCGAAGATCCTGACGACGCAGTCGTTCTAGCAGGTACGGGAAACAACGGCGGCGACGCCCTCGTAGCGGCGCGTTTCCTGTCGAACGTCGCGGACGTGACGACCGTCTTACTCGGCAGGTCTTCGAGAATCCGGTCACAGGAGGCGTCCGAGAGCTGGAGGATACTCGAACGGTCGGAGGCAAACCTCGTCGAACTACGTGACTCGACGGCGCTCGACGACCTAAACTTCGACGTCGACGTGGTAGTTGACGGTATGCTCGGCGTCGGTGTGTCGGGAGGGTTACGCGAACCCGTCGCCTCGGCGGTCGAAACCGTCAACGGTTCGGACGCGCGCGTCGTATCCGCCGATGTTCCCTCAGGGGTAGATCCCGACGTTGAGGAGCCGTCAGGGGGGTACGTCGACGCCGACGCCGTCGTGACGTTCCACGACGAGAAACGCGTCCACGGCGCTCTCGACGCACGCGTGGTCGTCGCGGATATTGGCATACCCGACTCGGCAGAGGAGCTCGTCGGACAGGGCGACCTCTGGCTACTACAACGGATGCCCGACGCCCACAAGGGCGACCACGGACGTGTCCTCGTTGTCGGCGGCGGACCGTACACGGGCGCGCCCGGGCTGACCGCACGCGCGACGTTACGCGCCGGTGCGGATCTAGTCGAGGTCGTCGCGCCCGAACGCGCCGCGGATGCGGTGGCGTCGTACTCGCCCGACCTGATAACGTCGGCACTCGACGGCGACCACCTTAAACCGCGGCACGTCGACGGTGTAGCCGAACGTGCGGAGGACGCGGATACGGTCGTCGTAGGACCGGGGTTGGGTTCGGCGGACGAGACGCTCGACGCTGTCGGCGAACTACTACCACGCCTCGATAACGCCGTGGTCGACGCCGACGCGTTACGGAAGATCGATACGGTAGACGAAGACGCCGAGGTTATCGCAACCCCGCACGCGGGCGAACTCGCGCACCACGTCGACGGCGTACCCGACGGCTGGCGTGAACGTCGCCCTGTGGTCGAGAGGTTCGCGGAGGAGAAAGGCGTCGTAACGCTCCTGAAAGGTAGGTACGACGTAGTCTCCGACGGCAGTGAGACACGCGCGTCGCGCACCGGCAACCCGGGTATGACCGTCGGCGGCACGGGCGACGTTCTTGCGGGCGTCTGCGGTGCCCTCTCGGCACGTCTCGGATGCTTCGACGCGGCGTGTATCGCCGCCTTCGCAAACGGACGCGCGGGCGACGCCGTAGTCGAAGAGAAGGGCTACGGTATAACGGCGACCGACCTCGTCGAGGCTCTTCCCCAGGCGCTACGCAAAGACGAAGACGTTTAGTCTACAGCGGCGCACGCTTCACCATGACCCTCAGAATAGCCGGTCTTTCATCAGGCGAGGGCGACCTGCTTCTGTCGTTACACCGTAAGGCGGAGAAAGGCGTTGTAGACGCGGAGGTAGAGGTCGTCGTGAGCGACCGTGACGCGCCGGTTCTCGAAGAGGCGGAAAGGGTAGGGATAGAGACGGAACGTATCGAACGCGAGGGCGACAAACGCGAACACGAGGAACGTATCGCCGACGCCGTACGTTCGGTCGACGCTGACCTCGTCGCTCTCGACGGCTACATGCCTATACTGTCCGACGGCTTCGTCGACGGGTTCGCGGACAGTATCGTCTCGTCGCATCCCTCGCTCCTTCCTTCGTTCAACACCACCGATCCGTGGGGGTCGGCGCTCGAAGCGGGCGTTGAGGTGACGGGTGCGACGGTGCATTTCGTGACGGACGAGATAGGAGAAGGTCCCGTGCTGACACAGGAACCCGTCCGTGTACGTCCCGACGACGACCGCGGTTCGTTACGCGATCGCGTCCGTCGTGCCCAAAGGTCGGCGTACGCGCGCGCCGTCCGTCTGTATCCGGACGCGAGTATAGACGACGGAAACGTCGTCTACGACGAGGGTACGTTCGGCGAAGGTCGTTTCGAGGCGTTCGACAAGGCTGAAACGCTCCGTTACGGCGAGAACCCGCACCAGAACGCCGCCGTCTACCGCGACGGAGGCTTCGAGGGCGGTTCCGTCGTCGACGCAGAGGAGGTCGGAGCGGGCGGTAAGGGTATGTCTTTCAACAACTACAACGACGCCGACTCTGCCCTCGCCGCGGTACGTGAGTTCGACGAACCTGCTGTGGTCGTGGTTAAGCACACGAACCCGTGCGGCGTTGCGACGGGAGAAGACGTTGCGGAGGCGTACGACCGCGCGCTTGCGACAGACGAGATGAGCGCGTTCGGCGGTATCGTTGCTCTCAACCGAGGGTGCGACGCGGCGACCGCAGAAGCTATCACGGGGTCGTTCAAGGAGGTCGTCGTCGCGCCGTCGTTCACAGAAGATGCTCTCGACATCCTACACGAGAAGGGGAGTCTACGCGTCCTGCGCACGGGCGAACTCGACGGCGAACGCGACGACCGTGTGACCAAGAGCCTCGAAGGAGGCTTGCTCGTACAGGAGCGCGACGACCTCCGCGTCACACGTGACGATCTCGACTTCGTAACCGAGCGCCAACCGACCGACGAGGAGGTTCGGGGTATGGTGTTCGGCTATACGGTCGTCAAACACGTCAGGTCGAACGCCATCGTACTCGCGCGTGAGAACGAGACAGTCGGCGTGGGTGCGGGACAGATGTCACGCGTCGACGCCGTCCGTCTCGCGTGCGACAAGGCGGAGAAGGAGGTCGAAGGCTCGGTTCTCGCTTCGGACGCCTTCTTTCCTTTCCGCGACAACATAGATCTCGCGGACGAAAACGGCGTGCGCGCGATCGTCCAGCCGGGCGGTTCGAAACGCGATGACGAGGTCATAGAGGCGTGCGACGAACACGGTATAGCGATGGCGTTCACGGGGGAACGTTGTTTCAAGCACTGACGCGTCGTCACGCTTAACCGGGGTACGCGCCTAAGACGGACGATGGAACCACGCGAGGCGGTCGAGTACCTCGACGACCTGCGGCGGTTCGGCGTAAAGGAGGGCTTCGGAAGGACACGCCGCCTTCTCGACGCCGTCGGAAAGCCGCACGTTTCTCTCGATACCGTCACCGTCGGCGGTAGCAACGGAAAGGGTAGCGTCGCACGTACGGTCGAATCATGCCTCCGTCACGACGGTCGTTCGACGGGTCTGTACACGTCGCCGCATATGTACCGTCTGGGCGAGCGCGTCCGTGTGGACGGAACGGAGACGCGACGTTCACGTATACGCGGCTTCGTCGAACGCGTACGTCCGACGGTCGAAAGGATGATCGCCGAGGGCGACGCACCCACCTTCTTTGAGACGACGACGGTGATGGCACTCGACGAGTTCGCGCGCCGTGGTGTCGATGACGCTGTGCTTGAGGTGGGTCTCGGCGGAAGACTCGACACCACGCGTCTCGCGGACAGCGATATCGCCGCCGTCACGTCGGTCGCTCTCGAACACACGGACGTTCTCGGTGAGACCGTAGCCGAGGTTGCGGAGGAGGTGGCGGGTGTCGTTCCCGAGGACGGCGTCTGCGTCACGGCGGCGACGGGCGATGCGCTCGACGTCGTACGCTCAAAGACGGACGAGCGGGGTTCGAAACTCCGCGCAGTCGGCGAGGATATAGACGTTGAGAGCCCCGGACGCGACGGCTTCGAACAGCGTCTCGTCGTAGATGGCGAGGAGAGGTACGACCTCAGAACCCCCTTGCTCGGCGAGCATCAGGCGCGTAACGTCGCCGTAGCCGTCGGCGTCGCCGAGGAACTCGGCGTCTCCCCCGACGGTATACGCAAAGGCGTACGGCGCGCCGACTGGCGCGGACGTTTCGAGGTCGTAGAGCGCGAACCCCTTGTCGTCCTCGATGCGGCGCACAACCCAGCGGCGGTCGATGCCCTCGTCTCGACTCTCGACGGCTTCGACTACGACGAACTCAGCGTCGTATTCGGCTGTATGTCGGACAAGGACAACGTCGGGATGGCGTCGTGTCTCTCCGGCGCGGATCGCGTATACACCGTCGAACCGTCGAGGGCGCGTTCAGAGGACGCGGATTCGCTCGCCGGTGTCTTCGAAGGACAGGGAGTGGAAGCTACGCCGTGCTGTGGTGTCGCCGAAGGTGTACGAACCGCAGTCGACGCCGCAGGGGCAGGGGACGCGGTCGTGGTAGCGGGTTCGTTGTGGACGGTTGCCGAAGCGCGTCGTCTCTGGACGGAAGACACGACGGCGGCGAGGTTCGACGGGATGCAAGACGCCGGAAACTACTTCAGAACCGCGGGCTTCGAACCCCACGGTACGCCCGAAAGGACGGTACGTATCCACGACCTGACACGCAACGAGGCGTTGGCGCTCGAACGCACCGCATCACGTACAGGCGCGTCCGTCTCCGTCTCGCGTTACGCGCCCGATACGTACGTCGACGCCGTCGTTACGGCGACGCCTGACGAGTACCGTGCTCTCGTCGACGAAGGTGTGGTAAGGAAGCCGTTCGAGGAGGTCTTCGGGGAGGGAGACGGGACGGACGTCATGGGTATACTCAACGTCACACCCGACTCGTTCTACGACGGCGGCGAGCACGACGCGGTCGGCGACGCGGTTGAGCGCGCGTACGAGATGAACGCGGAAGGAGCGGATATAATCGACATCGGCGGCGAGTCGACGCGTCCGGGTGCGGAACCCGTACCTGTCGAGGAGGAACTCGACCGTGTCCTGCCGGTTGTCGAACGTATCGCCGACGACCTGACCGTCTCTGTCGACACACGGAAGCCGGAGGTGGCACGCGAGGCGCTCGAAGCGGGTGCGGAGATACTCAACGACGTCACGGGACTCGCCGACCCCGAGACACGGCGCGTCGCGGCGGAAGCCGGATGCAAGGTCGTCGCCATGGACTCCGTAAACGTCCCCGTCGACCCGTCCGCACAGAGCTACTACGACGACGTTGTAACGGATGTCGCGCGCCGCCTCTCCGAGACCGCGTTGCAGGCGCGGCGTGCAGGAGTCTCCGCGGAGGATATAGTACTCGATCCCGGTGTCGGCTTCGGAAAGGGAACCGACGGCGATCTCGAACTCCTCCGTCGCACCGACGAGATCGCGTCGCTCGGCTACCCCGTCCTGTACGGCTGTTCGCGTAAGTCTTTCCTCGGTAGTGCGACGGGGGAGGAGGAGGACGACCGTCTCGCGCCGAGCGTCGCGGCGCATTTCTACGCGGCTTTGAGAGGCGCGTCGTACGTCCGTGTCCACGATGTCGCCGAAACCGCGCGCGCACTGCGTCTCGCGGAGTCTTTCGACTGACCCTGCGCGCCCGAAGCTTCCGAAACCCGCTAAAACCCAGCCAGCCCCCGCTGTCCGGCTTTCTGACAATCGTCCGGCGGTACGTTTGTTGCGATAATCTCGTTCACCTCGCCGCGGTTTGTACCGTCGCTGTTTATTGACCGCGTAGCACCTTCGACTTCGACGCGGAAACCGACTTCATCGTACATGTTGTACGTAACGCCGCTGTTGCTAAGAATCACGTACACACCGTTCTCGTCGAGTTCCTTCGCCACCTCAACCATACGTTCCTGATCCTTCCTTCCGAAACCCTCCTTTGAATAGCTCGTGAAGTACTCCGTCGCGCTCATCGGCTCGTACGGCGGGTCAAGGTAGACAAGGTCACCTTCTTCGGCTCGATCAATGATATACTCGAAGTCACGGTTCAGTATCTCGGTGTTCTGAACCGCCTCGCTCGCAGACCGTACCTCATCCGCACGCACCCAGTCGGGGTTACTGTACCGCCCGATCGGGACGTTGAAGCCGCCGCTCCGGTTCTCTCGGTAGAGTCCGTTGTAGCACGTTCGGTTGAGGTAGAGGAGGAGCGCGGCTTCTTCGAGTTCGTCGTACTCGTCACCGTACGGACGACGGTTGAACAGGGCGCGTTGCTGGTAGTAGTACTGCTCTACGTCCTTCGCCTTTCGGTCGGAGTCGGAGAACTCACGCGACGGGTCGGGTTCGTTCTCCGGGTGTTCAAAGCTCCGGCACTGTTCGATTAGCTCCTCAGGGCTGTCTCGTACCTTCTCGTAGAAGTTGACGAGACGCGGATTTGTGTCGTTAATCGTGCCGTCCCCCGGCTCCAAGTCGAAGAACAACGCGCCGCCACCGAACATCGGCTCGTGGTAACGGTCGTACGACTCAGGAAACCGGGCGTAAATCTCGTCAAGAAGCTGACGTTTACCGCCCGCCCATTTGAGCACCGGCTTCGTCATCTCTGGCTGTGTCTTCTTGTCGCCGATAGCATAAATCTACCCTTCGATGCATGTGAACGGTTCCGTTTCGGGTAGCAGTATAGATGGATTGTTTCTCCGGTCTACCAACCCCGACTGAGGCTTTATTTTCTTCTGAGCTACACGACGACGCCTGACCGCAACAGCTCCACGAGGAGAGTGACCGTCACCATGCTCACCACCGTCGTCGTCAGCACCGCGGTTGCGGCGTAGTCACGGTCGCCGCCGAACTCGACGGTTAGTATGACCGTGGTGACCGCGACGGGTGTCGAGGCTTCGAGTACGACGACGCGCGCCACGTCGGGGTCTGTGAATCCGAGGGCGACGACGACGGGAACAGCGACGAGCGGAGCGACGACGAGACGTACGACGTTGGCGAGTGCGACGTCACGGACACCGCCCGACGGCGTGGCGCGTGCTAACTGGACGCCGAGAACCACCAGCATCAGCGGTATCGACGAGTTACCGACGAGACGGAGCGTCTCCAAGAATGCGCTGTCGTCCGTACCGAAGCCGACGTAGCTGGCTCCGACACCCGCGACGACGGCGTATACAAGGGGTAGGCGTGCGACGCGTCGCATAGCACCGAGCGACGAGGAGGCGGCGTCGCGCGACGCTATGTAGACACCGACGGTGTACATCATGACCGTCGAACCCACGACGTACAGAACCGCCGTGGTGCGTCCCACCGACGGAAACGCAAAGACGGAGAGGGGTATACCGTAGTTCGCAGTGTTGGGAAACGTACCCGCGAGAACCAGACCGTTCCGCGCGCCGTCGGAGGCTATGAAACCGACGCCTTCAGAGACCCCCCACATTACGACCGTGAGAACCACCGCCGCGCCGGCGATACGCAGACCTTCGGCACCGCTCACCGACGCCGTCACGAGGCTATGAAAGACGAGCGCGGGGACGAGGACGTATACGGTGACGGTAGCCAGAGGCTCGGGTTCGATATCTGTCAGAACGCCGAGGACGTAGCCGACGCCCGCCACGGCAAGCACGGGCAGAACCGCCTGCGTGAAGGCGGATAGAAGCGACACCGCGCCGTCAGACGTACATGCTCTTCTCGCCTTCCTCCTCGGAGTCCTCGCGCACCTTGTCGTACGCGTCGAGGAAGTCGCCCATGTCGACGGTGGTTTCGCGGTCGCGTATCGAGAACATACCCGCCTCGGTGCAGATCGCCTTTACGTCCGCGCCGCTCATGCCCTCTGTAACGCGCGCGAGACGTTCGTAGTCGAGGTTGTCGGAGACGTTCATCTCGCGCGAATGTATACGGAATATCTGTTCGCGCCCCTCCTCGTTGGGCAGGGGAACCTCTATGAGCCTGTCGAACCGTCCGGGGCGCAAGATCGCGCGGTCGAGCATGTCGAAACGGTTGGTCGCGGCGATTATCTTCACGTCGCCGCGCCCCTCGAATCCGTCCATCTCCGAAAGGAGCTGCATCATGGTGCGCTGAACCTCGGCGTCGCCCGATGTCTTGCTCTCCGTCCTCTTCGAAGCGACGGCGTCTATCTCGTCGATAAAGACGACACTCGGAGCCTTCTGACGCGCAACCTCGAAAAGATCACGTACGAGACGCGCGCCCTCGCCTATGAACTTATGTACGAGTTCGCTACCCGCCATCTTGATGAACCTCGCGTCGGTCTGACGCGCCGCCGCCTTCGCCAACATCGTCTTACCCGTACCCGGAGGACCGTGGAGGAGAACGCCCGACGGCGGATCGATACCCGTCTCGTCGAACATGTCGGGGTCGGTCAGAGGTAGCTCTATGGTCTCGCGCACCTCCTTTACCTGTTCGTCGAGACCGCCTATATCCTCGTAGGTCGTGTCGGGCGTCTCCGTAACCTCCATCACGCGCGCACGTACGTCGGTCGAGTCGGTGAGAGCCTTTACGATAGAGAGCGAGTTGTTGACGGCGACGCGGTCACCCGGCTCTATACCCTCGCGCATCTCGTCCGTAACCTCTGTCAGCGCCTCCTGATTGTTGCCGTGCTGGCGCACGACGACGCCTTCATCGGTGATTTCCTGTACGGTGGCGACGAACAGCGGCGACTTCTTGAGCTTCTCGTTCTCGTGCTTGAGCCGCTCGACCTTCTGCTCGTACTTGTTCTTCTCCGCGTTCGCATCGAGTAGCTTGTCACGAACCTGTTCGTTCTCGCTTCTGAGCTTCTCGACGCGCTCCTGTAGCTCGTCGACCTTCTCCTTAGGAGGCGTGGAGTCGTCAACGGGTGAGTCTACGTCGTCCGAGATGTCAGTCATCGTATCCTGAATTGGTTCTCCTATTAAAAATGGGTTTGGGTTGTCTGTCACGAAACAGCTACATCGCTTCGGGCGTTTCGACGCCGATGAGTCCGAGCGACCTCTCTATGGCGACGCGTGACGCCGTAACAAGGGCGAGGCGCGCGCGCTTCGTATCCTCGTCGGCGTTCATAACGGGACAGTCGCGGTAGAACTCGTTGAAACGTTCGGCGAGTTCGCGCGAGTAGGTGGCGAGCCGGTGGGGTGCGAGTTCGTCGGCGGAGTCTTCGACGACGGCGGAGAGTTCGCCTATCTTGCGGATGAGGGCGCGTTCCTCCGGTGCTTCGAGTTCAGCGACCGCGTCGGACGGATCGGCGGGCTTCGCGTCGGTCTTCTGCCCTATACCCGACGCGCGCGCACCGACGTACTGGACGTAAGGCGCGTGCTGTCCGTCGAAGTTGAGCGCCTCGTCCCACCGGAACGTGATGGACTTTTGGGGCTGTCGTGCGACGATGTCGTAACGGACGGCTCCTATGCCGACGGCGCGGGCGGTCTCTTCGACCTCGTCGACATCCCGGTCGCGGTCGTCGGCGCGTTTCTCGATCTCCGCGCGCGCGCGGTCAACAGCCTCGTCGAGTAGGTCGTCGAGGTTGACGACGTTGCCTTCGCGCGTGCTCATCTGTCCTTCCGGCAGACTGACGAACGAGTAGAAGACGGATTCGGGGTCGCGGTCGTAGCCGAGGGCGTCGAGGGCGGCGGCGAGCTGGCGCGCCTGTAGCTTGTGATCCTCTCCGAGAACGTCGACGGCGCGGTCGGAGCGTTCGAACTTGTCGATATGGTAAGCGATGTCACGTGTCGTGTACAGAGACGTGCCGTCTGCGCGTACGAAGACGAGTTCCTTGTCTATACCCCAGTCGGTCAGGTCGAGCGCGTACGCGTCATCCTCCTCGTAGCTACGTGAGTCAGCCTTGAGACGTGACGCTACACCGTCGACGGTACCGTCAAGGACGTATCCGCTCTCGCGTACGAAACCGTCGTACGACGCACCGAGACGTTCGAGGCTTTCGAGCTGTCCTTCGAGGCAACGGTCGACCGTCTCGCCGACGTGTTCGAGAGCGCCTTCCTCACCGTCTTCGAGCGCCTGCAGGAGTTCGTCTATCTCGCGCTCTGCGCGTTCGGCGTACTCTTCTCCTTCTTCGCCCTCCAGAACCTCGTTCGCACGCCTGTAGTAACGGACGACGTCGTGGTCGCCCTTGTCGCGTCCATCGAGGTCGGCGACGTCGTCCTCGTCGAACTCGTCGAGCGCCCACGTGATGGTGGCGACCTGTCTGCCCATGTCGTTGACGTAGTACTCCACGGTTACGTCGTACCCGGCGGCGCGCATGACACGCGCGAGAGAGTCGCCTATAACCGGGTTACGCGCCCTGCCGATATGGAGGGGACCCGTCGGGTTCGCCGACGTGTGTTCGAGAACGATCGTCTCGTCCTTTTCGGGTAGTGTCGGGTAGCCGTCGTCGGTCGCCGAACCGAGGACGCGTTCGAAGTAGAGTTCGCTCGCGCGGAAGTTGAGGTACGGTCCCTGTGTCCCCACCCAACCGATGAGAGGGCGGTCATCGAGTGAGACGGCGGAGGCGAGCTCGTCGGCGATAGCCGTAGGGTCACCCGACAGCTTGAACGCGACGGGTGACGCGATGTCGGCGTCGACGCCTTCGGGCGGATCTTCGAGATCCGGATCGGCGTCGTACCCCGCCTCGTCGAGGGCTTCGGCGAGAGCGTCCCCGACCTGTCGGCGTAGTTCGGTCAACATGGGCGGTGGTACGCGTAACCGCGGTTAAACACTGTCGAAACCGTCGTGTCGGCGTCTTTTATCGACGTTTTTTACGGTCGTTTTGGTTCACTCCTCCGTTAGCTAAAATACGCGTTTTAGCCTACGCCAAGTATATGGCGTCTTCGCGCGTACCTCGTACTGCATGTCAAAGAAACACGTGACTGCGGTCTTCCTCCTCGGCGCTCTCGTCGCCGGAGGGGCGTTGTTAGCATCGGGTGTAGCGGCACAAGGACAGGGTACCGACGTGGCGGGCGACGAGTTCGTACGCGTATCGGCGAACGGTGGTGTCGACGCGGAGGCGGACGCGACCGAGGTGACGGTTGCGGTAGAGGCACGCGCCGACGACCCTTCGGTGGTACGCGAACGCGTGGCTGAGAACGTCTCGGACGTACGTGAAGCGCTCGAAGACGCCGGTGTGGGCGACGACGCGGTTCATAGCACGGGATACACGTTACGCGAAGCGCGCGCGTACGAGCAACGCGAGGGCGACGTACCCGACCATTACGCTCGCCACGCGCTCCGTGTCACCGTCGACGGTACGGACTCGGCGGGTGAGATAATAGACGCCGCTGTCGAAGGCGGCGCGACGACTGTCGCCAACGTCGCCTTTACCGTCTCGGACGAGCGCCGAAGCCAGCTCAAGAACGATGCACTCAAAGACGCTATGGCGAACGCGCGTTCACAGGCTGACGCCGTCGCGGAGGCGGGCGGTATCTCGGTTAGCGGTGTCCGTTCGATCTCAACCACGGAGACCGGCATCTCACCTGTCTCGTACGACCGTGCGGCTGTCGAACTCGCCGAAAGCGGTGCGTCGACCTCCGTAGATCCCGGTCCTGTCGAGATAGATGCGACCGTCGAGGTCGTCTACGACGCGTCTTAGATCCCGGTCTGGTAACGCAGTATAGCCGCGACGCCTCCGAAGGCGTCGCGTAGCTGTTCGCCTTCCTCGAAGTCGCTCGATATGAAGGCGACATCGGTACTCATCTGCTCGGCTATCTTTACGAGTTCGTCGACAACGTCCTCTACGTCGTCAGCCTCTGTCTCAGCACCGCATTCGGGGCAGTCGGGCGGTGTAACGTCGCCCTCGAACGTCTCCTCTACCGTCGCGCCGCAGTTGGGACACGTGAACGTACCGCGTCTGCGCCGTAGATCTTCGGAGAGAAGGAGTGTATCGACCGCACCCGCTTCGAGGTTCTGGCGAACCTTGTCCTCACCGTAGGCGGCGAGTTCGCCGCCGCGGAGTTCGTCGAAGAAGCTGGACATCCTCCTCTTGTCCTTCATCACCTCAAGATCGGCGAGACGTTCCTGTGCGGCGTCGACGAGATCGTACAGACCGCTCTCGTCGGTGTACGAAACGTCGAACTTGTCGACGACCATGTCCTGTATCTCGTGGTGGAGGTAGTCGCCGTCTATGAACTCCTCCTTCGTGGGCGAAGGACCGCCTATGAGGACGCCGTCGACCTCACCGCGTCTGGGCACGAATACCTCGTTCGCCATCTCAGCCACCTCCTTGTAGAACTTGTCGATCGCTTCGCGGCGGAGACGTGCGAAACGCTGTGCGGACTGACCCCCCTTCTTCTGCTTACCGGGTACGAGGCTCGTGGCGTTCGCAACGGGTTCGACGCGTTTACCGCTGAGCCAGCCGACGTTCGCCTCACGTCTGTCGAGTACGATAAGCCCGTACAGCGACTTGTCACGTATCATCTCCTTGAGAGGCTCCGTCTCAAAGTTGGAGTCGCAGTGGTAGATGTAGCTCTCGACCGACTGAGGCGGGTTTTCGAGAACGATCGTCTCCATCTCCGTTTTGTCGCCCTTGGCGTCGACAGCCCCGGAGAAGATCACCATGCCGTTCTCAGGCGTCCTGTCGTACCTCTTGAGACGTGACTGTATAGACGACAACGCGTCCTGTACGTTCGTCCGCGTCGCTTTGCTCTTTATGTTCGATGCCTCGCTGTGCTCCTGACGGACGTGTGCAACCACGTCGTTTATCCTCTTGTCCGGCGGTATGTAGATGGTGACGAGCTGTGTACCCGAGCCTTCGAGGTCGTCGAGTCGCTCGACGATACGTTGAAGCTCGTACCTCTTCGAGTCGTCTTCCGTCATCTGGTTGTCTCAGAAACGCGGGTCAGGCTAATGTATCCTTTCATACGTCCATCTGAGCGCGGGTCAGTCGACGTCGACGGCTTCGAGGTACTCCTCGACGAGACCCGGAAAGTCGCGTCCTTTGAGATGGCGGAGACCGAAGTCGGACGCCCAGTTGACGATACCCTGATCCTCGGTGACGACGCAGGCGTCGAGTTCGCGCGCGAGTATGAGGAGGTCGAAGTCCTCGCGCGAGTCGAGAACCCCCTGACGTAGTGCTGTCCTGTACTCGCTCCGTAGGTCGGAGATAACCTCGTCGACTTCCGTCATCTCCTCAACCTCGCCCTCGTGCGGCTCGTACTTCTCCGCTTTCCGTACCGCCTTCTCCGAGACACGTAGACCACGGTTGACGCGGTCGCTCATCTCGTCTATGAAGTCGTAGACGAGTTCGGTGGGTATCATGACCTCGTACCGTGCGGGATCCTTCTTTATGACCCACGTGTTGAGCTTCTTGAATACGTCGTCGGAGACACCGCGATCCTCAAGCATGGCTTCGAGTTCTCGGTAGATGGACGGCGGGAAGTAGCACGATATGTTGAGGTCGAGACGTGCGTCGGCGACGAGTTCGAGAAGACGGTCGACGGCTTCCTCACACGTCTCGTCACCACGGCGTATCTCCTCGGTGATGAACGTCGATGTGTCGAGGACGAAACGCTGTTTCAGCGGATGTTCGCTCATACGTTCATCTTCGACGCCGACCCTATAGCTTTTGGCGTCGGGAACGAATCTACACCGTGACCGACCAGAGATACACCGACGTTCTCGGTGTCGACGACCTCAACGGCTTCGAGGATAGGGTGTACGACGGAACCGAGTACCGTCACTACCCCGACTACGGGAAGGTAGAACGCGGCACCGTTCTGTACGACGGCGACGTTGTACGCGGCTTTCCCAAGGTTCCGCGTACGCTCGTCCTTTCGGAGGGCGTACCGCGTTACTTCGACGGTGAGGTCGCCGTCGAGGAGAAGATGAACGGCTACAACACGCGCGTCGCACGCCTCGACGGTGAACTACTCGCGCTCTCGCGTAGCGGCATCGTCTGTCCGTTCACGACGAGATTTCTCAGGCGCGTCTACGGCGACGAACTCAACGCCCTCATCGACGACCGTCCCGACGCCGTCGTCTGCGGCGAGATGATAGGGCGCGACAACCCGTACACGGCGCACGACTACGACGAGGTGGCGTCTCTCGACCTCCGTGTGTTCGACGTGCGAGACGGTTCGACGGGGGAGGCTATGAGCGTCGAGGAACGGCGTGCGCTCTGCGACGAACACGGTCTTCCGTCCGTACCCTTCTTCGGCGTACATCCCGTCGACGAGGCTGTGGAGGCGGTGCGCGGTGCGGTCGACGACCTCGACGACCGCGGACGCGAAGGCGTTATAATGAAGACACCGAACGTCTCACACCAGCTTAAGTACACGACCTCCTCCGCGAACCAAGGCGACCTCGGCTACGCCTTCTCGTTACCGTTCGACTACGGACGCGACTTCATCTTCGGACGTATCATACGTGAGGCGTTTCAGGCGCACGAGTTCGACGACGCCGACGAAGCCGACGAGCGCGCACGTTCGCTCGGCGAGTCTGTACTCGGCTCTATGCTCGGTACGATCGAAACCGTCGACGGGGGAGAAGACGTTGGAGAGCGCCATACGGTACGTGCGCGACCCGACGAGGTTGAGGCTATACTCGATCACCTGCGCGGTATGGGACTTCAGCTTGTCGTCGAGGAGGACAGACACGAGGGCGAAGACCGTTTCGTCGAGTTCGTAAAGAAGACACAGGCTACGAACGACAAGACGCGGAACTACCTCGAAGGCGGTGTGGTGCGCGAGTAGGTGCGACGAGGCAAGATTCAAACCCCGACCGTCCGTACATGCCCCATGCAGAACCGGAAGACAGACTCAGGTAGCCTTGCGATGACGGCGTTGAAGATCGTAGTCGGTCTTTTCTTCGTAGGCGCTCTCGCGCTCATAGGCGTCTTCGGATACGCCCAGTTGGACGACGGTGCCGACACGCCTGAGTTCGAGAAGGCTGGCGAGCTACGTTACGAGGTCGCGGGCGACTGGGACAACCCCGGACGGTACGAGGGGGAGACGTACGACCGCGGGGAGATAGAGGAGGCGGTCGTCGAGCATACGAACGAGGAACGCCGTGCCGAGGGTCTGGGGGTGTTGGAGGCTTCGGAGAGACACAGAAGCGCCGCGAGGAGCCACAGCGCCGACATGGCGAACCACGGCTACGTGGGGCATGTCGGTTCGGAGGGACGCGGCTTTGAGGAGCGCGTCGAACCGCGCGGCTGTTCGTCGTTAGGTGAGAACGCCGCCGCGACGTTCTACGAGGTTCCCGTCAGAAACGCGCGGACGGACGGGACGGAGATGAACACGGACGCCGAGGATGTCGCCGACATGCTCGTAGACGACTGGATGGCGTCACCCGCGCACCGCGAGAACCTTCTGGGTGAGTACGACTCCGTAACCGTCGGCGTCTACGTCAGCGCGGGCAACACCGTCTTCGCCACACAGGTGTTCTGCGGCGGATAGTCTATCCAAGGGGCGTCCAGCCGTCGGGGGCATCGGGGTCTCCGCTCACGGATACCTCGCGTGTACCGTCCTCGACACGGAGGCTTACCTCAACATCGAACTCGTGGGTGAACATACTTGAGGTCTTTTCGTCGACGGTACCGCCGTCGAGCGTGAAGACCGACAGACAGTCCTCGGCTCTGAAACGTCCCGTGAGTATATCCACGAACCTGTACGCGCGTTTCTGATCGACGTACCTGAGAAGGGTCGTCAGAGAGTCGTACATCACACGGCTTCCTTCGACGCGTTCGCCGACCCTCTTTGTGTACTTCTCGAATGCGACTCCGACACCCGTCATGTCGCCCGGCGAGCTAACCGTCTCGAACCTGTCCGAAGGGAAGCCGTCGGGCGAACCCGAGCCCGCACCCGTGCAGTCGACGAAATGTAGGCTTCCGTCGTCGGCTTTCTCGCGGTAGAGTTCGAGTATCTCGTCTGCGTTACCGTCGGTGGTTACCGCGAGTGAGCCTTCGTTTCCGTCGGCGCCTTCCGCCAGTATACGTGCGCCGAGGTACGTCTTCCCCGAACCCGCGGAGCCGGTTACGAGAACGTTCGTCCCCGCGTCGAAGGAGGAGACGGGTAGGAGGTCGCCCACGTCGTAGCTTTTGCCTTCCGACATCATCCGTTGTCCTCCTCCACCTCACGTAGTGAACTCAGGAACTCCGTCTCGTCTACGAGTTCGGCGTCGGCTTTACCGAGTTCGTCGCCCATCTCCTCGATACGGTCGACGAGTTCCGCGTACCGTTGACTGTCGGCGAGTTCGCCTTCGGTCTTACCCGATTCGAGAGCCGCCTGCTTGGCGCGCAGGGACGCGTACTCCCTGCGGGTCTCGTCACGTTCGTCGCGTTTAACCAGCTTCTCGACGGTGCCACGGAGCCGGTTGGGCGACGACGGCTTGGTGACGTACTCGTCGAACCCCATGGTGATTATATCGAAGCCGGGTTCGACGGCTGTGACCATGGCTACACGTACGTTGAGGTTCCGTGCGCGTATCTCTTCGAGAACCTCACCCCCCGACATACCCGGCATGAGCCTGTCCAGAAGAACCACGTCTATGTCCGTGTCTTCGAGTAGCTCCAAGGCTTCGGAGCCTCTCAGTCTGGTATACGTCTCGTACTCCTCTTCGAGCCATCCCCTGAACGTCTCCGCAACGCCTTCGTCGTCCTCGACCACGAGAACCGAGGGTCGATCTTGCGTCACCCCTGTACCTCCCTTCGCGTCACGCCGTCGACGGTCGGTAGCTCCACGACCAGAACGGCTCCGTCAGGCTCGTTGTCCTCCACACGCACCTCTCCGCCGTACTCCGAAACCATCGATTTGACGAAGTAGAGACCGAAGCCGAGCTTGCCGCCCGTCTTGCCCGTCACGCCCTGACGGAAGACCTCCTCCTTTCTTTCGTCAGGTATACCGGATCCGTTGTCGGCTATACGGAGCGTAACGGTGCCTGAGTCCTGCTCCACTGAGACCTCGACACGCGGTTCGTCCTTGTCGTTGTGCTCAACAGCGTTGTCGAGTATGTTGTCCACCACGTCCCCGAGGAACTTGTCGGCTTCGACGTACACCTCACCGGGTAGATCCAGACGGGTGTCAACACGGTGTCTATTCTCCAGCGATGCCACGCGTTTCTCGACGGTGTCGGAGAGGTTCTTCTGTGCCAACTCTCTTCCTTCGCCAGATATGCGCCTGAGAACCGACCGTACACGGTTTATGAGGTCAACGATCTCATCGCTACGATCGTAGACCCTTGTCAGATCCTCGTATACACAGTGGTCTTGAGGGAGGCTGTCGAGTGCGGTTCGGGTGCTACCGCGTATCACCGTCATGGAGTTGAGCATCTCGTGTCTTAGAAGGCTGTTGAAGAACTCGACCTGCTGTTTCCTTCTTTCGATCTGGTTCTCGCGTTGCTTACGTTCGGTAATGTCCTGAACCACGCCGATGGCGTTTACCGCTTCGCCGTCCTCGAACGTAACGTCGGCGGTTTCGCGCATCCATCTTTCCTCGCCGTCGTCCCGGACGATACGGTGTTCTATGTCGTAGGGTTCGCCTTCCTTCGCCTCCTGCCAGCTACTGTCGACGAACCCCCTGTCGTCGGGATGGATGTACTCAAGGAAGGTACCGTAATCCACCGAACCTTCGCATTCGACACCCCAGAGGTCGTACAGCCTGTCAGACCAGTGTATCTCATCGGAAGGTATGTTCTTGTACCAGCTACCTATGTCGGCTATCTCCTGTGCCTTCTTCAACTGCTCTTCCCTCTGGTGCCTGTCTGTGATATCCTGAACGACGGCATCGAAGACGGTGTCCTCGTCCGTATCCTGGGCTATTACGGTAATCCGCGCCCAGACAACCCTTCCGTCGAGGCTCCGGAACCTGCGTTCCGTCGTAACCCAGCCGTTCTGTTCGGTACGTTCAGCCAGCCCCTTGCGTTCCTCTTCGTCTATCCAGAAGTCGTCTGTAGAGAGACCGAGAAGCTCTTCCTCCGACCCCGCCCCTGTCATCTCGACCATACGTTCGTTTGCGGTGAGAAACCTTCCGCTGTTGTCGGCTTCTACGCGACAGACGCCGACGGGGATCTTCTTCCATAGCTTCTCGTAACGTTCGAGTTGGGTCTCGTGGCGTTTGAGCTCCGTTATATCCTGTATAGCACCCTGTATCTTGGTCACCTCGCCGTCTTCCTCGACAGGCTCTCCGACGGTACGCACCCATCTTACTTCGCCGTCTGCGGTCACCATACGTAGTTTGGCGTCGTACGGCTCGGCGTTTTGTATACAGTTCTCCACCAGTCTCTCTATCCTACCCCTGTCGTCAGGATGGTAGAAGGCGATCCCGTCGCCCACGGTCGGTTCGTACTCATCCGAAACACCGTGTATCCCACGTGTTCCGTCCGTCCATCTCTGCTCCCCCGTTTCGACATCAAGCTCCCATCCGCCCGTGTCGGAGATCCTTTCGGTATGTTTCAGCAGGTCGCGGTTACGTTCGAGTTCGGCTTCACGCTCGTTGCCCCCGGTGGCACCGCGTGGGGAGACGATCACCGACGTAACCTCGCCCGACTCATCGGTCACGGGACGTACGGAGCCGGTACCTACGTACCCCTTGGCTCCCGCGTCCGTATCCTCTACCTCGTATCCGACGTACTCGCCCTCCGAAGCACGCCGTACCTTTTCCATGATAGGATCTCTCTCGTCCGTCCCCCACAGATCGGTTTCCCAGAAAGGCTTCCCAACGAAATCATCGGGTTCGCCCTCGGTATACTCAGCCGACTTGGGGTTGGCATCGAGAACGTTTCCGTCCGTGTCTAAGATCGCCACAGGTACGTCGGGGTCGTTGAAGAAAGCCTCGTGCCTGCGTTTTGCGATCTGTGGTTCCGTCTCTCCCCTGCGGTTCTGTCCCTCGCGCGTGTCTTGGATATACCTCTCGACACGCCTTCTGAGAAGCCTACCGTCGGCGTCTCCGACAGGTGTCTCGACGTACTCCGTCGCACCCGCGTCTACGGCATCGGAAACACGCGTCGAACCGTCCGAGACGAGAACGGTAGGTATACCACCGTCTCCGTCAACTTCCTCGATGAGTCCCGCATCGTCGGTCACGACGCAACCGGGTTCGTCGCCGTACGGCTCGATCTTACCGGGGTTCGCCGTCTCGATACGGTAGCCCTCACCGCCGGTCAGGATCTCGGTCACCTCGCGCAGTTTCTCCCCCTTACCCGCGACGAGCGCGAGGGGTTTCTTGGAGTCACCGTTGCTCATCGGCTACAGTTAGAGTTACCGGCGGTTTAACTATAACGCCGGTGTCCGTGTTTTGCCGGGACACGGATACCCACCTGTGTGACGAGCGTTCTCTTTCACGCCTTCCCTCCATCCCCGGAACCCTTGGGTAGTTCGACGACGACCGTAGCCCCATCGGCTTCGTTGTCCTCGACGTGTACCTCTCCGCCGTACTCCGAAACCATAGAGTCGACGAAGTAGAGACCGAACCCCGTCCCTCCGCTACGTCTTCCTTTCTCACCCTGACCGAAGACGGCTTTCTTCATCTCGTCAGGGATACCGGATCCGTTGTCGGCTACACGTAGAACGGTGGCTTCGTCCCCGGAGTCAACCGAGACATCGACGCGCGGTTCGTCGCTGTCGTTGTGCTCGACTGCGTTGATCAGAAGGTTGTCGACGATGTCGCTGAGGAAGTCGTCGGCTTCGACGTACGCATCTTGGGGAGCATCGACCGATATACCAACCTCGTACACCTCACCGAGGCTTTCGGCGCGGTCGCGGACGGTCTGAGCAAGATCGACACGGGAGAGTTCACGGTCGTCTTCGCCCGTGATACGTCTCAGAACCGACCGTACGCGGTTTGTGAGATCAACCACGTCGTCGGCGCGTCTGTATACCTTCTCCGCGCTTTCGTAGCCCTCGTCGTCCTCGGACAGTCTGTCGAGGAGTTCCTGCGCTCTCCCGCGTATCACGGTCATCGAGTTGAGCATGTCGTGCCTGAGAAGGCTGTTGAAGAAGTCTATCTGTTCCTTCCTCTCTTCGAGTAGCCTCTTCTGCTCCTTCAGGCTTTTTTCGCGTTCTTTGCGCTCGGTGATATCCTGCATAGCGCCACGTAGATGGGCGACCTCGCCGTCGTCGCGGACGACCTCGCCGCGCGACCGTGTCCATCTCTCCTCGCCGTCAGGTGTCCGTATACGTAGCTCCTCGTCGAAGCTTTCCTGCTCGTCGCCGAACGATCTTATTACCTCCCTTACCTTCTCCCTGTCATCGGGATGGTAGAAGCCTATAGCCTCGTCGATGGTGGGTTCGTACCCCTCGTCGACGCCGTGTATCCTACGCGCCCCGTCCGTCCATCTGATCCCGTCGCCTTCGGGGTCTATCTCCCACCCGCCCGTGTCGGCTATCTTCTCCGTATGGTACAGAAGGTCACGGTTGCGTTCGAGCTTGCGTTCGCGTTCCTTGCGCTCGGTGATGTCGCGCGAGCTTACGACGACACCTCCGAGGTCGGAGCCGCGCCAGTCGGTGCCGACCGCCTCTATCCAGACGTAGGAGCCGTCGGCGTGCTCCATCCTGAACTCGACGTTCTCGATGTTACGGTCACCCTCGACGAGTTCGATGAACTCCTGCGCGACCCTCGCCCTGTCGTCGGGATGGACGCGTTCGAAGACGTTGTCGCCTACCCAGTCGTCCTGTTCGGTTCCGAAGACGCGTTCGACCGAAGGGCTTTCGTACAGCACCGTGCCTTCGGCGTCGAGATGTGAGATGATGTCCGAAGCGTTCCCGATGTAAGCCTCGTAACGTTCGAGTTCGCGTTCGCGCTCCTTCTGCTCCGTGATGTCGTGTGCGCTTCCGACTATCGCCGTCACCTCGTCGCCTGAGAAGACGGGGGTTATCTTGGTATGGTAGGTACGTTGACCCACGGGTACCTGAATGGTCTCCTCGTAGCTCTGTGTCTCGGCTTCCTCAACACACCGTCTGTAGTTGCCCACGAGTTCGGTACCGACGGCTTCGCCGAAGACTTCGACGGGTGTTCTACCGCGCGCTTCGTCCTCCGAAACCCCAACCTGCTCCTCGTACGCCGGGTTGAGATGTTTGAAAACGAAGCTTTCGCCCTCCTCCTCGACATCGATAAGAAAGACGGGATCCTGAACGTTGTCGAAGATCTTCTCGTGCTCGTTCCTCAGACGTCTGAGGCTCTTCTCTACCGTCTCCCTCTGTGTGGTATCGCGTACGATAGCAAGGAAACGGTCGTTGCCGTCCATGAGAACCTTTCCGACGTTGACCTCGACGGGAAACTCCCTACCGTCCCTGTCCCTGTGCCGCCCCTCGACGACGACCGAGTCGCCGTACTCGAACTTCGACCAGCGGTCTTTGAGTTCACCGGGATCCGCACCGACCTCAAACTCACCGATGTTACTACCTATGAGTTCGTCCCTGTCGTAGCCGAGCGCCTCGCACGCCTGCCGGTTAACGTCGAGAACCTCGCCGTCGGCGTCGTGTACCCAGACCTGATCGGGCGTATGCCGCATGAAGGAGTCGAGCTTACGTTCGGAGCGTCTCGAACGCCGCCCCTCGGCGTACCTCCGTAGACGTCTTCCGACACCGCGCAGTTCTTCGACGGGAACCGCGACGTGCTCCGTGGCACCCGCTTCAAGAACACCGTCGGCGTCGTCCGCGTCCGAGAAGGCTACGAAGGGTACTTCGGGATCCTCCTCCCTGACCTTCCGAAGGAGTTCGACGGGTCTACCGTAAAGCGCAGAGACAACGCAGTCAACTTCGGCTTCCGCTACACGGCGTACAGCCTCGTCGGCTTCGACGTTCTCAAACAGTATATCCCCGGATACGGAAGAAGCTAAGTCATGCACAGGTTCGGTTTCGCCCACGACGGCGATCGTAGCTTTCCGGGGGAAGCCTCCGGATCCCGGAAGCGAGATACTCTCCATGAACATGGTAGTCACGCGTTTAGCTTATTCTTTATCCCTGAGAATCGGTTATGATAATGCCCGGGGAGGGCTCCGAACCCTCGATCTCCGCATATCCCAGGTAAGGGAACGCGGGAAGCGCCTCATAATACCCTATGAGTGCGGCGCTATGTCCAGCTAAGCCACCCGGGCGCGTATAAACCGTGGCGCGTTCCGTACATTAAACTAACTGTTCGCGGGCGCTTCCATGTCGTCTATCTTACAGATGAGCGTGTTGTTGGTATCGTCCTTGGCGTCGACGGTGGCGTCCACGACGAGGCGCGAGATAGGCGTCGGTCCCGCACGAACCGCGTCGCCTTCCTCGAACTCGTGTATGCTCCCCTGCGCGACTATCTCGGCGCGGCAGAGCGACGGATGGTGTACGCTCGTAAAGCCGATCTCGGAGACGTTGACATCCTCGACACGTTCGCCGTTGCGGTACAGGGGTACGGTCGCGGGTTCGTCCATCTGTTCGATGTCGAGCGACTCGTACGCCTCGGCGGTCGGCTTGTACCCGCCCTTGGGTCCCGGTATTCCTTCGACCAACTGGAGCGCCTTCAGCGACTGCATCTGGTTACGTATCGTACCGGGGTTCCGGTCGATACGTTCGGCTATCTCCTTCCCCTTTACCACGTCGTCCTTCTGTTTAAACAGGTCTACGAGAGCCGTCAGTATCTGTTTCTGACTCGACGATAGGTCGATGTCTGCCATATCCCGACCTAAATTATAATTCGTAATAAGGGTTGCGGGTCGTACCGTCTTTTGACAATTCTTTTATTCGGTGCAGTTCAACGAACGAACGCGCACCGGTGGTCTAGTGGTATGACAAGGGCCTTCCAAGCCCTTAACACGGGTTCGAGTCCCGTCCGGTGCATCAACCCTTCGCCCGGAACGGTGAGAAGAAGCAACCTTATCTGCGGTAGCGGCTTCTGTCGCTCTCTCGACGGCGTTAAGCTTTAGTTAACGGGGCGTTAAGCTTAGCTTGGTCAGGTAGCCCTGACCCAGAACACCTCTGTGGAACGCGGTTGCGGCGGTGCCCCCGTCCCTCCGTCGTCGGTCGTTTTGCTCCGCAAAGCTCTTCGTAATCAAGGCTTACGGGCTACTCAACGGTCACGCTCTTTGCGAGGTTACGCGGCTTGTCGATAGGGCGCCCCTTGAGACGCGCGACGTGGTACGCAAAAAGCTGTAGATAGACGTTTGCGAGGAGCGGCTCCATCTCGCCGAGTGAGGGGACGGTGAAGACGGTGTCGGCGAGACGTTCCGCCTCGTCGTCGCCCTCGGATGCTACTGCGAGAACGGGCGCTTCGCGCGACTCCACCTCCTTGACGTTGTTGAGGGTCTTTTCCGGGCGTGTTCCCTCGGTCAGGACGGCGAGAACGGGTGTGTCGGACGTGACGAGCGCGAGGGGCCCGTGTTTGAGTTCGCCCGCGGGGAAGCCCTCGGCGTGGTCGTAAGAGATCTCCTTTAGCTTCAGAGCGCCTTCGAGTGCGACCGAGACGCCGAGGCGGCGTCCGACGAAGAAGAAGGCGTCGTCGTAGCCGTACTCCTTCGCGGCTTCTTCGACGGCGTCCTCCTGATCGAGTATCTTCTGGACGCCACCGGGGACACGGCGTAGGTCGGAGACGAGCGACGAAGCCTCCACGGCGGGGAGCGTGTCGCGTGCGCGTCCCGCGGAGATGGCGACGAGCGCGAGGGTCACGACCTGAGACGCGAACGTCTTGGTCGCCGCGACGCCTATCTCAGGTCCCGCACGTATGTACACCACCTCATCGGTCTCGCGCGCCGCGGTGCTTCCGACGGTGTTTGTGACGGCGAGTGTTTCAGCACCCTCGCGTCCTGCGCGGCGTGTCGCCGAAAGCGTATCCGCCGTCTCGCCGCTCTGTGTAACCGCGATCACGAGCGTGTCCGTCGGGTCGTGGGGACCGTCGTACTCGCTCGCGTACTCGGCGGTCGCAGGCAGTTCGGCGTACTCCTCGAAAAGCCTGCATGCGTACAGCGCCGCATGGTACGACGTACCGCACGCGACGAACTCGACGCGTTCGTTCCGTGCGAGCACGTCGTCGTTGATTTCGAGGAGCGCCTCGCCTTCGGTCTCATCGGTGCGTTCGGAGACCGTCTTGCGCAGTGAACGCGGCTGTTCGTGTATCTCCTTGAGCATGTAGTGTTCGTATCCGCCCTTCTCCGCCGCCTCAACGTCCCAGTCGACGGTTTCGACGTCACGGTCGACGCGTTCGCCGTGGTTCCACACCTCGACGCCGTCGGCGGTGATACGCGCTATGTCGCCGTCGTGGAGGTACGAGACCTTGCGCGTGTGCTCAACGAACGCCGTAACGTCGCTTCCGACGTAGTTGGCGCCGTCACCGCGTCCGACGACGAGAGGGCTGTCGTTGCGCGCGACGACAACACCGTCCGTGTCGGCGGATACGCACGCGAGGGCGTAACTCCCTTCGAGACGTTCGACGACCGACGAGAGACGTTCAACGAGCGTACCGTCAGCCTCTTCGAGGAGATGGGGTACGACCTCCGTATCCGTCTCGCTCTTGAAGACGTGTCCGGCGTCTTCGAGTTCCTCGCGTAAATCACCGTAGTTCTCTATGATACCGTTATGTACGACGCCGTAACGCGCGTCGCAGTCGAGATGTGGATGTGCGTTCTCGTCCGTAGGTTCGCCGTGTGTCGACCACCGTGTGTGTCCGAGACCGGAGGTCGCGTCGGAAGCTTCGGGGACGGCGGAGACGAGTTCCCCGACCTCGCCCGCCTTCTTATGGACGGTCAACGGTTCGGTGCGGAGACATACGCCCGCGGAGTCGTATCCACGGTATTCGAGACGTTGGAGACCGTCGACGAGTACAGGGAGTGCGTCTTGGTCTCCCGCGTACCCCACGATCCCGCACATTCAGCGCCGCACCTCCGTTCCTGACGAGACACGTCCGTCCACGACGGTACCCGTGCCCACACGGACATCGTTTCCGAGAACCGTACCGGGTTCGAGACACGCGCCGCCGCCGATGGTGGAGTAGTCGCCGACGACGCCGCCGAGACGGACGTCCTCGTACAGCTCTCCTTCGACGACGACATCGGCGCGTCCGCCCTCGACGGTGGCGTTGGAGCCGAGGCGCGCGTCCTCAGCCACGACGGAGTCACGTACGACGGCGTTCTCGCCCACGCGCGCGTCGGCGAAGACGACGGAGTTGGCGACGACCGCACCCGCGCCGACGTTGGCGTTGTCGCCGAGCGCCGTTCCAGGGAGTATCGTGGCATGGGGACCTACGGTAGCGTCGTCGCCAAGCGCCACGCCGTCAGCGACGTACGCCGTCGGATGTACATCGGCGTCGTCTTCGTCCCGACCTCCGACGACCTCGGAGTTGACACGGAGGAGATCCCAGAGATGGGAGACGTCCGTCCATCCTTCGACACGTACGGCGTCGACTCTGTCCCCGTCGGCGAGCGACGCGAGCGCCTCGGTAAGCGAGGTTTCGCCGCCCGGTCTCGAACGTATCTCATCGAAGACGGCTTCGTCAAGCCTGTAGACGCCCGCGTTTATCGTCTCCGTCTCGGCGTCGTAGACACGTGGCTTCTCCTCGATACCGACGACACGTCCGTCCTCGGTATCAACAACGCCGTAGTCGGTAGGCTGGTCGGAACGCGTCACCGCGACCGCAGGGGCGTTGGCTGAAACGAGAGACGAGACGAGCGACGCGTCGACGATAGAGTCGCCGTTGACGACGAGGAATTCGCCGTCGACGGCTTCCTCAGCCTGTAGGAGGGCGTGTCCCGTACCAAGCTGTTTGTCCTGTACGACGTACTCGACATCGACGCCCCAGTCGTCGCCGTCGCCGAAGTAGGTCTGTATCCTCTCGCGTCTGTACCCGACGACGAAGACGACCTCGTCGATCCCCGCGTCCGCGAGTGCCTCGACGACGTGTTCGAGAACCGGACGGTTGCCCACGGGAACCATCGGCTTGGGACGGAGTGATGTGAGAGGGCGGAGACGCCGACCCTCGCCCGCGGCGAGTACGACGGCTTTGTTCGTCATCCGTCCGCCTCCACGTCTCTGTCCCGCGTAACCGTCTCACCGGGTTCGGTGGTCGCGCCGACGCCGAGACGTGTACCCGCGTTCAGGCTGGTGTTTACGCCCGTCTTAACGTTGTCGCCGACAACAACACCGAACTTACGTCGCCCGGTGTCGACCGTCTCTTCCTTGACGCGCGCACGGACGTTCTTGCCGTCGTGACGGAGGTTGGCGACGACCGTCCCCGCGCCGAGGTTGATACCCTCACCGAGGACGGAGTCGCCGACGTACGAGAGATGTCCGACGGAGGCGTCACGCATGAGAACGGAGTTCTTGACCTCAACCCCGTGTCCGACCTTCGCACCCTCACCGACGGCGGTAGGTCCACGTACGTACGCGTTGGGACCGATCGTAGCGCCCTCGCCGACGAAGACGGATCCCTCGACGTAAGCGCCGGAAAGGAGACGCGCACCCTCCTCGGCGACAACATCCCCGCGTACCGTCGCGCCTTCCTCAACTTCGCCGTCGAGAATGCGTTCGGTACCGCGGAGGACGGCACGGTTGGCTTCGAGGAGATCCCACGGATAGCCGGCGTCGAGCCATTCGCCCTCGTGTTCGACGACGCCGTACCCGTATCCGTCGGTCATCATCTCGGCGATCGCGGCGGTTATCTCGCGCTCGCCGCGCGCCGACTCGTCGGTCGACCTCATGTAGTCGAGCGCGTCGCGGTCGAAGACGTAGACGCCCGCGTTTGCGAGCGACGAGGGTGGTTCGTCGGGCTTCTCCACGATATCCGTGGCGCGTCCGTCGTCGACCTCAACGACGCCGTACCCCGAAGGATCGTCGACGCGTTTTACAGAGAGGGCGTTTCCCTCTTGCTCCACGAGGCTTCCAACGACAGAGGGCGAGAAGACGGCGTCGCCGTTCGCCACGACGAAACGGGGTCCGACGCGGTTCTGTGCGCGTACGACGGCGTCGGCGGTTCCCGCGCGCTCCTCCTGTTCGACGTACTCGACAGGCAGACCCGCGTGTTCGTCGCCGACGGTCTCGCGTACCTCATCGGACATGTATCCGACGACGAGAACGAAGCCGTCGACGTACGGCGCGCAGGCGTCCATCGCGTTCTCGACGAGCGTCGTCCCGCCGACGGGAAGGAGGGGCTTGGGACGCGTATCGGTGAGGGGGCGCATCCTCGTACCCCGCCCCGCGGCGAGCAGTACTGCTTTCATAGACGTAATACGGCGCGGGGAACGCATATATCTTCGCACGCATTCCGAAGGTTTCTTTAGATACAGTTCCGTATCCCGTGGTAGGGTTCGTGGTCTAGTTGGTTATGACACCTCCTTGACATGGAGGAGGTCCCCAGTTCAAATCTGGGCGAACCCATGACGGTTCTTACGGTATAGTAAGAGATGGCAGAACACCGGACGGCGATGCCTCTACCCTTCGGAAGCCATCCATCAAAGAAAACAGTCGGGGAGTAACCGGCGTTTGTAGTAGACCCAACGCTTAATACGGCATCAGTTCTATGTTTGTCTATGTACAAACGATGGCGGAGAGTATACTGCCGGACGACCGGTTGACGCTGATCGTAGCGGGCGTCCGTATAGAGGCGTCCGCGTGGGAGGTACCGCCGTCCGACGAGTTCCCCAACGGCTTGAAATACAGATTTCAGGCACTCGACATGGACGAGAACCACATCGAGCGGTGGGATAACACCAACGATGCGCACGGTGCGCGCCACCACCGGCACCTGCCCGACGGCGAGATAGAGCCGATAGAAAACCCGCCCGAAACGACCGACGACGTACAGGAACTGCTCAAGGAGTTCATAGAAGAGGTGACAGAAAGATGACAGACACGCTAATAATCAAGCACGAAACCGTAGACGAAGCCGTCGAGAGCTTCGGTGAACAGCTGGAGAGCGACGAGGACACGCCGCACGTCGTGGCGTTCGCCGATGTCGACGAACTCGGTAAGCTACTCACCGAGAGACGGATGGAGACGATAGAGGCGATAATGACCGAGGAGCCGGACAGCATACGCGAACTCGCGCGGATACTCGACAGAGGACTCCGTGAGGTTCACGAGGATATCGAGATGCTGTCAAGCCGCGGCGTCGTCGAACTCGTTGAGGACGGACGTGCCAAGAAGCCGAGGATACCCTACGACAGCGTTCACGTTGAGGTCGACCTGCCGAGAAGGACCGCCACGGCATAGCTCATCTCGCACGTGCGGGCGTTCGACGCGTCGCCCGAACCGGCTTCGGGGCGCGGGTAGGGTTATCTTCGGGCTTTTCGAGGCTGTCGCGGACGATGTGTTGGCTCTTTTCGTCGAGATGCGTGGTACTCGCGTGCCTCTGCGCTCAGGTTATACCTCACCGAGCGGTGTCAGTTCGTCTTCGTCGGCTTCTCGGAGTTCGCGTGCGCGTTCTGCGAGGTGTTCGCGGCTGTAGCTACGGACGAGTTGGGCAAGGAGTTCGTCGTAGGTCTGTCCCGCGTCCTTGAGGTCGTTTAGCTCGCGCCGGCGCTCCTCCGTGACGGGTATTCGTCTGTCCGGTTTGGTCATCGTGTGTTATCTTTACAACCTCTTACAGGGTAAGGACTGTGGTGCCGGAGAAGAACAGACCGGTGTTCGAGGCGTAACAGTTATATCCGCATCCTTTGATAGAGTAGATAGGTCACGTCTGAGCACAGTATCCGTACGTGAACGGTGCTCGGCAACCGACAGGGTTAGAGAGGTAGAAGGAATGAACTGGGAAGCTGAAAAGGATATGGACAGGGATGTTCGGGAGAACAGAGAGCTGTACGAAGCGCTGGCGGCGAGTTACGGAGACGAGGAGTAGGTCTTACTCATACAGAATAGCGGGTTCGAAGTAGAGACGCCAGACGAGGAAGAGTCTATCCTTACGGTACAGCGTGTCGAGTCGGACGGGTTCGATCTTGTTTCTGACCTCATGCGACCTTAGGGATGCCTCACGCGCCCGTTGAGGAGGAAGCGGAGCGAGTTCTATTGAGTTGTCACGGAGTAGCTTCCGTAGGAGTGCCATAGCGGTGCGGTGGTTCGCGTCGGGGAAGAAGTGTTTTCCTGCGACTGCGTGCATCCATCCGGCGCACTGATCGAGAAGCGGCGCGTCCTTGGGGAAGTCGCGTAGCACGCGCCGGAGGTCTCCGTTTCGTGTGTTCCATATCTTCCGTCTGACCTCCCCCACACCGTGGTGAGGTTGGGCATCGTAGTCGTAGCCGCGGTTGAAGAACCGCTCGTTTCGGAGCTTGAAGTTCTCGGCATCGATAGAGGATAGGTCGGTAATCCGAGACCCTGTCATGTCACGGTAGATGTCGGGCGGACAGTTAAGTCTGAGCGAACCACCGGGGCGGTCTTGTTACGCGGTCGTGCGAAGACAGGTAGCACGACGCCGTCGAAGACGCGTCGGGTCGTAGAGGTCATGGAAATACCGGTCTGGAACCCGCGGTCGTGCGTTTGAGGTCGTCCATCTATGGGTGGACAGGGCAGGAGGGTTCCACCAACGCCGCGGGAACCGTGTGGTCGCCGACCGCGACGGAGGGGTACGGGTATATCCCCCGTCTGCCCCCGTTTCCCGTCCGGCGGATCCGCGCTTCCGCCGTCGGGGTTCGGCGTCGGGCTACTCAAGCTCCCAGCCGTCGAGGAGCGTCTCCTCGCCGTCGACCTCGCCGGTTATCACCACGTCGTCGTCGTTCGCGGTGCCGTCGATGACGACGCTGTCGCCGCCGTCGGGGTCTTCGTTCACCACACGTCTGTCGCCGTCGACGTTGGTATCCCAGCCGTTCGGCGACGAGATATCGCCGTTCTGAACCGGATCGTCTCGGTTCTCGATGTACAGAGCGTCGACGTTCCCGGCGTCGATAACTCGGACGGTTAGTTCGTCGGTCGCACCGTCGTAGTCAAACGTCACGCCCGCCTGCGCCGATGGCTGAACGTCGCTCCCGGTGCCGGTGACGAACGTACCGATGACGGCGGCGAGTATGGCGGTGACGGCGGCCATTAGAATAACTCCTATCACCGGAGAGACAGCCCTGTTTCTTGTTTGTGAATACTTCACCCGTTTCTATTTGAGAACAGCAGGGTGTACGAGGCTAAGTTAGAACTCCTCGTATGACCTGAGCGTGTTGTTCTGTCCGTTCACCTGTCCGATTAGCGTCACGGCTTGGTTGTTAGCTGCAGCCGACTGTATGATCGTTCTATTACCTGCCTCAGGTGCTATAGCCGGTGTTGTGTCCGGACCGTAAGTGGTTCCGTTACTCAGCTGTAGGAATAGCGCGTCAACGTTACCGGGATCGGTCACACTAACTGTAAGATTGTCTTCTGATCCGTCGTAGTCAAACGTCACACCCGCCTGCGCGTTCTCCTGAACGTTTTTCTCCAAGACCCAGTACGAACGTACCTATGACAGCCGCGAGTATGACGGTGATAGCCACCATCAGTATGACGCCGATAACCGGCGATACCGCGCTGTCGTCGTTTGTTTCTGTGTATCTCATGTTTCACCTCTGCGAAACGAGAGTGTCCCGCCAGCTTACGGCTAAGGCGGGTCGTCCGTCGTGCCCCGTTTCGCTTGGTTCACATACCTCGGCGGCGCGACTTAAAACCGTGCGACAGTTGACAGGCGTTGTATGGTCGTATGTGGGTCATAATTAACAGTAACCTTGGCTATCCTATCGGTAAGCGTTGCTTATCGGTATTAGATACGCCGGTTAAGACGTACTTTGGCGCTCGGAAACGCGGAACGGGGTCGGGCGCGGTGCGTTTGCGTGTGTCGTGGACGCTGATCCCGTCGGTGCTCCGCGCGCCGACGGTCACCCGCGGTGCTCACCCGCCGGCGCTGACCCCGGCGCTCACGTAGAGGACGCACGCCGACTTTCCCCCCGCCGACGGTCACACGCCCGACCCCGCGCCGGTCGGAACGCGAGACGGCGCGCCAAAGAAGACGCAAGAACACGGTCACACGGTTCGCGTCGTCCGAAGAGGGTCATTTTATGTGGAACCGTCGCGTGACTCGGTTCAAGATGCGACCCTCGACGTTTCCAAGACTCCTGAAGGCTTTCCGCGTCCTCGCACCCATGATGCTGACGCACGCCAGAGACATGAGAAGGTATGTCCTGTTCGGCGCGCCGCGCGAACTCGACAGGGAGGCGAGGCGCGAACGCGCGCGCCGTCTCACCGACGCCTTCGAGGAACTCGGTACGACGTACGTCAAGCTCGCGCAGTTCCTGACGACGCGCCCCGACTTCGTACCGCCCGTCTATATCGACGAGCTTCAGAGGCTACAGGACGACGTACCGCCGGTGGGTTTCGGGGATATAGAGACCGTCATCGAGGACGAACTCGGCGCGCCCCAAGACGTCTTCGGCTCTATCGACGAGGAGCCTATCTCGTCGGCGTCTATCGCTCAGGTTCACGGCGCGACCGTCGACGGCGATAGGGTCGCGGTCAAGGTACAGCGTCCGGGTCTACGTGAACGCGTCGAGGCGGATCTCTCGGCTCTGAGCACCATGGTCTCCGTACTCTACCGCCTCCTCCGCGTCTCTGGACAGGCGTCTTACGCCGAGTCGCTCGTCTCCGTAAGCAGGGACGTAGACAGGTCACTACGTAAGGAGGTCGACTTCGAACGCGAGGCGGAGACGATGCGCGAGATACGTGAGAACGTCGTACGCGAAGGCTTCGACGACGAGGTGGTCGTCCCCCAAACCTACGACGAACTCTGTACGGGACGCGTCATAGTGATGAGCTTCGAGGACGGCGTCAAGGTAAAGAGGTTCGACGAACTCCGCGAACGCGGACACGACCTTGGTGTCATCGCGCGCCGTGTCGTCGAGGCGTACCTCCGTATGGCGTTCGTCTACGGCGTCTACCAGACCGACCCGCACCACGGAAACATCGCCGTCGCCGACGACGGACGCGTCGTAATCTACGACTACGGTATGTCACAGCGCCCTGAGGAAGGCGTCACGGAGGCTTTCGCGCGTTTCCTCGCCGGACTCGGCGTACGCGACCACGATGTCACCATCGCGGCGCTCGAAGACATGGGGGCTGTCGAGGTCTCTTCACGCAAGGGCTGGGAGGCTATGTGCGACTGGGCGGACGCTCTCTCAAAGGACGTTGCGGGCGATGTCTCCGAGATAGACATAGGCGCTGTCGCGGAGGGCTTCGACGAGAGCTTCGACGAGTTCCCCATACAGCTAAACCAGGACATACTCCTCAGCCTCCGCGCGATCACGGGTGTCCAAGGGATCGCAACGACGCTCGACACCGACTACGACTTCAGCGCCCATCTCGCGCGTTTCTTCGTCGAGAAGGAGACCTTTGACCTCGAACTCGAAGAGATACGGAGCGACGCAAAGGAACGTAGCGAACGTCTCTACCTCGACAGCATGAAGAACGAGATCAGGGACGAGATACGTGAGGGCAACCGCCGCACAGTCACCGCCGTCGTCGGCTCCGCGCTCGGCGTGGGTTCGGGCGTCGCCTACACCGCCGTCGGGAACGTCGCGGTTTCGGGCGTCCTTCTCGGCGCGGGCGTCGTCGCGCTCGGCAAGGTCGCTCTCTCGTACCGCGACACGGGGAGCGCAAAGGGACCTATGTTCATGATGCGTTACGAGATGGAGAAATGGGGCGATGAACACCGTACGGAGGACGGGATCGAGAGACGTGAGGGCGGCGACAACAAAGACGCCGACGCCGAGAGGAAGGAGACACCCGCGCCGGAGACCGCCGAGGACTGATAGGTATAGCAAGCCAGTTATACCCTCGTCACGTCTTCCTCGTATGGCGATAAGAACCGACGAGGACGTATGGAACGAGACCGAAACGGGACCGGGTGCGCGCGAACGTATAGTCGATTTCCTCGGACAGAACCGGGGTAAGGCGTTCTCGGCGATGGAGATACACGACCACGCATTCGACACGCCGACGCCCGACCCCGACGACGACCCGTCTTCGTACTCGGCTATAATCACACAGATGACGATCCATCTCTCCGCACTGAGCTACCTCGGAAAGGTCGAGGGGAAGCCGTTGCCGAACGACGAGCTACCCAACGACAGCGAGGGCGGGCACAAGGCTTACTACACGGCTACGGAGGGGGACGGCGACGGCGGAGACGGCGAAGGGAACGAGGATTAGGCGGGGGCTACGCGTCCTCGCCCGCGGCTTGGGGCGTTTCGAGTTCGTGCATAAAGATCAGCTTTCTGCGCCCTTCGTCCGTCTCAACCTCGCACATACAGAGCGCTATAGCCTCACGCGCCGCGAACTCCATCCATCCTATATCCGTCTCGATCACGGCGTCGAACTCGCCGTACGGACACCGGGGGTTGGGACAGTCTAAACCCGGGTTGGCGTAGATCGTGCGACCGCCGCGCTCCGACTGCTCGTGTCCCGAAAGCGTCTCGGTAAGGCTGTCGTACTGTTCCTCTGTCATCACCTGCTCGTCTTCGTCCATCGAACCGGTGTACGCGACGCCGCGACGTAACCCTAACGTCTTCGTCATGGAACCGACGGGGGATCGGAGCGGAGAGAACCGAGAAGGAAAACGGTCACCCGCACGGAAGACGCCGACGGGGATACGGTCGAGAACAGCCGTCGGCGTCCGTACGGAAACGGAACCGGGTTCGAGCGCGCGGAAGCCGCCGTCGGCGTCCGTCAGGTCGGTGCGAGCGTCGGGGTTCACCGCGACGGTCGGCGCGCCGATGTTCGGCGGGGTGGCGTCGGTGTAGTCAACGAGAAGTACCCGCCGTCGATCGTACGCCGTTAATCCCGTCGCGTCGTACATAACCGGCTGAACGGAGGCACAGCTACGGTACGGATCAAAAGGGTTCGCATAAGGACGGCGGGGTTAACGGTCTGGGGGGAGAACGTACCCCGCCGGGGGACATCTTCCCTTTGGGAGTTACCGAATAAATAACTTTCTGTAGCTTAACGGGTAACTCCGAGGGGCGACAGCCGTTCTACACGTCGACACGCCGGAAACGGAGGTAGCCAAGCGCAACGGGTACGGCTATCCATACGGCTATAACGATGGCGGAGAAGGCTTCGAGCGAGCCTATACCTCGTTCGAGAAACCCGGCGGCGAGGTTCGTGTATGCGACGTTGGGGCTGAGCGCCGTGAGAAAGCCGTACCAGTCGGGCGGTGACAGGCTCCCCGTCGTCGCGTAGACGATGCCGCGCGGAACAACCGACGGGAACGTGTCCCAGAGAACCTTGAGGAAGATGTAGAAGCCCACGACGGACGCCGCGGCGCGCGAACGTGAGGCGACCGTCGCAGACACGCCGACGCCCACGGAGACGTAGACGGTACCGAGTGCGGTCGTGAGAAGTACGAAGACGGCGTAGTTGAGTACCGAAAGCTCCTCGTAGCTTAACATGACGACGAAGCCCGCGAAGAAGCCGACGAGGAGCGCCACGGCGAGAACCGCTGAACGTCCTACGAACTTGCCGACGACGACATCGCGCCGCGACTGCGGGAGTCCGAGAAGTAGCTTCATGCTACCCGAGTCGCGTTCGCCGACGACGGAGACGTACGACGCCATGAGACCGAGTATGGGGACGAAAGAGGTCAGTAGGAAGCTCGCGCGTCCCGTGAGGGCGGAGACGAGCGTGGTTCCCGTCGCCTCCGCACCCGGACTCGATGACAGAGCGAAGCCGACGACGTACGCCGCGCCCGCGGTTATGAGAACGAAAAGCGCGGTGAGTATCCAGAGTGTGCGCGACCGCGACGCGTCGCGGAACTCCTTACGCGCTATCACGAACCAGCTCATGCTTCACCCTTCGTTTCGGCGTCACCGTCTTCACCCGTGTAAGCCGCGAAAAGCTCGTCGAGCGACCGTTCTTGGGTCGTAAAGTCACGTACATCGGCGTGTTGGCGTACGGCGTCGAGCGCGTTCAGCTTGGTGTCGCCGCGGAGGCACGATACGACAACCGAGTCGCCTTTACGTGAGACGTCCGAGACGCCTTCGAGCGACCCAACGGCGCCCATCGCGGCTTCCGTCCCACCGTCACCGTCGGTTAGAACCGAGAGTGTCGAGACGGATACGACGCCCTCGCGCAGACCTTCGACGGTATCGACGGCGACGAGTTCGCCCTCCTGCATGATACCGACGCGGTCACAGACAGCCTCGACCTGTCCAAGTATGTGGGAGGAGAAGAAGACCGTAGCGCCGCGGTCGTTCTCCTCACGTACGATCTCGCGTATACGCCGCGCCCCGTTTGGGTCGAGACCGCTCGTGGGTTCGTCGAGGACGAGAAGGTCGGGTTCACCGACGAGCGCGGTCGCGAGCAGGAGGCGTTTCTTCATACCTTTCGAGTACCCGCCCGTACGTCTGTCGGCGGGGTCGTCTCCCTCCGCGGCGTCACCCAGACCCACGCGTTCGAGTACGGCGTCGGTGTTAACGTCGACGGACTTCGACTCAGCGACGAACTCGATATGCTCCCTTCCCGTGAGACGCGGGTACAGACCGAACCCTTCGGGCATGACGCCGACGCGTTCGTGAACACGGTGGTCGCCCGCGGGTTCACCGAGCACGCGCGCCTCGCCCGACGTTGGATACGTGTAGCCAAGGAGTACGTCGATCGTCGTTGTCTTACCCGCGCCGTTGGGTCCGAGGAAGCCGTACACCTCGCCGTCGTCTACCTCCATGTCGAGCGAGTCGACGGCTACTACGTCACCGTATCTCTTGGTAAGGTCTTCGGTACGTACAGCGGACATACCACGGATAAGACGGATACGGGGAAGTAGGTTCCGGAGAGCAAAAAGACTGTTTTGCGTTGCGCCGTATGTAGAACGATGACCGACGACGGCTGGTTCGTACACGTACGCGACCGTATCGAGAGGCTTCCCGACGAGTATTTCCGTGAGTTTGTCGTCGATATCTGGGGTCTCCGTGGCTTCGATGTCGGCGTGTACGAAGACGACGGCGCGGGCTTCGTCGGCTTCCGGGGTTCAGGTCACGAAGCAGAGACGGAGGTAGTGGCACTCACAGGCTCGACGGAAGGCTTCGAGGCGCTCGCCGACTCAGCCGATGACTTCGAAGGTGCAACCCCTGTGGCGGTCGCCGGAAGCTTCGACGAAGGAGCCGAGGACACGGCGGAACGGACAGGAGACGTCAAGCTGGTCGACGCCGAACGCCTCGCGCGCCTCGTCGTCGACGGCGGGTTTTACCAGACGTTCTACCGATGGGTGGCGCTTTCGGAAGCCGACCAGCCCGATGTTGTCGCGACGTGTACAGCGCCCGTACGTTACGGCGACGGTGAAGGTATCGCCGTCGGACGCGCGACCGCAAACCGTCTCGGTATCGAGGACGGCGACGTCGTACGTGTCGCGGGCGAGGCTTCGGGACGCGCGACCAAAGGCGGCCTTCTGGAAACGGACCGCGATTACGTCGAACCGGGTGAAGGGTACGCCGACGCCGTCGGTGCCGACGAAGGCGACGAGGTCACGCTCGAACGTATCGACGCCGAGGAGGCGAGACGCGTCTACGTCCTGTCCGTACCCTCTATGAAGGAGGAACTCGCGGTCGATGTATGGAAAGGTCACGCGCCACACGCAGGAGCCGAGATTTCACAGCCGTACGCGGGCGACGAGATCAGAACGATGGCTCTCGAAGTCCTGCCGAGCGGCTACTCCTACGTGACCGAAGCAACCGACGTGGTCGTCGAAGGATACGCGGGGGCGCGCCGCGTCTTCGACTAAAACGTTGGTAGATCGCCGAGGTAGTCGCCCGTACCGTCGCCTTCGACACGGAGCCAGTCGCCGCCGTCGGACTCGACGACCTCGACAGCCTCCCTTAGCTTCAGCTTTCCGTCCTCCTTTTGAGCTGTCAGATGGCTGTCGCCCGACCGTATACCGAAGAGTACCGAACGCCGACGCGCCACCTCAGACTCACCGACGTTGCCGTCGTCGATATCTATACCACAGCGTTTGACGTGTTTCAGCCGATCCCCATCGTCGTCCCAGTACCGAACGTGGGTTACGGCATAGGTGACCCTGTCCCCCATATCACCGAAATACGTCGCCCTCGTACATAATCTTACCGCCGTCGCTGGACAAACGTTCAGATAAGCGTACGAGAAGTAGTAAGGAACCGTATCCGCGCTACGAGATAGACAGCCTCGGGTGGGATCTGAACCTCGGTCACTTCGTTCCCTGCAATCGGCTCACGCCGAGTACTCGGTCACTTCGTTCACTGGTTCAGACCCTCTCGGCTTCACCGTGTTCAGCCTCGGGTGGGATCTGAACCCACGACCTGTTCCTTACAAGGGAACCGCTCTCCCAGACTGAGCTACCGAGGCGCGGTAAGGCGTAGACGCGACCAAAGCATAAATCTTGCTTACTCGTCTCACATGAAGGCGAGAGGGAGCATGACGCCGACGCCGACGGCGATACCGAGGACGAGTTCGGGCTTGCCGCCGCGTGTGAGCCCCTTACCCGTCTCAATGGCTTCGGGAACGAACTCAGAGACGACGAGGTAGACCATCGCACCCGCGGCGAAGCCGAAGCCGAATGGCAGGAACTCGCGCGCGAGACGGACGAACGCGAACGCAATAACGGCACCCACGGGCTGAGGGAGGCTGGAGAAGATCGCCCAAAAGACCATACGCGTCTTTGAGACACCCATCGACTTGAGCGGTATGGATATGGCTGTACCCTCAGGGATGTTGTGGACGGAGATTGCGACCGTCATGAAGACGGCGAGAAGGGGGACGGTGAAGCCGAGGAACTCAGGTCCCGTAAGGTTGAGGTCGGCGAACGAAACGCCGACGGCGATACCCTCCGGAAAGCTATGGACGGTGAGTATACCGAGTATGAGAACGAGCTTCTTGAAGTCAGCCTCCTCGTAGTCACGTGGATCGATCTCGGCGTCGACGATTATCTCGTGCGCGACGACGACGAGCGCGACGCCCGCGAGCGCCCCCACGGCTACCTCGGCGGGCGCACCTTCTGTGAGACCCTCGTCGACGAGACCGAACAGCGACGCCGAGACCATTATGCCGGAGGCGAGACCCCAGAGGAAGACGTTCCCGCGGTCGCTTATCTCGTCGAGGAAGAAGAAAGGGAGAGCGCCCAGACCCGTCGCTAACGCCGTGATAAGCCCCGCGACGAAGACAAGTGTCAGGTCGGCGAGTAGTGTCATGTACGTGCTACGCAGTACCCACGTAACGTATCTAAAACATTCCCTTTGGTCGAACCGTTGTTACTGTCTCCGCCGGTTAATCTACCGCCTTCGCCGGTGAGTATGCCGTCGTATCCAAGCGATCCCCCTGTGTCTCCAACCCTCATGCTCTACGGTGCGTCGCGCGTGCATATACCGCTTGGGGATAGTATTTTCGTCGCTGTGTCCGCTGGTTTCCGGCGCACCCGTAAAGACCGTGGCACGAGAGGGCGTGAATAGTATTCTACCGGTACTCTTCGACCTCGACGACCTTCTTCGTCTCGTCGTGGGTTAGGTCGGTGTCGTTGGAGACGACGGGCGCACCGAGTTCGCGCCCTACGGCGGCGACAAGTGAGTCTATACCTGTCAGATCAGGTTCTTCCTCTCCTATCTCGTCGGCTATTTCGGACGCCGTCGTCGCCGTGTCTTCGTCTATCTCTGCGATATGTGCCCACGAGAGTTCAGCCCGCGCCGAGGGGATATCTGTCGGTTGAGTACCGTGAACCATACCGAGTAGATACTCTGTCAGGACGGGAGAGGGGATGACAAACTCTTCAGCGGAGTGTTTAAGCAGGTACTCAGCCGTTTCGTCGAGTTCGTTCCCGTAGTCAACCAGAAAGGTCGCATCCAGTACCCTCATTCTTCGCTTCGGCTCTCAGCCATCTCCCGGATACGTTTCTTCGATTTCTCCTTGGTGCGTTCGTGTACCTCTCGAAGCTTCTCACCTCTGTCTGTACCTTCGAATGCGCCGAAACCTGCGAGAAGGTCGCGGTCATTCTCAAGGAGACGCTCAAGTACGTCCTCAAAGCTCTCCCCTTCACGTTTTCTCCGCTCAAGCTCACGCTTGGTTTCGGCGCTGACGCGTATCTGTTCGTCGGCTGTACTCATCGCGTTAACATTCGCGTTGACACGACTTGGTTCTTTTGCCGGCAGAGGTACTGTTCTCGCCGTTTCGTTCTCTGGTTCCTGTCGCGTACCTGAAAACCTCAGTACGAGGCGGGTAAATACGGGACGGTACGAGCCTCACGGGTCGAGCGCCTCGACGCCGGGTAGTTCGTCGCCCGACAGCATCGCCGTCGAAGCGCCGCCTCCCGACGATACGTGATCGAACCCCGTTACGCCGAGGGCGTCTATCGCCGCCGCCGTGTCGCCACCGCCCGCGACGGCGTACTCCGCGCCCGCCGCCGCTCCGAGCAGTTCCTCCGTACCGCGTTCGAAGAGGGGTTCCTCATAGACACCCGGAGGACCGTTTACGACCGCTGTTCCGGCTTCGCGGAGGGTCGCTGTGTACTCCGCAACCGTCTCTATGCCTATGTCGGAAGCGGGAGGTTCGACGGGGAGTTCTTCGACGCCGACCTCGACTCGGTCGCCGTCGATCTCGACCGCAACATCGGAGGGGAGACGGATCAGGTCGGTGTGTTCGTCGAGGAGTTCGCGCGCCTCGTCGACGAGACGGAGGAAGCCCTTGTCGCGCAGGAAGGCTTCGGTGCCGTCGCCAGTCTCTACGCCGTCGGAGACGAGGAACAGGTTACCGACCGCACCCGACAGGAGGAGGCGATCCGCCGCGCCGTTCTCGGCGACGTTACGTACGACGCCGAGGGCGTCCTCAACCTTCGCACCGCCGAGCGACAGGACGAGGGGTTCGGGCGCGTCGTCGAGGCTACCCAGAACGTCGGTTTCGCGCTCCATGAGTTCGCCCGCGTACGCGGGTAGACGGTGCGGGAAGCCGACGATCGAGGGCTGTGAACGGTGCGCCGTTGAGAAGGCGTCGTTGACGTAGGCGTCGAAAAGGGGCGCGAGACGGCGCACCTCGTGTGTCTCCGCCGCCTCGTCGGGCGGTGTCTCTATGTACTCCTCGCTGTAGAAACGGGCGTTTTCGAGTAGAAGTACGTCACCCGGTTCCGCCGACTCGACGCGTTCGTCTACACCGTCGCCGAAGACGGAGTCGACGTAGCCCACCTCGCGTCCGAGGATACGTGAAAGGCGTTCTGCGTGGGTTTCGAGCGTCGTAAAGTCGGCGCGTCCGGGGCGCGACTGGTGGCTGAGAAGGACGACCACACCGCCTTCGTCGGCGAGACGCCGGATCGTGTCGACGTGTCCGCGTATACGTTTGTCGTCGAGTATACGCCCCGTCGCGGGGTCGACGGGTGAGTTGAAGTCGACACGTACGAGGACGGTCTTCCCGGCGGCGTTTAGGTCGTCAAGCGACCGCATTACCGGAGCGAGGTGGTTCGTACGATTATATCTTATGATGGGTCACCGTCCGCCGCGTGCGTTCGGCTCCCACCGCTCCGTCTCCACGCTACCGTCGGTGCCGAACCCGCCTACGTCGCCGCAGGGTGTCGTCGGCAGGAGACGGTCGTCGTCCCGGAGCGCGACGGTGCTACCGCGTTCCTCCGCAAGTCGTGAGAGCGGAACGCGCAGAACGCCTGAGGAGTCTCCGGGACAGTACTGACGTGCCGAATCGTTCGCCTCGATCACCTCGATAGCCGCGTCCGTACCACCGATAAGATCACGGTCGGCGATGCTGTAGGCTATCAGAAGATCGTCGCCGTCGGCGCGAACACGGAGTTCGTCGCCTTCCAGTCCGTCTGTGAGGTTCGCGGGCGGGTTCTCGACCACCTCGGCGCTGGTGCTCCTTTCGAGACCCGCGTTACCCACGCATCCCGTGAAAAGTATCAGGATTAGAACGCCGACCGCGACGGTCTGTTCCTCGGCGAGCATGGGTGCCACAGAACGCGTCTATCCAACGTTGAATCCCTCGTCTTCGAGTATGTCGCCGACGCGCCCCTGATGGTTGCCCTGAAGCTCGACGCGTCCGTCCTCCGCCGTGCCGCCGCAGGCGAGCTTCTTCTTGAGCTTGGTCGCTATCTCGCTAACGTCGATATCGTCGGGATCGAACCCCTCCACGACGGTAACCTCCTTGCCGTACCTACGTTCCTCGATACGTATCTTTATGCTCTGTGACTCCTTGGCAACGTCCTCACAGATACAGAGGTCTTCGGGTAGTCCACAGGTTGCGCAGACCTCAGGCATTCTACGTCCCCCCCGTAAGGCTCCGGCTCTGGGTCAGTATCATCAAATAGGCGAAGAGAGGGGCTTGGCTTCGCGTGCCGTCTCCATCAGCATTATGATGTCGCCCTCTCGTACGGGACCGACGGCGTTTCTGGTGAGGACGCGTCCCTGATCGGAGCCTTCGAGTACACGCGCCTTGACCTGCATAGCCTCGCCGTGCATCCCTGTCTTACCGACTACCTCGACGACCTCAGCCGGCGTTGCTTCGTCGCTTTCGTTTCCGCTCTCTTCCGCTTCTGACATCTTGACGGCTATAGATAAGTCAGGCGACCCGAATAAGGGTTACGCTTGTTCACGCCTCTCGGCGCGCCAGTCCTCGAACCGTCTCTCAACCCCCTCGCTAACCTCGACGCCGTAGTCGGAGAGTACGTCGTTGTACATCTCGCGCCTCTCCTCGTCCATCTCAACGGCTTCGATATCAGGAGGTATCGACGGAACACCGAAGGTGTCGATCGATACGACCTCGTCGCCGTCGTCGGTCTCCTCGGCGTATATACGGTACTGCACCGTACCCCACAGACCGCCCTCGCGTCGGTTCTTTAGCGCCTCGTCGACCTCGTTTATCCTGCGCAGGTCGCCCTCGTCAAGCCTTCCGTCGCCGAACACCTTGTTCTGCGCCTCCTCAACGGCGCTCCTTATCCAGCCTTCAAGCCTGTCCTCCGCGTCCTCCATCCGTCGGTGTATATCCATACGTACGCTCATAATCTGTCACCACCGTAGATCAGTTCCCTGTGCGTATAAAACCGGAGAAAAGATTATCAGAAATGATAAAGTTATCTCGCCGAGTTGAAGGGCGGGTATCAGACGACGCCGAGTTCGTCCTCGACACGTTCGCGCAACCCCTGCCCTAGGTCGCTCATGGCGGTGTTGATACGTGATACCTGCGCCCACGACCCGACGTCGTCGGCGTAGTCCTTCGTCTTCCAGTCGCTGGGTATCGACGGCGCTTCGTACCCCACGCGGTCGAACTCGCCGTCCCAGAAGAACTCGTACTCCTGAAGGAGCCCGACGCGTTCGACGAGTTCGAGATCGCTGGGTTCGAGTTCGTCGCGCCAGTCGGCGACCGCGTCGTCCCAGTGGTCGTCGACGGCGTCGCGTACTGTCTCATCGTCGAGTTTGTCTGTGTCGGTCATAGTTAAGAGAGGGAAGACGGACGCAAAACCCCTTCTACTCGCGCCGGTCGCGTCCCGACGGTGTTCGGCGGGGTGCGGGAACGTCGAGGTAGACGCGGTTTATCCAAGCGACGAAGACGGTCGAGGCGACGATGCTGAGGGTTACGACGTAGAAGATGGTGGGGACGCCGAGTTCGAGAACGCCGTCGGTCACACGTCCCGCGCCCTCGGAGAGAATGAGGAGGAGGAAGATAGCGCCGACGCCTGCGCCCGCGCCGAGACGGACGGCGTCGACCGTCTCGACACCGCGGTATTCAAGGGCGAAGACTGCGAGAGGGAAGACCGTAGCGGCGACGGTGATATGTACGTAGACGGGGACGGCGTCGATAGCCGTCGTCGAAAGAAGGTCGATTATACCAAGAAGACCGAGCGCCGTAACGAACGTTGTGGCTATGAGAAGCCCTAAACGTAGCTTGAGGAAACGGACGAGGTCTTCTGTGGAGTCCATGGTAAGACGAAGAAACGCCGGTTCCGTTTAAATCTACGTCAGACGGACGGCGTGCGTACCGCGTCGGTTCGCGGCTGTTAAGACGGACGCTCGACAAAACCGTGTATGCGCGTGGAAGAGGTCAACCGTGAGCCTGTCGTCGGATTCTGGGAGGACGAGTTCGGCGTACCGCCCGGTACGTTCGACGGATACCGTTTCTACAAGAAGGGGGCGCGGAAGGTCTGGGCTGTCTCGCGCGGTACGGTCGAACGTCTCGGAGGCGACGGGACGCTCGACGCGCTCGACTACGAGTCCGTCGGTCTCCCTCTGATACGTGTCGGGGGTGAACACGACAAGCCGACGACGGACGCCCTCCAGCGTTTCGGCGACGAGGCGACGCGTAAGGTGATCGATGTCGACGCCGACACGGCGCGTGCGTTCGTAAACGGCGAGACCGTCGAGCGCGGGTACGACGTTGAGGATCTCGGCTACGTCGTCGTACGGTACGAAGGACGCGTCCTCGGATGCGGTCTGTACTTCCCCGGCGAGCTAAGGAGTCAGGTACCCAAGGGTCGGCGCGTCGACCTCATCGTGTAAGCCTTTTTGCGCTCGGCGACGTAGTGCGGACGATGGGTCTTACCGACGAGTTCGTCCCCGGTGCAACAACGGTCGCTCTCCTCGTCGCTCTCGCGGGCGTCGTCGGGTACGTCGCCGTCACCTCACCGGGTTCGCTCGGAAACGACGGTCTCAACGAGACGGAGGTCGAACGTATCGTGGTTGAGGAGACGAACGCCCTGCGCGCCGAGAACGGTCTCACGCGCGCAGAGACGAACGCGTCTCTGGGCGCATCGGCGGGTGCGCACGCGTCACGTATGGAACGCGGCGGATTCGTGGCACACAAGACGCCCGACAGCATACCGTACGACCGTTACGGCTGGTGCGCCGACCGCGGCGGCTACTTCGGCGAGAACGTGGCGAGCACGTGGTACGGTAGGAACATTGTCTACGACGAGGCGGATGTACCGACGTTGCACCTCTCGACCGAGCGCGAGGTCGCCGAACATCTCGTCCGTCAGTGGAACGACTCGGCGGGTCACCGTGGCACGATGCTGAACGAGGAGTGGACGATGGTAGGCGTCGGTATCGATGTTTCGGAGAGGAACGAGGTCTTCGCAGTGCAGGCGTTCTGCTCGGGACCGCTCGTTCCAGAGTAGTTCATCGATGGCTTTTTCCATAGAGTTTCTAACTCAGAAACATGCCTTCGGTGAGTCTTGTAGGTATAGCCTACCTCGTCCTACAGGCGTTCGTTGCGGAGTTAGTGCGCCGAGAAGCGGATTCGCACGGGATGCGTTCACCGATTACTCTTGCCGTGGTAGCCTTCGTTCTGAGTATCGGTACCACCTTCGCCCTCAACAGCATCTTAGCCGTTCTGGTGTTACAAGCGACGGCTATCGTCGTCTACCTCGCCGCCAAGCCGGAAAGGCGTCCGAGACCGAACTAGCGCTCGCCGACAGCCTCTATCTCGACCGCCGCTCCCTTGGGTACCTCGCCAACCTCTACGGCGCTCCTCGCGGGCGGTTGATCGTCGAAGAAGGCTTCGTATACGGTGTTCATCTCGTCGAACTCTTCGATTTCGTCGAGGAAGACGGTGACCTTTACGGCGTCTTCGAGCGACGAACCGCCTGCTTCGAGAACCGCGGCGACGTTTTGGAGCGCCTGTTCGGTCTGTTCGGCGACGCCGCCTTCGATCATCTCGCCTTCGGGTGTGAGAGGTATCTGTCCCGCCGTAAAGACGAGGTCGTCGGTCGCCGTACCCTGTGAGTAAGCGCCGACCGCTAGGGGCGCGTCGTCCGTCTCGACTGTCTCCATGCCCAAACGTCGGCGACGCGCGACAAAAGCCTAACTAAGAACCTCGATATCGTACCCCTTCTTTTCGAGTGCGCGCACCAGACGGTTCGAGTGCTCGCGGCTACGTGTCTCGACCTCGAACTCGACCTCGGCGGCGTTGAGCGTCACGTCCTTCGCCATACGGTCGTGGTGTATGGCGTAGATGTTGGCGTCGTGCTCCGAAATCAACGTCGCTATATCGACGAGAGCGCCGGGCTTGTCGTATAAAACCGTCTCGAACTTGAGGTACCGACCCGCGTTTATGAGACCGCGGTTTATGACCTGCGACAGGACGTTCGAGTCTATGTTACCGCCGCAGAGAAGGGGTACGACGGTCTCGCCCTGTATACCGAGGTCGCGTTCGAGTACGGCGGCGACGGGTACAGCGCCCGCCCCCTCTGCGACCGTCTTCTCGCGTTCGAGTAGACGTAGCATCGCGTTCGCCGTCTCGTCGTCGTCGACGACAACGACCTCGTCGACGCGTTCGCGTATAGCCTCGAAGGTTGATTCGGCGATACGGCGCGTGGCTATACCGTCCGAGATAGTCGAAACATCGTCGCGTTCGTAGACCTCGCCGCGTTCGAGGCTCTCCTTCACGCTCGAAGCACCTTCCGCCTGTACGCCGATTACGCGCGTGTCGGGCGAACGTTCCTTTACGGCGGTGGCGACACCTGCCGCGAGTCCGCCTCCTCCGACGGCGACGACGACGGTGTCTACGTCGGGAAGTTCGTCGAGTATTTCGAGACCGACCGTACCCTGTCCCGCCTGAACGTACGGGTCGTCGAACGGATGGACGAAGGTACGTCCTGCCTCACCCTCTATCTCGCGCGCTCGGTCGTACGCGTCCTCGTAGTCGACGCCGTGGAGGACGATTTCGACGTGATCGCCGCCGTACTCGCTCGTCGCCTCGACCTTCGAGATAGCGGCGTCCTTGGGCATGACTATCTTGGCGTCGATACCCGTCTCGGCGGCGGCGAGTGCTACGCCCTGTGCGTGGTTACCCGCGCTCGCGGCTATGACGCCCGCCTCGCGTTCTTCGTCGTCGAGGCTCGACATCTTGTTGTACGCGCCGCGTATCTTGAACGAACCCGTGCGCTGGAGGTTTTCGTACTTGAGATGTACGTCCGCGTCCGTCGCCTCGCTGATCACACGTGACTCGCGCAGGGGCGTTCTCTCGGCAACGCCTTCGACGCGCCGCGCGGCTTCCTCAACGTCCTCGATTCCTATCATGAGATCAAAGACGTGCGCGCCCCGTTTAGGCTTCACGGTGACGGCGTCAGTCTAAAGACGTAGGCGGACGTGCGTCGTGTATGCACCAGATCGCCGACGGTATATCTATGGTAGACACACGGTTCCTCGAACACGAAGGACATACGGCGGTCTTCATCGTCGAGGGACGCGAGACGGCGCTCGTCGAAACGGGGCATTCGACGACGCGCGAACGCGTAAAGAACGAACTCGCACGCGAAGGAACCGTCCCCGACTACATCGTACCGACGCATCTACATCTCGACCACGCTGGCGCGACGGGCTACCTCGCCGACGAGTACGACGCAACCGTCGTCTGTCACCCCTCAGCGCGTGACTACCTCGTCGAACCCGAAAAGGTCGAAAGCCTCGTCGAGAGCGTACGCCGGGCGGTCGGCGAACTCGCGGAGCCGTACGGCGATGCAAAGTCCGTCGAGGGCGAGGTACGTACGCTCGACGACGGCGAAACGCTCGACCTTGGCGGGCGCGAACTCGAAGCGGGTCATTTCCACGGGCACGCGCCGCATCAGTTCGTCCTTTACGACGACGAGACGCGGTCGCTGTTCACCGCCGACGAGGCGGGTATGTGGATGGACGGCACTCTTTACCAGACATCGCCGCCGCCCAACTTCGACCTTGAGACAAACCTCGACAGCCTCGACCGTCTCGCGCGGTACGACGCAAAAAGGCTCGTCTACACCCATTTCGGCGCACGCGGCGACGGCGAGGACGACGTGCGTGAGGCGCTCGAAGAGTACCGCGATGTACTGACCGACTGGGTCGACCGCGTAGAGACGGAGTACGACCGTCTCGGCGACGAGGAAGAGGTCGTCGATGAGATACTCGCCGAAGCCGAGTTTCCCGACGACTGGGACGAAACTGCGGTACGTGAGACGGTACGTATGGACGTTCGCGGCGTTATGATCTACCTGTCTTAGAGCCGTCTACGGGGTCAGGACGACCTTTCCGGTGCTTTCGCGGTTCTCGATGAACGAGTGCGCCTCCGCCGCGTCTCCGAGGTCGAACGTCTCGCCGACCACGACCTCAAGATCACCGCTCTCGAAGCCCTCGGTCAGCTCCGGAACGGCGTTCATGATACGTGACGGGTCGCGCTGTGACGCCTGTCCGAGATGGAACCCCTTGACCGTCTTGTTCTCGAACAGGAGACGCTGGTTCGACGCCTTCGCGGGCACTCCGCTCGCCACGCCGTACGTGACGAGGGTGCCGAAATGGGCGAGCGCATCGAGGCTACGGTCGAAGACATCGCCGCCGACGGATTCGAGTACGAGGTCGACGCCCTCGCCGTCGGTCTCCTCCTCGACAACCTCGCGGAAGTCGGTCTCCTCGTAGTTTATTGGATGGTCACAGCCGAGTTCGCCGGCGAGTTCGAGCTTTTCGGGGGCGCTCGCGGTACCGAAGACCTCCGCACCCGCGTTCGACGCCATCTGAACCGCCGCTGTTCCGACACCGCCCGCCGCCGCCTGTATCAGAACGCGGTCGTCCTCCTCCAGACCGCCCCAGCCGAAGAGGCACGAGTGGGCTGTCAGGAACTGGACGGGGAAGCCGCCTGCCTCGGCGGACGAAAGACCGTCGGGGCATGGGAGGAGCGTCCGCGCGTCGGCGACGGCGTACTCGGCGTAGCCCCCGCTGTCGACCATCGCAACGACGCGGTCGCCTTCGGAGACACCGACGCCCTCACCCGTCGCGTCGACGGTACCCGCAACCTCCATTCCGGGGACGTACGGCGCGTCGGGTCCACCGGGGTAGACGCCGCGCCTCTGCATGATGTCTGCGAAGTTTATACCCGCCGCCTCCACATCGATACGGAGTTCGCCCTCTCCGGGTTCGGGTAGATCGCGTTCGACGTTTTCGAGAACGTTGCTGTCGCCGTACTCCGTGGCTTCTACGGCTCTCATACATCCCCTTCGTGGGCGCAGTTGATAAAGCTGTGTCAAGTCGTGTGTCAAGCCGTTTATGTTCGCGGGCTACGAACCCTACGCATGCCGGAACAGAGGAGCGCCACGGAGACCGCGGTTCTACGGCTTTCCGAAGGGAGATACACCGACGCAGGGGAGATGTACGCGACAGCCGCCAGAGGATGTCTGTACGGTGAGAGCGTCTCACGGAAGACAGCCTACGAGAGCCGAGGGAGATCCGGCGTCGGAAGGGCTTTCGCACAGTTCGCACGATCCTCGGTCTGTCACAGGATATCCGGCGACGAGGATCGCGCCACACTCGTTGCGCGCGAGGGTGTCGCTGTCGCCAAGGAACTCCGCGATCACGTACTGACGGATGTGGTGGAGGGATCCGCCTGTGACGAGTTCATCGGCGACATGCGCGCCTCAGCGGGTCTTTCACCCGACGGTGCGTACGACAGCGCCGACGAAGGGTACGCCGAGGTTTCGGACGGGGCTTCGGAGACAGGAAGACCGTTTCTACAGGCGGGGACGGAGCTTCTCTCGCATCTCTCACGCCCGGATGATATGGGATGGGACGATATACACGGCTCCGGTGGCGACGCCCTTGGACGGAGGATAAGGACAAAGAAGGCGAGGATGGCGGCTCTCGCCGACGAACGTGTACGTGAGGGAAAGCTACACGCGCCCCGAGGCTCGACGGAGTACAACACGGACAGGTACGTCTGTCCGGACTGCGGTTCAACGGACGTCAACCACGTAGGCGGGACGAAGCTCTGCCTCAGGTGCTCGTCGCAGACCGAGGAGGTCTAAACGGGGTCGGATTTAATACCGCAGGGTACGTATCTTCATCATGGCACGGATAGAGGGTACCGTCAAGGAGAGGTACACGAGCGACGAGATAGCCGAGAACGTAAGCGAACTCGCTGAGGAGGGTATCATAGATACGGACGGTGGCGAGGAGGAGATCGCGAGGGTGGCGAGGGAGTTCTACTTCCGAGGTTTAGTACACGGTCACGCCGAGGAGGAGAAGGTAGAGGAGGTGCGTGAGGAGTTCGGGTACTGACCATATCAGTTTTTACGCGAACCGACAGGCTTCCGTCCTCCGTTAATCTCCGGTAATCGGGAAACAGGATCTGTTCCGTATATCTCTGTCACACGGGTTCTAAGATGTGGGGGAGCCTGCGAAACAAGCGCGTTCTCTATGCATTCGGGTAGGTCGTGTTTTCGAGAACGTTGCTGTCGCCGTACCCCGTAGCTTCTACGTATCATAATAGTAGTCGGGGTGCTTGCAGGGGGTGCTTTCGTACCGTCGGACTATGGGGATACAGCAGACTCCATAGACTCCACCGAACCCAGCGACACCGAGCCAACAGATACCGGGGAACAGAACCAACAGTGGGATGGGGATGAGCAGGAGCCAACGGGAGGTTCCACCACGGATTATGTTTCGAACATGCGGGATAGCCTTGGGTCTGAAGGAGTATCTGTGGCATACTTCTCCGAGGACGCTGGCACGGTCTTTTTGGAGTACGTGAGTACGGAGACCACCGAGGAAGGAATAGCCGGAGAGATAGGTACGGTGGCAGGGATATACAGGAACGGCGTCATAGGTGGATGGGATGTAGACTCATTAGAGGTGACCGTACTGGACTCAGATGAGTTTCCCGTGGGTTCCTACTATATCGAGTCCCAGTGGATAGACGAACTTGACTCCGGTGAGATCACTCAGGAAGAGTTCCTTCAGCGTTTGACATCCTCCCGCGTCATCAGACGCAGGGCGTCTAATTGGCTCAGAAATCTTCGATTTCTGAACGCCTAAAGACGTTCGTCAGAGCCACGCTCTGACGAGCACCTCAATCTGCGATTGACGTACGCGGGAATCCCGTCACGGGATTTCGGGCTTGCTACCCTAAGGTTTCAAGACGCATCCGTTTCCAACGTCTCCAGACGCTCCGCGTCTGGATGGCTCGCCAGACACCGTCTGGCGAACGTCGTCGGGCGGGTTTCGCCCTCTGTTGGACTGTCTTGTGGCTGTGTCAACTCAGTCTCTGAGCGAAGCTCAGAGGGTGGCGAGCTTACGCTCGCAACAGCCCCGTCCTCCACCGAGTCATCGCCGCCAGTCTTTTGCTGACGGCTCTCTCCGTGGAGGTCAAGCGAATCGGGTATTCGCGTACTCGTCGAAAATCTCCGATTTTCGAGATAGCGTCGTGCTATATTCGTTGCTCCGTTCACATCGGCTTGGAACTCGGATACCCAACAGTCGTTGTTGGTACATCGGAAGGTAGCTTGGTGCGGTCGAGAACCTTCTTCACCACACTCATGACACCGTTTGCTGGTATCCCTTGGATTCACGGTCTCGGCAGGAATGCCTTTCTCCTCCGCCTTGTACCGTATCTGAGCGTGTATCTGAGCGTACGCCCAGCCGTGTAGACGACGGTTCATGTACGCTCCATAATCCATGTTCTCGCGGAGGTACGTTAGGTCCTCAAGGACGAGTACGCCATCCTCAAATCTTTCTGCGTACTCCACGACACGCCGTGTGACAGTATGCACGATGTCGTCTATCCGCCGCCATATCTTATCGCCACGCTTCTCCAACAGCTTTTCGGAGCCACGCTCTTGTAGGCGTCTGCTCGTGGTGAAATATTCCTCTCGGAGTTCTCGCACCCTGCTACCTTCTCTGCTGAATATCTTAGGTGTAGTAGGAGAACCGAACTCGTCAAGGTGACACACCGTTGCGAGCGCAGTTTCTCCTATATCCACACCTATCGGAGTACACGACTCCGAAACGTCGGCATCCTCGACCTCTCGATGGACGGTCAAATGGAGATGCCACTCGTCTCCACGCGGGAACATACGCACCTCACCCAGTTCCGCGTCGTCGTTGTAGATAGCTTCTATCCAGTCGCGTTGTTCGGGGTTGATGGTTGCGGGACACCAGAGGTGGTAGTCCTCGTGGTGCGGTATCTTGACGTACCACTCTGTCGCGTTCTGCGGTTTGTGGTCTATCCTGACACCTTCGTTGGTGAACCGTACAGGGTGTCCGTCGTCTAACTCCTGTGTGCCGTCGCGGACGAGTTGAGGTACGTACTTCTTGAGGGCGTTCTTGGCGTACCCCGAAAGGTCGTAGTCCACTACCACGTCGTTGGCTTCGGACTGAGTACCACAGTCCGAGTCGAAGGCGTCGTTCAACGCCTTCTGAAACTCTCTGTACGTCTCACGGAACTTCTCGCGCTTGTGGGTGTTCGGGTCGAACAGCTTGACCTCAAGCGTCTTCGTGACCCTCATACTTCGTCCTCCTCGTGCCTTCGGATGTAGTCCTGTATGGTGTCACTCGATACCTCTCCGGCGGAGCCGACGTAGTATCCTCTCGCCCAGTTTATCTTCTCATCTTCGTTGTCGGCGTAGTGGTAGTTGTACTTCCGCGAGGATATACCCTTGAACCAGTTGACGAGTAGCGACGGCTCGTGCTTCGGAGGCGCACTTACGAACAGGTGTACGTGGTCGGGTTCTATGGTCAGGTCGATTATCTCAAGACCCTTGTCGTCGGCTATCCCACGGAATATTTTTTCGACACGGCTTGCTACCTCACCTTCCAGTATCGGCTTTCTGAACTTGGGTATCCACACTATATGGTAGTTCAGGTTGTAGGTAGCGTGCCGTGTTGTCTTTGCCACACCGCACACTATACGACCCGTGTACTTAGGCTTTGGGCATAGTGTGAAATCCGGCAGGTCTACGAAGTCCGTTGGTTAGGAGTGTTGTCGCTTGACCCCCGTTCGTAAATCTTCGATTTACGAGCAAGCGAATCTTCGATTCGCATACGTCTCGAAGCGTAGCTTCGATGGCGCGTCAATCAAAGATTGACGAACGCCTGAAGACGGGGGTATGCGCTCGACTATGTATCATGGTGCAGGACACGGGCGATATTCCGGGAACGGGTACAGATGGGACGGAGTACACGATCCGCGTTGAGTACAGCGGTAGTTGGACCGGAGCAGTATCCGCGGGCGGTAACACGAGGTCAACCCAAGGGCAGGGAACGACGGAGTTAGATATCTCAGGAAGTCCTTCGATAATCTCCGCTAACGCCCAGAAGCAGGAGGCAAACCGAGAAACTCTTCGGATACAGGTTCTGGAAGACGGTACGGTAGTTAGTGAGTCCGAAACGTCGGCGGAGTACGGCGTAGCGCAGACGAGTTACTCGGCTGGCTTCTGATACGCCGCTCCAAGCTACATCTATCCGGTCATATAAAACCGTAACTGAGTCAACGTCATCTGTAGTATGGTATTTGCTGAGAGCGTAGAGGAGTTAGCGTATGAACAAGATGTCTCGGAACCGCGTACAAACTCTCGGACATCCATACGACCACCCCCGACAGCACAACCCTTTTGTATGCTATGAATACTATGTATACACATGGGAACAGTATCAGCCCGTCTACCAGATAACCTCGAAAGGGAGTTGGACGAATACGTTGAGGAAGAGAACTTAGAGAGGAGCGTTGCTGTCAGGAAGCTACTCTCTGAGGGACTTGACGACTGGAAGCTCAAACGTGCCGTCTCGCTACTCGAAGAAGGCGATGTATCCTTCAGCCGTGCCGTGGAGATAGCTGAGACGGACGTGTGGAGTTTCTCGGAGTACCTGAAGGAGAACGACATCTCTTGGGTAGACGAAGCAGAGGAAGACCTTGAGGCGGTGTAGAGCGTGTATGTCCTTGATGCTACCCCGCTAATCTATCTGGCTAAGGCGGGGTCGCTCGACGTTCTCGATGGGTTCGATGTCGTGACCACGGAGGGCGTTCACGAAGAGGTCGTAGTTGACGGAAAGAAAGCCGAAGCCCACGATGCGAGACGTGTGGAGCGGTATGGTGTTGAGGTTCGAGAGACACCCGACAGCGAGGTTTACCGCCGTCTCTCCGGTTCGGAGAAGCTGAGTAACGTGGACGCTGAGGTTCCGGGGTTCGCTCATGCAGAGGACGCAACCGCCGTTATGGACGAAAGGAGAGGACGAACAGTAGCGAAGGTCGAGGGAATAGACGTTCGTGGGACGGCTTTCCTCCTTCTTCGGTCTGTGAAGAACGGTGAGAAAACCGCTGAGGAAGCGAGAGTGATACTCGACGGGATGGTAGACGCTGGTTGGTACTGCTCGACCTCATTCTACTCGGATATTCTCGGCAAGCTGGACGAGATAACCGGAGAATAATTCGACAAGTTGGAGCAGATTTAGAGAACCACGTTCCCTGAGACATTAGCCTTCCGTCGCCGGTTTACATCTACTAATCGGGAGGTGACACGGATTTTGGTATATCTCTATCATACGGATTCTGCATTCTCCGGTCAGGGTGGTTTACAACGTGAACTAGCGAAACCCGTAAGTAACTCAGGACTTAACGGATATATATGGGAATCACCGAAAGGGTAGAAAAGTTGGCGGATGAACAAGGGGTTCCCGAATCTCAGGTGATTGAGGAGGCTCTCGAAAAGGGCGTAGAAAGCCTGTGGGATGAGTACGTCCTCTCCGAGTACGTTGAAGGAAATATCGATAGAGAGGAGGCGGTTGACCTCGTTGGTCTTGAAAAGGTGAAGAGGTCTGACAGGGAGGTTGACGTTATGAAGGACGACATCGAATGGGGTCTGAACGCTTAGATACCGCGGTCGTAGACGCAGGACCTATTATCCATCTCGGTAAGGTAGACTCACTAAGTCTGCTAGCTATATTCGACCGACTGGTCATACCTGAAGCTGTCGTGGAAGAGGTATCAGCAGGAGGTTCTCCTGAAGGATTGAATGCATTAGAGTACGATGTGGTGGAGGGGAACAAAGAGGAGGAGTACAGCGGTCTCGATAGAGGCGAGGCGGCGGCTCTTTCCGTGTTTGGTAATGGGCAAAGATGTGGTCTTCCTCACGGACGACTTGGAGGCTCGTGAACAGGCTAAGGAACTCGGTGTTGAGGTTCACGGCTCCGTGGGTGTAATAGTCGCAGGCTTCAGCGAGGATGAGGTGGATTTGGAAAAGGCGACCTCCAAGATTCGTGCTCTGTCCGATGAGACAGACATGTTCATATCGGATGCGGTCGTGGACCAGGGAATACGGATGCTTGAGGAACTAGCGGAATAGAGACTTACAAAATCCTGGTGATTAGTTCATCTGAGTAGTCGTCATCGAACCAGGTGAACGAGGGTAGGTCACTGAGGCTTTCTCGGTAGATGTACCTGTTATCCTCAGAGACGGGTTTTTTGTGGATGATGTAGCCTTCACCGGCTTTGTACACGTCACAGTCGTACGTATCCTTATCGTATATCCAGTCAGCTGTTTCCCTTTCGTACGTGGCTATCTTGTCAGCCATTATCTCTTGACTGTCCTCGGAATACAGTCTGTCCCTATCCTGAATCTCGGAAACTACTTTCCAGATGGGTCTTTCCACAGAGACTAATCCATCGTCATCAGTCGCTATGTAGGAGTCTTTTCCTTCCCGGATATAGTACGCCAGGTAGCCGTGCTCCGGTGAGTAAACCGGGTCTCCTTCGCTCATCTGACTGTGTTCCCTCTCCACCCGGTATTCCTCAAGACCCATCGTTAGTGACTATCGCCGCTTGCGCATTACCCATAGACCTAGGGGGTAACTCCCCCTGAACCTCTGTTTAATTGTCGGAGAAGGGCTGTCTTCGGATTTCTGTGGGATTTTCTTCGGAGAATTCTTTGGATTTCTGCGGGTGTCTGGGTTAATTATTTTTGCCACTATTTCATTCATGTATATATGAGTGTAATAATTTTGCTCATAGGGGGTGGTAATGGTAAGTAAACGGGTAGCATTGGCGCATAGCCACAAAGAGCAACTCAAAGAACTTCCTTCAAGTTTCAGTTACGATGAAGCGGTTAGGGATGGGACACTAACTAGAGAGGTCTATTATTCGTTGGTTAGAAATGACGTGTTCAGAGAGGTCACAGAGGGTAAGAATGGAAGCAAGGAGTACACCCTATCGGAAGATATAGAGAGACGTTTAGACAATGAGAGTTAGACCGCATTAACACGAGGAGCGTACCCCTCGTTTATCTCCTTGATATCTTGCTCACGGAAGTTGAGATAGAACTCAGTCGTCTCCACAGACATATGCCCCATCAACTCCTTCAGGAAGTTGATAGGCATGCCGCTTCTCACTCTATGTATCGCAAACGAGTGACGGAAACTGTGCGCCGTGGGCTTATATAGTTCTCTATCCATAGCGTCTTCCCCTATTACCTCACCTACGTTCTCGGTTCTCTTAGCTATCTCTTTGACCTTCTCGTTTATCCGCTTATCCTGTAACTTAACAGACTGATTTGATATGAGCAGGTACTCGGATTCAGCCGCCTTTGAGTACTGTTCTCGTCCACCCATATCCAGCCACTCTCTAAGCTTTCTTGACAGGTGTGACGTGTAGTAGACGTACCTGTCGTCATCATTCTTCAGATTATCAACGTATATCTGCTTCTTATCCCGGTCAATGTGCTCCAATTTTATCCCTACAGCTTCACCCCTCCTGACTCCTGTCTCCCACAGTAACCTCAAGGTGAGGTTTTCGCGGAGGGTCTCGGTAGCCTCAAGCATCTCCACATACTCTTCCTTCGTGACATAGTGAACGTCTTCTTCCCCCTGTCTGCTCGCAATCGACTCATCAGACAGGAACTCTGTATCGAGTTTATCGTGGATACTGTCCCGCACCACACCTTTTTTCTTTAGAAAATTCGTTACCTGCGAGAGATAGACCTTCTTGATAGAGGTATCATTCAAACCATCCTCCAGTAGGTAGTCAATATATATTTCGAGTTCTTCAACACCGACTTCTTCGTACGAATCAGCCCCTATGTATTCTAAAAAGCCGGTAAACTTACGCAGGGCATCCTTAGTCCGATGAAAATCGTTTTCAGACCTTCTTAGACGGATTCTATCAAGATAATCTCGCATATCCTCATCATCTATCTCGTCATACTCCCACTCATCCATCGGTATCACCTAATCCCGCAGAGTCCTGAACCTCCTCAATCATGGACTCTATCTGGTCTATATCGCCTGCCTCCGCTTCCTCTGATGCGGCTACTACGTCTTCAAACGTGAGTTGTCGGCTTTCCACGTTCTCTATGGACTGCTTTGCGAGCCGGACATCTTGTCTCATTTCCTTCATCTCTTCAAGCACATCTATAAGTTGGACATCACGCTCCCGGTCTCTATTCATATAGTAACTTACCGACCGGCGTATCAACTCGCTTCTATTGTTGACTTCCCCGTTATCTTGGATATACTCGTCCCATCGGTCCTGTTTTTCTTCACCCAGCCTGAGAGTTATGAGTGGTTTTTCATCGCTCATACAGGTGGCCCTAATTGCTACAGAAGTATATACGTTGTGTATACTTTAAGGTCTATTTTGCCCAGAACGGGTCGACCTGCCGCTTCTGCTCCAGATATCCGTCGAGCGCCTCGCGCGTCGTGTCGTCGAGTAGTTCGTCGAACTCCTGTTCGAGCGCCTTGGCGTGTTTCTCGGGTACGGAGGTGTACAGAACGTCGCCCTCCTTCAGATCGCGTCCGACCGTGGGTCCGTCGATTGCGACCGACACCTCGTCGCCCTCGGTCGCCTCGTCGATATCGTCGCCCTGACTCTGTATCCCCTGTACAGTACCGAGTCGCTCGCCCATACGTTCGACGGTGACGTTTCTTTCGAGTGTGCCTGACAGTATACGTGCGCCGACGACCGCAGGGTCGGACTGTCTGAAGACGTGGTCGTGCATCACGCGGAACTTGGCGGGTAGGACGACGGAGTCGAGCACGTTCTCGGCGCGCTCCTCCTCCATGCCTTCGACCCAGTCCTCGTACTCCTCTATGAGACGGTAGATTACGTCGCCCTCGAAGAGCTTGACAAGCGCCTCGTCGGCATACTCGCGTGCGTCTTCGAGTACATCGACGTTGAAAGCGATGACGGCGCGGTGCTCGCGTTCGTCCGCCGTCTCTGCGTCGACGATATCGCGGCGCGAGACAGCGCCCTCGGACGCGTTCATGATAGGTACTTCGGCGTCGTCAAGCGCCTTTGCGACCGCCTCGACCGAACCCACGGTGTCCGCCTTTACGACGACACCGTCCTCGGCGGTTTCGACGCCTATCTCGTCCATCTCGCTACGGACGCGTTGGGTGACATCGCCGAGTTCGTCGTCCTCGCCTACGACGACGAAAGGTGCGCCCGCCATCGCGTCGTCGAGTTCAGGGGCGGCGACCTTGACACCCTCCGCCGCTACGACGCGGTCGACGCGGTTGAACTCGTCCTCCTCGTTTATCTCGACCTTCTCCGACGGTTCAAGGAGTGCGCGAACCTCGGTCACGATAGGATCCAACTGCCCGCCGACGACGACCGTATCGCCCACCTCGACGACACCGTCGTAGACGAGTACGTCGACCGTCGTACCGAGACCTTTCTTCTCCTTGACCTCCACGACGGTACCCTCGCCCGAACCGTTGGGGCGCGTCGTGAGGCTCTCAGTAAGGAAACGTTGTGCGAGACCCACGAGTACCATAAGGAGGTCGGGTATTCCCTCGCCCGTCTCTGCGCTGACGGGGACGACGCCTATTGTCGATCTGTAGTCGTTTACACGGTCGTACCTGTCCGCCTGAAACCCGTTGTCGTGTAGGTCGCCGATTATCTCGTACAGCGCGTTCTCGACATCGTTCTGTACGCGCTCCGACTGCTCGGCGAACGTCTCTGCGAACGGCGCGTCTTCCTGCGTCTTCCATCCGGGTACCGCGTCTATCTTGTTCGCCGCGACGACGAAAGGCGTCTCCGTCCTGTCGAGTATCTTGACAGCCTCTACGGTCTGAGGCTGGAAGCCGTCGTTTACGTCGACGACGAGGACGGCGATGTCGGAGAGTGCGCCCCCACGCGAACGGAGGGTCGTAAAGGCGTGGTGTCCGGGCGTGTCTATGAAAAGGAGACCCGGAAGGTCGAACTCCTCGTCGGGGTTACAGATACGTTCGATAACGTCGATAGGGACGACAGTAGAGCCTATATGCTGTGTGATCGCGCCCGCCTCAGCCTCGGCGACGGCGCTTCCGCGTATCTCGTCGAGAAGCGTCGTCTTTCCGTGGTCGACGTGCCCGAGGACGCTCACTATGGGTGTCCGTATCGCCTCGTCGTTTTCGTCCATCGTCGTTGCCCCTTAGAATCTACCGTAACGGGGCGGTCGACGGGTTAACGCTTTTCGGTTCCGGCTTCGTCGGCGTTGTTCGGTCTCGCCCCCATCCGTCACTACGACCACCTGTCGAGCGACGACTGCGTGGTGGCGTCCTCGATACGTCCGACGGCGGAGGCGACACGGTCGCGCGAAAAGTCGTGTTCGTCGACGAGCAGCGAGACGGCGGCGTCAACGTCGGGAGTCTCCCATTCAACCGTGTAGTCGCCGGTTGTCTGGGGTTCGAGGAACAGCGTCTTCACGTCGTCAACGTCGACGCCGAACTCGTCGGCGTGTTCGTCGACCGCCTCGTCGAAACCGCCGTCGCGCACCGTTTCGAGGGCGGTCTTAGGACCGTAGCCGTGTATACCGTCGTTGTAGTCCGTCCCGATGAGAACCGCGACCTCGACAAGTTGCTCGCGTGTCAAGCCGAGCTCATCGAGCGTCTCTTCGAGGACGATACGTTCAGGGACGAGTTCGTCGCCCCCGCGTCCGCGTATAGCAAGGTTACGGACGAGCGTCGGCGCTCCGAAAAGAAGTGAGTCGTAGTCCTGCGAACCCACGGAGTTGAGGGCGTCGTCCCTGCACATACGGACAGCCTGTGCCTCGCCCTCGGCGGGTGCTTCGAGCCAGGGAACGTTGAGTGAGTCGAGGAGGTTTACCGACGTCTCTACCTGCGGCGGTTCGAGACGCGTCGCCTGTTGCGCGTGCTTCAACATCGCTTTCTCGTCGCCGCGCCGCGCCGCCTCCTCGTACGCCTCCTCCGCATCGCTCCTACGCTCATCGCGCTGTTCGAGCGTCTTCTGCTTCAAAGCGGGCGGTTCGCCGTCGAAGACGTAACACGGCTTGATTCCCGCCTCGTACAGGTTCGCCGTACGGTACAGAAGGCCGCTGAGGTGGGACGTGACGCGCCCCTTCGAGTCCTTGAGCGGTTCGCCGTCGCGTCCGCGTATGTTAGCGAGGAAGCCGTAGAGGGCGTTGTACGCGTCGATACCGACACGCCCGCCGACTTCTTCGAGAGGTGTCTCGTGCGCGACCACTACGTCGCCTAACTCTACTCCCATGGTGGCGAAAGACGGCGCGGCGAAAAAGAACTGTCGGCGTATCGGTGTCTTCCGCGTCACCCGGACAGCTGTGTCGTAATGCCGAAGCTGTATATCTCGCCCTCGTGTTCGACGTAGACGCCCGACAGTCCGCCTTCGCCGTTGTACAGAGGAAGCTCGTCCACAGCATCGGTGGCGTTCACCCAGTCGTCACCCGCTACCTCTCCGCCACCCTCACAGTCCTCGTCGTCGGTTTCGAGCCTACAGCGGTGGTATTCGACCACGATACCGTAGACAGGTTCGTACTTCGCCAGTTCGTCGGAGGTGACGGTTTGGGCGTCTTCGGGCGCGGATCCGTGTGCGGTCACCTCAACGTAGCCCCGCGTAGCGACAGAGACGACCTTCGGTTGGTCAAGTAGAACGACGAGCCTCGGATAGCCTTCACGGACGCGCCACGTTCCTGTGGCTTTGTCGCTGTCGGTGTTGACACGCACCTCGTACTCGCCTTCGCGTCCTATCTCAAACGCATCGGTGTAGGTACTGGCGCTCGCCATCCTGAGTTCGGCGGCATACAGACGATCGTCCCCTTCGAAGACCTCAACTGTTCCGCCCACCGTGCCGTCGCCGTCGTTGATGACCTGCATCGGCTTAGCGGGTTCGCCGCCGTACGGCGACTCGACGTAGAAGCTCTCGTTCACAACCTCTACGTCGCCACGTCGAAGACCGTCGTTCCGGTCGTCCGTGTTCTGGGTCGCGTTATCGGGGTCATCACCGACAGTATCTGTCTCGTGTGAGACAACGATAACCCGCGTGTCGTTGAGTACCGCCACCACCTGTATCTCATCGCCGTCGGCGTCGTACGTACCCGTGCCGTTCTCGCGCCAGTCGGGTTCATCGACCGCTTCCAACGTCACCGCGTCGCCCTCGGAGACCCCGGTCAGGAGTTCTCCGGTCCCTCCTCCGTGTTCGGTGGTGATGTTCAGCCCCTCCACCCTGTTTTCTATGCTTCTAACGGTAACTGTCACCTCGCCTGAGGTTGAATTCTCTGTAATTTCTGCGTCAACACCTACCGTGGATGGTCGCATTCCTCCGAGATTAACGACGGCGTACAGAACCCCCGCGCAAGCGACGAGTACAAGACCGGCAACAGTTGCGTAGAGTACACGCCGGTCATCTTCGAACTGGTATCCCGTCACGGATGTTACGCCCTTGCAAAGAGCATTCTGAAGACGTATATCTCGCCGTCGTGCCGGATGTACGTCCCTGCCGGATAACCGTCCTTCTCCGTTGTCGGATAACCGTCCTCCTCCGATCCGTAGCTCGGGAACTTCTCTATGATACGTTCAAACTCCTCGTAAGACCTGCCCGAAACCCCGCCACGTGCGAAGTCGAGTTCACCGTTCTCGGTCGCGCACAGGTCTTTCTCCTCAGGGTTGTCCTTACAGTCTCTGTACCACTCGACATAGTATTCGACGGTATCGTACTCCGAGGGTTCCTCGGAAGACACAGGATCTACCTCGTCGGGTGTCTCCGTGACCCTCCGGATGGTTATGTTCGCATGCTTAGGACTCGTACATCCTTTGACTTCGGGGAGTTCAACAGCCATGTTGCTAAACCCCGGTCCCGTCTTGCATTCGAGTTCGTGTGCCTCTTCATCCAGCTCTACCTCAACCTCGAATTCGCCTGTCTTAGCCATGAACTCCGGATACCTGTAACCGCGCCCCTCCTCTTGTACAAGGGTCACGGAGTAGATTACTTCGCCGTCCTCTAGTATTCGAACTGTTGCGTCTACCTTCTTCTCCCCCGAGTTATAAATAAGCAGTTCTTGTGGCGAATAATCGTCTCCATACGGTAGTTCAACGTTCACTTCCTCTTCGAATATCCGCGTGCCTTCCTCAGCTAAGCCACCGTACTCCGACTCGTTTAGCGACTCGTCGGTCTGGTTCTCGGTATCGGTTCCGTTGGTCTCTTCGTTATCATTTGCGGGAGTATCGTTTTCTCCGTCGATACATCCTGACATGACTACGGCGACGGTAGCCACGAAGCTTCGGCGTCCCAGGTTCATACAACCACGTCTAAACTGAACTCAATGTCTTCCATAGACATACAGTATGGTCCTCTATCCCCTCTACTTCCGACGTGTATTCCTGCTACCAAGGAGTAATTAAGCCACTCCTCAACAACGGGTCCCCCTGAGTCTCCACCCTCACTCTGTACACCATTCATAAAGAATCTCTTATATTCAGGGTCATAATCTTGGTGTATTGTTCCGTCTCCTCTCCCTGTAGTAGCGCCTTGTTTCGAAAGTTCATAGGAGATATCAGTTTGTCATATATGGTAGCCTGTTCATCTTACGCAGGTCGCGGGGTTTCCGGCGGTTCGGGGTTACATAGACTACCTTCGACGCGCGGTCCGGTTCTTGAGGCTATCAACGACGGGTACCAGAGGACGGATACGTCACGGACGCGTCGATACCGACACGCCCGCCGACCTCTTCGAGAGGCGTCTCGTGCGCGACGGCTATGTCGCTTAACTCTACACCTATGGGCGCGAAACGCGGCACGGGGAAAGGTAGCTACCGGATAGGTGGTTAGAGGTCTGGTATCAGATCTGATAGAGTTACAAGTAGTTTTTTGTTCTTCTTCGAGAATCCACAGGTATGAGTCAACAGGATCAAGAACAGGTTACAGTATCCCCCTCCGGTTCAGGTTCTGCTCTCATTTGGTCGATTATGTCACGTATCTCAAACGGAATCAAGGGTTATACACCGAAGTTCTGGCGGAAGACGCTTAACCGGCAACTATGGGTGCATGCCGTGGTTGCCACAGGTATCAGCATTCTCTATGCCGGTTTAGTCCTACGTGATCCCGTAATGACAGCGATAATCGCCGTTTTGGTTCTCGGTGCGGGAGGTTTCATATACGGCGAGATGTACCTCATAATCAAGAACCTGCAGGAGGCAAACAGGTATATCGCGGACGGAAAGTACGGTATAGAGATAGAGGAACAGCGCCCGGATGAGATAGGAGAGGTTTACCGAGGGATAGAGGATCTAGCCGGTAAGCTTCAGGATAGGATATCCGAAGCGGAGACGGTAGCAAAGGAGGCACGCGATGCAGAAAATAGAGCACAAGAGGAAAGTGAAAAAGCCGAAAAGAGAGCGGAATCGCTACGGAGACAGGCGCGAAACTACGGCGAAAAGATCGAAAGGGTCGCCGACGGAGACCTAACGGAACGTTTGGACGAGGAAACGGAGAACGAGGCGATGCAACGTATCGCCGTCTCGTTCAACAGCATGCTCGATGACCTCGAGTCCACCATGGATCTTGTCAAACAACTCTCCGACGACGTCGACCGGATAAGCGTCGAGGTCGAAACCGGGGTCGGGGAGATGGAAGACACAAGCACCGAAATAAACCAGAGCGCGGAGAAGATATCCTCAGCCATCTCCGAACAGAACGAAAGGTTCGAAACCGTAAGCGAAGAGATGAACAGCCTCTCTTCTACCATCGAAGAGATCGCCTCTACCTCCGGTGAGGTCGCACAGCTCTCCGAAGACGCCAACGAACGCGCCGACGACGCAAACGACCGCACGTCCGGCATCCTCCAACAGATGAACCAGCTCGAACAGGATGCCGACGAAATCGCCGACAGTATAGAAGAACTCGACCAAGAGATGGAGCAGATAGGCGAAATAGTCGATGTGATAGACGAAATCGCCGACGAGACCGATATGCTCGCTATAAACGCCTCAATCGAAGCCGCACGGTCCGAACAGGGAAGCGAGGGATTCACCGTCGTTGCCGACGAAATCAAGGACTTAGCCGAGGAAACAGCCGACTCCACACGTCAGGTCGATAAGCTCATAACCAACGTGCAAGAGATAACCTCCGACTCCGTCTCCGAGATACGCAACATGCGTAAGACCGTCTCAGAAGCCGTCGAAAGGGTAGAACAAGGCATTGAAGACATCGAAGAGATAACAGAATACGTCTCCGAGGCTAACCAAGGCGTCCAGTCTATAAACGAAGCCACCGATGAACAGGCCGCCGCCACAGAAGAGGTCGTTGCTATGGTAGGTGAAGCCACCGACAGAAGCCGCAAGACCAGCGACGAAATTGAAGGCGTCGCAGCCGCCACCGAAGAACAGACCGCCTCTATATCCCAGATAGCTTCCGGAGCAAAGTCCCTCTCACAGAACGCCGACAAGCTCCAAAAACAACTCGATCGGTTCAGTACCCGGAACAAAACCGAGAATACCCCGGAAGGAACCGCAGTAGCCGACGGAGGATAACGACAGCATAGGGTATCCTTCTCCTTTGGAACTCAGACTACTCGAAACTGTGTGGGTTTGGAGAAGCTTTACACGGCGACGCATACCCTATGAGAGAACAGGCTTGGTGAGCGTGCACACCGTCCGTCTGCGGCAGAAGTTATATTACGCCGACGCGACAGTATTAGACATGTCGATTCAGGAGGAGCATTACTCGACCGACGCCGACTGGAACAGAATCTACGTAGACGGCGAATGGTACACGCCCGACGGCGGAAGCACCGAGGTACAGGATCCGTCGACGCAGGAGGTCATCGCTCAGGTTCCCGCGTGTGACGAGGACGACGTAAAGGACGCCTTCGACGCCGCGGAGGAGGCGCAGGAGGACTGGGGCGCACGTTCGCACGAGGAGCGTCAGGAGTTCCTGCGCGAGCTCAACTCGACGATGATGTCACGTATGAGCGAGATAAAGGAGCTTCTGCAGGTTGAGGCGGGGAGCGCGATGGCGAAGCAGATGGGGGAGTTCAACTTCGCGCGTAACATCGTCGACTGGATGGCGGGGTTCGACGATATGGAGAGCGAGTACGGTTCGGAGTTCGACGGAAAGACCAACCGTGTCGTACGTGAACCCGTGGGGGTCGTTTCGACCGTATGCCCGTGGAACTTCCCGTTCTACATGGCGATGCGTGCGCTCGCCCCCGCGGTACTCACGGGGAACAGCGTCGTTCTCAAGCCGTCGACGGAGACGCCCATAAGCGGCGGTCTCGCGGTGGCGCGCCTTTTCGAGGAAGCGGGTCTGCCCGACGGCGTCCTCAACGTCGTCACAGGGAAGGGTTCGGACATAGGCGACGCCGTCGTGAGCGACGACCGCGCGGGGTCGGTCAACTTCACGGGTTCGACTGGTGTCGGTCGACGCGTCGGACGTCTCGCGGGCGACAACGTCTCCGAGGTCGCTCTCGAACTCGGCGGTAACTGTCCGTACGTCGTTACGGACGACATCGACCTCGACTGGGCGGTTACGGCGGGTATGTTCGGGACGTTCATGCACCAAGGACAGATATGCGTCTCCATCAACCGTCATATCGTCCACGAGGATGTCTACGACGACTACGTCGACGAGTTCGTCTCACGCGTCGAGGATCTCGGTGTCGGCGACCCCGGCGACGCTTCGAACATCATCGGTCCACTGATCAACGAGTCGCAGAGGGATCAGATCCTGCGTTTCATAGAGGAGACCGTCGACGCGGGGGCTACGCTCGAAACGGGTGGCGACGCCGACGGTCTTTTCGTCGAACCCACCGTCCTTTCGGACGCGACCAACGAGATGTCGGCGGCGTGCAACGAGCACTTCGGACCCGTCGCGCCTATCATTCCTTATTCGGATGACGACGAGGCTGTTGAGATTGCGAACGATACCGAGTACGGTCTTTCGAGCGCCGTACACTGTCAGGACTTCGACCGCGCTCGCGACCTCGCCGACGGAATCGAGGCGGGTATGGTACATATCAACGACCAGCCGATGCACGACGAACCACACATGCCTTTCGGCGGTGTGAAGCAGTCGGGCGTCGGCAGGTTCAACGGCGAATGGATAATAGACGAGATGACGGAGACGAAATGGATCTCGGAGCAGGACGAGGAACGTAACTACCTCGTGTTCTGAGCTTCGACCACGAACCAACACGGTTATTCGCCGAGGGAACGTATCTCAGGCGTGAAAAGACGCGCGTTTCTCGCGGTTGGTGCGGGTACGCTGGCGTCGTTATCCGGCTGTCTGTCGGTCACGGGCGAGGAGAACCTATGCGGAGGCGAGGGCTGTGACGTCGGTATGCGGCGTATGGCTTTCATCCCCGAAACCTTCGAGATAACCGTCGGCGACACCGTCGGATGGAGGAACACGTCGGGCGCGGATCATACGGTGACGGCGTACGAGGGCGGTATACCCGACGGTGCGGAGTTCTTCGCCAGCGGCGGTTACGAGACAGAACAGGAGGCGCGTGACGCGTGGTACGACGACAGGGGCGGACGTATAGGCGTACGCGAGACGTACGAGCACACGTTCGAGGTACCCGGAACGTACAGCTACTTCTGCATACCCCACGAGCGCGGAGGGATGATAGGGCAGATCGTCGTCAGCGAAGCCTGAGACTGTATCGCGTATCCTAAGTAAGACGGGCGCGTATCCATACGTAATGTCCACGGACAGCCGTCTGCTCGGTAGAGGTCCGCGGTGGCTCAGACGCGCGAGTTTCCGTCACCTGCTGACGGTAACGTTGGCTCTGGTCGCAGGGACTATAGTACTCGGTGTCGCGGCAAAGGCGACGGGTTCGGGTCTCGCCTGTCAGGCGAACTGGCCCCAGTGCGACACGGGTCCGTTCAACCTTTTCCCCGCGTCCCTACCGAGCTTCTACGAATGGATACACAGGTTCGTTGCGATGTTCGCGGGGTTCGCCATACTCGGCTCCGGCGCGGTCGCTTGGCTGTCGTCGTCCGTCGATAGACGCGTTGCCCCTCTCGTCCTCGTCGGCACCGTACTGACACCCGTACAGGTCTACCTCGGACGCGAAACTGTCTTCGAGTACGAGATGGCGATACTCTCGCTCCATTTCTGGACTGCAATACTCATCTTCTCGCTGTTCGCGGTCGCAACGGTTCTGGCGTGGAAAGGCTCTCTCTCCCGAAGGGGTATGAAAGCCGGTCTGTTTACGGCGCTCGCCACACTTCCCGCACATATCGCCCTCAGCCCCACGGATCTCGGCGTCGTTTCGAGCTACACACCGACAGTCCAGCTTCTCCAGTACGCCGTCACTCTCGCACTGATACTGTCGGTGATACTCGTCTCTATGACGGGTCGATGGTGGTTCGAAAGCCGAATGCTCGCCGTCGTCCTCGGTGCCGTGGGCGTGCTTACGCTCGGTGTCGCGTACCTCGGTCGTAGATCCGTGATGGCGTTCAGTCCGATGCTCGACTCTATGTACATCGGCTCGGCTGTGCTCCTCGCTGTTGCTCTCGTGGCTACGTTACGTCTTACGAGCGCGCTCGAACCCGAAGGAGAAATTAAGGGTTCGGTGTAGACTACTCGGAGTAGCCTTCCTGCAGGAAAGCGCCTTCGCTCTCGTAGATATCGATTAGCTCGTCAAGGAACTCCTGTCTCGTCTCGCCTTCTTCGAGATGTCCGTCGATACGTTCCAGTATTTCGGGGTCTAGCTCTATCTTCGGCATGGGCTGGATTCGTGCCTACGGCGTATAATGCTTTTCCCTGGTGTAAACAAGTAGATTTTATCTAATGCAAACAGGCTTGTAGAGACACCCAAAATTTAAGAGGTTCGGGGTATTCGTACATCTTGTCGGGCAAAACTAATGTACACTCAACATGTAGTGGGGCTTGAGGTGAGCAAGCTGAACTGCCCAAACTGCGATACCGACTCGACCGGTGTCGTCGACTCACGCCCGACGAACGGAGGTGAAGCCGTACGCCGACGCCGTGAGTGCGCCGACTGCGGTACGCGTTTCACGACGTATGAGCGCACCGAATGGGAAGGCGTACAGGTCAGAAAACGGCACGGCGAGATAGAGCCTTTCGACCGCGAGAAGCTTCTCGGCGGTGTCCTGCGCGCCGTTGAGAAACGCCCTGTGTCGGAGGACGAGGCACGCGGTATAGCCGACGAGGTCGGGGCTGAGGTACGCGCCAACGGCGGTGAGGTCGTCGAGACGAGCGAGATAGGCGAGAAGATATCCGAACGTCTCCGTGAGATGGACGAGGTTGCGTACCTGCGTTTCGTCTCCGTGTACAAGGAGTTCTCCGACCCCGACGAGTTCGCGCAGGAGCTAGACAGGATCAAGGAAGACTGACAACAATGACCGAGCAACTGCAAGATAAGGTTCAGGAGCCACTGCTGAAGACAGACGACGGTGCGTTGGAGGATGAAGAGCTGAGTGAACCGGCGGAAGAGACACGGCGAATAGACTACGAACAGACGTACAGAAAGAAACACAAGTGGGTTCAAACGCACCGAACCGATGAGCGGCAGAAACAGAAGCCAGCCAACAAAAGACGGCTCTTCAGAGGTATATGGCAATGACTGAAAACAAAGCCATAGACGGAGGTACAGAAGCCGATATCTTCTCGGAACGAACACAGCTAAAGCCGTATGAGTACAACGACTTCCTTGACTACACCGACGCGATACGGAACAGTTACTGGGTTCACACGGAGTTCAACTTCTCAGGAGATGTCCAGGACTTCAAGGTCAACACAACTCCTGCGGAAAAGACCGTTATCGAAAGGGCGATGTTAGCTATCGCACAGGTGGAGGTGCAGGTGAAAACATTCTGGTCGGATATCTACGAAGAGATGCCAAAAGCAGAGATAGGCAGTGTCGGTATGACCTTCGCTGAGAGCGAAGTGCGACATATGGACGCTTACAGTCACCTCCTCGATGTACTAGGGATTACAGAGGATTTCGAGCAGGTGACCGAAGTCCCCGCTATGAAAAACAGAATCGAGTATCTCGACGAATGTCTAGAAAAGAGTCAGACTGACGATGAGGAAGAGTACGTGATGAGCATCCTCCTTTTCAGCACGTTCGTCGAGCACGTCTCACTGTTCAGTCAGTTCCTGATAATGACGAGCTTCGACAAGTACGAGAAAAAGTTCAAGGGAATATCCAACGCCGTCGAAGCAACCAGCAAAGAAGAACAGATCCACGGGCTGTTCGGGGTAGAGCTGGTCGAGACTATCAGAGAAGAGAGGCCCGAACTGTTCGACGATGAGTTCGAAAAAGAAGTCCGAGAGACCTGTCGGCAGGCTTACGACGCAGAGATGGATATACTGGACTGGATATTCAGCGACGGTGAACTGGAGTTCCTACCCAGGGAGTACATAGACGAGTTCTTGAAAGACCGGTTCAATCAGAGTCTGGAGAACGTCGGTGTGAACCCGATGTTCGAAACGGACGATGAGTTACTGGAAGAGACTCGGTGGTTCGATGAGGATATCATGATGACGAAGGACAACGATTTCTTCAGCAAGCGGTCGACCACATACAACAAACACACCCAGAGCGTTACAGCCGAGGAGATGTTCTAACAGTGGCACAAGCAGAACTCACACAGGTCAGAGAACAGCATAAAGAACCCTTCTACTGGTTGAACGAGGACAGCAAGGAGTTCCTCAGGGAAGGATACCTTCTTGAAGGGGTCGAACCGAAAGAAAGGGTCAGGCAGATAGCAGAGCACGCTGAAGAGACCTTGGGTAAAGAGGGATTCGCAGACAGGTTCTACGACTACATGAGTCGGGGCTTCTACAGCCTTGCGAGCCCGGTCTGGGCGAACTTCGGGCTGGACAGAGGACTGCCCATCAGCTGTTTTGGCAGCTACATGGAAGACAACATGGAGAGTATTCTCTACACCCACGCCGAAGTGGGTGAAATGACCAAGTTGGGCGGAGGCACGAGCGGATACTTCGGTGAAATACGGCCAAGAGGCAGCCCGATAACGAACAACGGCAAGAGTAACGGGAGTTATAGCTTCACAGAGCTGTTCGACACCGCTATCAACGTGGTGAGTCAGGGCGAGACTCGTCGAGGGCAGTTTGCAGGATATATTGATGTTGAACATGACGACCTCAAGGAGTGGCTCAACATCAAGACCGAGGGTGATCCGGTACAGGACATTTACTACGGTGTCATTATCGGTGACGAGTGGTTCCAGGAGATGGTCGACGGGGATGAGGAGAAGAGGGAGACGTGGGCAGAGATCATCGAGACACGGATTAACGTCGGCGTCCCGTATATCATCTTCAGAGACAACATGAATGAGGGGAAGCCACAGGTCTACAAGGACAAGGACTACGAAATAAATGCATCCAACCTCTGTACCGAGATCGCACTACCAGCCACACCCGATGAGAGCTTCGTCTGCTGTCTCTCAAGTATGAACGCCCTCCACTACGACGAGTGGAAGGACACGGATGCGGTCGAAACCCTGACGTACTTCCTCGACGCCGTGATGGAGGAGTTCATCCAAGAAGCGGAAGGAACACGGTTCATGGAACGGGCTGTGCGGTTTGCGAAAAGACACAGAGCACTAGGGATCGGAGTCCTCGGTTGGCACAGTTACCTCCAGAGCAACATGATCCCGTTCGACAGCATGGAGGCGATGCGGAAGAACGAAGAGATATTCCGGACGATCAAAGAGAGAAGTTACGAGGCGAGCCAAGAGCTTGCCGATAGATTCGGTGAACCGGAGGTGCTTGAGGGATACGGAAGACGTAACACGACGACGATGAGTGTGGCTCCGACGAAGTCGAGTAGCGTCATTCTGGGTCAGGTAAGTCCGAGCATTGAGCCGCTGAAATCAAACTACTTCGTGCGGGACGGTGCGAAGCTGAAGTCAACGCAAAAGAACAGGTTCCTCCAGGCGATACTGGAAGAGCGAGGTAAGGACGACAGGGAAGTCTGGGACAGTATCGCAAGTAAGGACGGTAGCGTACAGCATCTCGACTGTCTGACGGGTGAGGAGAAAGAGGTCTTCAAAACCTTCGCCGAGATACCACAGATGGCGATCATCAATCAGGCGGCACAGCGGCAGAAGTACATAGATCAGGCACAGAGCCTGAACGTCTCGATTGACCCAAGTGAAGTCAGCGTAAAGGAGATCAATCAGCTCTACATAGAAGCTTGGAAGAAGGGTGTGAAGAGTCTCTACTACCAGCACAGCGTGAACGCCGCACAGAAGTTCAGCCGGGATATCCTCGAATGCAAAGCCTGCGAGGGCTAGTCTTCCGGTTCTGGTGGTCACACCGGCTTCGCCAGATCGACCTACCGGAGCGGTACGGTACCGAGAACCCGTTGGATGTCGGGGCGGCGGATCTGAACAAGGAGAAGGGCTTCTTCGAGACCAACGTTGCCGGGTACCAGACGGGTGGTTCGCTCGACCGGTAGCTACACCGTCTCGTCGGCTTCGTACTTCTCGCTCATCCTCTCCGCCTCGCGCGCGTAACGCTCCTCCGTCTCACCGTCGCGGACGGGTTCGAGCTTTTCGTCGGGCGCGTCGCGCGCCGCCGTGATACTGTCCGCCTGATAGGGACTCGAAAGCATCTTCTGGAGGTGTAAATGACGCGAACCGTCGGGAGTGGCGTAGACGAGTTCGAGCATGTTCTGAACCTCCTCGGAGTAGGCGCGTTCGACGAGCCAGACACGTGTTTCGTCGTCGGTCATACAGACAGTCACGGCGCGACCGTAAAATGCGCGTCGGTACGTTTTACACCGTCGCGCAACAACACCCGCCATGGAGGTACACAACGTAACCGAGGGTGCGGAGACGTTCACGTCGAACGCGTGGCTCGGAGTCGGCGAAAGGAACGTCCTCGTCGACGCAGGGAGCGCGGACGACGACCGCACCGTACGCCGGATCAGCGAACGTGTCGACACTCTCGACGCCGTCGTACTCACCCACCAGCACGGCGATCATATAGGTAGCCTCAACACGGTTCTCGATAGATTCGACGCGTCGCTCGCGGCGTACGCCAACCATCCGAGACGTGACGAAAGTCTCGAACAGGGCGACGAGGTACGTATCGGCGATGAGATCTGTAACGTCGTACACACGCCCGGACACGCCGACGACCACGTTTCGTTCGTCGGCGAGGGCGTCGTATTCACGGGCGACGTCGTTGTCTACAACGACGATGCTTTCGACGACGGTAGCTTCGGCAGGACGGACATGAGGGGTGCGTCGCGCGAGGAGCTTATCGAGAGCGTACGCCGTCTACTCGACAGTCTGCCTACCTCAGCCGAGTCGATGTACGCGGGGCACGGCGACGCGTACACGGGGGACGTTCACGGTGTCGTAGAACGCGCACTCGAACGCGCCGAGCGCAGGGAGCCGAAGTACTGAGACCGGGGACGAACACCAGCGTTATGTTTGACGCCGCGTTATTCATCCTATGACACTCACCGAGGAAGACGTATTTGATAGACTCCGTAACGTCGAGGATCCTGAGCTAGGCGAGAACGTCGTCTCATTGGAGATGGTGAAGAACATCAACATCGACGATGTCGAGGACACGGTTACGGTTCAGATGGATCTGCCCAACCCCGCGATGGAGGAGGATCTGCGCGACGCCGTCGTGAGAACCCTTGACGACACGGAGATGGACGTCGAGGTGGACTGGGTGACGCCCGACGAGGACTCGGAGGGCGAGATGCTACCCAACGTCGACAAGGTTATCGCCGTCTCGTCGGGCAAGGGCGGCGTCGGCAAGTCGACGGTGGCGGCGAACCTCGCATGCGCCCTCGCCCGTGACCACAACGTAGGCGTGCTCGACGCCGATGTCTACGGTCCCAACCTGCCGCGTATGTTCGGCGAGGCAGAGCCGCCGCGTGTCACCAAGGATGAGGAGATCATCCCCGCGTCGAAGTACGGCGTACGCGTCATGTCGATGGGGTACGTCGCAGGCGACGACAGCCCCGTGGTCTGGCGAGGCGCTATGGTTCACAAGGCTCTGACACAGCTACTCGACGACGTCCGCTGGGGCGAACTCGACTACCTCGTCGTCGACCTGCCCCCCGGTACAGGCGACGCACAGCTTACGATCGCACAGACCGTACCCGTCACGGGTGCGGTCGTCGTAACGACGCCACAGGAGGTCTCTGTCGACGACTCACGTAAGGGCGTAAAGATGTTCGAGAAGTCGGACGTCGATGTCGCGGGTATCATAGAGAACATGGCGGGCTTCGTCTGCCCCGACTGCGGCGAGGTTCACGACGTATTCGGAAGCGGCGGCGGCGAGGAACTCGCAGAGGAGTCAGACGTGCCCCTGCTCGGTAGCGTGCCTCTCGATCCGAGCGTACGTACGGCGTCGGACGAGGGCGAGCCTATCGTTGTCGGCGACGGGTCGCCCGCGCGCGAAGCGCTTCTGGAGACGGCGGAGGAGACGCGCGAGTCCGTCGACGACCTTGCGAAGAAGGAGCTTCCGATGCTGTGACCACCCGTGTAGCGACACGGTTTTAAGACGGCGCGTCTTTGCGTCGACATGGGGAGAAGCTACCGCGACAAGCTTGACTGCGAGACGGCGCTGACCTTCGACGACGTTCTTCTGCGCCCTTCGGAGTCGAGTGTTGAGCCTAACGAAGCCGACGTACGGACACGTGTATCCGCGAACCTCGACCTGAACATACCCGTCGTAAGCGCCGCGATGGATACGGTCACGGAGGCGTCGATGGCGACCGCGATGGCGCGTAACGGCGGTCTCGGCGTGGTTCACAGGAACATGAGCACCGAATCGCAGACGGCGGAGATACGTAAGGTCAAGGAGGCGGATCGTCTCGTGACACGCGATGTCGTCACGGCTTCGCCAGACGACACCGTCGACGACGCCGTGTCGCTCATGGAGCGCGAGAACGTCTCGGGTCTGCCCGTCGTCGACGATGGCGGCGAGCTCGTCGGCATCGTCAGCAACCGCGACCTACGTCCGATGCGCCGCAGGGGTGAGAAGAGCGTCGACGAGATCATGACGCGTGACGTCGTTACCGTAGGCGACGACTTCGCCGCGGAGGAGGCGCTCGAACTGATGCACGAGAACCGCGTCGAACGTCTCCCTGTCGTCGAGGGCGGTGAGGTACGCGGTATAGTTACTATGGACGGTATACTCCGTAGACGCGAGTACGACGACGCCGTCATGGACGACGAAGGCGGCTTGGCGGTCGCGGCGGCGGTATCGCCCTTCGACGCCGAACGCGCCGAGGCGCTTGACGAGGCGGGTGCGGACGCACTGATGGTCGACACGGCGCACGCACACAACACAAACGTCGTCGAAGGGGCACGTGAGATAGCCGACTCAGTCGACGCCGACGTTGTCGTGGGCAACATCGCCACCGAAGAGGCGGCGCGCGACGTCGCGGGCTTCGCAGACGGTCTCAAGGTCGGCGTCGGTCCGGGAAGCATCTGCACGACGCGTGTCGTATCGGGCGCAGGTATGCCACAGATTACGGCGGTCACATCTGTCGCCGATGTCGCGGAGGAGTACGACGTGCCGGTTATCGCCGACGGCGGTATACGTTACTCGGGCGACATAGCGAAGTCCGTCGCGGCGGGCGCGGACGCAGTCATGCTCGGCTCCCTGCTCGCGGGTACGGACGAAGCGCCGGGACGGACGATCACGATCAAGGGCAAGAAGTACAAGCAGTACCGCGGCATGGGTAGCGTCGGCGCTATGACGGGCGGCGAGTCGAGCGACCGTTACTTCCAGGAGGAGCCGGATACCGACTACGTTCCCGAAGGCATCGAGGGTGCGATACCGTACCGCGGAACCGTCGAGGAACAGCTACATCAGCTCGTCGGCGGTCTCCAGAGCGGTATGGGGTACGTCGGAGCGCCAGAGATGGAGACGATGAAACAGAGGGCGCGTTTCGTACGTATCACGGATGCGGGACGTACCGAGAGCCATCCCCATGATGTTATGATAACCGACGAGGCACCCAACTACCGCGACGAGTAGGTCGCTACTCCTGCATCGCCTCGATACGCGATGCCATCTCCGCGAGCTTTCCGTCGAGGTCTTCGAGGAACCCTTCGGTGTCCTCGGTGCTTATAGCCCCCTGCGACGACGGCTCTATGAGGTTTTCCTCTTCGAGAACGCGGAGTGAGTACCTTATCTTGTGGTGCGGATATCCTGTCTCGTTACTCATCTTCACTATACCTATCGGCTCGTTCTCGTTCACCATCCTCAGAACCGTAAGATGGCGTTCGAGCATATCGACTTCTTTTTCCAGTCGGTCAATCATGCTTGTTTTTCTCTGGCATACATATCACTAACGTACGTTATCAAGCTTCCGGCTACCGACGGCTTGATACGGGACGCGGACGTACCGCCGACGCGGCGATGACGAGAAGTTACCCCCACTGAGCCTGAGAGTGACTGAGAACCTACACCGAGCCGCTTCTTAGACGAAACCCTCGTCGTCCTCAGCTTCGACACCGAGAACGTCGAGTTCTTCGACTGTAGCCGACGTTCCGAGTTCGTCCGCCAACGAAGGCTGTGTACGTCCGCCGTCGCCCGAAACGAGTTCCTTGACGTACGTCCCGCCCTCGGTATGTAGCTCGACGACAGCGCCGTCTTCTTCCGTATCGCCCGTCGCGTCGTATACCTCGCGCTCACGGAGCTTGTCGGCACGTCTGCGTTCGACGCGCTCAGGCGTGCGCTGTTCAACGCGTCCGACGAGGGTTTCGAGCGCCGCGTCGAGTTCGTCCTGTGAGACGTTGCGGTCGAAAGAGACGCGCGCCCTGTACCGTTTCGATGCGTCGGTGCTCTTGACAGCCTCTACGGCGTCGCGGTCGACGCGCCGGAGTTCGCGTACCTCAACCTTTCCGTCGGCGCTGTCGTTGGCGTCGCTCTCCAAGGCGTCGGTGTCGATGTCGCGCCGCCGGGGGGATTCGACTTCCATCACGAACGGGCGTCCGTCGCCAAGCATCAGTGCGTCAACGTCCTCGCGCCCCGCGCCGTGGAAGACGGCGCTCGCACCCTCCGTCGCCTCGACGAACGCGGGTGCGAGGAGTTCCTCGACGCTCTCGTCGACGATATAGCCGGTTCCGCCGCACGTTTCGCAGTCGTCGCCGTCGCGTACGCCGGTTCCTTCGCAGTCGTAGCATCCCCACTCGGTCTGCGAGATACCGCGTTCGAGCTTTCTGTAACGCCCGTAGAAGTAGACGGAGTGAACGTCGATCTCGACGGCGTCGCGCGCCACGTCGAACGTCACGGTCACGTCAGGACGGTCGAACCCGACCGAAGCGCCGACACGGTCGCCGAAACGTTTGCCGACCTCGCGGTTGAAATCCGAAGAGAACGAGGCAGAGTTGTCGTCGCCGTGGAGTTCTCCGAGTAGGCGCTCGTTCTCCTCTATAAGCGGAGGGGTGCGCGTACCGACGAGGAACGTGTCGAAGTCGTAGTCGGCGACGGCTTCGGCGGCGCGTTCCGCCCGGTCGTCGAACGACGCGAAGGCACCGTCGCAGACCCAGCAGTCGTCCGGGGGGGTCGTCTCGTACGGTTCATCGTCCTCCATGGCGACGGCGGTACGTAGAGCGCGCCCGCGTTCGCGCGAGGTCAGACCGTGGGAAAGTTCGGCGAAACGTCTGCCGAGACAGCCGTCGCATATCCCGCCCTCGGAGAGGACGGCGCGGGCTTCTTTGAGTAGGTTCATCGTAATGACCGAAGAGGTGGCGACGTTTGAAGCTTTCAGTTCTCTTTTTTATCTCAGTCCCTTAACTGCACGCCGGCGACCACAGATTTATTACTTTTCCTACCATATTCTACACGATGACCGAAATCGTGCGCACGGAAGGCGTTCTGGGAGGCGACCCGCGTATCGAGGGAACCCGCGTCGGCGTCCTACACATCTACGAACTCGTCGTTGAGGGCGACTACCCCCCTGCCGACGTAGCCGACCAGTTCGGCGTTTCTCTCGGTGAGGTCTACACCGCATTAGCTTACTACCACGAGCATCCGGAGACGGTGCGCGAGGTTCGGCGTCGTCATGCCGACGCGGAGGAACGGCTCGCCGAGGAAGCTCTCGCACCGCCGCGCCCGCGTCAATGACCGTCTCGTTTCTGACCGACGAACACGTCCCACGGGTCTTCTGTACGGTGCTCCGCTCAAACGGGTATACGGTAGTTCGGGCGCGTGAGGCTTTCGGAGAGGAAACGGACGACGAGAAGCTACTGGAGCACTGTGAAAGCGAAGATCATCTGTTGGTCACCCATGACAAGAAGGACTTCGCCTCACATGGGTCGGACGCCGGGGTAATCGTTTACACCGACTCGAACTTCCTGCGCGACGAACCTGAGACAGCCGTCCGTACGGTTGAGCGTGTTTTAGACATGTATCCTACTTCGGAACTCCACGGCGAGGTCGTATGGCTCTCGCAGTGGCGGTCGTGAGGCTTCCCGGTTTAGCTCAGAACGATATCGTCGAACTCGTAATGCCTACGCGCGAGTTCCTTCGCCTTCGCTATGTTCTCGCCTTCCTTTCCGATAGCGAGACCCTTGTCGGTGTCGTCGACATCGACGTACGCGACCTTGCCGCCGTTCTCATCGACGACCTCGACTTCCTCGATCGCGGCGGGCTGGAAGGCGTTTGCGACGAACTCCGCCTCATCGTCGGAGAACTCGACAACCTCGACCTCCCTGTCTATGCTTCTGCGTACGCGGTCGATGTTCGCGCCGCCCTTGCCTATCGCCTTCCCCATCTCGCCCGAATCGACGACGAATACCACGGTGTCGTCGTGTTCGATACAGTCACGTACGACGGCGTCCGTCATACGCTCGAACAGCGACATATACCTCATCTCCTCTTCTGTCAGCCGTAGTGTCATTTCCTACTCCGGCTTCCCTACCACGAGGTCGACGTCTCCCGTCCCCATGCTTATGGGCTGTCCGACTATGACGTTCTCAACGACGCCTTCGAGGTCGTCGTCCTCGCCATGAACCGCGGCGTCAAGGAGATGGTTGACGGTGACCTCGAATGCGGCGCGCGACAGTACGCTACCCTTCGAACCCGAGATACCGTGGCGTCCGATGCTCTGTATCTCGCCCGTCGTCGTCATAGCGTCGGCGACGAGCATGACGTGGCGTATGTCGACATCGAGACCCTGCTCCTCAAGCGTGCTTATCATCTCGTCGACGATGGCGTTACGCGCCGCCTCGATACCGAGCGCCTTGTGCGTCTCGTGGAGGTTGTTGGTGCGCGTCCGCGTCGAGTCGACGCCGTCTATACGCAGAACCTTCTTGAACTCGCTACCTTCGGTGTACAGGACGTACTCGTCGTTCTCCTCCTTACGTATGACGACGCGGTCGATCCCCTCGATACCTTTGAAGACGATCTCACGTAGCTCCTCGACGAGCTGGAGTAGTTCGCGGTACGACGGGTTCGAGGGTCCGAAAGAGACGGACGACTCGCCCTCGGTGACCTCGATACCGAGTTCGTCGTCTATCTTCTCGGCGATGTCGGCGACCGACAGGTTGCGCTCGTCAAGCATCTCCGAGTCGAGGTCTACGCGTACCTCCATCCCTGCAACGTCGATGGATATGTCGCCGACGGAGAGTATCTTGGTCGCCTCTATCTTCCAGACGACGTCGCGCGCCTCGTCGCGGTCGGTCGCGTACTCGTCCTCAAGATGAACCGTCATCATCGGTGTGTCCGGCTCCTTGCGCGCGTCGACGAGTTCGATCAGGCGCGGAAGCCCCTGCGTGACGTCTATTTCCGCAACACCCGCATAGTGAAAAGTATTCATGGTCATCTGCGTACCGGGTTCGCCGATCGACTGTGCGCTCACAGTACCGACGGGTTCGAGGGGATCGATACGTGTCTCCTCGTACCTCTCGGTCACCGCCTCCACAACCTGCTCTAGCTGTTCCTCGGTTACGTCACGTCCTTCGACGGCGTCGACAACGTCCTCACGTATCCTGTCGGGTAGCCCCGTCTCTTCGAGTCTCTGTTGTACGTTCATCAGTCATCCCCCGCGAACTCGGCTTTTGCTGTCTCTGAGTCGAACTCAGCGTCGAGTACCCTGTCGACAACCGCGTCGACATCGACGTCTTCGTCCTTGGGCATCTTCATCGGGTCGACGCCGTCCTCGCCGTACTCGAACTGTACGATGTCGTCCTCCGCGTTCCGCACGGTTCCGTCGTACTGGGCTTCGAGTTCCTGAAGCGCGTTTATGAGTCTGCGCTGTAGGTAACCCGACTTCGACGTACGTACGGCGGTATCGACGAGACCTTCGCGTCCTCCCATGGCGTGGAAGAAGAACTCCTTGGGACCCAGACCTTCCTTGTACGAATGGCGGACGAAGCCGCGTGCGTCGGCGCTCAGGTCATCGGGCTTGAAGTGCGACAGCGTGCGGTTCTCGTATCCACGGTTTATGCGCTCGCCGCGGACCGCCTGCTGTCCGACGCACCCTGTCATCTGTGTCAGGTTGAGCATCGAGCCGCGCGCTCCTGAGTCAGCCATCACGACGCCGGGGTTGTCCTCGTCGAGGTACTGTTCGGCGATCTCGCCCGCCTCGTCGCGCGCCTGTCCGAGAGCCTGCATTATCTTCATCTCTACTGTCTCTTCAAGAGTGCGCCCCGGAAGCGATTCGAGTTCGCCGCGCTCGTACGTCTGTATGAGGTTTTCGACCTCGTCTTCGGCTTCCTGTATCGCAACGTCTATCTCGTCACGCGCCTCGTCGGGCAGATCCTCGTCGCTGATACCGAACGAGAAGCCGAAATGCATTATGGAACGTACGGCGAGCGCCGCCACGTCGTCGATGAAACGCCGCGCGCGGTTCTCGTCGAAGACCTTTGCGACCGTCTCGACTATCTCGCCGACGAAGCCGCCGACCGCCATCTCGTCTATCGTACCTTCGGCGAGTTCGCCGTCGTTGATAACCACCTCGTCGCCCGCGCTCGACTCGAACGTGAGATCGAGACCGTCGGGGAGGAGCACGGAGAAGACCTCGTCGCCCGTCCAGTAGGGTTCGCCGTCTTCCTCGCCCGCGGGTTCGGGCAGGTCGTTTACGCTTGTCTGTCTCAGAAGGTCAAGGACGGTAGCCTCGTCGAAACGGTTGTCGTCATGGGTCAATAGGTACGTTCCCGAGATGTGATCCTGTATCGCGCCTATGATAGGACCGCCGAAACGTGGCGACAGTATATGCTCCTGTACCTTCATCAGCACGTCTGCCTCGGCAAGCGCCTCCTCGCTCTGGAGAACGTGCATGTTCATCTCGTCGCCGTCGAAGTCTGCGTTGTACGGCGGACATACGGTCGTGTTAAGACGGAACGTCTTGTACGGCATGACGACGACCTCGTGCGCCATCATCGACATACGGTGGAGCGACGGCTGTCGGTTGAAAAGGACGACGTCGCCTTCGGTGAGATGACGCTCGACAGTCCATCCGAGTCCCTGAGGCTCGCCGTCGTCGTTCTCCTCAAGTATACGTTCGGCAAGCTCCTCCGAGTTGAGATCCTTGACCTTGAGACGGCGTCCGTCGGCACGTTTGACGTAGTTCGCTCCGGGATGTTCGTTAGGCCCACGTCGGACGTACTCCACGATTTCGTCGATGTTGTTCCGCGTGACCTTGACCTTCTGCGTCATCTCCTCCGCGATGCTCTCCGGAACCCCGATCTCGTTGACCGACAGCGTCGGATCGGGGGATATGACGGTACGCGACGAGTAGTTGACGCGTTTGCCGGAGAGAGAGCCACGGAAACGTCCCTCCTTACCCTTGAGACGTTGTGAAAGCGTCTTGAGCGGACGCCCCGAACGGTGGTGAGCGGGCGGGGTGCCCGAAATCTCGTTGTCCATGAACGTCGTGACGTGGTACTGGAGTAACTCCCAGAGGTCTTCGATTATGAGTTGGGGCGAACCCGCCTCGCGGTTCTCCATGAACCGCTGGTTGATACGTATGATGTCGACCATCTTGTGGGTCAGATCGTCCTCGCTCCTCTGTCCGCTGTCGAGCGTAATCGACGGACGCGCCGTCACGGGCGGGACGGGCAGGACGGTCAGTATCATCCACTCAGGACGCGTCCGTTCGGGGTTGATACCGAGAGGTTCGAGATCCTCGTCGGGTATACGTTCGAACCTGTCACGTATGTCGCTCGGCATAAGCTTCCCTCCGTCCTCGTAGTACGTCGTCGGCTTGTCGTGGCTAACCTCCTTCTGCTCGGCGTCGCAGTACGGGCAGACGTTGTTCTTACGCGCCTCACGTATAGCCGACTTGGTTATCTTGTCGAGATCCTCTTCGAGAGCCTCGGCGGTTGCGAGCTTGTCCCTGTACTTCTCTTTCTGTGTCGGTGAGAGAAGGAGACGCGCGCATTCGTGGCACGTACCACGGAGGAGACGACGTATAAGCTTCGAGAACCCGGGATGGACGACGGGCGCGGCAAGCTCTATATGTCCGAAATGCCCCTCGCACTGTCCGCTCCTCTTGCCGCAGGTCTTGCACTGAAGACCCGGGTCGATGACACCGAGACGCGGATCCATAAGACCCATGTCGATGGGGAATCCGTCGTCGTCGTAGGTGTCCGCCGTAATTATCTTTGTCACCGACATCTCGCGGTAGTCCTGCGGACTCATCAGACCGAACTCTACCGTGTCTATCGTCTTGGGTGTGTTCGTGCTCATACAGCGTCCTCCAGTTCGAGTCTGGGAGCGATACCTAACGACTTCATCTCGTCAAGGAGTAGCTTGAAGGCGTAGCTCATCTCCACACGGTGTATGTTGCTCTCCTCGCCGCAGTTGGGGCAGTAGACGCGGTTCTGGCGCGAGTCCTCGGTCGCCGTCATACCGCATTCGTCGCATACGAATATCATCTCGCGGTCGGACTCGTCAAGGAGGCGATCCTTGAGTGCGAGCGCCGCGCCGTGTCCTATGAGAACGTCGCGCTCCATCTCCCCTATACGTAGACCGCCCTCGCGCGCGCGTCCTTCGGTGGGCTGGCGCGTCAGAACCTGTACGGGTCCGTGCGAACGCGCGTGTATCTTGTTGCTCACCATATGGTGGAGCTTCTGGTAGAGTATGACGCCCGTGTAGACCTCCGCCTCTATCTTCTCGCCCGTGATCCCGGAGTACATCTCCTCCTTGCCCGAACGTTTGAAGCCGCGGTCGGCGACAGCATCGCGTAGCTCCTCCTCGTCCTCGCCCGTGAAAGGCGTGCCGTCGACGCGGCGTCCTTCGAGAGCACCCGCCTTACCGCCGAGCATCTCCAGAACGTGCCCGACGGTCATACGCGAAGGCAGTGCGTGCGGGTTTATGATGAGGTCGGGAACGACGCCGTCCTCGGTGAAAGGCATGTCCTCCTGCTTGGCGATATGCCCCGCGACGCCTTTCTGACCGTGGCGCGACGCGAACTTGTCGCCGAGTTCGGGTACGCGCTGGTCGCGGACGCGCACCTTGGCGAGCTGGTTCCCTTCCTCGTTCTCCATACGCATCACCGTGTCGACGATACCCGACTCGTTCGACCGTACGGTGACGGAGGTCTCGCGCCTCTTCTGCGGCGATATACCGCCCATGTCGTCGGGTTCTTCGAGGAAACGTGGCGGCGATGTCTTGCCTATGAGTACGGCGTTGGAGCCGACGGGCGTCTCAGGGTTGATCAGACCGTCCTCGTCGAGGTTCTTGTAAGCCTCCTCGCCCTTGTGCCCGCGTACGTCGTCGTCGGGTATCTCGAAACGATCCTCCTGACCGCCGGGATAGTGGCGACCCTCGCCCTCGTACGTTCTAAAGAAATGGGAGCGTGCGAGACCGCGGTCGACGCTTCCCTGATTGAGTATGAGGGCGTCCTCTATGTTGAACCCCTCGTACGACATAACGGCGACGACGAAGTTCTGTCCCGCGGGACGTTCGCCGTAGCCGATCGCGTCGCCCGTCTGTGTCTTGACCGAAGGCACCTGCGGGTAGTGCATAAGATGCATCTGCGTGTCGGCGCGGACGCGGTAGTTCGCCGACGGCAGACCGAGCGACTGCTTCACCATGCCCGCGCCCATCGTGATACGTGGCGAGGCGTTATGCTCCGGATACGGAACCATGCCGCCGCCTATACCGAGTATAAGAGACGGGTCGAGTTCGAGATGCGTGTGGTCGTCGGTAACGTCCTCCTCCTCGACGGCGACGAGTATATCCTCCTCCTCGTTGGCGTCGATGTACTCGACGAGACCCGCCTCGACGAGATCCTCGAACTCTATCTCGCCGTCTTCGAGCATCTCTATATGCTCCTGATCCACCATCGGTTCGCCGTCACGTACGACGATAAGTGGGCGACGGGCGCGTCCGGGTCCCGACTCGACGAAGACCTCGCGCGTCCTATCGTCCATATAGACGTTTATCTGTTCGCTTACCTCCCCGCGTCTGCGCGCCAGCTTCAGACCATCTACGAGACGTTCGGGTTCTCCGTGCGTGCCGACGAGGCTACCGTCGACGTATACCTTGGATTCCTGTGTTGACATTTAGTCTGCCTCCGCTTCTCCGGTTTCCTCCGCCGTCGTTTCCGCGGCTTCGTCCTCTTGCTCCTCACCCGTTTCTTCCTCCTCCAGATCGACGTCGTGCGCTATGCTCTCGACGCCGAGTTCGGCGAGCTTCCTGTCGAGCGTCGACTTGTCCTCGACGCCTTTCGATATCTCGACGCTCTGCGCGAAGTTCTTGACGAGACCGCAGTTGGGTCCTTCGGGCGTCTCGCCGGGGCAGATACGTCCCCACTGAGTGCTGTGTAGGTCGCGCGCCTCGAAATGCGGCTGTGCGCGTGACAGAGGCGAGACGACACGGCGTAGATGCGAAAGAACCGCCATATGGTCGGCGCGGTCGAGCAACTGAGCGACGCCGCTTCTTCCTCCGACCCAGTTACCCGTCGCGAGCGGATGTTCGAGACGCTCGGTCAGAACGTCGGAGCGCACCACGGTGTCGACGCGCAGGTCACGGTTACGCATGTTGGCGCGTTCCAACTGGTACTTCACGTCGCGCGCGAGCTTGTTGAGCGCGACGCGGAAGAGATCCTCCATAAGGTCGCCCGAAATCTTGAGACGTTTGTTCGAGTAGTGATCCTTATCATCGGGCGTACGCGTACCCAGAGCGAGTTCGAAGCAGGTCTCCGCCATACGGCAGAGGTAGTGCGCCTTCGAGAGACGTACCTCGGCGTCGTTGTCGCTCACGTCTTCGAGATGGGGGAGGAGGTAACGGTCTATAACGTAGTCGGCGCGTTTGCGCTGGTACTCCTCCGCCTGTCCGCGCGCGACCTTCTGACCCAGAAGCTCCATAGCCTCGTCTTGGGTCTCGACCTCTGCCTCCTCAAGGTTTTCGAGCATGTACTTCACGATCTCGGGGTCGTTGGAGACGGAATTAACTATCTCCTCGTCGGTCTCAAGACCGAGTGCACGTACGAGGGTGACGAAGTTTATGTTGTTTGAGACGCTGGGGAACGAAACCTCAAGAAGCGAGTCGCGTCCGCGTTCGACGACAACGAGCGCGCGGTATCCCTGACGGTGCGAGAAGACCTTGGCTACCTGTATATCGTCGCCGTACTTGGTGTCACGTTCGGCGAGTATGGTGTTAGGCGCGAGATCCTCGCTCGTCATCAGGACGCGCTCGCTTCCGTTTACGACGAAGTAACCGCCGGGGTCGGCGGGATCCTCGCCCTGCTTGATGAGTTCGTCCTTGTCGAGGCTGTTGAGGTTGCACGCCTTGCTCCTCATCATGATGGGCAGGTCGCCGATGTACGTCGTCGTGGGTTCGTACTCGCGGTCGCCCTCCACGATCTGCATCTCCATATCCATCGGCGCGCTGTACGTGATGTTCCGTAGGCGCGCCTCCTGTGGGTACAGGGGTTCCTCGCTACCGTCGGCTTCCTGAACGACGGGCTTACCGACGCTGACCTCGCCGAGACGGACGTAGACCTCCTCCTCGCCCTCCTTCTCGCCGATGTCTGTGTCTATGGTCTCCTGCTCGTCCACGACCCTCTGCATGCCGTGGTCAAGGAAGTTGTTGTACGACTCTATATGGTGTTCAGCCACCCTGTCGGCGTCGAAGTACGCGTCTGCTAGCTTTCTCCTTTCCATGTTTTATTCGTCCACTATAATACGGTACGCCACCGCCTCGTCCGCGGTGGGCGATTCCCTGACAACCTTGACGACATCGCCGGGTTCGCCGTCGGTCTCCTTTATCGCCGCGTCGAGTCTGCCGATCTTGGGTAGGTCTGTCTTCCTTATCTCGTACCTATCGGTCAGTTCCTCAACCTCGTCCTCGTCGAGAACGGTATGTTCCGGCACCATCTCGTGGTCGAGGGCGTTGTACTTACTCATTGTTCCTCTCTTCTGAAAAACTCCGTAGCATCGGGCGTTGAGTTTATAGAAACGCCGACACTAAACCTTTGTCTTTTAACCGTCAGAGGTCGCCCCAAGCCTTCTTTGCGCGTCCCCATGACGACATGTCGGCTATCCACCGTGCGGCGACGAACTTCTTGAGGAACTTACCGGGGGTTCCCCCGAACGTCTTGAGCGGGAACTTAACCCCCGGAGGTACCTTAACGTCGTGTGCGACAGCCTTCTCGCCGACGGAAATAAGCGTCCCCTTGTCGTCATACCTCCATCTCTTGAGCGGACGGTCGTCGATGGCGCGCGCCACGTTCTCGCCCGCAACCTCAGCCGCCTGCCAAGCCGCCTGCGCCGTCGGTGGCGCGGGTTCGTCGTCCTGTTCTATGAGTGCGGTGTCGCCTATAGCGAAGACTCCTTCCTCGTTGGTCGTGAAGTCCGAAGACGCCTGTATACGTCTGCTCCGGTCGTCGGCTTCGATACCGTCGATGTCGATGTCGCGCCCCGTGATACCGCCCGTCCAGAGAAGTACGTCGTAGCTTAGCTCGGTCTTGTACCCCTCGCCGTCCTCCTTCTCGCCTATGTAGGCGGTGTCGTCGTCCACCTCACCGATGAAGTCGCCCGTGAGTATCCCGACGCCGCGCTCCTCAAGCATCTCTGCGAGACGGTTTTGGAGACCGGGTTCGCCGGGCGGGAAGACGTTGTCGAGACCTTCGACGAGGTAGATTTCGACGGGGAGGCTGTCTTCGTCACGTAGCTCCGCGATCTCGCCACAGCTCTGTATCCCGGAGAGACCAGCGCCGCCTACGACGACGCGAGCGGGGTCGTCTTCGGTCGCTTCCTCGGCGGCGGAGACGACTTCGTCGTGTATCTCCAGCGCGTCGTCGAGCGACTTGAGCGTGAGTGCGTGCTCCTCCAGACCCGGAATACCGAAGAAGGCTGTCTGACTCCCGACGCAGACGAGTAGGTAGTCGTAGTCGATCCTGTCGCCGCCTTCGAGCGAGACAGCCTTCTCGTCCGTATCCACCTCAACCGCGCGCCCCTGTACGAACTCCGTCGAACGGTCGGCTATCGTCTCAACGGGGATGGTGACGTTCTCCTGCACCTCCGGGTCGCGTATCACGCGGTGAGACTCGTGTAGAACGAGATGGTAGTCGATGTCCGATACCCATGTAATCTCCGCGTCGTCAAGCGTCCTCTGTAACTTCTTTACCGACCCCGCCCCCGCGTATCCCGAACCGAGTACCACTACATTGTCAGCCATGTTCGTGGTATTGGTGACGTGTGTTATAGATTCTGTCATTTCCGCGCGTCCGCGAGGACAGATTACGGTATGCTTGACATCCTCACCCGTCTAGAGTCGGGTGAATCCCCGAAGAGGAGTTCAAGGTTGTGCGTTTCCTTAGCGGTGAGGTACGCTTTCGCGTCCCGCATCAATGGTTCCCGCCTAATTATTACCGAAGGCGTGGTTTCCAGCATCTCGGAGCAAAGCTCCGAGGGCTCGCCAACGTAGTTGGCGAACGCGTACAGCGGTGTCAAAGCCGCCTTCCGTCCGACTCGTGGTCGGTGCTTCAACAAGATGAATACCGTTCATCTCTCCACAACGGGGTATTCAGCCCGCACAGTACCACGGTTCGCGTCGCCCGAAGCGTTACGCCGTGGAATGGTTCAGTCGGATTTCTTACCACGCGAGAAGTCAGAGCGAAGTCGTTTGAGGCGGCGAAGCCGTCTCGTGATGACGGAAGGCACTTCGCGCCTTTCGAACCACTCTGGTGCGGTCAAGGACCGCGTTTCTCAACGTAGAAACTCCGTTACTGCTATTTACAATTTCTTGCAGAATACTTCTTACGCATTCATCCTGACCCTAAAGCGTCAGGCATTCTGCTGTACTATCTGTAACGGTGAAGAAGCGCGAGGGGCACGGGAACGGGAATCAGTCGGCTATCTCTGTCTCTGCGTCGGTCTCAGCGTCCTGTTCGTCACCCAAGTCGTCGTTGAGATCGTACAGCGTCTGCCTGCCGTCGGTGAGACACGGTACCTGTTCGACGATGCCTTCCTCCGTCAGACGGTTGAGGGCGTAACGTACGGTACGTACGGAGAGACGCGTCTCCTCCGATATCTCCTTCTGGGTCATCTGGCGGTTGTATTCGAGAACCTTGAAGACGAGCTTGGCGCTCGGCGGTAGCTCGTCTATCTTCTCCTCTACCTTACCGTCCGTGGCAAAAACACTCACCAGTCATTGTCAACTCCTTACCATCTTGTTCTTCCGCTACGGACATAAAGCTTTCCGTTTCCTATGACCGGCGCGTATATTTCGGCGCGAGATATTACCGTGGAGCATAGAAGCCGATCGGGGCTAATCCTCCTCTTCGTCCTCGACGTACCTGTCCAGCCCCTCAATAACCTCGAAGTCAACGTATCCCTCGTCCACGAGTACGTCGGGGACTGCGACCGTGCCGTCCTCGCGCTGGTTCTGTTCAAGTATAGCGCAGAGGGCGCGTTGCGTGGCGAGCGCCGTCGAGTTGAGCGTATGCGCCGTCCGGTTGTCTTCGCCGCGTATACGGACGCTTAACTTACGCGCCTGATAGTCGGTGCAGTTGGAGCACGAGACGAGTTCGCGGTAACGATCCTGCGCGGGGAACCACGCTTCGAGGTCGAACTTCTTCGCCGCGTTGTCGTTCATGTCGCCCGTACAGACGTTGACGACGCGGTAGTGGAGACCGAGGTCGCGGAACAACGACTCGAAGTTGTCGCGGAGTTCGCCGAAGATCTCCCAAGAGTCATCGGGTTCGCAGAAGACGTACTGCTCGACCTTCTCGAACTCGTGGACGCGGAAGATGCCCTTAGTGTCCTTACCGTGCGAACCAGCCTCGCGTCTGAAGCACGTCGAGACGCCGGCGTACTTGCGCGGGAGGGACGCGGGTTCGAGTATCTCGTCGTAATGGTACGACGCGAGCGTCTGTTCTGACGTGGCGATGAGGTACAGATCCTCACCCTCGACGCCGTAAAGCTGTTCCTCGAAGTCGTCGAGTTCCGCCGATGCCTCCATCGCCTCGTGTCCGAGAGCGTGGGGCGTCCGCATCGGCGTGAAGCCGCGTTGAGTCAGGCGGTCAATGGCGAAACGCTGTAACGCGAGGTTGAGCGCAACGAGTTCGTTCTTGAGGTAGAAGAAACGGCTCCCGACTATCTCGGACGCCTTCTCCGTATCCGCAAGGTCGCGCTCCTCGACGATATCGGCGTGGGGCGTGACGTCGAACCCCTGCGCGGGCTTGTCGCCCCACCGCGCGACCTCGACGTTGTCGTCCTCGCCATCGCCCGACGGCACCGAGTCATGTAGAACGTTACCGATCCGGTAACGGAGTTCGTCGCGCTCGTCCTTGAGGCGCTCCTCCTTCTCTTCGAGCGCCGCGATCTCGTCCTTTATCTCCTTCACGCGCGCGATTTCTTCGTCTGCGTCTTCCCCTTCCCCCTTCTTCTCCGCGACCTTACGCGAAAGCTCGTTACGCTCCTGCCTCAGCGAGTCGGCACGTTGGCGTACTTCGCGCCAGTCATTGTCAAGTTCGCGCACCTCGTCGACGCGCGATAAGTCCTTGTCTCGGCGCTCCTCCGACTTCTTTACCGTCTCAGGTTCGTCGCGGAACAGTTCCATCGAGAGCATCTTGGTGGTCGCCCGTTCGGCGTTACGGTGTTTAACCTTTGCCAATCGAACCTTATTTATGCCGAGATAGCTTACCGATGCGTATGAGCAAGAAATCAAAGGCGAAGAAAAAACGTCTGGCGAAGAAGGAGAGACAGAACCAGCGTGTTCCGGCGTGGGTCATCATGAAGACGAACCAAGAGGTCATGCGTAGCCCCAAGAGACGCCACTGGCGTAGGAGCGATATCGACGAATAATGGAGGAACGCGTAATCACCGTTCCGCTCCGTGAGCCTAAGCAGGCTCCCAAGCGCGAGCGCGCCGACAAGGCTGTCAACTACGTCCGTGAGGAGCTGGCAAGTCAGTTCAGGACGGACGAGGAAGACGTAAACCTCGACGAGTCGATAAACGAAAGTATCTGGGAGCGCGGTAGGAAGAAGATACCCTCAAAGATACGTGTCCGCGCCGCGAAGTTCGACGACGGCGTCGTTGAGGCGGAGACGGCGGAGTGAAGCGGGCGGATGCTGAGGACGGAGTTCAACGGTAGCCCCTTCGTCGGTGTCTTCGCGTCTGCGACGGAGAGCCATCTTTTCGCCGCGTCGGAGGTCGACGCCGAACCTCTCGCCGACGAACTCGGTGTAGACGGCTTCTACTCCGGCACCGTCGGCGGTTCGTCGGTCGTTGGCTCGCTTGTCGAAGGGAACTCGTCGGGTGTCGTCGTATCCGCGAGCGCGCGTGACGGCGAGGTGGAACGTATGGAGGAAGCGACGGACGGACGCGTGGTGAGGCTCGACGAGCGCACAAACGCCGTCGGCAACCTCGTTCTCGCAAACGACGAAGCCGCGTTCGTTTCGCCCGGCTTGGACGGCGACGCGCGCGATACCGTGGCGGAGACTCTCGACGCCGAGGTGCGCGCAGGAACCGTCGGAGGCGTCGAGGTCGTCGGTAGCGCCGCCGTTGCGACAAACAACGGCGTTCTCGCACATCCGCGTTCGAGCGACGACGAACTCGGTGCTCTCGAAGAGGTTTTCGGCGTCAACGTCGATGTCGGTACGGTCAACTACGGCACGCCGCTCGTCGGAAGCGGTCTGTTGGCGAACACCCAAGGCTACGTCGCAGGGGCGGAGACGACCGGACCCGAACTCGGACGTATCGAGGAAACACTCGGCTTCGTCTGATGGCTAATACCACGGTGGGTTTCCAAAGCACAACACCACGTATTCAACACCATTGGGTAGGGTCTCTCTTCTGTCTTCTTGGACTCCGCTGAGTTGAGCATTACCGGTTTTCACTTCTATTTCGTGCGTCTTCCTACCGGACACAGGGTCATAGACATCAAAATCTCTTCCTCCTTCCCTATCAGGAACTCGCTGAGGTTCACCGTAGTAGTGTCTTATCACGTTCTTAGCTTCTTCCTCCCCCACTTTCCCCTTACGCCGATTTCGCTGTGGATTCCCGCCCGTTCCCCTGTCGAACGGATTCGCGTTGTTATCAAAGGGGTTAACCATATGTTCGGGTACGAACGTGGCAAAAATAAACTTTTCCCCGCTGTTAGTCACCGTAGTAAAGTAACGACGATGCTCGGCTTCGTGTAGAAGACGTTATACGGGCGAAGCATCTTTTCGTGATACATGCCCGAGTACGAGGTCAACGGCAGTTTCGAACCCGGCGGAGAGAAACGCGACTTCACGCAGGTAATCGAGGCTGAGAACGCCGATGTCGCGCGCGAACGGACGTACGCCGAACTCGGTAGCAGACACCGTCTGAAACGTACACAGATAGAGGTAGACGAGGTAAACCAAGCATGAGTGCAGAAGCACAACAGCTTTCGGAGCAGTACGAGGAACTGAGCGAGGAGGTAGAGGAGCTACAGCAGGTCGTCGCGCAGTTGGAGGCGAGCATACAGGGATGTGAGGAGGCGAAGGAGACGCTCGGAAACGTCGAGGACGGCGACGAGATACTCGTCCCTCTCGGCGGCGAGGCGAAGATACGCGCAACCGTCGAGGATATAGACGAGGTTCTCGTCGACATAGGCTCCGACGTTACGGTCGAGTTAGAGCGCGACGACGCCGTTGAGTCGCTCGACGAAAAGATAGACGAGCTTGAGGAGTCGAAACGCGAGACGGAAGCCGAGGTCAAGGACAAGCAGGAGCAGATAGAGGAGTTAGCACAGCGCGCCCAGCAGATGCAGATGCAACAACAGCAACAGGGGCGCGGCAACGAGTAGATGTTCGACGGTCTGAAGGACAGGCTCAACGACTTCCGTGAGGAAGCGGACGAGGCGGTCGAGGAGGTTGGCGAGGATCAGGAAACGGAGGAGCCACGCGAAAGGTCGGACGGAACGCGCCAAGAACCAGAAGAGCAGGACGGCGACGCAGAGATCGAAGAGGGCGACGGCGAGGACGACGGAGAAGGCGACGAGGAAGAAGAGGGCGGTCTACGCGCGAAGGCGAAGACGCTCGTCGGCGAACGCGCCTTCATAATCGAGGAAGACGACCTCGAAGCGCCCCTGCAGGATCTCGAAATGGCTCTGCTTGCGAGCGACGTTGAGGTGGATGTAGCCGACGAGGTCGTGGAAGGCGTACGTGAGAGCCTCGTGGGCGAGAAGAAGCACTGGCGCGACTCCAAGAACGAACTCATCGACGACGCCCTCCGCGAGGCTCTCGTCGATGTTGTCGATGTCGACGGTCTCGACTTCGACAGCTACGTCCGCGACACCGACAAGCCGGTGGTCGTCGTCTTCACGGGCGTCAACGGCGTCGGCAAGACGACGACCATCGCGAAGGTGGCGAAACGTCTTGAGGACGACGGCTTCTCATCCGTACTCGCAAACGGCGACACCTACCGCGCGGGCGCGAACCAACAGCTGAGCGAGCATGCCGACGCGCTCGGTAAGAAGGTTATAACGCACGAACAGGGCGGCGACCCCGCGGCGGTCATCTACGACGCCGTCGAGTACGCCGAGGCGAACGGTGTCGACGTCGTACTCGGCGACACCGCGGGTCGTCTGCACACATCGGACGACCTGATGAACCAGTTAGCGAAGATAGACCGCGTCGTCGATCCCGACCTGACGGTTTTCGTCGACGAGTCGGTCGCGGGACAGGACGCGACGAACAGGGCGCGCGAGTTCAACGACGCCGCAGAGTTCGACGGAGTGGTGCTCACGAAGGCGGACGCCGACTCTGCGGGCGGGGCGGCGGTATCGGTCGCGCGCGTGACGGGTAAGCCCATAGTATTCCTCGGCACTGGTCAGGGGTACGACGACCTGCGCGAGTTCGACGCCGAGGGCTTCGTTGACGAACTGTTAGAACAGCGAGAGTAACGCCTTCTTGATACGTCCGGGTACGCGCGCCCCGAACTGGCGTGCGCTCAACGTCCACGGCGTCCGTTTCCCGTGTGTCTCAGTCCTTCCGTCCTTTATGCCTTCGATAATACCGTCTACGTCACGTTCGGCGTCGATGACCGTGTACGCGCGCCCGACCATATCGGCTATATGAGCGTCGCTTCCCGCGAGTTCGGGGAGGTCGTTCTTACGCGCGAAACGGCGTGCGCGTCTGTTGGCGAGACCCGTAAAGAGGCGTGAGTTGTACGTCTCGACGGCGTCGATGTCGTTGATAGCACCGACGCCATGACGCGTGCGCTGGAAGGGGTGGGGGACGACCGCCGCGCCGCCGAGGTTACGGACGCGTTCGACGGTTTCGGATACGGCTTCGCCCGCCGACGGACGTTCTTCGACACCGAGAGCGAGAAGATGTCCGTCAGAGGTCGAGACTTCGACGCCCGGAACGCCGACGAGACCGTGTTCGCGTGCGCGTTCCGCGGCTTCGAGTGACCGTTCTATCTCATCGTGGTCGGTAACTGCGACGGCGTCAAGCCCCGCGTCGACGGCGGCGTTGAGTATCTCGCCGACCGACGCGGTTCCGTCGTAGGAGCCGACTGAGTGGACGTGTAGATCCGCCTTCAGCATCTACCTAACAAAGACGCGGACGGTTGATAGTCGTTGCTACAGAAGGTCGTCTATCTCGTCTGCGACACCCGCGGGCGTCTCTGCGACACGGACGCCGGCATCGCGGAGCGCTTCCATCTTGCTCTCCGCCGTTCCCGTACCCGAACCGCTCACGATAGCGCCCGCGTGCCCCATACGTTTTCCGGGCGGCGCTGTGCGTCCGGCGATGAAGCCGACGACGGGCTTGGTGACGTTCTCGTCTATCCATTCGGCGGCGCGCTCCTCGTCGCTCCCGCCTATCTCGCCGACGAGTGCGATTACGTCGGTGTCTTCGTCGTTCTCGAAGGCGCGTACGGAGTCTATGAAGGACGTGCCTATGATAGGGTCGCCGCCTATACCGATAACGGTGCTCTGTCCCACGCCGCGGCGACCCAGAGAGTCGACGAGCTGGTAGGTGAGGGTGCCTGAGCGCGAGACGAGACCGACGTTTCCGGAGTCGAAGATGTTTCCGGGCATTATGCCTATCTTCGCCTCTCCGGGGGTGATGACGCCGGGGCAGTTGGGACCGACGAGACGCGTGTCGACCTCGTCCAGACGGCGGTTGACGCGTACCATGTCGTGCGTGGGTATTCCCTCCGTGATAGCGACACAGAGTTCTATATCGGCGTCGAGCGACTCCATGACGGCGTCGCCCGCGAACGCAGGCGGGACGAAGACGGCGGAGGCGTTGGCGTCCTCCTCGCGCACAGCCTCCTTTACGGTGTCGTAGACGGGTACGCCGAGAACCTCATCGCCGCCCCTGCCGGGCGTCACGCCCGCAACGACGTTCGTACCGTACTCCTGCATACGTTCGGCGTGGAACTTACCTTCGCTTCCGGTGATCCCCTGCACGACAAGACGCGTTTCGTCGCCGACGAGTACGCTCATTCGCCGTCACCTCCAGAAAGTTCGACGGTGCGTTTGACAGCTTCTTCGAGTCCTTCGGCAGTCTCCACACGGTCGGTCAGAAGTTCGCGCCCCTCCTCCTCGTTCGTACCCGTGAGACGGACGACGAGTGGTTCGGGGAGTTCGTCGAAGGCTTCGAGTGCGTCGTTGATTCCCTGCGCGACCTCGTCGCACCGTGTGATGCCTCCGAAGACGTTGAAAAGCACGGAGTCGACGTTCTCGTACTCAAAGACGAGTTCGAGCGCCGCCTGTACGCGCTCGGCGTCCGCACCCCCGCCTATGTCGAGGAAGTTGGCGGGCGAACCGCCGAAATGGTCGACGAGGTCTAACGTCGTCATGACGAGACCTGCGCCGTTGCCTATGATACCGACGTTGCCGTCGAGACGTACGTAGTCGAAGCCCGCGTCGCTCGCCCGCGCCTCGAAGTCGTCCTCAAACGCCTCGTCCTCCATCTCGGCGAGTTCTTCCTGCCTGTACAGAGCCGAGTCGTCGATGTTGAAGACGGCGTCGGCGGCGACGACACCGCCGTCTTCCGTAACCATCAGCGGATTTATCTCTGCGTCGTCTGCGTCTCTCTCGTCCCAGAGTTCGTACAGCGTCGAAAGTACGCCCGTAACGTCGCGTGCCGTCTCACGGTCGACGTTAGCGCCGTAGACGACCTCGCGCGCCTCGAACGGACGTAGGTCGTACGCGGGGTCGACGTGCGTCCGTGCGATAGCGTCGGGGTTCTCCTCCGCGACCTCCTCGATGTTGACGCCGCCCTCGGACGATACCATGGCTACCGCGCGCCCTTCTCCTCTGTCTGTCGTTACGCCGACGTAGAGTTCGTCGACGAAATCGACCGCCTCCTCTACGAGAACCTTTTCGACGTGTTTTCCCTTCAGATCCATGCCCAGAATACCTTCCGCCGCCTCGTGCGCCTCGTCGGCGTCGTCGGCGAGTTCGATACCGCCCGCCTTTCCGCGTCCTCCGACGTGCACCTGCGCCTTGACCGCGACGGTTCCGCCTATACGTTCGGCGGCTTCGCGTGCGGCGTCAGCGGTCTCGACAACCTCGCTACTCGGCGTCGGGATTCCGGCGTCCGCGAAGACCTGCTTCGCCTGATACTCGTGTAGTCGCATAGCCGAAGGGTGGACGGCGCGTTCCTTATAGATTGTCTATTGGAGAGGTTAGACGAACCGCGGCGTCGTCTCGATATACTCGGCGTACGCCTCCTTGTCGTCTATGCTCTCCATGACCTCGTCCTCCTCTACGGAGGAGAGACGGTAGTAGAAGTAGCCGAGTATGGGGAACATGGCGAGCGTTAGAACCGAGGGCCACTGCACGAACCAGCCGAAGAGGAAAAGGAGAAATCCGAGGTACTGCGGATGGCGCGAGTAGGCGTAGATACCCGACGTGACGAGTTCCTCGTCGGTACGGTAGAGCGTCAGCCATCCGACGGCGATGAGCGCGACGCCGACGAGTGTTATACAGACGCCGACGACGCCCCAGAACGTCAGGAACATGGGCTGTCCGAGGAACTCGAAGCTGACGGTCGCGCGCTCGGATATGTCGGGCGTCGCACCGCCGGGAACCGCGGCGGAGGTGACGTATACCGTGAGAGGAACGCCGTACATCTCGACGAAGAGCGAGACGGCGAAGGCGGCGTAAGCACCGAGCGAAGCCGACTGCCAGTTGACGCGCCACCGTAGCCCTGCGGCGAGAGGTACGGCGAAGGCTATGAAGACGCCGACGTTGAGAGCGACGAGATCCCATCTTCCACGTATAACGCTCGCTTGGTTCATCATGAAGACGTAGACGTAGCTCAGGAAGGAGGGCGCGGCTAGGAGACAGACGACGGCGACGGAAAGAAGGGCGACCTTACGCCGCGTCAGCCCTCCCGCCATGAACCGGTTGAGGGCGGTAAGGTATCCGCCTTCGTTTCCGTTTTCGCGTACTTCCTCTCCTGAGTCCATACACGCCACGTGTTCCGGGGGACGTATCTTTCTGTCGGTGGCGTGGTGGGTAGTGTTCAGATAAGCATATTCCAAGCGAAGCTGAACGACCTAAGCCAGTCGTCGGCTGTTTGAGCGTGAGCGTT
>NZ_RKLV01000017.1 GCF_026242195.1 Halorutilus salinus | reverse complement strand
TCATGTGTTCAGTCTACAACATCAAACGAGCTGTTACACACCCGAATTAACTCATGTATGGCGATTCACCAGAGCCATTTTGTTCCACCTCTTACTGCGACCGACGAAGGAGCGAGCGGGTGGTTTTTGATCCGGGTTTTTGCGAGTCGGGTAGCCACGCTACTCGACGAAGTAAAAAGGTGGAAAAGCTGGACTACCGCACCATCCGCTCTATAGGCGTCACGAGTATGTCGCGCGCCCCCTTTTCGCGCACCGCGTTTATCGTCTCGTAGACGTCGCCCTCCTCGACGACGGCGTGTACCGCGACCATCGAGTCGTCGCCCTCGACCCGCATCACAGTCGGTCCGCCGAGTCCGGGCATCGCGTTCTTGACGTCTTCGAGCGACTCCTCGGGGACGTTCATCATGAGGTAACGGCGGTTTTCGGCGTGCAGAACGCTTTCGAGCGCCGTCACGAGTTCGCGTATCTTACCGTCCTCCTCGTCCTCAGGGCGTGAGAAGAGGCGCACCGAGGAGTCGAGTACCTCGGCGACGACTTCGAGGTTGTTGACCTCCAGAGTCGTTCCCGTCGACGTGATATCGACGATTGCGTCCGCCATCCCTGCGTGTGGTGTGAGCTCCGTCGCTCCCGTTACGCCTATGAGTTCGACATCGACGCCGCGTTCGTCGAAGAAACGCCGGGATATGTTAGGGAACTCCGTGGCGACGCGTTTCCCGGCGAGTTCGTCGACGGTCGAAACGCCGTCCTCCTCCGGAACAGCGAGAACGAGTCTGCATTCGCCGAAACGTAGATCGAGATGGTCGAAGAGGTCGACCTCAGCCTCGCGCGTCTGGTCGAGACCCGTGATACCGACGTCCGCCGCGCCCTCGGCGACGTACTCAGGGATGTCGGCGGCGCGCGCGTACAGGACGTCTATCTCGGGATCCGTGGTTTCGGCGTAGAGCTTACGGTCGGAGCCGTTGTGTACCTCCAGACCCGCCTTTTGGAGGAGTTCTACGGTCGGGTCGTGGAGACGCCCTTTGTTCGGAACGGCTACTCTCATGGGAGGAGATTGCCGTCGTCGCTGATAACCCCGTCGAATTCTGAGTAATCAGAATTGGCTCTTAATTCCCGATAGGTTTTTATTCTATGAGCAACAACGTTCATCACACAATGAATCAAAACGCAGTTGAGCGGATGCGTGAACTACGTGAACGTAACGCGGATATCTACGAGGAGATGGGACATGTTGGTAGCGGCAGAACTGCTAACTCTTAATTAGCGATCAGTTTTTCAGATCAGACAGTATCGACCGCGTATGATCTAAACAACTATCTAGCTTTTTTGTCGGAGGCTTATGTGGGTTTCTGCGTTCTAACGACTGATGGAAAACTTGTGTAAAGTATCGATGCCATATGTGAAATAGCTCATCTTTTTCCCATAACGTATTGAACCTAACGTCGGTATGTAGTGTACGGGCGAATTTGGAGTGTAGAACCGTGCGATTTATTGATTGTCTGATTATATTCTCCGCAGAAAAATTGTTCTGTTCAACGAGATATTCGATAGTGTTCGTAGCAGTTCTATGGTTAGCATCAGGAAAGAAGTGAATTCCCACAAAAGCTCTTACCCAATGGGCACACTGGTCTGAAAGGGGTTCATTTGTTGGGAACTCTCGAATGATTCGATGGAGGTCTGTCTCAGCCACATTATTTATCTTCCTTCTCGTGTCGTCGGGAGACTCTCTGATCCAACCGTAAATATTGTCAGAGTCCTCCGCGAATTCGAAATTTATTTGTTTTATTGTTTCACCATCAATATCACTAAAATCATTAATATTCTGGTAATCTGAAGAGTTTTCCGCGTCTAATTTCTGAATCTCGATTAGACCGTCAGATGATGGGGTATCTCCCCAGTTATCGAGCATTTGGTGACCTTTCTGTGTGAGTTCGTATGTTTCATGACCTAGCTGACGGACAGCAGTTATCTTATTAAGATCACGTAACTGCAGACGTATTACATTTTCTCTGTATCTGTCTTGTGCGAGTTGATGTGGCGTAGTTTTATCTTGGAAGTTTTCAAGTATTTTCTTATCCGAGATATACATCGGCTCATTTGTCTCGATGAAATCTCGATATGTATGTGGTCTATCAGTCAATTCTATTACCTCTGCTGTTTTACGGTTACTGACTATTTGTTGATTGCTGTTGATATTTTCCACGCCCCTCGATCTCGCGCAGACGTTCGCGTACGTCGTCACCGCGCTCCCACGCGTAGCCGTCGTCGAAAGCTGTGAGTACCTCGTCGTCGTTCTCAACCGTCCCGTGTACGGCGCTACGGAAGACGTGTAGATCCATACCGAAGTCCTCGACGTGGTGGGTCGCGTACGAAAGACCGAAGTCGACGAGGAAGACACGATCCTCGTTCGCGTCGCGCTCCCGCACCGCGTTACGCGTCGTCGGATCGCCGTGCGCCGCACCCGACGCGTGCAGGCGCGCGAGATGCCGACCGATACCCCGAGCCTCGTCGGGCGTAACGTCCCTGCTCAGGTCGTCGCCGAGCGCCTCAACCGTCAGCGTCGCCTCGCGTACATCGATGTCCAGAACCGGTGGTGTGGGAACGCCCGCGCGTCTCGCGTCGTGTAGCGCGCGCGCCTCGCGTTTCGTGCGCCGTTTACGCAACCGTTCGTCGAGGCGCTCGTCGCGGTAGGGCTTAGGCGCGCGCTCCTTGACGAAACGTCCGTCGGAGAAACGTACGTTCGCCTCCGCCCCCTGTACGAGCGCGTCGTCCTGACGCCGCGTACCCTCAGGCGCGTCGTCGCGCCAGACGACATCGACCTCGTCGGGTCGCCATTTGGGACGCACCTCACTCTCATCGACACCCACCGTCTCGCCAGCCTCGTAAGCCATCCAGCCTGCGACGGCTATCATACCCGCGTTGTCGCTGAGGAAACGCGGTTCGGGGGCGTGGAAACGCGCGCCGCGTTCGTCGCACATCTCTGCGAGCATCGAACGCAGACGTTCGTTACGTGAAACACCGCCGCCGACGACGAGTTCGTCCTTACGTGTCAGAGCGAGCGCGCGTTCCGAAACCTCGACGAGAGCGCCGAAGACATGTTCCTGAACCGAGTACGCGAGGTCTTCGAGCGCCACGCCTTCGTCGTACCTCTCCTGCGCTGATGACACGACGCCTGAAAAAGAGAAGTCGAGACCTTTGACCGTGTAAGGCAGTTCGACGTAATCGCCGTCCTCTGCGAGTTCCTCCAGCTTAGGACCCCCCGGATGCGCCAACCCCGCGTGACGCGCGAACTTGTCGAGCGCGTTTCCCACACCCGTATCGAGCGTCTCGCCGAGCACGCGGTACCGTCCCGCGCGGTACGCCGTCACGAGGGTGTTCGCACCCGCCGAGTCGAGCGCCACGGGGTCGTCGAAACCCGACGACCAACGTCCCATCTCGACGTGCGCCACCGTGTGGTTGACGCCGACGAGTGGAACGTCGAGACGTAACGCCGTCGAACGCGCCGCAGTCGCCGTTACGCGTAGACAAGGACCCAGACCGGGACCCCGTGAGAAGGCGACGGCTTCTATATCGTCGCGCGCCCCCGCGGAGTCGAGAGCCTCAAGAATAACGTCAACGATCTCCGCCGCGATATGCTCGCTCGCCTCGCGCGGATGTATACCACCCTCCGAAGGCGTGTACGGCTCCGATACGAGCGAAACAACCTCGTCGTTTTGGGCGTCGAAGACGGCGGCGCTCGCGTTCCACGCCGTACCCTCGACGCCGAGTATCATACGCTACTCCCGGTCGGTGTAGCCGCATCCCCCGCAGTGCTTCCTGTCACCGTGTTCGGCGAGAAACGTGTCGCCACACCGCGGACAGCTCTCTCTCGTAACCTCCACACCGTCTCCGTCGGCATCGTAGTAGTCGCCGCGCGTCATGCCTCAGCCTCCTCGTCGCCCTCTTCCGCCTCCTCGGCTTCCTCAGCGCCTATCTTGTTCCTTTCGAGCATGTACTCCTCCTCTATCTCACGCGCGTCGTCGGGCGATTCGTAGATCTTGGCGTGTCCCAACGTCTCGTTCATACCGAACTTGGTATCCATCTTATGGACAACGACCTCGTCGCTGTCCTTGTCGAGCTTAGCCGCGAGAGAGTCGCGGACGGCGAGACGTGAAGGCGTCTCCTCGTCGTGTACGATGCTAAAGCTTATCTCCTTCCTGTTGAGGAGTTCGTTCTTCTCCTCCTCGGTTATTTCGATCTGCATAGTTTCCTCGGTTGGCGGAAAGACTTGGGGACGACGCTTAAGAATTACGAAGCCCTGACAGAAACTCACCGTCGCCGTCCATACGGGACAGAAGATCGAGAACGTACCCGCGGGAGTCGTCGTCAACCTCCACGTACACTATCCCTTCACCCGGCTGTCCGTAGATGACCGTGTCGCCTTCCGACGCGAGAGCGACCGCGGGAAGGACGGCGAGGTCTTCCTCGCCTTCGACCTCCACGAGACCTCCCTCGGCGTACGCGTCGCCGAGTGCGTCGACGAGCGCGTCGGATACGGTACCCGGTTCGTTCTCTACAAGCGCCGTTACCTCCATACGGCTCCACCGTTCGACGACCTCCTCGTCAACGTCCTCGCGCTCGGTACGTCCGTCGACGACGGCGACATCCGGCACCACGCCCGCGCCGAGCAGATGGTACGTAACCATGTCGCCGACCGCAACCACACGTCCCGTCAGGCGCTCCTCGTCGACCTCGGGCGAGACTTCGCCCATCGGCTCCTTTAGCTCGGAGCGCATCTCCTCAGGAAGAACGAGCGCCGGCGTCATCGAACCTTGAGCGCGTACTTTCCGGCGAGGTCGACCTCCATCTTCTCCGCGATCTCGCTCTCGCCCGGCTCTATGATGACGACGTACCCCGACCAGTCCTCGCTAAGGTTCTCCGACCCGCACGCCGGACATACCTCGTCGCGTGTCACACGGTGGCACTCACGGCAGGCTAACTGCGTCATTGTTCAGCCTTCTGTGCCTCCTCTTCGAGCCATCCGTGCTTACCGAGACCCGGCTGACGCGCCGTCAGACCTATCTTCGAGTCGCGCGGGTTGCGTTCGTCGATCGAGACGGTCACGATACGTGAACGCACGGGGTCTCCGACGCCGAGTTCGCGGTTAGACTCGCTCGAATGCAGACGCTCGTTCTCCTCGTCGAACGAGAAGTAGTCGTCGCCTATCTGGGAGGCGTGGAGAAGGGCGTCGACGGGTCCGATACTCACGAACAGACCGAAGCTGACCGCCTCCGAGACCTTTCCGTCTATGACCTCCTGCATAAGAGGCTCGAAGACGATGGCGTCGAACTCAGCCTCGTAGAAGACGCCGCCTTCGTTGTACAGTATCTTGCCCTCTCCGGTCTCGTGAACCTCCGTGACAGCGACGACCCAGCCGAGTTCCTCGTCACACCGTCCTTCGAGTTTGTCCTGGAGAAGTTCGAGAACCAGGTTCTTCGAAACGTCGTCGAGACGTTCGGGCGGAACTCTTACCGTGTCGACAAGCTTTACTCGTTTGTACATTATGGATACTCTGCCTCTAAACGGTTCTTCTGTCTAAGATACAGCACCGGTACGTTACGTTCAAGAAGACGGTCTTTAAGCTTTGCGTCGTTGGTCACGACCGCCGAATCCCCTTCCGTCGCCTCCGCCGTCTCCACAACAGCGTCGTCGCCGTGCGTCGGTTCGGTGTCGACGACCTCGCACCTTTCCTCCGCGAAACGTAGACCGACCGCCGCGTCCTTGTCGCCCTTGTCGGCGAGCGCCTTGAGTTCGCGCACCACGGCGTCGGGGACGACCGCGTCGTAACCCCCGATGAGGCGCTCCGCCTCGTCGAAGACATCGACGTTGTGCTGGGACGGCGTCATGAGACCGTTTGCGTCGAACACGACCCTCATCTCACCGTTCCAACGCCTATCAGACGCCACCGTGAACCGACACGGCGGTTTATCGCCATCTTGTCGCCCTCCTCGGCGCAGACGGGGCGTTTGAGCTTGACCTCGCACTCTCCTTCGCGCGCACTCGTAACGCTACCCACGGTCGTCGCCGTGCCGACGGACAGCATCAACGGTTCGCCCGTCGAGATAGGGTCGACCTCGTCGCCTTCGCCTCCCACGACACGGTCGAGTAGATCGACACCGACCGTGAAGCCGTCGTGTACGGGGGGGAGCGTACCCGGCTTCCCCGCGACCTGTCCGCCGAGTGCGTCGCCCTTCGTAAGCGACGGGTCGAGTCCCGTTCCGACGCCCAGAAGACCGCCTGGCGTCGCCTCGTCGACCTGTTCGTCGCCAGCCATTATCGAACGCACCGTCGTCTCTATGGCTTCGTAACCCTCGCCGACCTCGCTACCGGGTAGGATCTCAACCTCGTCGCCGACGTTTAGCACGCCGCGTGCAAGCGAACCGCCGACTACGCCGCCCTTTATCGAGTCGATAGGCGTACCCGGACGGTTAACGTCGAACGAACGCGCGACGTGCATACGTGCGTCGGCGTCGGGGTCGCGTTCAGGCGTCGGTATCTCGTCCTCCACCGCATCTATGAGCCTGTCTATGTTGACCTCCTGCTGTGCGCTCAGAGGAACGATAGGCGCGTCCTCGGCGACCGTACCCTCGACGAACCCACGTATCTCGTCGTAGCTCTCCTCCGCGCGTTCGCGTGAAACGAGGTCTACCTTGTTCTGCGCCACAACCACGTTCTCGACGCCGATTATGTCGAGCGCCATAAGATGCTCCTCCGTCTGTGGCTGTGGACACGGCTCGTCGGCGCTTATGACGAGAACCGCGCCGTCCATGAGCGAAGCCCCCGAAAGCATCGTCGCCATAAGCGTCTCGTGTCCCGGTGCGTCGACGAACGATATCTTACGTACGACGTCGCTCTCGGTACCGTCGGGGCAGGTCTCCTCGACGGTGTAACAGTCGGGTGGGTCGCCGGGGCACCTACGGAACGTCGTATCGGCGTATCCGAGACGTATCGAGATACCCCGTTTCATCTCCTCACTATGCTGGTCGGTCCACTCGCCGCTCAACGCCTGTACGAGCGTCGTCTTTCCGTGGTCTACGTGCCCCACGAGTCCGATGTTGGCTTCGGGTTGTGTCACTTTTGGGTACCTCGGCGCAAAATCCGTAGTACAGTCGGTGAAGGCGCTTATTAAAACTTCTCAAAACCGTGTCAGTCGAGTAGCGCGAGCAGTGCGAATCCGACGAGAACCGTCACTCCCGTGATGAGTCCCATCACCACCCCCGTGTACGTCGTGTCGATCATCCCGGCTACGGTTGCACCCACCAAGCCGCCCGCCCCTCCAAGTACCCCCGCTGTCGACGCCGACGGCTTCTCGTTCCACGCGTCGAAGTCGGTTGCGGGTATCTTGTCGCGCAGGCTCATGTGTCCGGATACGTCCCGGAACGCGTAAACGTAACGGCGTCAGTCGACGTAGTCGCGTAACCGCTCCGTTGCCTCGCGTTCACGTTCACCGCCGCATCTCTCCGCCACGTCGACGTGGTGTTCGTACAGCTCTCGTAGCTCGGGCTTGAAGCCGAGACGCGTCGCGTGTACTGTCGCCTCGATTACGGACGCGAACCCCCTGCTGTGTGTCGGAAGTACGCGGCTCTCGATTCGGCGTTCGCGTTCGACGAGGTTCCAGCGCGTTACCTCGTCGTCCTCGCACCCGTCGACGCGTTCTGCGTCGCACTCCACCCATCCGTCGGCGTCGCGTAGGCGTCCGTCGGCGACGAAGCCCGCGCCGTCACCGAGCGCCGACTCGACGTAGACGACGGGGTCGCGCGTGAAGTTGACGACGACCTCGTTCGTCGCGCGGACGTTTTCGAGCGTTGTACTACCTTCCCAGAGACGAGCGTACGTCCCCCCGTCCTCGCTCAGTACACCCATCGGCGCGGCGTTCGGCTCCCCCTCGGCGTCGTGTGTCGTCGCCACCGTCTCGGTGATACGCGCGTCGAGTAGGTCGTTCAGATACGCCACCCCCTGCGGAGCGCCACGAAGACAGCCCCTGCGACTATATCGGCTGTCGTACCCGGATTTATCCCTTCGTCGCCGAGGCGTTCGTCGAGTTCGTCGGGCGGAAGTTCGCGTGCGAGACGCGTCACCTCGCGCGCCTTCTCGCTTCCGCACCTCTCGGCGACGAGGCTGTCGGGTTCCTCGCCGAGGAGGTCGACGTACGTCGCCCGTACCGCCTCGCGCGTTCCTCCGGGTCGTCCGACGAGACGGCTTCCGGCGTGGAACGTCCGCGCGAACCCGTCCGTCCATTCGTCGGCGATACCGTCGCGCGACGCGCTTTCCTCCATTACCTCGTACAGCGTAACGCCGTCCTCGACGACCTTCTCGCGCGCCTCAGGGTCACGTACGTCGTATTCGTACCCCGTGTCTCCTACATGTACGTCGACGTGGTCGAAAGCCTCGTAGAACCTACCTGCGTCCTCCGGCGTCGTCCCCTCGGCGACGGCGGGCGCATCTTCGACCGATCCGCGTCCGGCGGCGACGACGAGAGGCGCAAGGAGTAGGAGGGCACCGAACTGCGTGTTGCCGCCGTCGTGCGCCGACGCGCCACGGACGGATTCGAGGAACACCTCGCCGACGCTCGCACCCTCTGCCGCGGCGTCGAAGCCACGACGCGCACCCACCGCGCCGACGAGAAACTCGTGGAACGTCGTGTCGTCGAAGTCGCGTTCGGGTCCCACGTTACCCGGCTTCCCCGTACCAGCTTCGAGGAGAAGCGCCGTCTGTGCGTCCTCGGCGGGTGTTAGCAACTCATCACCATGGGCGCGGTACGTCCCGCCCACGTTTATCTACGTCGCTCGCGGACGTACCACGCTCCGAAGCCGATGACCGCAACCGCCGTGACGGCGACGAAGAAGACGACGCCCGGCGGTAGGTCGGCGATACGGTCGACGAGCGCGGGCGTAGCGTCAGCCGCACCGTCCGCCGTCTGGTTCGTGGCTTCGAGCGCCTCGCGTTGCGCTCCCCCCTCGACATCGAAAGCACCCATGCCGTCACCGTCCGCGCCGCGCGGTTCTGCGTCGGCGGGCGCGTCGGGCGCGTACAGACGGAACAGCGTCTGAACGAAGACTGAGGCGACGCCTATGATACCGACGATACCGAGGAAACGCGTGAGTGCGTCGCGTACGGTCGTAGAGACTTCCTCCGTTCCTACGAACATCACGAGGGGTTCGGAAGGCGCGTAGACATCCATCTCGCGCCCCTTCTCCGAGTAACGCGTCCCGTCGATATCTATAAGACCCGCATCGACGAGGTTTTCGAGATGGTACCGTGCGTTCTGGACGGTCGTGTCGGCACGGTCGGCGACCTCCGACGGTGTCGCGGGTTCATCGTGGAGTTCGGCGAGTATGTCGCGCGCCGTGTCCGACGAGAGCGCGCCTATCAGGTCGTCGGCGTCGTCGCTGTCGACGCCTATGACGCGCGCCTCCTCCGCCTCACCTTCTGACATACCGGGTGAGACGCGGCGCGACGACAAACATCTGTTGGTACGGCACACAAAGCTATATGTTACGACAGAACAAGATGTTGGTAATGACCGGTACGACGGTCGCGGCGGGGGAGAACGTACAGGGAACCTACTTCCGACGTCTCGCCGACCTTCTCGGCGCTAAGGGCGTGGTCGCTCTCGTCGTACTCCCTGCCTCCGCGTTGGTCTCGACGTACGTCTCGGACACAACCACGCTCGCGGTCGTAGGCTTCGTACTCACGACGGCGTTCCTGTACGCCCTCGTCGTCGACAGGGAACGTTCCTCAACCGATGAGTTCGACCCCGTCGGCGTCGCGTTCGCCTTACTCGCCGCGGGGTACACGGTTCTCTCTATCACGGGTATCGGCGTCGGTGCCACAGCGGCGTCCGTCGGCGCTCTCACCGTCTTCGCCGCCGTCGTTTATGGATACGTCTTCCACGAAGGCGTCCCCGACGACCTTTCTTCGGACACACTCCGCGAGATGGACGCCGACCCTCTGCATATAGACGTCGTCGGCTTCGCCGTCGCAGAGATACTCGTCGTCTACTCAGTCCTTCTCGGCACGGGATGGGGGGCGTTCGCACGCTCGCAAGCCTTCGCGGCGCTCGCCTTCGTCGTCTACGTCGGTACCGTCGCCGTCTTCGCGGGTTACGCCGTCGTCACGCGTGAGATAGTCGTCTCACGTACCGACGACGAGGTTCACGAACTCCTTTTCGGTGTTCTCGGCGACGCGTCTCAGATAGACGACGACGTGCTCCGCGACGACATCGCCTCCAAGATGCGTCTTGTCGCCGAATGTCTCGACGGCGTCAAGCTACCCACGGTTGTAGAGGACGAGTACGGCGAGGTACCCGTCGTGGTTTCGACCCGACGACCCGATGCAAGGCGCGTCGATGTATCCACGGAAGACGTCCTCGATCTCGCGACCGAACGCGGACTAACGGGCTACGTCGTCCACGGCGGTTCCGTGGCACTCTTCCGAAACGGTGTACTCGCCAAATGGTACGACGACGGCGAGTACGGGCACGACGCCGAAGGACTCGAAGACGAGATCGGAGACGCGACCCTCCATTCGCTCGACCACACGACGCTCAACCATCTCGACGACGTGACGCCGCAGGACGAGGACGTCGTCGAACCCGGCGAGGTTGAACCCGAAGAAGAGGACGACGACGACACAGATGGTTCGAAGACTCTGAACGTCGGAGGCGAGGAGATAGATATGGAGGAGATGTTCGAGAAGGCGGACGAGGTAATGGACGAGCTTGAGTAGCTACCCAAACTATTTATCATACCGTGGGGTATGTCTTCCGACGTGAGACAGACGAGGGATACAGCGACGGTCGACGCCTCTCGTTCGTTCCTCGGCTCAGTAGCCGACCTTATTACGGTCAAAGGCGTAGCCCTCGTGCTCTACCTCTCTACGATCACAGGCGTATCGGTCGTCGCCGGACGCGCCGCGCACGGCTTCGTTACCGGCGGAGTTCTCGCCGTCCTTCTCATCTCTGCGGTCGTCTTTGAGTACACGCGTTACGACCGTACCGACTACGTCGGCGTGGCTTCGGTCGGCGTCGCCGTCGGTTACACGGCGTTGGAGTATGTCGGAACCCTCCAGAACCTATGGTTCCCCGTCTCCGCCGCCGTCGTTCTTCTCGTCACATCGGGCTATCAGGCTTGGCGCGATGAGGTTGCCGACGCCGCCGAGTTCGTTGAACATCTCGACATCGTGGGTCTCCACGGCGGCGTCCTTCTCCTTCTCTACAGGCGGGGAAAGGCGAGTGCCTCGGGGCTTGACCCCGAGGGTGAAGCCCGTCAACACGCTTAATTTGCTACATCACGTAGTGTGGTTTCCCGACCGTGACCCGGGTTAAAGACCTTAATCCGAAGCGGTCGTGTAGACTGG
>NZ_RKLV01000016.1 GCF_026242195.1 Halorutilus salinus | reverse complement strand
TTCGCAGAGCCACACCGGTGGGGAAGGGCGACACCGGTCGTTGAGTTCCTCGTATGGCTCCCGCGTAGGCTGTTACGCCCCTTCTTTAGACATATCCACACGAGGCTAACTTGATCCGAAGCTCTGATGGACAACCGGGTGTAGCTTCGATTACTTGTCAGTCCCTGACGCCACTACACCGGGGTCTATCCGACCTGCACGGTGTCAGACGGGGTTGGTAGAAAAGTTTATTGAGTAGAGAAGTATATATGTAAAAAGCCCGCGCGACTTAGTCCGATCCGCTACAGAATGAGGGAGATAAAGCTAATAAGAGGTCCGAAGACGAGGACACCGATAACGAAGGTGGCGATGTAGACCCTCCTGTTCTGGCGTTTAATCTTCGCCGAGGTTCTCTCTGTAAGGTCTTCAACGTCCCGCCGGACTTCCTCGCGCAGGCGGTAAAGCTCCGCCCCTGAGTCTGTCGTTGTTAACTTCTCCCCGCGTTTCCGTATCTCCTCCTTCGTGTACCCGTGATACTCCTGAGTGCGACCCGATAGACTTTCCTCGGCTTCTCCGGCGTCAGGCAGATAGACGGGTTCGCCGTTTCTGAGACGGTCAAGGTTCTCTTCGTGTATAGTTTTGATATACCGGCGGTTCTCGATCCCGGTGAGTGCTTCGGGCACGACGGGGAAGATGAGAAGACGGAGCATCAGGACAACATACGGAGGGCTGTCGGCTTAGAGGCTTCGGTGGGTGTGCACTATCCGTTGAGAACTACCTGTGGGAAGCCGACAGGGTGGGGTAGCTGTATCTTACCGTCGGTTCAACCCGCGAGGATCCTCCGTAACCTGTTGCCAAAGCCTATATAGGTCGACCCCCGATAACGAACGAGACCACGGGTTGGTTGAAGCTGTACGAACCGGGCATACTACGGTGTATGTCTGAGGGGGTACACCGACCCCTACTAACGGTGACGCCGGAAGGGCGACAGCCGTTACCTCTACTTGAGGTTGTTAGACTCCGTCAGGTTCCCGGATCTATCTATATCGACCTTCACAGCTGAACCTTCGCCGTCGACATCAAATATCATACGCCACTTGCCGAACTTGGTGTAGTCCATCACGCCGGAGAGCTCGTAGTCCTGCGCCGAAACCCCCTTGTGCTTCTCAACGAGTTCCTCTGCCTTCGATACCGCTTCTTCCTCATCCACCTCTTTGTCTGTCACAGGTAAGGCTACGAGTGCCCGGATTAAATGGCTTGTGAGAACCTCACACGGTGGTAGGAATGACGCTGTGTCTTTTATCGCCGGAGCCTGAAGCCTTCCGAGATCCTCCTTGCCGTCTTACCGCGTGCAACCGCTCTGTGCCACGGTTTGTGTGGTCTTGCTCAAGGCTCGTTAAGAACGACGGAGCGTCCGTCGCCCGATACGTCAGTCCGTGTCTCTACGACGCCACGTCTCCGTAGTATCCAGAGGTTGTGAAGTAGCTTCTTTTCCTCCACGCCGGTTTCGTCCGCGACCGAGCTTAACGTGACGCCGGTTTCGTGGCTCCCGACGGCGTCGATTATCCCAGTCCGCACCGACTCGTCGAGGTATACCGTCTCACCAAGCGCCTCCGCCCTGTCCACCCCGTGCGCCGAGAGGGTGAGTCCGCCCCCGTCGTGTACGAGGTACCGTTTCTCAAACCCCTCCCACGCCTCCTCGGCTCCGGACTCCATCGCGCCGTCGTTGACGAGCCTTTCGACGCAGTCGTCCCTGTCGGCGGTGTATCCGAGAGGGTCTTGTGCAAAGTCGCGGTACTCTTCGACGACGAGTCTGTCGATGAGTTCTTTCTGTGCCATACTCCACCTACGGTACGCTCATACAATACGGTGTTGAACCGAGGTAACAAGATATTTGACGCGACGGGGCGAAAAGCGGTTGAGGGCGCGTAGCTCAGTCCGGAGAGAGCATCGGACTTCTAATCCGACGGTCGAGGGTTCAAATCCCTCCGCGCCCGTGCAACGACGAGCGAAGCGAGGAGTGAACCGGAAGGTAGGATTTGAACAGTGAGTGGAGCGTAGCGGAACGACCGAAGTTCAAATCCCTCCGCGCGATGGCAAATTCCATCGATGAATTAGAGCCATGCTTCGCATGGCTCACGCGTACTCACGAAGCGGAGCTTCGTGGAATGCCGCAACCAGAACGGTTTGCGAGCACACCGATGAACCGATACCATCGGTTCAGATATACTGAGGCATGCACAAGCATGCCTCCTTGGGTGCAGAGAGAAACAGTGCATAGCGGGAGGTGGATTTGAATTTTGGTCACTCCGCTACGCTTCGTTCCTTAGTTCAAATCCCTGCTCCGCTATTCTCTCACTTCGTTTGAGAAGTAGCGGGAGGTGGATTTGAACCACCGGTCTCCGGGTTATGAGCCCGGCGGAATCTCCTGGCTATCCCATCCCGCTGTACTTTCCTACCTCGGTCGCGTCCTTAAGAATTCCGGTATCGCCGGACGCCGTACCGACGAATAAGTTAAGACGCTGGAGGAACACGGTGGTAGCATGTACGATGATATACTCGTTCCTACGGACGGTAGCAAGGGCGTAGACCGCGCTGTCGAACACGCCCTGAGCCTCGCCGATAAGTACGGTGCGACGGCGCACGTTCTGTACGTCGTCAACACGAGCGCGTACTCGACCCTCCCTGCCGACTCCAACTGGGAGTCTATCACCGCGGCGCTTGAGGAGGAAGGGGAGCAGTCGACGGATGAGATAGCCGCGAGGCTACGTGACTCGGACGTAGAGACCCAAACCTCGGTCGACCAAGGCGTGCCGCACAAGGTTATCCTTGGGTACGCCGACGATAACGACGTCGACCTGATCGTCATGGGGACGCACGGAAAGACGGGTCTCGACCGTCTCCTACTCGGTAGCGTGACAGAGAAGGTCGTGCGGTCGTCCGAGACGCCCGTCCTGACGGTTCGTATGGTGGAAGACGAAGAATGACCGTGAACGTCGCGGATATTATGACGAGCGATGTCGTTACGGCATCGCTTCCGGGAACGCGCGAGGACGTTATCGAGGTACTCCGCGAGGGCGAAATAAGCTCGATCCCCGTGACCAAGGACGGACGTTACCGCGGTCTCATCTCGCGCGAGGAGCTTCTGCGCGACGCGGGCGAGAACCAGTTAGCGATGCTGATGCGCGAGGTACCGACGGTAGCCCCCGACGCGTCGGTTCAGGAGGTCGCGCGTATTATGCTCGAAAACGACGAGCGCCGTACGCCCGTCGTCGAGGGCGACGAGGTCGTAGGCATCGTGACGCTCACCGACATCGTCGAGCATATAGCCGGACTCGAAGACGGCGACGACATAGGCGGTTACGTCGACGGGCGCGTTCTTACCCTCTGGGACGAAACCCCCGTCGGCGTAGCCGTCGAGACGTTGACGCTCGCCGACGAAAGCGCCGCGTGTGTACTCGACGAGAACGCCGAGATGGTTGGCATCGTGACAGAGACGGACTGTGTACGTGTCGCGGATGTCGATGAGTCGTCGGAGGAACTCGGCGAGGGGGTGGCGAACCAGGACGACGACTGGATGTGGGAGGGGATCAAGGCGACGAGCACGCAGTTGATGCCGGTTACGCGCGTCACGTTCCCTGACGAAGCTGTCTCCGGGTTCATGGCTGACGACGTCGTGACCGTCGTACGTAGCACCGACGTAACCGATGCGGCTGAAACGATGACGGAGAACGAGGTTCAGCATCTTCCCGTAAAACGCGGTGACGAACTCGTCGGGATGGTACGCGACAAGGATCTACTCCGAGCCGTTCTGTGACCGTCGGTTAAAACGGTAGCCTAATACGCGATCCTTCCAAAACCGAAGCCATGTCAGAGACACCCGATAGACAGGAGGTAGTCGAACTCGCCAAACGGCGCGGCTACCTGTACCCGAGCTTTGAGATATACGGCGGTGCTTCCGGCTTCTGGGACTACGGGCCTCTCGGAACGTCGTTGAAGAACGAGGTCGTCGACTCGTGGCGCGAGATGTACGTCGTGCGCCACGGGTACGAGGAGATAGAGACGACGACCGTCGGCACCGAGGATGTCTACGAGGCGAGCGGTCACGCCGACGGATTCGCCGACGTACTCGCGTCGTGCACCGACTGCGGCACGTTCTTCCGCGCCGACCATCTCGTCGAGGATCATACGGAGGTTGAGAATGCCGACGGTATGCCGAAGGAGCGTCTCGGTGAGATACTCGCAGAGGAGGGCGTCGCATGCCCGTCGTGCGGTGAGACGCTCGACGACGCGCGCGTGGAGGAGTTCAACCTTATGTTCGAGACCAACATAGGACCCGGAAGCGCGCGCCCCGGCTACCTACGTCCTGAGACGGCACAGGGGATCTTCGTCGACTTCCAGCGCCTGAAGCGCTACTACCGCGGTTCGTTGCCTTTCGGGGTTACGCAGGTCGGACGCGCGTACAGGAACGAGATAAACCCGCGTCAGGGTATCGTCCGTCTACGTGAGTTCAGTCAGGCGGAGCTTGAGTACTTCAAGAAGCCCGACGATGAGATAGATATCGCGCCCGTCGAGGACGTTGAGGTACGTCTTTATCCCGTTGACGAACAGGAGGACGAAGACGGCGAGCCGTTCGTTACGACCGTTGGCGACGCCGTCGAGGACGGCGTTATAGACAGCCCGACGATCGCTTACTTCGTCGGACGGTCGCAGGAGTGGTACGAGTCCATCGGTATCGACCCCGCGAAGCTACGTTTCCGTCAGCATCTCCCCGACGAACGCGCACACTACGCCTCCGACTGCTGGGACGGCGAGACTCTCACGACCTACGGATGGATAGAGGTAAACGGCGTCGCAGACCGCGCCGACTACGACCTACGGAAGCACGCCGAGCATTCGGGGGAGGAGATGGGTGTCTTCGAGGAGTACGACGAAGCCGTGGTGCGCGAGGAGACTGTCGCCGACCCCGACATGAGCGTACTGGGTCCCGAATACGGCGGTGCCGCAAGCCGTATAGCCGACGCACTGCGCGAGAAGGCGCGTGACGAACCCGGGGCGTTCGGCGGCGACGAGGTGAACGTTACCGTCGACGGCGAAGGTTATACAGTCCCTGTGGAAGCCGCGGGCTTCGAACGCCGTGAGGTGCGCGAGACGGGAGAAAACGTCATGCCGCAGGTTATCGAGCCGTCGTACGGTCTTGACCGTATCGTCTACTCCGTTATCGAGCACTCGTACGGTACGGACACTGTTGAGGACGAGGAGCGCACCGTCCTACGTCTACCGCCCGGCGTCGCGCCGTTCGACGCCGCTGTCTTCCCCCTCGTCTCCAAGGACGGTCTGGACGAACACGCACGCGAGGTACGTGACGCCCTCCGTGACGCGGGTCTGCGTGTCAAGTACGACGACTCGGGTTCTATGGGACGCCGTTACCGTCGCCACGACGAAATCGGAACCCCTTTAGCGGTTACGGTGGACTACGACACGAAAGAGGACGGTACGGTGACGTTAAGAGACAGGGATACGACAGAACAGAGACGTGTCGACAAGAACGAGGTAGCCGAAGAGGTGCGCTCCGTCGTGGAGGGGGTATGAGCCTCGTTGAGACGCTCGGCGACCGTATGTCGGAGGAGGAGAGCATAGCGCGGCGTGGCGTACATTCGGTTTCGAGCGTAGTCGGTCTCGCGTACGTGATCGGCCTTCTTCAGTGGAACGAGGTACAGATACTGACGGGCGTCGGCTTCGCCGTGATCGTCCTTCTTGAGTTCGACAGGCTCGTACTCGGAAACTCACTTCTCGACCCTCTCTACCGCGACTACGAACAGGAAAGCCCCGCGGGCTACGCGTACGCCATCTCGGGTATGTTTCTCGCCGTCATACTTTTCGAACCCCCGATAGCCGTCGCCGCCGTCTTCGTGCTGTCGTTCGCCGACCCCGTCGTGGGGCTGATCAGCCCTAACGAGCTGTTACGCGTAAAGCCCGTCTCTATACTCGTCGCCATGTTCGTGGCTTCGTCGGTGGTTATCCTCGGTACGGGCGCTCTCCTTCCCGATGCCCTCAACGCCGTATCGCCCGTCGACGCACCTCTTGGAAACGAGTTCCCGCCGATCGAACTGTCGTACGCGCAGGCGGTGGCGGGCGGTATAGGCGCGACCTTCGCCGACGGAGTCAAGTTCCGCGTCGCGGGCGACAAGCCGATCGAACCCGTCGAACCCGGTATGGAGGTCAAGGGGTACGTCGTAGACGACAACGTCACTATACCTCTCTACTCGGGTGTTCTCATGACGGCTGTTGCGCTCGTCTGAGACACGGCTTGACGAGCCAAAGGTATAACTCGTACGAAGGTCAAATCGGTTCATCAGCATGACAGATACCTGCGAGTACGTCTTCAGCCCCGACGAGTGGGACGACGAACACCGTTCGGACTCAGCCGTCGACTCAACGTGGGAATGTCCCCACCCCACACATGTCGACACCGAGTACTGTATCTTCCATCTCGAACCCGAACGCCGCGAGCTACTCGGTGTTACGGGGTCGGACGTACGTGACGCCTTCATGCGGACGCTCGAAGACGCGGGGTCGGACGAGGAGGCGCGTTTCGTCGGCGCGACATTCCCCCAAACCGTGGTTACCGACCAGACGGTGGCGGAGAACCAAGACGTCGACGTTGTCGACCTCCAACACGTCAGCTTCAACGGTAAGCTCGACCTTACGAACTCCGTCATCGGCGCGTCGCTCACGCTCGACTGCTCCGAACTCCGGTCGTTCAGCGCGCCTAACGCCGTCTTCGAGGGCGACACATCGTTCCGCGAATGCGGTTTCGAGAACAACGTAAACCTGAGCGGTACCACGTTCGAGGGCGACGTCTCTTTCAAACGCGTGTCCTTCGCACAGATAGCCGAACTCTCCGAAGCCGTCTTCGAGGGTGACGTAGACCTGCGTTACTCAACCTTTACAGGCGTCCAGACGACGTTTCAGGACGCGCGTTTTGGAGGTAAGGTACGCGCGAGCGGGGTTACGTTCGACGCCGTGAACTTCACGAGCACCGTCTTCGACTCCGACGCCGACTTCTCCAGCACGTCGTTCAGGGGGGAGGCGAAGTTCCAGTACGCCGACTTCGAAAGGCGCGCCGTCTTCGACGGCACCGACTTCTCCGACAACGCGACGTTCCGTGGCGTCGAGTTCCTCGACGGCGCGACCTTCCACGACGCCTCGTTCCAGGACTGGGTTACGTTCCTAAACGTCGAGTTCGGCGGTGACGGTGACTTCTCCGACGCGTGGTTCAAACGCGACCTCAACATGGTCGTCGAGTCCGAGACGAACGCCGTCCTTGACTTCTCAAACGCGCGCGTCAACAAAGGCTCGTTCGAGATAGCGCCGTACGACCCCGTCGCCGTAGACTTTACCGGCGCTCGTCTCGGTAACGTCAAGATATCCACCGACGGCGAGAAGAACACATTCGACTACATACGTTTCCTCAACACCAAGTTTAGCGGCTTTCCGTTCTCCAAGCACGCCGACGCGCTCGCCTCAAACGACTACGTGGTACACGAGACGTATATACGCGCCGACGAGGAACCCGATCTCGCGCTTCTCGAAAAGACGTACAGGCTCGCATCCGAGGGTGCGAAGGACGACGACGAGGGGATCGCGTCGAAGTTCGCCGACAAGGAGGCGAAGTACAGACGCGAGCGTCATAGACAGGAGGGCGACACGGCGCAGTTAGCCGCCGACTTCGTCCGTGACTACGGTGCTTACGTAGCCGTCCTACTCGTTCTCGTCGTAGCCGCGGTTGCGGGATATATCTTCCTCGTCTAAGACGCGACGGACAAACAGTTATCCGGCGTCGGGACGTACCGGAACCAAACGATGTCCGAGACAGAGACGAGCGCCGGCGGCGGGTACATAGACCACGAACTGCTTGAGGGCGGGGTCGTCGAACACCGTATGTACCAGCTTCAGCTTTCGAGCGCCGCGCTCGCCGAACCGTCGCTCGTCGTCCTTCCGACGGGTGCGGGAAAGACGACGGTCGCTCTGCTCGTAACAGCGGCGCGTCTCAACCGCGAGGGCGGCAGGTCGCTGTTCCTCGCGCCGACGAAGCCTCTGGTCGAACAGCACGCCTCCTTCTACCGTGAGGCTCTCGACGTGCCCGACGACGAGATACGTGTCTTCACGGGCGACGTGCGTCCCGACGACCGCGCCGACGAATGGGAAGGAGCGAAGGTCGTGATTGCGACGCCGCAGGTCGTCGAGAACGACCTGATCGCGGGACGTATCGATCTCGACGACGTGACGCATCTCACCTTCGACGAATGCCACCGCGCGACGGGTGACTACGCCTACAACTATATCGCCGACAAGTACGTCGCGGAAGCGGACGACCCGCTCGTGACCGGCATGACCGCCTCGCCGGGTTCGGACAAGGACGAGATTTTAGAGGTCTGCGACAACATAGGCGTCTCCAACGTCGAGATACTGACCGAGGACGACCCCTCGCTCGCCGAGTACACACACGAGACGGAGGTCGACTGGCGCGAGGTCGAGGTACCCGAAGACGTTCTGGAGGCGCGCGACCTTCTGAACGAGGTCGTCCGCGACCGTATGAACCGTCTCAAACGTCTGGGTGCGGTCGACAAGGCGCGCGCCGACGTATCGATGAAGAAGCTTCTGAGCGCACGCGGCGATATACAGGAGATGATGGACGCCGGTGAGTCGGCGGGTTACACCGCGATGTCCGTACACGCCGAGGTGATGAAGCTGAGACACGCCGTAGAAATAGTCGAGACACAGGGCGTCGAGACGCTCGTCTCGTACTTCGAGAAGCTGGAGAACGAGGCGCGTTCGTCGGGAGGTAGCAAGGCGGTCAAACGTCTCATGGGCGAGTCGAAGGTGCAGGAGGCGCGTGAGATAGCCGAGGAGTACGACGGCGTACACCCCAAGATGGACGTTCTGCGTTCGCTCGTCTTCGACGAACTGTCGTCGGGCGAAGACGCCCGCGTCATCGTCTTTACGGAGTACCGCGACACCGCAAGCACGCTTGTCGATTTCCTCGACGCGGGCGACGCACGTCCCGTACGTTTCGTCGGACAGGCGAACAAGGAAGGCGACCCCGGTCTGACGCAGAAACAACAGCAGGAGGTTCTCGGTTCGTTCCGCGAGGGTGAGGAGAACGTCCTCGTCGCCACCTCGGTCGCTGAGGAAGGTCTCGACATACCTGAGGTCGACCTCGTCGTCTTCTACGAACCCGTGCCGTCTGAGATACGCGCGATACAGCGCAGGGGGCGCACCGGACGCGAGCGCGCGGGACGCGTCGTCGTACTTATCGCCGAGGACACGCGCGACGAGGCGTACTTCTGGTCTGCTCGCAGGAAGGAAGACCGTATGGAACGCGAAATAAACGAGCTAAAGGGCGTCGAGGACGAGATAAACGACGAGTTGGACGAATCACAGAGAGCGCTCGGCGAGTTCGACGCCGACGGAGAGGGTGCCGAAACGGAGAACGGAGAGGCGGACGAAACCGACGACGCCGTCACCGTCGTCGCCGACCAGCGCGAAACCAAGTCGAACGTCGTACGTGAACTCGATACATCGGATATCGATGTCGAACTCGAAACCCTCGATGTGGGCGACTACGTCCTTAGCGACCGCGTCGCCGTCGAACGTAAGTCGGTACAGGACTTCGTCGATACGCTCACGGGCGGAAGGTCTTTGTTCGAACAGACCGGCGACCTTTCGTCGTCGTACTCACGCCCCCTCCTCGTTCTCGAAGGCGAACGCGAGGCGCTTTACTCGACGGGTGTGCACAAGAACGCCGTACGCGGTGCTCTCGCGTCGGTCGTCGTCGACTACGGCGTCCCGGTTCTTTTCACCGCCGACGAGGACGAAACGGCGGAGACGCTCGGCGTCGTCGCGCGTCGTGAGCAGGAGGAAAGCGACCGCGAGGTGCGCGTTCACGGCGAGAAGTCGAGCGCAACGCTCACCGAACAGCAGGAGTACGTCGTTTCGAGTATCGCTGATGTAGGACCCGTGACGGCACGCGCGCTTCTCGACGAGTTCGGCTCAGTCGAGGACGTTATGACCGCCGATGAGGACGCGTTACGGAACGCCGAAGGCGTCGGCGAAAAGACCGCGGGGCGTATACGTGAGGTCGTCGGCTCCGGCTACGAAGGGGGTGAAGGATGAAGATACACGAGGCGCTTGAGGACTACCTCGGCTTCTCCCAACGCGCCGTCGCCGTCGTGTACAAGACGGTTGCGTTCGTCGGATTTTCCGCGGGTCTTTCGCTCGCCGTCATCGCCGTCTTCACACCCGAAGACGTTGTTGCGTCAGTGCCGTACCCCACGGTCGAGGCGGCACTTTCGCTCGCCGACGACCTACGTGTCTCGCCGCGTTTCCTCGTCGCGCTCTACGGCTTCCTCGTCTCGACCGTAGCCGCGGCGTTCTACCTCTTCACCAAAGGCTTCGTCGGTTCGGTTCGCCACGAAGCCGTCTCCGCGCATCAGGTGGGTCTGCGTTTCGTCGTCTTCGTATCGTTCGCCGTCGGCTTCGTGGGCGCACGTGCGGTCGTAGTCACAGCCGAACTCGTCGGTGAGGAGACATCTTCGGGAAGCTTCCTCGGTCTACCGATCCAGCAGTTGGAGTTCGGGGCTTTCCATATCCACCACTACTTCTACGGCTTCGTGACTCTCGCCGTCATCGGCTGGATAGCCGTCTTCCGCGACGACTACTCGAAACGTCTCGTCGCCGTCCTTTACGGTCTCGGAATGGGAGTCTTCATGGATGAGGTCGGTATGCTCCTGACGGACGGCGCGTACTACTCGCGCTCCACCTACTTCGCCGTCGTCTTCTTCGTCGCCGTCTTCCTCACTGCGCTCTACTGGGATCTCCGACGCGGCAAAACCGACGGTGATACGCCGTCCGAAGCCGATGGGTAGGGACGAACCAAGGTCGTCACCGAAGGAGATCGAGAGTCCTTTCGAGCGCATCGAGACGTCGCTCGACAGCTTCGGGATCGTCGGCGTTTTCGACGGCGTCGTCGGCGAGTCTACGCGCAAGCCTCCGTAGGCTCTCATCGACACCGTCGGGTTCGTCCGTCCCGTTCTCGTCGCGCGCCCTCGTCGCGTCCCCCGCCGACGCCTGTACCTCACCCTCGCCGACACCATCGACCTCTTCGCCCTCAGACTCACCCGACGTACCGTCTTGGTCTTCACCCTCCTCCGCTCCTCCGCTTCTCTCCTGACAGACGGCGCAGAAGACGTCGCCCTGATACCTGAACAGTGGGTTTCCACAGCCGTCGCACGCCTCGTCGAGCATCGTCGCGCCGCGTGTCAGCGCCCGGCTCATGACGCGCGTCTCGTCGTCGTTCATGTCGCCGTATAGAACCCCTCGGCGTAAACAGCTGTCGCCATGCACCGCATCGACGGTACGGTACCGGGGTTCCCTCTTGACCTATCCGTATGCCCGGTGGTCGCGGGTCTACGAACCCTACTTCCGGAGAGGCTCGGCTTAGGTCGGTAGCGGGTACCTTGTCAACTGTTTTCACGGGTACCCGGATACGAAACTTTTAAACAGATCAACCTCTAACCACCGAACGAAGCGGAAACGCGTACAAGCGGCGGCATAGTTAATGAACAACGGGAACTACGAACTGATCGTATTCGACCTCGACTCAACGCTCGTGGACGGAGAGGGCATAGTGGCGCTTGCGCGCAAAGCGGGTGTCGAAACCGAGGTAGAGCGCGTCACCGAGGAGGCGATGCGCGGCGAACTCGATTTCGGCGAGTCTCTGCGTAGACGTGTCGCACATCTCGAAGGTCTGACCGTCGAGGATGCGCGCGACGCCCTGCGCTCCATACCGACGACGCCGAACGCCGTCGAGGTCGCGCGCCGTCTCAAGCCCGATATAGCCGTCTTCTCAGGCGGCTTCTACCCCGCTGTGGAGCCGGTTGCGGAGGCGATCGGTGCCGAGCACGTCCGTGCGAACCGTCTCGTATCGCGCGACGGCGTACTTACAGGGGAGGTCGAGGGCGAACTCGTCGACGACGACAAGGGCGAGGTTCTGCGTCGTCTCGCGCGCGACGAAGGCTACGACGCCGACGAGATACTCGTCGTGGGCGACGGCTCCAACGACGTGCCTATGATGCGTGTCGGTTCGTTTGCGGTCGGATTCGACCCCAAGCCCGTTGTACGTGATGCCGCCGATGTGAGCGTCGACCGTAGGGACTTTCGGCAGTTAGAGCCGATATTCGAAAAGAAAAGAGTGATAGAATGACAGAGACAGCCACACAGATACCCGGCGAACTCGAAGTTGACGAAGAGGAAGTTGAAAACAGAAACAAGGACAGCCTTATCGAACTCGCGGGCAAGCTCCGCGACAAGCGCAACGAGCTAAACTCGCTCGCGAGCGAGAAGGCTACGAAACGCAACGACCTAAACGACAAGACGCGTGAGGTCGTCGACGTTGCGCAGAAGCACCGCGAGAAACGCGACGAGCTGAACGAGAAGGTACAGGAGCTGAAGGACAAACGCGACGAGCTGAACGAGAAGGCGAACGAGCTTTTCGACAAGGTCGACGAGCGTAAGAAGGAGCTAAAGCTTCAGGAGGGCGAGTCGCTCGACGAACTCGAAGACGAGATCGAGGACCTTGAGTTCAAACAGCAGACGGAGGTTCTGGAGCCGGACGAGGAGAAAGAGATAATCGAAGAGATCGAGGAGCTGAGGGAGAAGTACAACGAGCGCAAGGACAAGCTCGAAGACAACGACGAGGTGCAGGAGCTTACGGAGGACGCGAAGGAGGCGCGCGACAAGGCGAGCGAGTACCACGACAAGGTGATCGAGTTCGCCGACAAGGCGCAGGAGCACCACGACAAGATGATAGAGGCGTACCGTAAGGCGGACGAGGTACGCGACGAGGCGGACGAGGTTCACGAGGAGTTCGTTGAGGTGCAGGAGTCAGCCGACGAGATGCACGAGAACTTCGTGACGGTTCAGAAACGTCTGCGCAAGCTCGACAAGCAGGAGAAGTCGGATCGCCAGACGGAGCGCGAGGAGAAGAAGGAGGAGGCGAAGGAAGAGGCGCGCGAGGTCTACGAGAAGTTCAAGGAGGGCGAGACGCTCGACACCGACGACTTCATGCTTCTTCAGCGCGCGGGTCTTCTCTGATATAGACGGTTCTACCTTCGTTCTCCGGCGTGTAGGTAGACGTCCGCCCAAAGGCTTACACGGACATCCCGTCTACATCGGGTATGGAAGACAGATGGCTCCTGTTAGGCGCGGGTGTACTGTTCGGTATTCTTCTACCCTTCCATCTGTATCAGGGAAACAACGTACAAGCCGTAATCGCGACGGTCTTTACGGTGTTCGGCTTCGTAGGCTTCTGGTGGAACACCACCAAGGACGAGCCGATTGAGTCCGTCCTTTCGTAGCCCGTACCACGTAGCCGTCTTTCGTCACGCCCGTCTTCGGAGAAAGGTCACCCGGTGTAGACATCACCTGTACAGCACGTTTTCGAGATGCGAGTTTACCTCCTCCTCGTTCATATCAATCCACGAGTCGCCGGCGGTTACGGAACGGAACGTCGTGCCCACGGTGACGGTGTAGAGCCACGTAGCCATCCTTTCGGCATCGACATCCCGGAACGCACCTGCTTCGATACCTTTCCGTATGTCGTCGGCGAGCGCCTCCTGAATCACCTCGTCGTACTTGACGAACTGCTCCCTGTAGTCGTCGTCGTGGATAGCCTGCGCACGTAGCTCCGTAAAGGTTCCTGCGGCTGTCCTGTCCATGCTCTCAAGACCCACGGACATCTCGACGAACGTCTTTATTCGATCCCGCGGATCCGAGACGTAGGTGCCGGGCTTGTGGCTCTCGAAATGCTCTATCATAAGCTCAAGCAGATCGAGGAGAACCTCGTCCTTGCTGTCGTAATGGTGGTATATCAGCGACTGGCTCTTTTCGAACTCGTCGCCTATGTCGTCTACGGTAAGCTCCGAGTAGCCGTGTTCGTGTAGCGCCTTGAAAGTCGCCGCGAGTATCTCCTCACGAGTTCCCCCGTCGCCGTCGAACAGTATATCTATGAGATACGGCTCCTGCTCTGTCATCTTTGTCCTCTTTGTGCCCACGGTATAATCAGGTTACGAAGTTTATAAGGCTTGTTGATTGAATGTTTAATCAACAGTCTTATACGCGTCGTCTTGCTTACTCCAACCGTAATGAGAAACAGCTCAGTTATAGACTACCGTATAGCAACAGTTGCCTTACTGGTGGTAGCCGCGGTTACGGTTCCGGCTGTCGCCTCCGCACAGGGTGCCTCCGACGGCACGCCGCAGGTTGTCGGAAGCCCCGATATAGAGCTTTCTACGCCCGACAACCGTATACAGACGGGTACGTCACAGACGGTTACGGTGCAGGTGGCGAACAGCGGCGATATCACACGCGCGGGACCAAGCGATCTTGAAGCGCGCGTAACGACGGCGCGTAACGCCGTCTTCGAGGCTGATCAGGGAAGCCTTCCCGACGGTATGGAGCTAAACTCAGGCTCTATCGTCGCAAGCTCCGTTCCGACAGGCGGTATCGACCCCGTGGAGTTCACGTTCGACGTTAGCGACAGCCTCGAAGCGGGTAGCTACCGTGTGCCTATAGCGGTTAGCTACGACTACACACGCCTCGCAGAAAGGACTGGAGGCGGAGGTACACGGTACAGCGACTTCTCGACTGAGAAGACGAAGTATATCACGCTCATAGTCGAGGACGACGCGCGTTTCTCCGTCGAAGCCGTGGAGTCGAACGTCATAGCGGGCGACAGCGGTAGCTACGTCCTGCGTGTCAGAAACACGGGTGTGGAGACGGCGCGTAATCCACGTGTAACGCTGACCGCCGACGAGACGGGTGTCTTCTTTGGCGACCTAGGGACGGGACAGCCAGCCAAGACGGTGAGCGTATCCGACTCGCTCTCTCCGGGCGAAGCTACAGATGTCTCAGTTACTGCTGGTGCTGACTCCGACGTTACACCAGCCTCGTACCCCGTCGACGCGACGGTGAAGTACGAGTCCACGGGCGGCGTCACACACGAGTCGCCCGTCGCCACCACAACGATGTCGGTGGGCGACGAACAGAGCTTCAGCTTCTTCAATATAACCTCGTCGCTCCGTGTCGGTGAGGAAGGGAGTATACACGGCGAGATCGAGAACACGGGTCCTCAGCCCGCCGACAGCGTCGTTGTCCGGTACGCCGACAGCTCGCAGACGGTTACGCCTATAGAGGAGACGACGGCTGTAGGCTCAGTGGATGTCGGAGAGTCATCGTCGTTCAGCCTGCCTATCTCGGTGAGCACCGAAGCCAAGGACGGTCAGAAGTCGGTCGGTTTCTCCGTCCGTTACAGGGATAGCGACAAGGAACTCCAAAGCTACGACAAGCTCGACGTTCAGGCTGAGGTTGCGCCCGAAAGGGACAGGTTCGGTGTCGAGATTGTCAACCGAACCATAAGCGCAGGAGGTTCGCGTACGGTCGATATCTCACTGACGAACAACCTCAACGAGACGGCGGACGATGTTGAGGCGCGTCTGTTTGCGGACGACCCTCTCGACACGGGCGATACCGACACGGGGTATGTGCAGTCGCTCGAACCCGGCGAGACGGCTGATCTGACCTTCGATCTTACGTCGACGGCGTCCGCGACACCGGACAGCACGTACCCCATCTCCGTCGATGTCCGGTACGACGACACCGACGGTGACAGCCATCTTTCGGATACCTACCGCCTTCCCATCGACGTGACCGAAGCCGAAGCCGGAGGGCTTCCGCTCCCCGTCATCGTCGTAGCCCTCATGCTCTTCGGAACAGGGGGTCTCGTCGTGTACCGGAGGCGAAAGTAGCCGATGTCGGTCGCTGAGTACATCGACGATGCGACCAAACGCCTCAACAACGCCGTTGTCGACAGCCCGAGGAAGGTCATAGCCGTCTTCCTCGTCTTTACGTTGGTGTTCGTAGCCGGTATGGGGCTTGTGAGCACCGACACGGAGGCGACCGACTCGTTTACCGAAGGGCTTCCGGAGCAGGAGGCTCTCGACGCTATAAACGAGGAGTTCGAGCCTTCTTTCGCCTCCGAGGACGAGTCGACACAGCTGATACAGTCGGGTAGCAACGTACTGACCAAGGGTTCGCTCGTCAGAAACCTGAGGGTGCTCAAGGAGGCAGACGGACGTGACTCGATCAGGATGGCTGGCGCGAGCGGTCCCGCCACCTTGGTTGCGCAGACGATCGACCCTTCGGCGACGACTGCGACGGAGCAGTTGAACACCGTCAGGTCTGCGAGCGCAACCCGTGTCAGACGGGCGGTGCGTGAGTTAGGGGACAGCCCCGGCTTCAGGGGGACTGTATCGAACGACTTCAACCCGACGAGCGTCTCCGCGTCGGCTTCGATTACGGTGGTTACGCACGACGTTCCGCCGCAGTTCACCGACTCCGACCTTCAGGATATACAGACGGAGGTGCTGGCGATAGCCTCCGACCAGCCGGGCGGTATACGTGCGTTCGGGTCGGGCGTGACCAGCGCAGAGACGGCGAGCGTCATAGGTGACTCGCTTCTGATAGTAATGCCCGTCGTCGTCGTGCTGTTACTCCTGTTCCTCGTCGTCGCGTACCGTGACCCTATCGACCTCACGCTCGGTCTTCTCTCGTTGATAATGACGGTCATATGGACGTTCGGCTTCCTCGGCTTTTCGGGGATACCGTTCAACCAGCAGATGATATCCGTACCCGTCCTCCTGCTCGCGGTCGGTGTCGACTTCGGTATACATATCATAAACCGGTACCGTGAGGAGGCGGTACAGGGCTACGAGGCGGTCGAGGCGATGCGTGAAGCAAACAACCAGCTCATGGTCGCCTTCGTCATCGTCACCGTTACGAGCGTCTTCGGCTTCGGTGCGAACGTGATCTCGGATCTTACGCCTATACGTAACATGGGTATCGCATCGGCGATCGGTATCATCTTCACCTTCCTCATATTCGGTCTCTTCCTACCGTCGTTGAAGCTGGAGGTGGACAGGCTACGTGACTCGTTAAACTTCCCCGAGTTCAACTCGAAGCCCATAGCCTCCGAGGGATCCGCACTCGGTCGTCTTTTAGCCTTCCCCGCACGCGTCAGCCGTTACGCACCCGTTGCTTTCGTCCTTGTTCTGCTCGTAACGTGCGGTATGGCTGGTCTGTACGGAAGCGGCGTCAATACATCGTTCGAGACTGAGGACTTCCTACCCCCGGCGAACCAGCCCGACTACGTGACATCGCTACCCGAACCGTTCGCGCCGAGCGAGTACACGGTTACGGAGACGATCAACCTGCTGGAGGATCGTTTCTCGACCAATCAGGATCAGTCGGTCAAGTTGTACGTCGAAGGGAACTTCAGACAGGGGCATGCTCTCGACTCGCTCACCGATCCGAACGACAACGCGCCGGGGGCTCTCGCGGTGGGTGACGGGGGTACGGCAGAGCCCCAGAGTATAGTTACGGTGATACGGTCGCACGCCGAAAGCGACCCTGAGTTCGCGCGTCTCGTCGACCGCAACGACATAGACAACGACGGTATCCCCGACCGTAACCTGCCGCGTATCTACGACGCGGTCATGTCTTCGTCCGCGGGAGGTACGGCACAGCAGTATCTTAGCCCTGACCTCCGGAGCGCACAGATACGGTACGCTATCGACTCCGACGCTTCGCAGGCGGACGCCGCGTCGGACACGCGTGAGTTCGCCGAGGAGTTCCGTCTCCAGACAACAGCGACGGGTCAGATAGTCGTCTTCGACGCCGTAACGGGTATTATCTTCGACTCGGCTATACAGGGTCTGATTATCGCAGTCGCCCTAACCGCCCTGTTCCTCATAATCGCCTACACGGCTCTCGAACGCAAGCCGATGCTCGGCGTCGTAAACGTCTTCCCTATACTGATAGCGATCGCGTACCTCCTCGGTACGATGAGGTATCTGGGGATGGCGCTCAACGCCCTCACAGCCACGATCCTCTCCATATCGATCGGGCTTGGGATCGCGTACTCGGTGCATACGACGCACAGGTTTATCGATGAGTTCAACGCGGGCGCGGACGCACACGAGGCGATGGTGATTACGCTTTCGGGTACGGGCGGCGCACTACTCGGAAGCATGCTAACCACTTCGTTAGGAACCGGTGCGCTCGCGCTCGCCATCACGCCGGTTCTCGGTGACTTCGGTCTCCTGATGGCTCTTAGCGTCGTCTACTCGTTCATCATGTCGGTGGTCGCACTACCGCCGGCGGTGCTTCTGTGGGAGAGGTACCACGAGGCACAGGTCTTCGACGTGTACTGACGGCGGGGTTCGTCGGGGCGGGAACCGAGGTACGCGGTCGGCACCGGACGGTAACGCGAACCTTTTACGGTGTCACCGCGTCTTCGCAGACGAAGAAAAACGATGCTCGCAAAACGCGTCATTCCATGCCTCGACGTTACGCTCGACGATGAAGGAAACGCAGACGTTGTAAAGGGCGAACAGTTCGAGGAACTCCGTTACGCGGGCGACCCAGTCGAACTCGCAAAGAAGTACAACGAGCAGGGCGCTGACGAACTCGTCTTCCTCGACATCACTGCGTCGTCGGAGGGGCGCGAAACTATGCTCGACGTGGTGCGACGAACCGCCGACGAGGTCTTCATACCCCTTACCGTCGGCGGCGGTATCTCGTCGTGCGACGACATACGTGAGACGCTCCGTGCGGGCGCGGACAAGACGAGCATGAACACCGCGGCGCTCCAGAACCCCGAACTCATCGACCGCGCCGCGCGACGTTTCGGCTCCCAGTGCGTCGTAGTCGCAATCGACGCACGGCGCAACTACGACTCGTCGGGCGACCATTACTTCGAGGACGAGGAGGGGACGAAGTGCTGGTTCGAATGCGTCATCTACGGCGGGCGCGAACCCACGGGCGTCGACGCCGTCTCTTGGGCGCAGGAGGTTGAGGAGCGCGGCGCGGGCGAAATTCTTCTCACGAGCATGAGCGGTGACGGAACAAAGGAAGGCTACGACCTGCCTCTGACGCGTGCCGTGAGCGGGAACGTCTCGATACCCGTCATCGCTTCGGGCGGCGCGGGTTCTCCGGCGCATATGGTCGAGGTCTTCGGCGAGACGGAGGCGAACGCCGGGCTCGCCGCGTCTATATTTCATTTTGACGAGTACACTGTCGAGGAGGCTAAAAACGTCCTCGCAGACGCGGGCGTCGAAGTACGTCTCTAATCCGACGCCGAGCCGCAGAGAGCCTGAACGACGAACAGCTTTCCGTCACGTAGCTGTACACCGATTCCTATACCCTCGCGGTCGGACTCAAGCAGGTTGTCGCGGTGGTCGGGCGAGCGCATCCACGCCTCGACGACGAAACCAGCGACCTCGTTCTCGTTTTGAAGCCGTGTACCGTTCCACCGGTCAAGGGGTTCGTCGAAAGCGACGGCGGCGGCGTTCTCGGTGTACTCGCGCGTGTTGTACCGCGATGAGTCGCACGCGCCGCCGTACCTGTCGCCCACATCCTCGCCCGCGGGTGTGATATGACCCACGTACTCGTTCTGTGCCATGTTCCCTGCGTGTACTGTCGCCGACTCCGAGAGCGCACCGACGTTTTCTACCGCCTCCACTCCGTGCGCACGTCTGACCTCGTTCGTCTCCTCCATGACGAGGCGCTCCGCCCTGACCTCGTTGAAGTCGAAGCTGTCGTCGAGAACGTCGCCCGACGCGTTGAACGGACTGTATTCAACACCGGTCACGTTCGAAACGTTACCGTCCGAAGAGCCGACAGCGCCGAAGCCCATAGCGCCCACGAGACCGACGACGAGTAGAAAGACGAAGGCGGAGAAGACGGTTGTTGTCGCCGTAAGCGCCGTCGGGTCGTCGCGTAGACGTTCGACCGACGCGGTTACGTCGCCCGCGACCCTTCGGACACCGACCGCCGTTCTACGTACCGTCGAGACGTTCGGGGCGCGGTAGTAATGCGTCCCGCCGTCCCTGCTGACCCTCGCCCTGTAGATACGGTCGCCGTACTCGACATCGAAAGCCTGTCTATGCGGCGTCCCTTCGTGGACATTTTCGTACGCCTTCACGGCGTTCCGTATCTCACGTACAACGGTATCCGGGGGCTCATCGTCGCTATCGCTACCGACGCGTCTCCAGCCACCCAGCCGTCGAAGCGCCCCCCTCATGTTATGACACGTCCGCGTTCGACGGTAATGAAGCCATCGGTGGTCGGAAAACGGTCTATGTCCCCGTGTAATAGAAAGAAAGGTGTTTATGCCCCCGCGTAATACGTCGGGGAGATGACAGACGTAGCTTCGACAACCGCGGGATACTTCCCGCGCCCCGACTACCTCATAGAGGCGTTGAAGGAGGTACAGGGATACCAGAAACAGGATATGGGACCTGAGGCGGAGGAGAAGGTTGAGGATCTGTTCCACAGAGGACGTAGCGATGTCATAGAGATACAGGAGTCGGCGGGTATCGACCTCGTCACCGAGGGACAGCTATCGTGGGACGACATAATCGCTTTCCCCGCGACGCGTCTCGGCGGCGTTGAGATGGGCGGCATAAAACGTTTCTACGACAACAACCGTTTCTACAGACAGCCGCAGGTCGTCGGTGAACTCACGGGTTCGGGTGGGATCACCGTCGGACAGTACGACGACTCCGTTGGTGTAGCATCGAACGAGGTCAAGCCCGTCATGGCGGGGGCTTACTCGCTCGCGCGTCTCTCGAAGAACAAGCATTACGGTTCGCGCGACGAGTACCGCGGTGCGTTCGCCGACGTTGTCAACGAGGAACTCCGTGCTCTCGCCGACGCTGGCGCTGAGACGGTACAGTTGGACGAGCCTTCGCTTACGGGCGTCAACGACGATGGCGTCGATGTCGACGACGGAATCGAGACCATCGAACGGTCGGTCGAAGGCGTTGACGCCGACGTGATCGTCACGACGTACTTCGGCGAGATAGCCGACGCGTACCCGCGGCTCTTAGACATCGCCGATGGCGTGGGTATCGACCTCGTTTCGGGCGAGGGTAACCTCAAAGCCGTCGAGGAGTACGGCGCGGACGGCGCGCTCGCGGTCGGATGTATGAACGCGCGTAACACACGTCTCGAATCCGTCGACGAACTCGCCGGGACCGTCGAAGCGGTCCTCGAACGCGCCGAACCCGAGACGACGTACGTCTCGCCGTCGTGCGGTCTCGACTTCCTTCCGTGGACGGTTATGAAGGAGAAGGTTCAGAGACTCGGCGAAGCCACCGAGGAGGTGAGTGCGTGATGACCGACGTACACCAAAAGCTGTTCCCCACGACTATAATCGGAAGCCATCCCAAGCCAAAGTGGCTCAACAGGGTGCGCAACCTCAACGAGGAGGGTGAGTTTAGCGACGAACGTCTCCAAGAGGCGATGGACGACGCCGTCCGTGTCGTCGCCGACGAGCACGAACGCGCGGGGATCGACATACTCGGCGACGGTGAGATGCGCAGGGAAGAGATGGTCGAGTACTTCGCACACCGTATACCAGGATACGACTTTAACGGACCCGTACGCGTCTGGGGCAACAACTACTTCGAGAAGCCGAGCGTCGTCGACGAACTCGGCGACCCCGAACCGATGCTCGTCGATGAGTTCGAGTTCACGCGCCGTGCCGTGAGCGAAGGACACGGCGTCAAGGTTCCTATCACGGGTCCGTACACGCTATACGACTGGTCGTTCGACGAGGTCTACGGCGACAAGCGCGAACTCATAATGCGTCTCGCCGATATAGTCAACGACGAGATCCGCCGTCTCGCGGACGCGGGGGCGAAGTACATACAGATAGACGAACCCGCGCTCTCGACACGTCCGGAGGATATCGATCTCGTCGTCGAGGCGACCCAAAGGGTCGTCGACGGCGTGACAAAGGAGGAGCACGACAACATCGAGCGCCAGATAATGCACGTCTGTTACGGCGACTACGGCGCTATCTACCCGCGTATGCTCGACATCCCTGTCGACCAGTTCTCGCTTGAGTTCGTCAACCAAGACTTCGCACACGTCGAGGAGTTCGCCGAGCACGACTTCGACAAGGAGATCGGCTTCGGCTGTGTCGATATACACGACCGCGAGGTCGAAGCCGTTGGCGAAATAAAGAGCAATATAGAGCGTGCGTTCGGGTTCGTCGACCCCGAACAGGTCTGGGTCAACCCCGACTGCGGCGTAAAGCTTCTTCCGCGCGACGTTGCGTTCGGGAAGCTCGAAAACATGTCGCAGGCGGCGGAAGAGCTACGCGAGGAGTACGAGTAGGTTCCAGTCCTATCTTTCGAATATCCTGAAACGTGCCAAACTATTTATTAGCGCGTGCTTTCGGATAGCATATGGTGAAAATCAATGTCGGCGAAGATACCTTGGAACACATACGAGAGATGCAGGAAGAACAACGCAAAGAACGTCGTAGGCGGCGTAATCTTTTACATATCGACGAAAGCGAGATGGTTGAACCGGCTAAGAAGACCTTGGAGGAACGTTTCCTAAACGACTATGACGAGTTGACGTGGTTTCACGAACCCTCTGTTCAGGTTCGAGAGCGCGACGAAGATGAAGCCCCCGCGAAGGTACAGGAGAATCCTGACCTAATCGCAGTTACAGAAGATAGGAATGGGAATAATTATATATTTATAGTCGAACTGAAGAAGGTTCTGGGCAACAACAAAAGGTCTGTCCATCAGTCCTTACTATACTACTGGTCGGTTATGGACGGTACAGAAATCAAGTCCGGTTCAAAGAGCCGAGAACTAACCGGGACTGAGACAATATTCACCACCATCGGATATCTGACGGTGACGAATCAATACTATGACGAATTCTTCGAATGGTTGATTAATTCTCTTGATTTGGGGTCAAGTGATGGATTCTCCAACTTCTATCCACCGTTTCAGGTAAACACAGACGAAATCAACCTGTACGACCATGAGTGACACAGATACAGCCCGCCGCGGCTACGCGACGCGGTCGAGCCTGTACGACGAACGCGGAGACGAGGACGCGCCCGCGGTCGTCTTCGCCCACGGAACGCTGATGGATCGCACGATGTTCGACGCGCAGGCGGAGGCGCTCGCCGATGCGGGCGGCTACCGGACGGTCGCTTACGACCTGCGGGCGCGGACGGAGTACCACGCGCCGGCGTACGACCTCGAAGACCTCGTCGGTGACGCCGTCGCCCTTCTCGACAACGCCGGTATAGAGTCATGCGTCTACGTCGGCATGTCGATGGGCGGCTTCGTCGCCCTCCGTCTCGCACTCCGTTATCCCGAACGCGTCGACGGTGTCGTCCTCATCGACTCTATGGCGGGTACGCATACGGAGGCGCAGAGACAGACGTACGAGACAATGGTCTCGACTCTCGAAGGAAGTGACGCCGTACCCGAACCCCTCGCGCGGACGACGGCGCAGGTACTGTTCGGCGAAACGACGCGCGACGACCGTCCCGAACTCGTCGAGAACTGGACGCGCCGGTGGATGTCCTACCCGCCGCGCGCCGTCGTCAACGAGGTACGTTCTTGGCTTCACCGCGACGACATCCTCGACCGTATGGACGAGATAGATGTACCTGTCCTCGCGCTACACGGTGAGGAGGACGTGTCCATCCCCGTCGAAAGGGCGCGTGAGACGGTCGAGGCGCTACCCGACGTGCGTCTGTCCGTTGTGCCCGAAGCGGGACATTCGTCGAACTCAGAGAACCCGGAGTACACGAACCGCGAACTCCTCAACTTCCTCCGGGCACGGTTCTGACTACTCCCACACGAACTCGCCGTTCTCCTGCACGACCTCGCCGTCGAACTCGACGCGACCTTCGCTCGTGTCCAGAATCATGTCGACATGCACCGCCGAGTCGTTGGATTCGCGCGCCTCGCCTACGTTCTCGTCGTACGCGCGTCCGAGAGCCATATGTACCGTCTCGCCCATCTTCTCGTCGAAAAGCATGTTCTTGGTGAACGTGTCTATGCCGCGGTTGGTACCTATACCGAGTTCGCCGAGACGGCGTGCACCCTCGTCTGTGTCGAGAAGGTCGTCGAGCGCGTCCCCGTTGCGCTCCGCCGACGACCCAACGACGACACCTTCCTCGAAGGTGAGACGGACGCCCTCCATCTCGCGCCCGCGGTGTATGAGAGGCTTGTCAAAATGTACGCTTCCCTCGACGGAGTCCGGAACGGGCGCTGTAAACACCTCACCGCTCGGCATGTTGTGCCGTCCCGCGGAGTTGACCGCATGCATACCGTCGACGGACATCGTCACGTCCGTCTCGTCGGCGACGACACGTACCTCGGTCGCGTCTTCGAGACGTTGGCGTAGCTCTTCCTGATACTCCTCGACCTCCTCCCAGTCACGTAGTATCGCTCCGTATACGAAGTCGCGGTACTCGTCGAGCGACATACCCGCCTCCTGCGCGTGTGCGTTCGTCGGATGCTGTGTGAGACACCACTGCGTCGAAAGCCGCTCCTCCTGTATCGGCTTGGTGACGCGCGACCTTTCGGCGAGCTTGTCGCCGTCAACGTCCGACATCGCCGACAGGTTGGGATCCGAACGTATCCCTATCACGGCGTCCGCCTCCTCGTACATCCCAAGCGACTGTTCGGGTAAGCTGAACTCCCCGTCATGCGCCTTCATGTAGGCGCGCGAAGCCTCGTCCGACGAGTAGAGCGTCAGCGGGTTGCCGCCGCGTTCGCCTATCTCACCGTGCAGAGCAACGACGAGTTCGTGCGCCTCAGGGCTGGCGCTTACAACAACGTCGTCGCCGTCTTCGATATCCGTACACCATTCGACGAGTATACGTGCGTGCTCCTCTACGCGTTCGTCCATGGCTACGAAACGGCGGCGTGCCGCATATAGCCAACGTTCTACCCCGTGTAGACGAGACCCGCGACGACTGCGACGAGGTAGCCGACGACGCCGCCCGCCGCGAAGACGAGCGGGTCGGCGGTGGAGGGAAAACGTTCGACGAGGAAGACGACGCCGACGAGCAACCAGACCGCAGAGGCGAGCAAGCCGAAGACGAAGAACGCCAGAGCGAGTATACCGAGTATACGGAGGCGTCGACGTGCGCGCGAAAGCCTGTACCCCACCACCTCCGAGAACAGGATACGGATCACCTCCGTGACGAAGTCGGCGAATGCGCCAAGTATACGTCTCCGTCCGCCGTCCTCTCCGTCCTCGCCCTCCGAAAGATCCGCCTCCTCGACCTCTACGTCGGTCACCGTCGGTGCTCCACCCCTTTACCCAGGACGAACTCCTCGTCACCGAAGACGAAGGTGACGCCGCCGTCCTCCTTCCTGACTGCTTCGAGGTCGGCGACGTTCCGTACGTTCCTGTACGGCGTCCCGGCGGGCTTGAAAACGACCTCATCGCCGCGTGCGGTAAACTGCCAGCCGTCGCCGTTGACGACCACACTCTCGCCTTCGTCCTCAACGCGTGTCGTCAGTGCGGTGCGTCCGAACACCCTCTTGAGACGGCGCTCAAGTTCGCGCGCCTCCTCCACGACGGTCACGCCGTCGTCCTCCTCTACCTCCACGCTCACGTCCTGTTCGTCGTCTGTACCCATGAAGCCGTTTAAACATGGGTGATACTTAAGAGTTCGACATGCTGAAGCTTCGCCATCGTCAGCCCGTATCCCCGCCGCCGTTCTCCGTCCCCGTCGTCTCCTCCTTCTCCCACGAAACCCTGTAGTTGACGAACAGGAGGGCACCGAGACCTACGAGTATCAGAGTGTACGAGGATGCGACTACGAGCGCGTCGGTCGCTGACGCGTAGTCCCCTGTCTGGAAGACTATTATCTTCCTCACCATCGCTATCACGCCCGCGTATATCACCGTTCTCACGACCAGCTTTGGTTCGTTCTTCTGTATGTATGCGACAAGCGTCTGGTATATCTCAACGATTATGAGAAGGAGCAACGCCGTGTCTATCAGATCCACCACCTCGCTCGCCTCGGTTATTCTGCCCGACAGGGTCAGTTCGAGTATCACCAGACCCAGATCGAAGACACCTACGGCGAACAGTCCTACGAGTATGTAGGCTGTTACGGTCTCAACCAGACGGACGAGCGTCTCCGAGACAGCTACCGCATCCCCGAATCTGTCGCTCTGTATCACACGGTAGAATGTTCCTGCCGCCACTAAGTTTTGGTGACAGGTATAAGTCATAGGCTCTGGTGAATCGCCATACATGAGTTAATTCGGGTGTGTAACAGCTCGTTTGATGTTGTAGACTGAACACATG
>NZ_RKLV01000015.1 GCF_026242195.1 Halorutilus salinus | reverse complement strand
GACTGGCTCGACGACCTCTCACTTAACGACCTCTGTACACTGATCTATACCTCCGGTACCACCGGACAGCCGAAGGGCGTGCGCCTCACGCACCGCAACTTCAGGTCGTCGATAAACCAGGGAAGGAAACGTTTCGGTCCGCGTCCCGACAAGCCCGACGACCTGCCGTCTATCGACGAGACGGATCGCGTCGTCTCCTTCCTCCCCCTCGCCCACGCCTTCGAACGTTACGGCTCGTTCCTGATGTACGCGAGCGGGGCGACCGTGGCGTACGCCGAAAGCCCCGACACGTTACAGGACGACTTCGGGGCTGTATCGCCGACAGCGGGTACGAGCGTGCCGCGCGTCTACGAGAAGGTCTACGACGCTATACGCGAACAGGCGAGCGGTTCGGGGGTGAAGAAACGTATCTTCGAGTGGGCGGAAGGTGTCGGTGAGAGATACCACAAGACGGACTCTCCGGGTGCGTGGCTAAGCACCAAGCACACCGTCGCGGACGCTCTCGTCTTCTCGAACGTCCGTGAGGCGCTCGGCGGCGAGATAGAGTTCATGATAAGCGGCGGAGGGAGCCTTTCCGCCGACCTCTGCGCCCTCTACCACGGTATGGGTCTCCCGATACTCGAAGGGTACGGTCTGACAGAGACAGCGCCTATCGTCTCGGCGAACCCGCCTGAGAAGCCTAAGATAGGCACCATCGGACCCGCGATAGCCGACGTAGAGACGAAGCTCGACGTCGACGCCGCGCCGGAGGACGTACGCGAGAACGGAAACGTCGGCGAGCTACTCGTCCGGGGTCCGAACGTCACCGACGGCTACTGGGAGAAGCCCGACAAGACGGAGGCGTCGTTCACCGAGGCGGAAGACGACGGCGACGACTGGTTCAGAACGGGGGACGTCGTACGTATGGACGACGACGGCTACATGACGTTCGTCGACCGTGCCAAGGAACTCATCGTCCTGTCGACGGGCAAGAACGTCCCCCCACAGCCTATAGAGGACGGCTTCTCAACCTCGCGTCTGGTGGAGCAGTGCATGGTAGTCGGTGACAGCGAGAAGTTCATCGGCGCGCTAATGGTTCCCAGCTTCGAGGGCGTGCGCAAACGCGCCGAGAAGGAAGGCGTCGAACTTCCCAACGACAACGAAGCTATCGTCGACAACGAGACGGTGCGTTCGTGGATAGAGGAGGAGGTCAACGAGGTGAACGAGAACTTCGAGAGCTACGAAACCATCAAGAGGTTCAGACTCGTCGCGGAGGAGTGGACGGAGGAGAACGACCTCCTGACGCCGAGTCTCAAGAAGAAGCGCAGGAAGATAGCCGAGAAGCACGGCGACGTTATCGACGATATCTACGCCGAGGACGGTGAAGACGACGAAGGGAACTGATGTACCGGTACACCCCCTCCGAGGTAGACCGCGAACGCGCCCACCACCAAGCCGTCATACAGGGTGCGGACGACCTCGATGTTAAACGTATAGGAAACCTCGGAGAACTCGCCTTCGAATGCTTCTGCCGCGAGTACCTACCCGTCGAGATGTGGGACTGGATGAACGAACAGGCGATACGCCGGTGTAACGAGGAAAGCTTCTCGGCGTACGACTTCGAGGTCTTCGGCTACGAGGTCGACGTGAAGACCTCGCGCGACGTTTCGGCGTTCCTGCCGCGTAAACTCCTCGACAACGACCCCGACGACGACATCATAGCCATGGCGTGGCACCGCGACGACGAAGACGCCCTGATGCTCCTCGGATGGACGCGCGTCGATACGCTCAAGTCGAAGGTAGAGGCGGACGAAGGGTACGCATCCGACAATCCGAGTCAGTTAGACCATCTCACAGCACGTCCGATGAACGAACTCATAGACCTCGGACCGAACACCGCGCATATGAACCAGCGCCCGACGGACCCGTTCGAACCGGGCGACCGTGTCGTCAAGAGCGATGGCTCAAGCCGGTCGCCCGGCGTGGTCGTCGAGGTTCTACCGCCGGAGAAGGACGGGGACGTACACGGAACAGCCTTCGAAGGCGAGGCGGTCAACGTCGCGTACGCCGAACCGATGAACGCCGGTCCGGGAGCTTGGCGCGACTACCACCCCGCGGAGCTCGCATCGTACTGCGACGACCAAGACATCAAGCTCTACACGTACAAGCACACCAACATCGAACATGCTGAACACCCGTTCGTCGTCGGTGACCGTGTTATCAAGACCGACCACGACGATCCTGACCCAGCCGTCGTCGTAGAACGTGACGGTGGTAAGGTAGAGGTTGCATACGAAGGGGGGTTCGGCGGCGAAGTACCCGAATCGGGTCTTGCTGATTACTGCGAGGAGAACGACGTGAAGCTGTACGGGTACGAAGCTGAGGAGTTAGAGCCGGTATAGCTCCGCGATTACTCAGCCGCGCAGATCGCTGACGTTCTCAACCGCCTTGGGTTTCCCTGTTTCCGGTTAATTAGCCTTACAGACCAACGGTGTACTTTGTTTCTAGGGTCTTACCTATTATGTGCCCTACACCATACCACTTATCAACCTTTCTCCACATGTAGAACCAGTGAACGTCGGGGCGCGATACTGAACTTGAATACACGGTAACGAAGGGCGGCTACGTCGAAACCGCAAGAGTGTATACCGAACCTGACTCCGCCTGCGGACACGACTACGCCCTACATTTCGGAACCACCGACGGCTACACCGTTGTCAGGCACGACAACAGCCATGAGGATCGGGGTGTCTATGACGAACATCTCTGTAACCGACGTTACACACGCACCGACTTCATCGGAATGAACGAGATAGTTGACCGGTTCTACGAAGCCAAGAACCTGTACGTCCGGTGGAAAGGTATTGCGGGGAAAGCCCCATAACTAACGAGAACGTAAACAACGTAACCATGTCAAAAGCCAGATACAGGCGGACGCTCGAAATCCGTAACGAGCCTCCTGAGGACACGCGTCAGGAGTTCCGGGAGAAGCTCGAAGACCTCCAAAACGATGACACGCCGAACCCGGACGACATGCATGTACTCAACGTCACGGGTAAACAGCTACACCGTCTCACGAGTACGAAGAACGTCGAACTCATACGCGCAGTGTCTGATCATCAACCCGATAGTATAAACGAACTCGCCGAGAAGCTCGAACGAGGCTACAAGGAAGTACACAGGAACGTGAGTCAACTCGAAGAGATGGGTGTGTTGGAGCTTGAACAGGACGGAAGGTCGAAGAAGCCCGTCTTTGGGTACGACGAGATAGATATTCAGATATCCCTGTGACGGTACGGTGGAGGATATCTTTTGACGTGGCGCGGCTACCGTTCCGCAAAAGTCACCTCTTACCTCGACGGAAAGGTATCAGGCTGTATATGTGGGTACGTGCTTAGCTCCGCAGAATCCCCTCGACCTTCTCAACGGCACCGGGTGCGTCCTCGGCGATAACGTACGCGACGGGTTCGACGCCAAATCCGCCGCGGTGGTAGGCGATATCGGGCACGCCGTCGGCGAAAGCCTCTTCGACCGTCTCGCGCCGGTCGTCGCGGTCGGCGTCGAACCCTACGGCATGCATCCCTGAAACGGACGCGGCTTCGAGTAGTTCGTCGGAGGTTGCGAGGTTGAGAGCGCCGCGTTTCGATGAGTCGGAGCGCGCCGCGGAGAGCACGACCTCCGAGACGTTCTTCGAGACGCCGAACTCGGGGTTTGCGGGTACGTGGACGCGCCCGTTCATGGCGTAGACGCGTCCCGGAACCGCCGCGACGTCGGACGGTGCGTCGGCGTCGGGGAGAGCCTGCGCGACGTTCGTCCCTACGTTAGGGACGTGTTCGGCGACGCCCTCGATACCTTTGAGCCTCCGGACGGCGCGGCGGACGTCACCGAGCACCTCATTCTCAACGAGGAGCGACGAGTCGTCGCCCGCAACGCAGATATCGCATCCTTTTCCGCGTAGGAAAGGGGATTCGCGCTCGTGGAGTTCGCAGATAGGTCCGCGGTCTTCGAGCGCGCGGACGAGACCCACGACCTCAGAAAGCGCATTGTAGTCGTCAACCGTCCCGTCGTCAAACCCCTCGGCGATACGTTCGACCGTATCACGGACGCGGTCGTCGGTGGCGACGATCCCTTCCTTCTCAACCTTGTCCATGACGTACTTGCTGACGGCGGGCTGCGAAACACCGAGACGGTCGGCTATCTCCTGCTGTGTAAAGCCGCGGTCGTCGAGTTCGGACGCGAGAAGCGCACGGAACGTCGGGAGGAACGAGTCGACGACAACCTCGGAAGGTAGCTTCATACGAGGTTTAGGGTTGCGGCGGTCATAAAGACTCCCGACACGACGGCGCAAGCTACATACCGGGGCGACGACATTATCTATCATGGCAGAGAACGACGCCTACATCGTAGACGCTGTACGTACGCCGTTCGGCAAGGAGGACGGCGTCTTCAAGAACACGCACCCGCAGGATCTCGGTGCTGAGCCGCTGAAGGCTCTTGAAGAACGCGTTGGATTCGATCCCGCCGACGACATCGAAGACATACATTACGGCTGTGTCACGCCGAAGGGCGAACAGGGCTACAACATCGCGCGCCTCCTGCCTCTCGTCGCGGGATGGGACGTTGACGTACCGGGCGTACAGCTAAACAGGCAGTGCGGTTCGGGACAGCAGGCGGTCAACTTCGCCGCGGCGAACATCAGGGGCGGTCTCCACGACTGCGTGATAGCGGGCGGCGTCGAGCATATGACGCGCGAGCCGATGGGTAGCGACGGTGACTTCGGCTCTTTCAGCGAGACGTACACCGACAGGTTCGACATCGTACCTCAGGGGGAGAGCGCCGAGCTTATCGCCGAGGAGTGGGGATTCACGCGCGAGGAGGTCGACGAGATCGCGTACGACTCCCAACAGCGTATGGCGGAGGCTATGGACGACGGCAGGTACGACTCCCAGCTCGTTTCTGTTGAGACTGAGGTGGAGCGTGAGGACGACGACGGCGAGACGGTGACCGATGAGATCGTGGTCGAGGAGGACGAGCATCCGCGCCCCGGTACGACGAAGGACGTTCTCGGAAAGCTTCCTCTCGTCTTCCGCGGTACCGACGACGGCGTCATAACGCCGGGTAACTCGTCGGGTATCGTCGACGGCTCTTCGGCGATGGTCGTAGCGTCGGGCGAGAAGGTTGAAGAGGAAGGCTGGGAGCCTAAGGCGCGTATCGTCGATGTCGCGCTCGCGGGCGTCGACCCCGTGATGATGCTCACGGGTCCGATACCCGCGACGGAACGCGTCCTCGAAAGCGCAGGTATGAGCATCGAGGACATCGATCTGTTCGAGGTCAACGAGGCGTTCGCGTCGGTCGTAAACGCGTGGCTCGAAGAGACGGGAGCGCCTTGGGACAGGACGAACGTCAACGGCGGCGCTATCGCGCACGGACATCCGCTCGGTGCGACGGGTAGCGCGCTCGTGACGAAGCTCATTCACGAACTCGAAAGAACGGGCGGACGTTACGGTCTGTCGACGATGTGTATAGGATTCGGTCAGGGTATAGCGACGATCATCGAACGCGTCGAGTAACGAATCCGGTCAACCGACGGATCAGCCGAAGGCTCTACGAGAGGTACGACGCAGGTTTCCGTATCCCGCGTTCGGTCAACCGATGGATCAGTCGAAGGTAGGCTCCGCGACGGCGACGAGTACCAGAGCCGGAAGACCGAGGGGGACTGCGAAGACCGTCGCGACGAGGGATGTGAAGACGACGAAGTACCATCTCTGTTTCTTGTAGCTCTGCCATCCGCCGGCGAGAACGACGAGCGAAAGGACACCCGAGACGGCGGCGACCGCGATGAGAGCCTCGGTACCCAAGGGGGTCGTGAGATCCGGAACGAACCCCACGGAGGCGGTAGCTACGGAGCCGAGAAAGCCGAGGACACCGACGAATCCGAGTATAAAACCGCCTGCCTTGGCGGGTCTGTCGGACTGAGCGCCCCCGCCGGGCGACCTACGTGCCGTTATCTCCTCACGGAGTTCGTCACGTAGCTCGTCGAGGCGTCTCCCGTGGTCGTCGAGTCTTTTGTCGAGCTTCTTACGCAGGCTGTTTAGCTCACGCTCCTTTTCGTTTATCTTGGGTTCTAGCTCTTCGCGTACCTCGGCGACCTCGTTCTCCTTGTCGCGGAGTTCGTCCTGTATTTCCTCCAGACGGTCTGTACCGGGGTGTTCGGCTTCGGACTGAAGATCGTCGGGTTCGTGCTCAGTGGGTTCCGTCGCGTCGTCAGGCGGATCTTCGATCCGATCTGAGCCGCCCTCGGAGGCTTGGGTTTCGTCGTCGGTGTCTTCGTTTCCGCTCATCCACGGATACATGGACGTGGGGGTACGAGTATCTTTGGACGTTCTTAAACTGAATTTCCGGAGAGCACGGTGTTAATACGGGGTTCTGGGAAGGGGAGTGGCGACGATGTGGAGTGGGGATATCCCCCGACTTTCTCAGCCGTCGGACGGTTGGCGCAGACGTTCGACGACGAACTCACGGTCGAGTGCGGATAGGAGAGGACCTAGTTTAGGACCGCTTTCCTGTCCTAAGAACAGACGGTATCCGTCGGAGAAGAAGCCGCCTACACCGAGGTCATTTTGGCGCGCAGTCTCGAATACGGCGTTCTGTATCTCGTCGGGTGACGCGCCCGACTCGACGGCGTCGGCGAGTTCGTCGAAGGCTGTACGCGTGTCGGCGTCGAAGTCGGCGTCCGGTTTGTCGTCAAGGACACGGACGGCGTACTCGTTGTCGTGATCGAGCGCCCAGTTGCGCGCGAGTTCGACGCGGCGGAGTGCGTCGCGTTTCTGCGTCTCCGTCGGGTCTTCCGGAAGATGTCCTGAACGGCGGAGTGTGTCGAGACGCGCCTCGTCGTCGCCCGCGACGCCGACCATGGCTGAGAAGGTGTACGGCGGACGGACGGGTTCGTGTTCAGCCGGATCTTCGTCGGGTGCGCGTAGGTCGTCGTAGACGCGTTCGGCGTAGAGGCGCTCTGTGGAGTCGGCGGGTTCGTCGCGTCCGTAACGGACGTCCTCGATACGGTCGAAGTCGTTGACAAGGTGGTGTATCTCGGCGAGCGACAGGTCGCGCTGTTTCTTGGGGTCGAGAGCGAAGAAGTAACGCAGAACCTCGGGTTCGACGTAACGCAGTATGTCGGAGACAGTGTAGACGTTACCCTCACTCGCCGACATCTTACCGCCGTCGACGAGGAAGAACTCGTACACGAGGTGTTCGGGCGGTTCGACGCCGTAGACCTCGCGCGCGATCTCGACGCCGCTTTCCCACGACCCTTCTGCGTGATCCTTCCCGAAAGGCTCGAAACCGACACCGAGCGTCCACCACTGCGCAGGCCACTCAAACCGCCACGGTAGCTTTCCTTCGCGGAGGGTAGCGGTTCCGCGGTGCCCGCATCCCTCGACCTCGTACTCGCCGGCGAGCTGGGCGTCGTCGCAGACGTAGTCGACGGCTCCGTCCTCGACGTTAACGCCGGTTGGTGTGGTCGTTATACGTCCGCATTCGGCGCAGATAGGCATGAAGGGGACGTACCCCTCGCCCGCCGTCCGTTGGTGACGCGCGATTACGTCGCGCGACCTTTCGAGTTCGGAGAGTGCGGTTCGGACGGATTGGTCAAAGTCGCCGTCCTCGTACATCTCGTCGTTCGATACGAACTCAACGGGGACACCGAGGCGTTCGGCGTCCTCGCGTAGGAAGGAGGCGAAATGTTCCGCCCATGTGTCGGGCGCGCCCGCGGCGTCGGCAAACGGCGACGGCACGTCGACGTACGGCTTACCGAGGTGCGCGCGGAGTTCGTCGCGCTCCTCCGCGTCGAGTTCGACGACCTCGCCTTCGGGCGAAAGTACGGTGTCAGGAACGCGCCGAAGAGGGTCGCGGTCGTCGCTCGTAAAGACCTGTCCGGGTTCGCCTGCGATGTCGTCGCGGCATTCGAGTGCGCGGACGACGAAAGCGCCGCGGAGAACCTCGTTGAAGTTTCCTATATGCGGCACTCCGGAGGGGGAGACGCCCCCCTTGACGACGGGCGGACGGTCGTTCTCGGCGACGCGGCGCGCCGACTCGTCCGCCCAGAACTCGGAGGTTGCGGAATCCGATATGTCGCTGGCGTTTTCTTCGTCAGAACTCATCGAGCGCACCCTGTGCTTCGTCTGTACCTTCGGGTAGTATCTCCGTACCGTCGTGCGCACCGTCGAGGACGGCGCATTCTATGTCGGCGGGGTCGCTACCGTCGAGTACGAGCGTTCTCATACGGCTTCTCTCGATGATCTTTGCGGCGAGTGCGTCGACGACGGAGTTTGCGCCCGCGTCCATCTGTGTCTCCATAACGATTCCTATGAGTTCGTCGGGTGTCAGACGTTCGAGCTTACGCGCGTCGTCGTCCGCCGAAGGGTCGGCGGTGTAGACGCCGTCGACGCTCGTGGCGTAGACGAGAAGATCGGCGTCTGTGTACTCCGAAAAGACGGCGGCGACGGCGTCGGTAGTCTGTCCCGGTGCGGTTCCGCCCATGACGGGAACCTTGTCGTCGGCGAGCGCGTCCTCTGCCTCACGGTACGATGTCGGCGGTTCGGGGTACGCCGTCCCTTCAAGCGCGGCGATGAGAAGACGCGCGTTGATACGTGTAACGTCGATGCCGAGGTAGTCGCACATCGCGTCGTTCGAGCCGAGTTCGCGCGCCACACCGATGTAGTCGCGTGCGGTCTTTCCGCCCCCAACGACGACGGTGACGGAGTGGTCGTCGGCGATACTCTCGACGACGCGCGCGAACTCCGAGACGCGTTCGGCGGAGAGTTCGGGTACGAGTACAGAACCTCCGACGGAGATTACGATATCCATTTGGACGGAGTTCGGCGGGTCGGGACTTAACGGTTTTGAGAACAGAAGGGGTAGTTCGAAACGTCAGTCTTCGAGCGCCGTCGGGAGCGAGACCTGATAACGACCGTCTTCCTGTAGCGCGATTATCTTCTCGTCCTCCTCGTACAGGTTCATCAGGTTGAGTTCGTAGCTTCCGGGTTCGACTATACGTATCGTCTCGAACTGATCCATGAGTTCGTCGCGGGCTTCGTCGGCGTGTGCGCGCCGGAACTCGCCGTCCGTATCAGGAGACGGTGGTACGTCGTGTATCTCGTCGTCGGTTTCGCCGTCGGTTTCAGCTTCCAGGGGGTCGTCGGCGGGATCTTCGCCATCTTCGTCGTTCAGACTTCCACCGAAGGCACGTTCGTACCCGTCCTCCGCCTCGACTATGCCGCGGTCGTCGCCCGAACCCGTCTGCGTCTCCGCGGCGGTTTGGGGTTCTTCGTTCCGCGCCGAGTGTTCGTCGGTAGCCGTGTCGTCGGAGGTTTCTACACCGTCGGCGGTAACATCGCTTCCGTCATCGGAGGTTTCTACATCGTCGGCGTGCGCGCCTACACCGTCACCGGGTGGTTCCGGTCGGTCTTCCGACGCACCTACCTGCTTGACGTAGAAGAACTTGGTTCCTCCGCACGACGGACATCCGTCGAAGACCTCGTCGGAGCCATCATCGAAGACATCGCCGCAGTCTACGCATTCGTGAGGCACGCGCGGTTCACCTCGCCGAGACGACGGCGCTTATGAGTTCGCTGTCCTTGTGAAGCGTCTCTATCTGGTTCGCGGGTCCTATGACGGTCATCTTTGAGTCGTCGTCGCCGAACAGCCTGTCGAGTATACCGGGGTTCGCCGACTCCTTGGGGTACGACTCGATCTCGATACCCGAGAATCCGTCGGGTGATATCTCGGTCATGGTGACCTCTATGAGCTTCGACTCCTCTTCGGGCGAAAGACCGGATTCGAGTATGACGACCTTGCCGTCCCTCACACCGTCGAGTATGAGACGTATCTTCTCCATACTCGTCATACCGTCCATCCTTCCGGAGCTTATCATGTCTATCTGGACGCCGCCACCGTTTCCGTCCGCACCGTCGGACTCTATCTGTTCCGGCATCGTTATCACCCGAACTCCTCTGCGATCTTCTCGTAGAGTTCGTCGACGTTATCGCCCTCCTGACCGCTGATAGGCACGGTTTCGTGCTGAGGGAACGCCTGCTTGATACGTCCCGGAGAGGCGTCGCCGAGGTCGACCTTGTTGGCTATTATCAGGACGGGTAGGTCGCGCGACTCAATGATTCCGGTCAGCATCGTGTTGACCTGTGTGAAAGGGTCGAGAGACGAGTCGAGGACGTAGATAACGCCGTCGATATCCTCCTTTAGCCAGTGCATCGCCTCTGCGACACCCTCGGTAGCCTCACGCGAACGTTCGACGGCGTCGTCCTCCTCCATACCGAAGTCGACGAACTCCTGGTAGTCTACCTTGGTGGTCACACCCGGCGTGTCGACGATATCGAGCGTGACCGAGTTGCCGTCGCGCTCTATGGTAACGTCCTCCTTACGGTGCGCCCTTCTTGTTTCGTGCGGTATCTGCGACTCGGCACCCATCGCTTCGCCCGTCCAGTCGCGCGCAATCCGGTTTGCGAGCGTCGTCTTGCCCGCGTTTGGCGGACCGTAGATACCGATACGCGCGGTACCTTCGTCTGCGAATATCCCGTTTACAGTCTGGGATATGCTGTCTTTTATTTCAGTTAGTATACCCATGTTATCCCTGCCGTGGCTGTCCGGCGTCGTACGGTAGTTGAAATCCAAAACGAAGAGTTATAAATCTGCGTCAGACGCCGGTCATACGCAACTTAGGAAATGGAAGGGGATGAGAGGAACGGACGAAGATACGGAGGAGCGGGAGATAATGTGTCAGAAACCGGGGAACACCCCCACCCCTTCGTTTCGAGTGGAGAAGGAAATGACGGGGTAGGGAGGGGGGTAGTGGATGTGATCAGTTTATTTCATATTGATAAATGTCAGCAACCTTACATTTAGCGTGAGGTTGTGCTTACACTGGATACAGTGTGTAACCTTGGGTATAAAGCTTTTTGTTTTCGTACACAACTTGTTCCGTCTACGGTCAGACGAAAGTAGTTTCTCTCCTGATCTTCATCGTCTTAACCTCTGCTTCCCAACCCTCAACCTCTGCTTCCTAACTTCTATTATCTATCATTATCTATCACTATTTATCACCATTTATCGCCATCTAATCTCTCCACATCTGATCTCTCTCCATCTCACTCGGTTATCTATTTCTCCCCCTCTACTTCAACGCCAAGTTTAGTTCTCCTCATCCATCTAGTCTCTACCCACTATAATCCAGTCTCTACCCACTATAATTTAGTCTTTACTCACCACCCTCTCCTACCACCCTCCCCTACCCCGCCCGCCCTACTCACGGTCTCCACCCGAAACAAAGGGGTGGGGGTGTTAGGGTGTTCAGAAGGAAATCCACCCCGGTTTAGAGTAGCTAAGGACGAGGTATATCTGTTCTACCCCTCATCTAACCTGATTTACCGCGCTATGTCTGGCGTTTTCCTCTCCGTTTGGATATCTGCGCCCCTAAATCCGGGCGTCGTTTCAGGTTCATCAGAAGATATTTAACCCACCGGTTACCTTTGTTTCGAGTGGATGACGGATGGGGCGTACTCGGACCGATCCGGGTTCAAGTCTCACAACGCGTTCGGGGTTCAAACTCGGTTCCCTTCGCGCTCTCGAAGGATGGTGCGTGTGATGGCTCCGGTGGCTCCGAAAGGAACTGAGCCGGGGAGACTAAGTAGGGGAGACTGAATAAACCGGATCCGGAAACGGAGGCTGAGAAAGCGTGGTGAACCCCGAAACCGGTACGTAGAAATCGGCATGTAGAAATCGGCTTCGTACGAAATAAAATCGGCTTCGTACGAAACACCGTCTCCATCCGACTGAATGCGGTATCTGAACGAACGCGGTATACGTGAAAATAGGGTGAAAGATATGAATAAGGGTGGTGAGGCGTAAGATGGGGGACGAGAACGGCACCGAGGCTAACATCAACACCGGTACTGATACCGGTACTGATGCTGATACGGGGGTTAACACCGACGTAGCTACTGACACCGATACTGATCCCGGTACCGACCCCGCTTCGGAAGAATCAGCTCCGGAGGACGAAGCTCCGGATGAACCGGGTTCGGAAGATGCGGCTATGGCTAACGGAGCATCGGAAGACGGAGCTATGGAAAACGGAGTATCGGAGAACGATCTTTCGGCTGACGAAGGTTCGGAAGACGGCGTTTTAGCCAACGAAAGCTCGGAGGACGGTGTTTCGGATGAATCCGCTTCGAAATACGAAGTTTCCGATGAAGACAGTTCGGAAGATCCGGATAGCTCTAACACCGTTACACGAACCCGATCGTCTAACCCCGGTACGGGTGACGAAGATGGGGACGGGGATGACGAAGACGGAGACGGAGACGCCGACTACGTCGACGTGACCCGGAACCTCTCGGAAGAGTCCGACCTCTCACAAGACCCCGTATCCTCCCCGTTTTCGGACTCGGATACGGATGACGAAGGGCGTCTTTTCGAGGAGTTCCTTGAGGTCGATCCTATCTTCTCCGACAAGGAGGTTCTCAGACCGTCGTACACACCTAACAAGCTACCCCACCGCGACTCTCAGGTAAACACGATGGCGCGTTCGCTCGTACCCGCTCTACGTGGCGAAACACCGTCAAACATACTCATCTACGGTAAGACGGGGACGGGAAAGACGGCGAGCGCAAAGTACGTCGCGAACGAGCTACAGGAGACGAGCGAGGACACCGAGATACCGTGTAAGGTCGAGTACATCAACTGCGAGCAGGTCGATACACAGTACCGTGTCCTCGCGCGGCTGGCGCAGGAGTTCGGGCGCGACGACGTTCCCATGACGGGATGGCCCACGGATCGCGTGTACGACGCTTTCTTCGAGGCTGTCGACTCGCGCGAACGTGTCGTCGTCGTGATGTTAGACGAGATCGACAAGCTCGTTGAGAAGTCGGGTGACGACACGCTGTACAATCTTTCGCGTATGAACTCCGACCTCGACAACGCGCGTGTCTCCATCATCGGTATATCCAACGACGTACAGTTCACCGAACTCCTCGACCCGCGCGTAAGGTCTTCTCTCGGCGAGGAGGACATCGTCTTCCCGCCTTACAACGCCAACCAGCTACGCGACATACTCGAACAGCGCTCCGAGATAGCGTTCGAGGACGACGTGCTGTCGAACGACGTTATACCCCTCTGCGCCGCCTTCGCCGCTAAGGAACACGGCGACGCGAGGCGCGCGCTCGATCTCCTCCGCGCCGCGGGCGAGGTCGCCGAACGGTCGAAGACGGATCGCGTCACCGAGGAACACGTACGTGAGGCGCAGGATCGTATCGAGCTAAACCGTATCGTCGAGGTCGTCCGTACGCTCCCCGCCCAGTCGAAGGTCGTTCTGTACAGCATAATCGTGCTCGCACAGGAGGCTGGTGCCAAGATGAACACGGGCGAGGTCTACAACACGTACACACGCGTCTGTTCGGAGATAAGCATGGACTCGCTCACACAGCGCCGTGTCACCGACCTCATAAGCGAACTCGACATGCTCGGCGTCGTTAACTCCGTCGTCGTCTCCAAGGGGCGTTACGGACGTACGCGCGAGATCTCGCTCAGCGTCCCCGTCGACGAGACAAAACGCGTCATACTCGAAGACTCACGCCTCGCCGCCCTCGACGACGCCAACTTCGCCGACGCCGTACAGTCGCGTCTCGACGATACCGATGGATGACCTCCGGTTCTAACTTACCCTACACCTACGACGGATATATACCGTCCGGATTCAACGACGATCCCTCTCCGGGATGCACCGACGACGGGAACAGCAGACGTAGGTTACCTATGAGTGGCACGCGGTACTGCGCCTTACCCTGAACCCAGTCGGCTTTTACAACGCTACTCAGACCCTGATTCTGATCGTACTCCTCGTTCGCGTCCCCCTTCGTTACGAAGCCGTCGTGGGGCGCTACCTTTGTCTCCCCGTCGGTCGTCTGCCAACGCTCACCCTCCTCGACGTAGAACATCGCACGGTGTATTATCGCCGTCCTCTCCTCGCTACCGTCGGGTCGGTATACGATAGCGTCGCCGTAGTCGCCGAACTTCTCGTACCCCGCCTCTTCGCCCTGTTCGTGGGTCACTATACCTTGGTGGCTCTCGACGCCGTCAGGCACGAAGTTCCCCGGACTCACGATGAAGACGATGTCGCCCGCGCTCATACCCGGCTCCATGCTTCCGCTCTCGATCGCGACCATGGGAGGCCAGATACCCGAGACACCGTAAAGTACCAGCGCTATACCCCCTACGATAGCTACAGAGATTACGATGTCCTCTATGAGCTTTATGATAGGGTCGTTCCTGAACTCCCGCACCATCTCGCGCGCGCTCTTCTCCTCGTCCACACGCTCTAATCCTTCGTCGTCGCCCATTAGTACCCCATACTACTACGAACGTCCCCTTTACCTTTCCGGCTGTCCCCCCGTCCGTCCCACAAGATACATTACCGCTGGGACGGAACCTCGTTACATGCCCCTCTCCTCCGAACGCGAGGTCGTACGCAGACTCGCAGAGGAGGGTCTCAACGCCTCGCCCGACGCTGTCGCACGTATCGCGGGGAGGGCTGACGCCGATACTCTCGTCCGTGCCCTCGTGCGCTACGCCGACGGTGCCGTCGTCACGCGTAACGACGTTTCCGAAGTAGTCGATGCGCTCGAAGGAAACGACGAGGAAGGCGGGGACGACCCCGACGACACGCACGACACGCACACCCCTTCCTCCGACGACCTTCCCGCCTCGGATCCGCCCGACCGACCCGCGGATAGCCCCGCGTCGGACGACGACGTACCTTCTTCGCCGAACGCGGGTGACGCGCGCACCGACGGCGCTGTGTCGCCCGCGGACGTTCCGGCGGACGCCTCTTCGTCTTCCGACGGGACTTCTTCCTCGAACGTCTCTTCGTCTTCGGACGGAACCTCGGAGAAACCGCCGTCGTCCGACGGAAACGCGCCGAATCCCCCTTCGTCCAACGGAACCGAGCCAAGCTCAACGTCGCCGGACGGAACCGCGCCGAACCCCACCTCGTCGAACGGTAACGCCCCGGATCAAACGTCGCCAAACGGAACCGTGCCCCCGACATCGGACACGTCATCGACGACAACACACCGCGAACCGTCACCCGTCGATGTCTCCAACGACATAACCGGCGAGTCGACGTGCACGGGCGAGTACGCCGAGTTCGTCGGCTACTTCCGCGACAGGTTCGACCGTCTCTCTAAGCTCCTACGGTCACGTATACAGCCGCGTACGGTCGACGCGGTCGAGAGCGGCGGTAAGGACGTCGCCCTCGTCGGCATGGTCAACGACGTACGGACGACCTCGTCCGACCGCGACAACCGTCTCGTCGAGATAGAGGATCCGACGGGCGAGATACGTCTTCTTCTCTCCGACGAACTCGTCGATGTCGCCGAAAGACTCGTCGTCGATGAGGTGATAGGCGTCGAGGGACGCCTCTCCGACGACGCCGGCATGGTCTTCGTCAACGACGTACATTTCCCTGAGGTTCCCTCACGCCGCGAACCGTCGACGGCGTCGCGCGACGTAAAGGCGGTACTGATCTCCGACATACACGTAGGCTCCGAAACCTTCGTACGCGACCGGTGGGAGCTTTTCGCCGACTGGCTCGGACGACAGGACGACGTCGAGTACCTGCTCGTCGGCGGCGACATGGTCGAGGGTGTCGGAGTCTACCCCGGACAGGACGAAGAACTCACGACGGTCGACATATACGAGCAGTACGCCGACTGCGCCGGGATGTTCGACGCACTCCCCGACGACATACAGATAGTTACCATCACGGGAAACCACGACTCCGTACGTCTCGCCGAACCCCAACCCGCGCTCGACGAACGTTTCCGTGAACCGTTCGCCGACAACGTCTCTTTCCACGGAAACCCGTCTGTCGTCTCTGTTGAGGGCGTCGACGTTCTGATGTACCACGGTATGTCCCTAAACCCGTTCGCCGAGTCGGTTCCCGAAGTCGAGATCGAGTCGCCCGAAACCGCGATGGTCGAGATGCTCCGTAAGAGACATCTCGCACCCATGTACGGCGACGTCCGTCTCGCGCCCGAAAAGGAGGACTACCTCGTCATCGACGAACCCCCCGACGTTCTCCATACGGGACATACCCACACGGTCGGCGCGGAGGAGTACAGGAACGTCCTGACGGTCAACACGGGTGCGTGGCAGGCACAGACCCCGTACCAGAAGTCGATGAACATACAGCCCGATGTGGGCTACGCCGCCGTGCTCGACCTGTCGACACTTGAACTCAAGATGAAGGAGTTCGTGCCCTAAGAAACGTCGGGGGCTTCGTCCTCCTCCGTCTTCCCTTCCATCTCCACCTCGACTTCGAGTTCGGGTTCGTTGCCGTCGTACTCGACCTCTACCTCTACCCTCTCGCCGAACCCGAAAGGTATCTTCCAGTCGTCGCCCTCGACCGTAACCTCGTCGCCCTCCTTCATCCCCTCGCCGAGTGAGACGAGGAACTCGCCCGCCTCCTCGGCTGAAACCGTAAACTCCTCCTCGAACATACCGCCCGTCATGTCTCTCTTCTCGTCCTCGGTCTCGTTACCGCTCATGTATCCGATAACGACCTCGTAACCTAAACAGTTTCCGCTGAGGTTTTACGTCTTCGCTCCGTTTTTAGCGTATGGGCTTTGGAAGCTACGACGAATCCGAACAGGAGAACCAGCAGGCTGAGAGCGACGTAGATGAGGACGACGCCGTCAGCGTACAGGATGCAAAACACGACGGAGAGGTTAGCTACGACACAGAGGCTTCTTCGGACGAACTCATCGATCAGCTTCAGGATATAAAGGAAGACGAATGACGCTGTCCGAGGGAGACGAACCGCCGCGCGTCGAAGCGCCGAATCAGGACGCCGAAAGAACACCGCTCGACTACGACGCCCCCACGGTCGTCTACTTCTACCCGCGCGACGAAACACCCGGATGCACGACCGAGGCGCGGAGCTTTGAGAAGGAGGCGGAAGAGTACGAGACAGCGGGTGTCCGTGTCTACGGAGTCTCAACCGACACCGTCGACTCACACTGCGACTTCGCCGAGGAACATGGTCTTTCGTTCGACCTTCTCGCCGACACCGACGGAGAAGTAGCCGACGCCTTCGGTGTCTCTGTCGAGAACGGCTACGCCGACCGCACGACCTTCGTCGTCGTCGACGGCGTCGTACACAGTGTCTACGAGAACGTCTCACCCGAAGGACACGGACGTGACGTTCTCATCGATCTCGTAGACGACGGCGTCGTCTCCCTTAGTTAAACGGCTTTTCTACACCGAACTCCTCGCCACAGTCGTCGCATTCGGCTATCTCGGCGTCGGTCTCGAAACCCGTTGTTCCCCCACAGACGGGGCAGTCTATACTCACCTTCTCCCTGTAGCTACCCGCACCCGTCAGAACGTCGTCGGCGTTGAGTCTTATCTTATGCATGTATTAGGTTTATAGCTGGACAAAGAAAAGAGTAACGCCGACTCAGGTTGAGTATTTGAACAACAGACAGTATATTCCTACACGTACACTTTTCCGGCGCGCATCCGTCAGACTCCTCCGCCGGTTCGTAAACCTAATCCGCGTCCGTCCCTCTCGGATAGATATGGATACACAGGAGTACGTCAGGTACGCCAAGTACGGTACCGTCGTCTTCTTCGGTATGTTCGTCGTCGGTGCAGTCGGGGAGATAGCCGGACACGCCGTCCTTTCGGAGCTACCCGCACCCTTCGGAACACTGTTCGTCTACCTCCTCGGCTTCGGTCTCGCTGGCTTCTTCGTCTCCGCGATGGCTGGCGGTGTCATACCGCTCGCGCTCGAATAGACGCCGGAACCCGCTCGACCGAACGGTTTGTCGCCGTCCCTCCGATCCCCTTCTCAACCTCGTCCTATCGCACCGACCGAACGCCTTTGCCCGCGCGCCCTTTCTCTTACGTATGCCCTCAACAGTCGTCCACGTAGGCTTCGGTCTACTCGTCGCCGCAGGGGTTCTGGGAGCGGGCTTCGACAGACGCGCTGTCGCGGTCGTCGCCTCCTTCACCGTCCTACCCGACATCGATACGTTCCTCGGTCTCGTTGCAGGCGGGGCGCACCGCGCGTACCTCCACAACCTCGTCCTGCCGCTCGCCGTCACCGCCGCCCTCGTCTGGGACGCGCGCCGCCGCGGCTATCTCGGTGCGCGGTACGGCGACGACGTATACCGACTCGCGTTCGTCGGTGTCGTCGTCGGATGGCTCGTCGCGGGCGTCCTCGTCGACGGCTTCTACAACGGCGTCAACCTACTCTTTCCGCTCCACGACGAGTTCATCGACCTTTCGGGACATCTCTACCTCTCTGACCAACGCGGCGTCGTGCAGACCTTCGTCTCTTTCGACGGCTGGAACGTCGCCGCCGAGGACACCGTAGGAACCACCGCCGATACACATTACTACACGGGGATCGACCCCGGACCCGACGCCCCCGAAGATGTCGAACGTATCTTCCCCGTCTTCGACACTGGAACACTCGGCGTCGTGGCTGTCACAGGCTACGCCGTCACCGCTTACCGCCTCCGCTGAGCTTGAGAATCAGACACCGCCCTGTGTCACGAAGGCGACTATACCCACACCCAGACCGAAGAGGAACGACAGACCGAGCCCTATCAGAAGGAGACGCGTGTCGTAGTTCTCGATAGGGTCTTCCTCGTACTCGACGACAAGACGCCTCTCTGCGTCGTAACCCTCGCCGACATCCGTATCCGTCTCCGTGCCGGTCAGGTCGTCGTCGACCTCATCGACCTCGCTCATACGTCTACGTCGAACCGAATGTGTAAAGGCTTTTTCTGTGTCCGCGCTCCACAGAACGCCGGTCGCGCGTGACGACGGGGTCGCCTACCTGTTCCTGTCGATCCATTCACAGAACTCGTCGAAGACCACCGGCTTGTTCGGCTATGTTCCGAAGGGTGCCGGTGTTGACGCGGTTGTGCTGGGGAACGCTCACCACGCGCACGTCGTCCTCGTTCGTAGGATGCTCGTACCGAAGCTTGACGTGGCTACCCTCTCGATCGACAACATGGAACCTGTTGCGCGTGAGTGCCTTCACCACGTCACGACCGGAGAAGTCACGCGTGACCATCTACCGCATGAACTCCGGCAGTTCGTCGTTCTCCTCACGCGACTTCTTGACCTCGTCAGGGTCGATACCGAGGTCTTCGAGAACCTCTTTCTCCTCTTCCCACGTTTCTATGGGGTCGCCTATCTCACCCTTGTGGAGTGCGACCGCCTCGTCAAGGTTTTCGAGTGCCTCGACGCGCGTCTCACCCTGCGACGCTACGCCTTCCTCTTCGTCCTTGGCTACCCACCAATCACCCTCTTGCGTGAGTTTTATTTCACGGTCGACCTCGTACTCGGTGCTCATGCTTTCACTTCCTCGAATCCGTAGGATCCGTGTCAGTACGCGAAGCTTCGCTTCGCCGTACCATCCAGACGAGTGAGTTACCCACCATCTTGCTCCTGACACGCTTCTCCTCTTTGAGCTTCCGAAGGCGGTAGTCGGCGGACTGTCGTGCCATATCCAACTCGTCGGCTACTTCCTTAGTCGCCGCTGGTTCGTGTTTACGGACGGCGTCAACGACTTCTTTGTCCGACTGTCGCGGCTCTACCCTACCTTGTTCGTCGCGTTCGTGGCTGTCCAAGTGACTCATTACGCTACGGTACGCACCGCCACCACATCAACCTTATGCTGTCTGTAAGATGGTGTCGGTAGGCTTTCGAGCCTTCAGAACCTGCACAAGCCACCAAAGGACTAAATCCAGAGGGTGCTTGAACAGAATATTGATTATTGCCCAGGGTGTGCCAAAGAGGTAACCGGGACCGAAACTTACTGTCCTGAGTGCGGTGAAGAGGTATCTAATCTGGGTTCGGAATCCGAAACTTCTTCGGGGAACTCGTCGCAAGACGACGAAGAGGAAGTTTGGAACGAGCACTGGAGTAACAGCATGAGGTGGGGGCGACGCTTGTTTTACTGTTGATTATCGTTGGCGGAGCAATGCTACTCGGCGGCGACGGAACCACCACCGATGACCCCCTCACACAGATGTCAGTAGCCTTTGAGGGAGATTATTCGAGGTCAGAGGTAAAAGACATCGTGGATGCCTCACTCGGAACATTTGATATACCCGTTAATGACGCTAATAGGCGCGACGTAGGCGATTTGGCTCTCAAACTTGCGGAAGACACCGATAAAAACGAGATGGAAATAATCGCCTGCGTCAGTGCGACGGGACCGGGCGAAGGTGAAGAGTATGAAGACATGACGAAATGGGAGAATTACGAAGTAGTCGCCGCTGGGTGTGGTATAAGTAACTAATCCACACCTCCAAAGAAACCCCCAGACACGACGCCTACGGCTATTTATTTGAAACGCAAGAGACACCTGAAACTCCCTTACGTTTACGAGGGAGGGATCTGAACTACGGTCACTCCGCTTCACGCTCACTTCGCTCATTCCTCGCTCGTTCACTGCCTCGCTTCACTACGTTCAGCCAGACGCTCCGTTCACTATTTCAAATCCACTCCCTTCTCGTTTTTGTCACTTCGCTCGAAAAACTGCGAGGGGAGGGATTTGAACCCACGAACCCCTTCGGGAGCGGGTCTTGAGTCCGCCGCCGTTTCCAGGCTTGGCTACCCTCGCTCGTCTGTGACTCACCCCCGAAATTCCTTAACGGTTTTCTTTCGTCACGTATTTGCACCGCGCGGTCGTACATCGGCCGATGGAAAGCTTCGACGAACGGATCGCGGAGGTGAACGACGAGATACGCGCGCTCGCCTCAACGGTCGAACCCGACTCGCTCGCCGAATCCGTCGTCCATGTCTCGACGAGCGGGGGGAAACGTGTCCGTCCCGTGCTCACGACGCTCGCGTGTGAGGCGGTTACCGGCGACTCACCCACACCCGATCAGCGTGACGCCGCGCTCCGTTTCGCCGTCGGCGTCGAGTTCGTCCACACCTCGGCGCTCGTCGCCGATGACATTATAGACCGCTCCGACGTACGCCGTGGCGTTCCGACCGTCCACGAGGGCTTCGGGCACGACCCCGCGGTTCTGACGAGCAACGTCCTTCTCGGTAAGGCTCTCGAAACCATCGACGACCGCGAAGCAGTCGCCGTCATGGTCGACGCCGTCAAGAACCTCGGTGAGGGCGAGGCGATGGAACTCGCGGGCGATGTCCGCGTCCCCGACGACTACGTCGAACTCGCGCGCAAGAAGACGGGTTCGCTCTTCGTCGCCGCGTGCGAGGTCGGTGGTATCGCGGGCGACGGTTCCGACGACGAACTCTGTGCGCTCCGTGACTACGGACGCCATCTCGGTGTCGCGTTCCAGATACGTGACGACGTACTCGACTACACGGCGAGCGAGGAGGCTCTCGGAAAGCCCGTAGGGAAGGACGCCGTTCTCGAACGTCCGTCGCTCGTCGCGCTCCATTCGCGCGAAAACGATGCCCGTCTCTCCGACTCCGTCGAGTTTGCACGCGACCGCGCCGACGAGCACGTGAACCGCGCATCCGAGGCGCTCGATCGACTTGACCCCACCGATGCCTCCGACGAGATGCGGTCGCTCACGGGCTTCGCCGTCGACCGCTCCAACTGAGAAGGGAAGGTATATACGAAGACCGACGTATCTCGTCATAACTTGAACAAAGCCGTACCCGTCGTCGTCCTACTCGCACTCCTCGCACACCCCGTCTCAGCCGATGGCGGGTCTGTATCCGTCGAGACCGTCTCCGTCACCGACACTCAAAACGAGACGACCGTCACCGTACGGTACGACACGCCTGTGACGACCAAGATCAACACCTACCTCTTCGGAAGCGAGGAGCTTCAGGACGATCTCGTCGACTCGGTCGGTATCGACGGTGAGCACGTTGAGTTCGAAAGCCTCGACACGGGGTCGGCTGAGATACTCTACGACGGCGAGGCGGAACTCAACCTCTCGGTACCTTCGTAACTACTCTACCTCTGCAACCTCGTCGCTGTCCCTGACAGAGCCTCCACCGATACCGCCGAAGACCGCTGTGCTCGCCATACCTATACCGACGGAGATCACGACGCCGACGGCGAGGTACACCTCGTCGAACCTTCCGAGCATGAATCCGCTTACGGCGTGAAGCGCGAGACCCATGCTCATGACGTAGAAAGGTCCGTTGAGGTAGGTGCGGGGAAAGTCGTCGCGCTGTATGTACTCGTCCACTATACGTCCGACGCTCGAAACCATACCCCCCGTGGTGAACCAAGCTACGGCACCCTGTACGAACGCCATACCGACGGGTACAGCACCCTCTATAACCGCCTCGCTCTGCGCCGTAAACTCCTGTACCTCACGTAGACCGCTCGCCGCGCCTATGACGACCAGACCCGCGGCGACGAGGTAGGTTATGAGGCTGACCTTACCGCTGTAGATACCGTCGCGCGCGGCGTCGGTGAGGCGCTCTATATCCTCGTCCATCCCTAATCCCTTCATCAGGAAGTAGCTACCCAGAAGACCCGCCGTGATACCGAGGGCGGCGTTTGGCAGGTCGAACAGGTTCATAACCACGTTTATCGGGAATATGAGGAGGACGATACCGATAGGTATCAGAACCGTACCCCGCGTGTCGGGGTCGTCGAGAAGACGTTTCAGGACGTGGTACGCGTTTTCGAGGTTCTCCGACTGCTTTACTACCGTACGGCTAACGCCGTCGATACGTAGACGCGACTCGACGATAGGTATGATACCTTCGTCCTCCGCGCCGTCGGTGACCACGATAGCCGAGGACGCGTCCATGTCTTCGAGAACCTCGTCTACCTGCGCCGCGACCGCGCGGTCGCCGTTACGGTGCGTATCCCGGCTACCCGTGACGAGCGCGATCTCGGCTTCCTCGTCGGTCTCGTCGTACAGACGTATCGCCTGAAACAGCGCGTTTAGGTCGCTGTCCTCAGGATCCGCGACACCGAAACGGCGTGCGGCGTCCTCGACGGCGTCGCGTCCGACGACGGGCGTCCCTATGCCCGCCTTCCTGCCGACGTCGTCGTCCCTGTCGACACAGATGATCAACAGCACGCTAATCAAGAATCCTTCCCCGCGGCATAAAAGCCTGTCTACGACAGACGCCTACATCGCGTCGGGAAGGAAGCCCACGAGAAGACCGTCGCACTGGAGATGGCTCAGGAAGCCGACGAAGAAGGAGACCCCGGCGACGCAACCCGCGAGGACGCCGACGAGGGTTGACGACGACGGAACGACGACCGAACCCACGACACCCCCGCCGTATCCGACGGCGACACCGACGCCGACAGCGACCACGACGCCCGTTCCGAACGTATGCGTCACTCCGCGGTGAGGCGGCTTGAGCAAGCCGACACCCATGTAAGCCGATACGCCCGCGACGATACCGCCCACCGCGGATACGCCGACGCCGACGACGCCTTCAGGGACGACAGAAGCCGTCGTCACGCCGTCGAGGACAGCGATGCCAGCCTCTGTGGCGACGCCCGACGCGAAGAGGAAATAGACGGCGACGCCCCCGGCGATAACCGACACCCATCTCCTAAAGAAACGGTGGGGCTTCGCTGAATGGTGGTCTATATCGGGGAACCCCGCGCCCGCGACCGCAAACGGGAAGCCTCCGACACCGCCCGCGACACCGACGGCGACGTGTCGCAGATCCGCGCGCCCCGTGTAGACGAGGTATCCGAGCGCCGCGCCCGCGACAACGACGGCGAGCAGGTACGCCCCGACGCCGTACCGCATATGCTCCTCGAACGAACCCACGTCAGTACTCGAACTCTATATCCTCGCCTTCCTTGACTGTCGAAAGGACGACGTTGGTGTTGGTCTCGCGCACCATCGGGCTGTTGAGGAGATCCTTGATCGTGTCGTTCATCTCCTCCGTGTCCTTGAACTTGCCCGTTGCGATGATGTCGAAGTCACCCGTGACCTCGTAGACGTTGAGGAACGAGTCCTCGTCCGCGAGATCCTCAACAAGCTCACGCAGGCTGTCGCCCTCCGCCTTGATCATGAGGACGCACGTCACCGTATAGCCGAGGTCAGGGTAGCTTATGACGGGCTTGAACCCATCGATGATACCCTCGTCCTCCATATCCTTCAGGTGGTTGCTTACGGTCGTGACCGATACGTCGAGTTCCTCGGCGATGCTCCTCAGGCTCGCGCGCCCGTCTTCGAGCAGGAGGTTGATTATCTTTAGGTCGAGGTTGTCATACGTCATGTATTCTTACTTATTTTCGGGTAATTACTTAAATCATGGGGTTTTAGCTCACGACTGTTTTTTGTAATACTCGATCATAGGTGGGGTTGTTGAACCAAAGGCTTTATTATATAATACATCTTCCGAAGTATGTGTGGAAGAAGCCAACAAAGGCTAAACAAGCTTTGTTGGAGCGGAGATAAACAAAAACATGACAACAGAAGAGCAAGTGTTAAAACAGATCGAGGAGAGAGAGATAAGCTTCCTGCGTCTGCAGTTCACCGACATACTCGGTGTGGTGAAGAACGTCTCGATACCCGCGGATCAGGCGGAGAAGGCTTTCGACGAAGGTATCTACTTCGACGGGTCGTCGATAAACGGCTTCGTGCGCATACAGGAGTCCGACATGCGTCTCAAGCCCGACCCGTCGACGTTCGCCGTACTTCCGTGGAGGAACAAGGACGACGGCGGAGCGGCGCGTCTTATCTGCGACGTAATCAACACGTCGACGGGCGAACCGTTCGAGGGTGACCCGCGGTACGTCCTCAAGAAGGCGCTCGAACGCGCCGAGGAGCATGGCTATACGGTCAACATGGCTCCGGAGCCGGAGTTCTTCCTGTTCAAGACAGACGACGATGGGTATGCGACGACCGAGTTCGCAGACCACGGCGGCTACTTCGACCTCGCACCCAAGGATCTACAGAGCGATGTACGGCGTGAGATAATCTACACGCTCGAAGAGATGGGCTTCGACATCGAAGCCAGCCACCACGAGGTCGCACAGGGGCAGTACGAAATAAACTTCGAGTACGCCGACGCCCTGAAGACCGCCGACAACGTCGCCACCTTCCGGTTCGTCGTCCGCGCAGTCGCCGCACAGCACGACCTCCATGCGACGTTCATGCCTAAGCCCGTGCCGCGTATCAACGGGTCGGGTATGCATACACATATGTCGCTGTTCGAGGACGGCGAAAACGCCTTCCACGGTGAGGGCGACTTCGACCTGAGCGAGACGGCGCTTTCGTACCTCGCAGGTATACTCGAACACGCGCCCGCTATCACGGCGGTTACGAACCCGACCGTCAACTCCTACAAACGTCTCGTACCCGGGTACGAGGCTCCCGTCTACGTCGCGTGGTCAGACCGCAACCGGTCGGCTCTGATACGTAAGCCCGCGGCGCGCGAACCCGTTGCGACCCGTATCGAGGCGCGTTTCCCCGACCCGTCGTGCAACCCGTACCTCGGCTTCGCCTCGCTCATAAACGCGGGTCTCGACGGTATTGAGCGCGACCTCGATGCTCCGGATCCGATACGCGAGAACATCTACGACTTCGATGAGGAGAAGATAGACGAACACGGCATCGAGACGCTCCCCAAGAACCTCGGAGACGCCGTCGACGCTCTCGAAGACGACGAGGTCGTCCTCGGCGGTCTCGGCGACCACGTCGGGGAGAAGTTCGTAGAAGCCAAAAACGAGGAGTTCACCGAGTACCTCGTCAACGTCTCCGACTGGGAGATAGACAGGTACCTCGAAACGTACTAAATCCCGGATCTTTCCGCGCTCCCCACGGCCCGGTAGCCACCGGAGAGGTGTTTCGAGAAACCTTTGTGTTACGGTGTACCGGAGCAGTGTACTCGTCGATATATACCGTAAATTATTAATATCTGAGAACAGTAAACCCTGGTTGTCATGTCAGTTGACGATACATCACAATCTCCATCGGAGCGAAAGTCCACAATCAAGCAACGTCATGAACAAGCCGCAAACGAGGTACTCCCGGACCACCGTAGCCTGTACATCGGCGGCAACTGGGCAGAGAGCGCATCCGGCGAAACCTTCGAGACCGTCGACCCGACCACCGGCGAGACGCTCGCGTCCGTTGAGGCTGGGAACGCCGAGGATATCGACCGCGCCGTCGACGCGGCGTGGACGGCATACGAGGAGACCTACAGCGACTTCTCGACAGCCGACATACAGGCGATGCTCGAATCGATGGCTGACGCCGTCGAGGACAAGAAAGAGGAGTTCGCCCGGCTTGAGTCGCTGGACAACGGGAAACCCATAACCGAAGCCCGCATCGATATCGGACTGGTCGTCGACCATCTCCGGTACTTCGCGGGCATCGCCCGCGCTCACGAGGGTCAGACTATCAACACCGACGACAGCCGTCACGTCCAGACGATACAGGAACCCTACGGTGTCGTCGGTCAGATTATCCCGTGGAACTTCCCGCTTCTGATGTCCGCGTGGAAACTCGGACCCGCGCTCTCAGCCGGGAACTGTGTCGTCCTCAAGCCCGCCGAGGAGACGCCGCTGTCGATCCTGAAGCTACTGGAGGAGGCTGGCGACGCTATCCCCGACGGCGTCGTCAACGTCGTCACCGGCTTCGGTCCCGATGCCGGCGAACCGCTCTCGAACCACAGCGACATCCGGAAGCTGGCGTTCACCGGCTCGACTGAGGTCGGTAGCGAAGTGATGAAAAGTGCGGCTGACAGTATCACCGACATCACGCTTGAACTAGGTGGTAAGAGCCCGCTCGTCGTCTTCCCCGACGCCGACATGGAGCAGGCTGTTCAGACAACGATTACTGCCATCTTCTTCAACACCGGCGAGTGTTGCTGTGCCGGGTCCCGCCTGTTCGTCCACGAGGACATCAAGGAAGAGTTCCTTGACGAACTCGCCGCCGCGGCTGACGATCTGACCGTCGACGACCCGTTGCTGGACTCGACGGATCTGGGACCGAAGGTCACCGCCGAGCAGGTCGAACGCACGATGTCCTATATCGAAGAAGCCGAGTCTGAGGGCGCGGCATTCGTCACCGGCGGTAGCCAGCCCGACGACGAGGCTCTCTCCGACGGCTGTTTCGTCGCGCCGACGCTCATCGACGACATCGACCACGACAGCAAAGCCGTTCAGGAGGAGATCTTCGGTCCCGTCCAGGAGGTCTTCGAGTGGTCCGACTACGACGAGATGATAGAACTGGCAAACGACGTCGACTACGGGCTTGCCGCCGGCGTCATCACCGAAGACCTGACGGCAGCGCATCAGTGCGCCAAGGATATCGAGGCTGGCAACATCTGGGTAAACACCTACAACGACTTCCCGGCTGGTCAGCCCTTCGGTGGTTACAAGCAGTCGGGCATCGGTCGTGAGACCGCTCAGGAAGCCATCGATCACTACACCCAGACGAAGACGGTCAACATCAGTCTGGACTGACGTGAACCTGCCGTTCCCCGAAGCGGGCGAGTCGCTCCGCGCACAGCAGGTTTCGGTCGCGCCCGACAGGACGATGTACGCCGTCCCCTCGGGGATGCACAACCGACTGCGCCGCGCGGTCGCTCCCGAACGAACCGACCGCGACCCGAAGGTAGCGCTCGCTCTCGCGGGGTGGGTCAGCCTCCAGACCAGCGGGATGACCGACCGTGTCAACGTTGATGCGCCGGACGCGTTCGCCGACCCGACACCGATTCGCAGGTTCGCGCGCGCCCACGACGCGGGATCGGTGGCGGTAGCCCAACACCCCAGCGGCGAGGTACTCCGGTCGACCGAGCCGGTTACCTTCGCCTTCGAACGCGCCCCGACCGAGTAGCCTGGGAGTAGTGCCGCTGGTCACACCGGGGTCTTCGCTCTTCGACTGTTGATCAACCGCTAGTTGACATCACGGCAGTAAATACGATGTGTAGTGGATCGTATCTTTGCTTACATGCATTACCGTTCACAGGTTGGCAAGGCGGATGCCACGGGGTCGTACGGAAATCGAAGATTTCCGTGATGACGAGAGACGAAGTCTCTCGAACCAGTTGACCCCGAGGCAGTTTACGTTCCCAACGTAGATATCAATGCGGTCCCACTTCCGGACGAGGTTGACCCGGAAACGGCTGCCGGAATCGGCTGTCGGTTCATGACATCTTACCATGGCATGGCACATCGAGGCGATGTCGGCAACGGCGAGGATGTCGTCGTGCACGGACTAGGTGGAATCGGACTATCGGCTGTCCAGATCGCCGATGCGCTCGGTGCGAACGTCATTGGTGTGGATCTCTTCGATGAAAAACTCGAGAGAGCTGAGGAACTCGGCGCTATCACGACGGTCAACGCTTCCGAAGTTGACGACCCAGCAAAAGAGGTCCGCGACATCACAGACGGCGGTGCAGACTGTTCGGTCGACGCGCTCGGAGTCGAGACAACCTGCCGGAACGCAGTCGACTCTCTCGGAAAAGGTGGACGTCACGTGCAGATCGGCCTGACGACATCTGAAGAGGAAGGCGAGATCCCGCTCCCGACCGACGAGTTCGTCGCCAAGGAGATCGACTTCCGCGGCTCGCTCGGACTTCAGCCTTCGCGTTACTCCGAAATGCTCGACATGATCAAGACTGACAAGATTGATCCTCAGGAGCTCGTCTCCGAGACGGTCGGCATCGATGAAGTCCCAGAAACTCTCGCTTCGATGAGTGACTACGACACTATGGGCTTCCCGGTCTGTAACGAGTTCTAATCCGGCGGTCCGTGAACAGATCGAAGCCAAACCGAAGTTAATCTCAGAATCCGAAGATTACGGGGGCGATGACCCGGAAGGCGGAAAGCTTACGAGGGTATGAAGACGCGGGTCGCCGTCAAGGGCGCTCGTCGACCGCCTGCGGAAGTTGACGCTTCCGCGTACCGACGAGGTTGACGGTCCGAAGAGTTACCGACGCACGAAGGAGCGCGCCGACGAACTCGACGAGAAGATAGAAAGCACAGACGCCCTGATAGACGAAACCGTCTACGACCTGTACGGGCTGACGGACGAGGAAACTGAGATTGTCGAAGAAGCCCTCGGCGACTAACCGCGGGCGAGGAGTGTAGCGACGAGTGAGCGGGTAGTTTTTGCTCCGGATTTTTGCGAGTCGGGTGGCGTAGCCATCCGACGAAGTAAAAAGGTGGGTGCGTAAGCCTTACATGTAGTACGCGAGTATCACGAACATGGCAAAGACTGAAACCGAGATGGTCAAAATAAACCTGCGCCTCCCAAAGTCGCTCCTTGACGAGGTGGACGAACTCTACGAGGAGCGCGGCTACCCCAACCGATCCGAGGCACTTCGCGACGCTATACGGACGTGGACGGACCCACCAGTGCGCCTCTCCGAGGAGTTTGAGGAACTACTCCGCGAGGGAAGCGAGCAGAAGGAGCGCGGCGAGTACACGACGCTCGGCGAACTCGAATGAGCGAGATACGCCTGACACCGAGCGGACAACGCACGCTCGAACCGTTCGACAACAAAACGCAGGAGAGGGTTAAAGATGCCCTCCGCAAAGCTGTCGAAGACCCCGAACGCGAACTCGAAATTCTGAGCGACTATGCCTACCACAAGCTCCGAGTCGGCGACTACCGTGCCTTGATAGACTGGGAGAAGGAAGGCGACGACGACATTCTCTGGGTGTTTGCTGTGGGTCACCGTCGCAACGTCTACGACAGGCATCTTCCTCCGTAATCCTCCAAGACCGACTTGACTTCCGACTACGCAGGCACGGACTTCATATCGAGACTCCAACAGCAGTGCGGGTATCAGAACTCCTCAATCTCACCATTGCTGACCCCTCCGACAAGTCCTTAATTCCCGAAGTGACCTCATAGGACATCTTTTGATCAGACTCCCCATAATATGACGATATATTACACCGGATATGGCGAGCTATCAAACAGAACTTTGGCGTGTTCCGTGGAAACATCTACTCTTCGGCTCTCTTCTTCCTTATCGTTTTCTCGGTCTTTCTTTCTTTGCTATATCTCCTCGGGGGTGGTGTTGGTCTCCTCAACCAGCCACTCCTCAAACGAACGCTTACCCTGTTCAGCGGGTTTCTCCGAGGTCATTCTCGTACCCTCTTACCAGTTTTTCGTACCTCCGAACGGCGGATAAATAGCTGACGCAGAACTCGACGGTACCACCCAGACGCGAATACGTAGGATGGTGTCCGAAAAATCTCTCGTCCCTCTCACTCTCTGTTTTCGAAAGTCGGATCCATATGCAGACCTTCTTCGACGACATCGTACCCGTCCAACGCGTCGGGGTTGTGGTCGAAACGCGCCACCTCACGCCAGTCCTCGTTGTCGGCGTAGTACGGCTCAAGATTATGAGCTGAACCACGACGTTCTATGTCTCCCTCTTCAGTAACTCCGATACGGACGTGTATCCGTGTCTGAGGGTCAAGGACTATCGGGCATCTTCTCTCTGCTCACTACGCAGTCCGGGATAGCTGAGACACTAAGCCGTCAAAGAAATTTTGTTGGCTCTGGTGAATCACTAGGTAGCGATGGATTGTATCGTTAGAGCAAGGAGAATGAAGCGGGAAACATCGAGTTG
>NZ_RKLV01000014.1 GCF_026242195.1 Halorutilus salinus | reverse complement strand
ACGCTCACGCTCAAACAGCCGACGACTGGCTTAGGTCGTTCAGCTTCGCTTGGAATATGCTTATCTGAACACTACCATGATGACAGGCACAACCCATTTGCGGTTCGTCCACGCATACAGACTATGGTCGACTTTTCGCTCAACGAAGAACAGCGTATGATACGCGACTCGGCGCGCGAGTTTGCGGAGAACGAGGTCAGACCGCGCGCCCGTGAGGCGGAGGAAAGCGGGGACTGGCCCAGAGATGTCTGGGAGAAAGCCGTCGAGACGGGGTTCGTGGGCGCTGAGATACCTGAGGAATACGGCGGCGCGGGCATGGGAAGCGTCGAGAGATGCATCATGTGCGAGGAGGTCGCGCGCGTCGACGCGGGTATGCTCGCCGCCATAGGGACGGAGTTCGGCTCGCGTATGGTAGCCGAGTACGGAACGGAGGAGCAGAAGGAACGTATACTGCCGGGCATCACGAGCGGCGAACTCATCGGGGCTATGGCGAACACGGAGCCGGCGCACGGAAGCGACGCCGCGAGCATAGAGACGAGCGCGACGAAGGAGGGTGACGGGTACGTAATCGACGGCGTCAAGACGTTCGTTACGAACGCACCTATCGCCGACTACGCGCTCACGATGTGCCGTACGGGCGACGACGACAGCGGACACTCGGGTATCTCGGCGTTCATCGTGGAGACCGACCGCGACGGCTGGAGCATAGATACGGAGTTCGAAAAGACGGGCTGGAACGCCTCGCCGACGGCGCAGGTGCGTTACGACAACGTCCGTGTGCCCGAAGAAAACCTCGTCGGACACGAGAACTACGGCTTCTACCAGCTTATGGAGTTCTTCGAGAAAGAGCGCGTCGGTATAGCGGCACAGGCGCTGGGTATAGCACAGGGATGTCTCGACGAGTCGACCGACCGTGTCGAGGAACGCGAGCAGTTCGACAGAAAGCTTTCGAAGTTTCAGGCGGTACAGCACAAGGTCGCGGATATGGCTGTCAAGGTTGAGAACGCGCGCCGTCTCACGTACGACGCCGCGTCGCGCCTCGATCAGGGTGAGAAGCCGACCAAGCTCGCATCCATGGCGAAGCTGTACGCGAGTGAAGCCGCGGAGGAGGTGGCGAGCGACGCCGTACAGGTACACGGCGGCTACGGCTGGACGCGTGACGCCCCTGTCGAGCGCCAGTACAGGCATACTAAGATCTACCAGATAGGCGAGGGGACGAGCGAGATACAGCGCAACATCATAGCGGGTGAGCTACTCGATCTTTAGGTTCGTACGATCCCTAACCGTGTGACGCCTCTTCCTCTTCGCGGCGCAGATGGGCGCGGTAGACCACCGCCGCACCTACAAGCCCTAGAAACGGTGTTTCGGGTACCGCGTTGACACCGCCGACGTACACCGCGTATAACATCCATCCAACAGAGACGTATACCGTAGCTAACGAACCCCCTTTCGAAGCGGTCTTCCGCGCAACGACCGACGTACCCGCGGAGAGGAAGGCGACGGCTACCGCTGTACGAACCAAGCTCGAAAACACGCCTGCTTCGCCCAGAACGAGCGTTGTAGCCCCCTGAGAGATTATGAGCATTCCGCCCGCGAGCCGTTCGAAGTTAGACGACGGCATCAGAGGGTGCCACCGCCTTCGTCATTCGTGCTACCGTCATGCGCTCTGACCCACAGCCTACCGAGATGTGACAGACGCGTCTCGTGGCTCCTACCGCTCTCCGTCTGCTCGACGTACCCCTTTTCGTGGAGCGAACGTACGTCGTAGATAACCTTCGACCGGAGCGAGTCGGTGTTTTCGCGTCCGGTGTGCTCGGCGACGACATCGGCGAGTTCGCTCACCGAGTCTACCACGCCGGTGTCGGCGAGGACGCGGAGTAGTGTACGTTCGAACCCTTTTAGCTCCGCGGGCGGTGTGATAGGCATCTCTATGACGTGCGAACCGTTAAATTCGCGCGCCCCGACCGTCGTACCGCGTTCCTCGAACTCGCGGAGGAGTTCGTTCGCGCGCGAGTAACGTTCGTCGAGTTCGCGCTCCGCGGCGTCGGTAAGCCCTTCGTCCTTGAGACGCCGCATGAGACGGACGAGTTCGTCAACCTCCTCGGCGAGTTCTGTTTCTAGGTACCGCTCAGGAGCTGTGTAGTAGGCGAGTATGCTACCGCGCGCCTCCTCGTCCTCGACGACGACGTGCTGTGCGGCGTTCGTGAACGCGAAAGAGACGGGGCGCGGCATGGCGCTGACGTTGACACGTACCTCGTTGCCGTCGTCGCGTTCGTCGCGCAGGACGCCGTAAGCGGTGGCGAAAACGCCGTCGTAGTCGTACACGTCGTCTACCTTGACCGTCGTCGTCTCGGCGTCGAAAAGAGACGCGAACTCCTCGCGTAGCTTACGTGCCACGTCTGATGAGCCACGCGAGCCTTCGAGAAGAACGGCGCGGTCGACATCGACCTTGTCGCGGACGAGAGGCGCGATAAGACGGTCGTAGTCGAATCCGACGGGTACGACGTGTGTCTTCATCGTTCTTGGGTGAACGTCCGTAACGTAAAACCTTCCGGACGTGGCTCCGAAGACCGACGCCGACGGAGTTTTGAGGAGCGCGACCGTACCTTCACCATGTCTACGTTCACGTACGAAAGCCGTGTCGATGCGCCTCTTGACGAAGTCTGGGAGTTCCACTCCACGACGGACGGTCTCGTAGAACTCACGCCGGGATGGATGAACCTCACCGTCGAGGAGACACGGGATCCTGACGGAAAGCCGAACCCCGACGTTCTCGAAAAGGGCGCGGAGGTCGATGTCTCGGTGAAGCCTCTCGGCGTCCTGCCGCGCGTGACGTGGCGCTCAGTCATACTCGAACGCGACCGCGACGACGGACGTGCGTACTTCGTCGACAGGATGGAGAACGGACCGTTCAAGAGCTGGGAGCACACCCACGGTTTCGAGGGGGACGGTGACGGTACCGTCGTACGTGACACCGTCGAGTACGCGTTGCCTCTCTGGATGCTCGGACGCGCGGGTTCACCCGCCTTCCGTCTGAACGCGCGTCTAATGTTCCGTTACAGGCACCGACGGACGCGCGAACTACTCGGATGAACCGACGGCTTCTGCGGCGCGCCGTCCGCTCAGCATAGCGCCGTTTATGGACGAGTCCTCGGTGTAGTCGCCCGCGAGTAGGACGTTACCCTCGGGAGCTTCGTTCGACGGTAACGAGGCGCGAAACCCCGGCGGTTGGTCGAACTGGGCGAACCCGATCGTGTCGACGTGTACGCGTTCGGCTTCGGTGTCGAAGCCCCACCGTCCAAGAGCGGCACTCATCCCTTCGTCGAGCGCTCCCGTGTCGTCACGCGTTCCGAGCCACGTCGCGCTTACCATCGGCGTACCCTGCGGCGCGTGCTCCGGCGCTATCTCCGAAACGGGCGCTATATGGCTCGGTTCGCCGTCGCGTCTGTCGGCGTTGAGAACGAGCTTCATTCCTACGTCGAGAGGCTCGTCGAGGACGTAGTAAGCCGTCGTGCACCCCCTACCACCGTCGGGTGTCGGGACGCCCGTGAGACGTTCCGCCGTCTGCGGGTCGGTGGCGACGACAGCGGTGTCGTACTCTTCCGAACCGCCCGACTCAACACCGACGGCGTCGCCCTTCGCCGTGACCTCCTCGACGCGCGTGCCCGTCACGAAACGCGCGCCCGCGTCACGCGCATCGTCGGCAAGCTGGTGGGTTATCGCCCCCATTCCCTGAGCAGGTACGACGGTACGTCCGCGCGACAGGCACGAGAACGTGAACTCGAAGACCGACGAAGAGGTTTCGAGCGAACGGTCGAGCGTTATACCCCCGTAGAAAGGCTCCGCGAAACGTTCGATGAAATGTGACGAGAAGCCGCGGTCGCGGAGGTACTCACGTACTGTCTCGTCCTCGCCACCGAAGAGTTCGTCGCGTGACCTCCGGCTTAGGGTAGTACGGAGACGCAGGACGCGTAGCTTGTCCGCGAACGTGGCGTCGTTGCTGAGCAGGGAGGCGACGGCGTCGCGCGGCGCACGGAGTGGATCGGCGAGCGTCGACAAGCCGTCGTCGGACGCTATACGCGCGCCGGGTGAGTAGTCGCGGAGGTCGAGTGCGTCGTAGTCGAGGTAACGGCGCGCCTCCGGGTAGGCGGTGAAAAGAACCTGAAAGCCGCGGTCGAAGACGTAGCCGTCGCTGTCTGTCGAACGGACGCGTCCGCCCACCTCGTCACGTCTCTCGTACACCGTAACGTCGTGTTCGGGCGCGAGTTCGACCGCCGTCGTCAGACCCGCGAGACCCGCGCCTACGATCGCTACGCGCATCAGTGAACCAGACGCGCGAAGCCTTCGCCGGTAAGGAACGCGAGGTCGTTCTCGTCGGCGTACCTGCGCGCGTCGTCGACCGTCATGGCGTCGCCCGTCTCGTCGTCGAGCATCTCACAGACCACCGTCGCGGGTACCTCCCCGGCTTCGTCGGCGAGCGCGAGGCTCATCTCCGTATGCCCCTGTCTACCGTCGAGCAGATCGTCGTGTCCACGTAGCACCGCGACGTGTCCGGGTGCGCGGAACTCCGACGGGAAGTCAAAGACACCGCCCGCGAGAACCGTCTCGACGGCGTCGGCGATACGGCGTACGGTCTTCGCGCGGTCGTTGTCGGTCACACCCGTACGCGTCGAACGGTGGTTTACCCATGTCGAGAACGACGACCGGTCGTCGTATCCGAGGTCGGCGTCGACGAGACGTTCGTCGCCCGCCTTTGCGAGCTTGTCGCTCATGTATCCGAGACCGAGTCGGCGTGCGGCGTCGGGATGGACGGCGACGCATACCAAGCCGCCCGCGTCGTTACGTAGACGGGCGACCTTGTCGTGCGTAACCTCGCCCGCCAAGTAGACCATGTCGACCTCGTTCTCCCGATCCTCAAAGTCGTGTACCAGAACCGGCTTTCCGTCGCGGAGGTCTTCGAGCGCCTCGGTCATTCGAGGGTCACCTCAACGCTCACCTCGTCGCCGTAGTCGATACCGAGCTCGTCACGTAGCTTCACGGGCGCGATGAGTTCGAGCGTGTCGTCGGGGTAGTGCGAACGGTGCGGACGTATGACGTGTCCGTCTACACCTTCGACAGAAGCCTCGTAACAAGTCACGGCTCCGAAGGTGCGATCCTCGTTCTCCCACTCGTCTATCGGTATACCGTCGGCGTTTTCGAGAGCCGAACGTCTACGTATACTCTCATCGTCAAGCGACAGGTTGAGCGTTCCCGCAAAAGGCTCGTATCCGAGACGGTCGACGAACTGCTCCACGTACCCGTCGAGTGATATGTAGTACTTCCCTTCGCCCATACCGCTTACCACCTCACCGACGAGTTCGACCGTCTCCGTACCTTCGAAGATACGCCGGTAGTCGTCGTACTCGCGCCGCAGAACCGTCTCACCGTCGCCCGTTACCTCGATCCACTGACCGTCGGAAAGCATCTCGCGTTCTATAAGACCGTCCTCCTCAAGCGCTTGGAGGCGACGCGACGCCGTCTGATCGCTCGTATCCATACGTTCCGCGAGCGCGCTACACGAGACCTTTGCGCCCGCCTCGACACCGCCTTCAAGACCCAGAATCTTGAGCGCTGTAAGCTCGTCGGGTTCGGCGCGCGCGGCGCTTTCCAGTTCTGTCATGTATAACGAAATTGGAACGCGCGCCATATCAGTCTTTTCGTACGAACCACAACGTATATACCCGCTCCGGAACCCAGAAACCGTAGAGGGCCGGTAGCTTAGTCCGGTTAAAGCACCTGGCTCTTAACCAGGTGACCGGGGGTTCAAATCCCCCCCGGCCCGTGGAGCGACGAGCGAAGTGAGGAGTGAACCGGCAGGGAGGTATTTGAATCAGAGAACGGAGTGACCGTGGTTCAAATCCCCCCGGCCCGTGGTGGATAGCTTTCCGACGTTTGTCTAAGTCAGATACATTAGTGAGCGACACGAAAAGCCGTTATGCTCAGTTACTCGGAGCACGACGAAGGTAGGGGCATGAACTACTGGGAGGTCGATCCGGCTCTGCGCGACGAAGTACAACGTGTCTACACCGACGACGAGTACCGCTGGGCGGAGGAACGTCTTTCACGGTTCGGTGAACTCGTCGGCGAACGGGTCGCCGACAACTCGGACACTATCGACGACAGCCCACCGTCGCTCGAAACCTACGACAGGTACGGCGATATCGTCAACCGCGTCGGCTACCATCCGGCTCAGAAGGAGAACGACCGTACCGCGTACGAGAACGGTGCCGTCGCCGACTCCTTCGACGCTCCGGACGGACGCGGTGAGCCTATGCCTCTCACACATTCGCTCGCTCACTACTACCTGATCTGTTACTGCGACATAGGTCTCGCGTGCTCCGTGTCGATGACAGGCGGTGCGGCTCTCGTCCTTGAACAGTGTGACGACGAAGGAAGGCACGACGGCGTCTTTGGGGATCTGACCGCGCGCGACCTCGGTGAACTCCGGCAGGGCGCTATGTTCCTTACCGAAGAGCAAGGGGGTAGCGACGTTGGCGCGAACGAGACGATCGCAGAGCCGACCGGGGAAGAAGGTGTCTACGAACTCACGGGTGAGAAATGGTTCTGCTCCAACATCGATGCGGGCGCGGCGCTCGTTCTCGCACGCCGTCCCGACGCACCCGAAGGCACCGACGGTCTGTCGCTGTTCGTGCTCAAACAGGACGACGAACTCCGTGAAAGCGGCGACGTCTACTACCGCCGTCTCAAGGACAAGTTAGGGACGAAGAGCGTACCGACCGGTGAGGTTGAGCTACGTGGCGCACGCGCCCGTCTCGTCGGCGAACCCGAACGCGGCTTCAGGTATATGACGGAGATGCTCAACTACGAACGTCTCACGAACGCCGTCGGAAGCTGTGGCACGATGGCGCGCGCACTCCTCGAATCGAAGGTACACGCCGCCGACCGCGAGGCGTTCGGGAAGCCGATAGAGCGCTATCCGCTCATGAAGAAAGACCTCGTAGACATGACGGTGACGCACGAGACAGCAACGGCTGTTTCGTTCGAGGCGGCGGACGCCCTGAACGCGTACGTACGTGACCAAGACGACGAGGCTTACCGTGCGATGCGTGTACTCGTTCCCGTTGCGAAGTACAGGACGGGCGAGGACGCCGTCGAGATGGCGTCGTACGCCATGGAGGTACTCGGCGGAAACGGCTATGTGGAGGAGTTCGTGACCGAACGTCTTCTACGTGACGTACAGGTCACGCCTATCTGGGAAGGTACGTCTAACATACTCGCACTCGACGTTCTGCGCGGTATGGCGAAGGAGGGCGCGCATACGGATATACTCGACCGTATCGACGGCTATCTCGACGAGGCGGAGCACGAAGCCGTCGCGTCCGTCGCTGAAACCGTCGCCGGAGCGCGCGACGAACTCGAAGAGGTGATGAACGACGTAGCGACGGCGGGTGTCGACAGGGCGCAGTTGCGTGCCAAAGATCTCGCCGACCTCATCTACGACGTATACGCGTCAGCGTTGCTCGTCTCCGAGGCGGAAAGGGATGCGCGTAACGGAGACGGACGTAAGGCTCTCGTCGCGCGCCGTTTCGTCGACCGGAACCTTGGAGACGGTCGGATTACCGACGATACCCCCCTGAAACGGTACGAGGAGATAGCCAAGTACGGTACGGTCGACGTTGAGGAGCTATAACGCGTCGGACAGTTCGTCGGCGACGATGAGGTTACGGAGGTAGTCGTCCGCGGTTGCGCCCGCCGACGCCACGTCGTCGCGTTCGATACGTGTCACGACGTTTCCGTCCTCGACAACCGTCTCCATCTCGTCCGTGTTGTCGGGTGCGACAGCACGCGCGACAGCACGGGCATCCCCGTGTTCGGTTTCGAGTTCTACTGTCGTCATAACGCCTTCCTAACGGCTTGGGCAAACTCCTCGTCACCAACGTCGAACGAAGCGCCTGCGCGTGACGCGTGTCCTCCGCCCGCGCCGCCGACCGTCAGCGCCGCCTCGCGCGCGACACGTTCGCAGTCGAAGCCTTCGGCGCGGAAGGAAGCCTCACCGTCGCCTACGACGACGATATCACCCGTTACCCTGTCAAGGAGAACGTCGGCGACAGCCCCCGTGTCTAACGATCCGTCCACGTACGCGAACGAGGGTGAGCCTTCTTCGATACGGGCACCGCGTACCGTCTCTATGAGGGTGGACTCGAAGGCGCGCCACACCGAACGCGCCTCGTCGATACACGACGCCGGGTCGAGACACGTCGAGAATCCGAGACCGGGCTTTCCGGAGACGGCGCACGTTTCCACGTAACGTGAAAGCTCGTGTAGCCCTACACCCGACGGCATACGGTATACGTCCCCGACGAGGTCGGCGGCTGTTTCGGCGCGGGTTCCCTCGTTCGTCAGCGCGAGAAGCACGACAGCGGTCGGCAGTTCGTCGTCACCCACCGACTCGGCGAAACGGCGCGCCTCGTCAGGACTACCAGACAGACGTGTGAAAGGACGTGTTGAGTAGGTCAGCGCCTCTGCTGCGTCGTTACCGACGAGACGTACCCCCTCGTCTCGTTCGACGCCCGCCGCGAGAGCCTCGTCCACCACGTCCGAAACCTCGCTGAGAGGAACATCGTCACCCATAGCGCCCACGAGCGCCGAGACGGGGTCGCCCGAAGACAGACGCGATGCGACACGGTGCGCGGCTATGCTCGACGACGGCGCGTCCGTGCCGACGACGACGCCGTCGAACGAGCCATGCGGGGGATGGTGGTCTATTACGACACCGTCGTCTATACCGTTGAGGTACTGAGCGCCGAGGTCGCAGAACACGTCGCCGTCGGTCGAAGCTACCTCCGACGGATCGTCGAGTGCCGTAAACCGGTATCCGATGCCCGTCTCCGTGAGAGCCGAACAGATACAAGCCGCGGACGCGACACCGTCGGCGTCAGCATGACCCACGACGCGCACGAAGCCCTTGGAGGCTAAACGGTCGACAGCCTCCTCGACGGACATCCGTCACCCAACGATACGGCGCGCCGTTTCGGGCGAGTAGGAGAACCCTTCGGGTAGCTCGTCGCCGCGGTAGTAGTCGGCGAGCCTCCGTATCTTACTTTCGACGTTCTGGAGCGCGCGTTTGTTCGACGCATCCGTGTTGTGCTCGTCGACGTGGTCGCGGAGACGAAGAGCCTTCTCCATCAGAGCCGTAAGGTCGTCGGGGTACTCCGGTGCGGCGTCTTCTTCCTCAAGTATCTCGGATATCTTCTTACCCGTGACGAGCTTGACGTCGGGTACGGGTTCGCCCTTGACGCCGCTGTCGCGTAGCTCTACACCTATCTCCGCCGCCGTAAGACCTTGCTCGGCGAGTTCGACGACGCGTTCCTCGACTGCATCGGCGTCATCGGCGCTCCACTCCGGCGGTTCATCGGTCACCGGCTTGTCCGAGGCGCTCGATCCGCGCCTCCGTGTATGCATACGTGCCATGTTACGCCGTTCTCGACCGGCGGTTTTAATCCTGTTGGTACCTGTCGGCGAAAGACTCGAACGCACGCCGTCGGTGTGAGACGGCGTTCTTCTCTTCGGGCGACATCTCGGCGAACGTACGTCCTTGGTCGTCGTCCTTGACCTCGAAGACGGGGTCGTAGCCGAATCCGCCGTCGCCACGAGGCTCCTGTGCGATACGTCCCGCTACGGTACCTTCGAACGTCCGTACGTCTTCCCCGTCGTGGTACGCAACGGCGCAGTCGAAACGCGCCGACCTGTCCTCCACGTCTTCGATAGCGCGTAGGACGCCATCGACACCGAGGGTCGAGTAGACGTACGAAGAGTAGGGTCCGGGGAAGCCGCCTACGCCTTCGATGAACAAGCCCGAGTCGTCGACGAAACAAGGCTCACCGAACTCCCCGTATGCGTCGCGGACGCCCTCCTCTGCTATCTCGACGAGCGATCCCGACTGTATCTCGGCGTAATCGTAGTCGACGCGTTCGACGTTCTCACCGAGAATCTCCTCAGCCTCGCGCGCCTTACCGGGGTTGCTCGTTACGAAAAGCATACGTGAGACGTGCGCGCCGACGGTATAAACGAAACGTAATTAGACGGGGCGACAAAGACCGCGTGTGTCGTTAGCCCGCGAACGTATCGAGCGTCTGTTCGAACTCGCCGACGAGGTTCACGGGGATGACCCCGAACGCGCGACGAGATACGTCGAGCGCGCACGCGAGATATCGACGAGCGAACGCGTCCGTATACCGTCGCATCTTAAACGCCGTTTCTGCGGTTCGTGCGGTGCCCATCTCGTTCCGGGCGACAACGCGCGTGTCCGTCTACGTCCCCAAGACGAACACGTCGTCGTGCGGTGTCTCGACTGCGGCGCGACCGAGAGGTACGGCTACGGATAAGCGTGTGACAGTACGCTCATGCGACGAGTGGGACGGTATTTAGGCGTGGAGGACGTACGGTCGGTATGACCAACCGTCTCACCGATCAGAAAAGCCCGTACCTCCAACAGCACGCCGACAACCCCGTCGACTGGCATCCGTGGGACGACCAAGCGTTTGAGGAGGCGCGCGAACGCGACGTTCCTATCTTCCTCAGCATCGGCTACTCAGCCTGCCACTGGTGTCACGTCATGGAGGAGGAGTCGTTCGAGGACGACGGGACGGCGCGTCTTCTGAACGAGGGCTTCGTCCCGATCAAGGTCGACCGCGAGGAACGTCCCGATGTCGACAGCGTCTACCAGAAGGTCTGCCAGATGACGACCGGACGCGGTGGCTGGCCCCTGTCCGCCTTCCTGACGCCCGACCGACGCCCTTTCTTCATCGGCACCTACTTCCCCGACGAACCCCGGCGCGGCACGCCGTCGTTCGACGAGGTTCTGGACTCCGTCACCGAGGCGTGGGAGGACAGACGCGACGAGATCGAGAGCCGCGCAGACGAATGGACGGAGGGTATAGAGCCGTCGGAGACGGGTGTCGGGTCGGCGAGCGACGAACCCGGCGACGACCTCATCGTAACCGCCGCGGGCGCTCTCGTCGACGAAGCCGACCGGACGTACGGCGGATTCGGTGGCGGACAGAAGTTCCCGCATCCGACGCGTCTCGACGTTCTCCTGCGCGCTCACGAACGTACCGACCGGGGCGTCTTCCTCGATGTGGCGACGGAGACGGCGGACGCGTGGGTACGCGGCGGTCTACACGACCACGTCGGCGGCGGTTTTCACAGGTACTGCACCGACGAGGACTGGACGGTGCCGCATTTCGAGAAGATGCTCTACGACAACGCAGAGATAACGCGTCTGCTTCTCGAACTCCACCGGGTTACGGACGACGAACGTTACGCCGACCCCGCGCGTCGCGCGCTCGACTTCCTCGAACGCGAGATGCGCGCGCCCGAAGGCGGCTTCTACTCCACGCTGTCGGCACAGAGCGAACGCGACGGCGAACGCGTCGAGGGCGCTTTCTACGTCTGGACACCCGACGAGGTACGTGACGCCGTCGGAGACGACGCACCGCTGTTCACCGAACGTTACGGCGTCACCGACGAGGGTAACTTTGAGGGGCGGAACGTCCTTACGGCTTCGCGTTCCGTCGAGGAGATTGCCGACGACAGGGACGAGACGGCTGGCGAGGTACGTGAGAGGCTCGAAGACGTACGCGAGAAGGCGCGCGAGGTCAGGGAGGAACGTCCGCGTCCTGACCGCGACGAGAAGATTCTCGCTTCGTGGAACGGTCTCACCGTCTCCGCCCTCGCAAACGGCAGTGTCGTACTTGACGACCGTTACGCCGAACTCGCAGACGACGCCCTGTCGTTCGTACGCGGTACTCTCTGGAACGACGGAAGGCTGTCGCGCCGTTACAAGGACGGCGAGGTGAAGGTCGACGGCTACCTCGACGACTACGCCTTCGTCGCACGCGGCGCGCTCGATCTTTTCGGCGCCACGGGCGACGCCGACGCACTCAGGTTCGCGCTCGAACTCGGAAACGTGATCCTTGACGAGTTCCTCGACGACGGAACCCTGTACTACACGCCTGAGTCGGGTGAGGAACTCGTCACGCGCCCACGCGAAACCACGGATACGTCGACGCCCGCGAGCGCGGGTGTCGCTGTCGACGTTCTCGTCGCACTGTCGTCGTTCGACGGTTCGTTCGAGGAACCGGCGCGCGAAGCCGTCGAAGCCCTCGTCCCTGAAGCCGAGCGCCGTCCCGTCGGACACGGTTCGACGGTTCTCGCCGCAAACCGTCTCGTCGATCCGTCCGAGGTCGTCCCCGTCGACGAACACGGTGCGTGGCGCGACGCACTCGCCGATACGTACACCGCGGGCGGTCTCATCGCCCCGCGTCCGCCCACCGACGAAGCTCTCGCCCATGAGTTCGGTGAACGTTTCGTAGACGCGCCCGTATGGAAAGGACGTGACGCGAGCAGTGACGGCACCGGCTACGTCTGCCGTTCGTTTACGTGTTCTCCGCCTATATCACCCGACGAACTCGAAGAGGAGTTCGCGCGCCTGCGCCCGTGAAGCTTTTAGGCTTCGGCAACGAATCTAATCTATGACGGACGAGATACAGGTAGACGTGACCCGTAAGGCGGAGGACGAGATACGAACCCTCCTCAAAGAACGCGGTATGGACGGACACGGAGTAACCGTCTCCGTCGACTACGCCGACGGTGAGGCGTCCTACGCGTTGGAGTTCTCCGCGTCCGCGGGCACCGACCAGGTAACAGTCGATGACAACGACGTACCCGTCTACGTCGAAAAGGAGTCAGCGGCGGCGGTCGACGGATGCACGCTCGACTACGTCGTGGAGAACGGACGCGCGGGGTTTAGCGTCGAGACGCCGTCGGTCGAGGACAGCGACGAGTACGACGACAGCCTCGAAGGACGTGTCCACGAGTTCCTTGACCGTAACTTCCCCCAGATACAGGGTCACGGAGGGAAGGCGGTCATAGAGGAAATCGACAAGAGCGAGGGTCGTCTCCGTCTCAGCCTCGAAGGCTCTTGCTCCGGATGCGGTATCTCCGACTCGACGATGTCGGCGATACGTAACAAGCTCCCGCGCTCCGTCGACAACGTTGAAACGGTTGAGATCGGCACCGGTGGAGACGGAACCGCGATGGAGATAGAGTCCCCGTTCTAAGGCAAGATACTTGTCACGTCCGACGGTACTCCGATCATGACCAACCCCTTGGAAGATATCGACGGCATCGGATCCACGTACGCCGACCGTCTCCGTGACGCGGGCTTCGAAAACGTCGCCGAACTCTCCGAAGCCGAACCCGGAGAAGTCTCCGAAGCCGCCGAAACGTCCGAGTCGGAAGCCGAGGACTGGATAGAACAGGCTGTCGGGATCGACGGTGAGGGGAGGGAATCGTCACCGGAGGCTGTCGAGGACGGTGATGACGCGGGGGACATGGGGGAAAAAGACGGCTCAGACGGCGAAGATGAGGAAAACGAACCGGAACAGGACGACGGAGCGGAGCAAGAGGACGATGGAGTAGAACAAGATGATGAGGCGGAGCGAGAAGACGAACCGGAGCAGGAAGACGAGACGGAAAAGACTGATGAGACGGGCGACGAAGAAGAGGATCAAGAAACCGAGGACGACGACTCTGAAGAGCCATCGGACGGAGAAGACGACGAGAAAGACGAGGCGGAAGACGACGAAGAAACGGAGGACGAAGAAGAGGAGGAGAAGACCACCAAGGACAGGCTCAAGGAACTCGGCTTCTACGACAACGACTTTACCGAGTTTCCGCCCGAACTCTCAGGTCTAAAACGTTTCAAGGCGGAGAAGAACCCCGAACCCGTAATCGAAGCGTTACGGATACAGGGCTACGACACCGTTTTCATGCGCCTCGAACTTGTAGAGGCGCTCGGACGTATCGGCGACGAATCAGCCGTCGATGTCCTTCTTGACGAGGTCAACGACAACGATACACGTATGGAGGCGATGGACGCCCTCGGACGTATCGGAAGCGAACGGGCGACCGACAAGATACTCGAACTACTCGACCCGGAGAGAAAGCTCCAGCCCCATGTGCGCGCGAAGGCGGCGGAAACAGCGGGACGTATACGCGATCCCGAAGCCGTCGACCTACTCGTCCAGACCCTCGACAGCGACTCCTCGGAGGTACGCGGAACCGCGGCTGAGGCGCTCGCGCGTATAGGAGAAGCTGAGGACGCGAACGTCACCGACAAGCTCGGAACGGTTCTTGAGGAAGAGACGGAGGAGACTGTACGTATGAGCGCCGCGCGCGCCCTGCGGTCGCTCGGTACCGACGATGCCCGCAACGTCCTTGCAGGCTACGAGAACGACAGAAACGAACTCGTCGCAGAGGCGGCATCCGCGGCTCAGTCCTGAGGATTCGGACGCGTCTCGGCTGTCGGAAAGACTGCGTTACTCCTTCGTTCACTCGTAGAACTCGTTCGCTCAGTGCGTGGGAAGGGATTTGAACCCTTGGACGTCTACACGACAGCGCCCTCAACGCTGCGCCGTTGGCCTGGCTTGGCTACCCACGCGCGTCCTGTACTATCCCAACGCGTAAGTTTAAGCTTTCGTATTCGGTGCAGTCGGTTAGACGAATTCGTACGAGAACGGATAGCTGTATGACCTCCTCTCGCTCGCCTCGATAGCCGCCTTGACCACAAAGACGAGGCTCAGCAGTACGATGGCTCCGGTAACCGTCATCAGGCTTCCGGTCACGGCGATGCCCGGGAGTGCTACGAACGCGATACCTACTAGGGTCGAGACAAACACGAGGACGGCGAGCGAGAGGACGGCTAACGTCACCGTAATCTGGAAGTTGAGTGCCTCGCGCGCGTTCGACTCGCCGAACCCACCCTCGTCATCGCCCTTCGTGAGAAGTAGAATGACGAAGGGTCCGAGAACGTTACCCAGAGGAATGACAAGCCCTGCGAACGCCGAGAGATGCGCCACCGTTCCCCATTTTCGCGCTCTCTCTGACACGTCTTCGTTCCTATCGTCTTCCATGTTTCCGCCTTCGGGCGTACCGTTTTATCTCTTTTGCAACCCGAACCGCGCAATCTATATACGGGACGCGTTCGTAACCACGTAATTGGTATGTCACTAAGCTGTACTTGCGGCGGCGAACTCAGTAAGGAGAAGAGCAAAGGGAGACTGAGCAAACAGGAGAAGTTCGTATGCACCGACTGCGGAAAGGAAGGCTGGTACGTCGAACGCCGCGACGGTAAGAGGCTGTTTATCGGCTGTGTCGGCTGAACGCGCCTCAGTCCGCGCCCGCCCTGCTACCGTCCTTCGTACGTTCACACGTCTCGCCCTCTACATCGACGGGGTAAGAACCCGTGACGCATCCGGTACACATCTCGCCTCGCGGCATGTCGAGCGCCTCCGAGATGTCGTCAACGTTCAGGTATTCGAGAGAGTCCGCGCCTATCTCATCGCGTATCTCGTCCACGTCCTTGTCGCTCGCCATGAGTTCGTCGCGCGACGCCATGTCGATACCGAGGTAGCACGGTGCGACGATAGGCGGTGAGCCGACGCGGAAATGCACCTCCGACGCGCCGCTTTCGCGCAGAAGCTTTACGAGCTGGCGCGACGTCGTGCCGCGCACTATCGAGTCGTCTATGAGCGTCACGCTCTTCCCCTCGATGTTCGAGTCCATCGTGTTGAGCTTGAGACGTACAGCCGTCTCGCGCGCGTCCTGTGTCGGCATTATGAACGTACGTCCGACGTACCTGTTCTTCATCAGCGCCTCCGAGTATTCGAGGTCGCCCGCCTCTGCGTACCCGCTTGCGAAGGCGCGTCCTGAGTCCGGAACCGGCGAGACTATATCCGTCTCGACGCCGTGGTTCTCGTACAGCAGACGTCCCATCTCGCGCCGCGCGTCGTAGACGAGGCGGTCGTCTATTGTCGAGTCGGGGCGCGAGAAGTAGACGTACTCGAAGAAGCAGTGCGCAGGAACCTCGTCGAAAAGTCGGTGTGATTCGAAACCGCCCCCGTCCTCGTCGAGCACGACGACCTCGCCGGGACGTACGTCGCGTACGAGTTCGCCGTCGAGTACGTCGATAGCCACCGACTCGGACGCGAGTATATAGCCGTCGTCGAGCTTTCCTATGCAGAGAGGACGTACGCCGAGCGGGTCGCGGACGCCCACGACACGGTCGTCGTGCATGAGGGTGAGAGAGTACGCGCCGCGTATACGTTTCATCGTACGCTTGATAGCGTCAAGCAAGCCGTCCTCTACGAGGTTAGACGCGAGTTCGTGAACCATAACCTCCGTGTCGGAGTTGGTCGAGAACGTATGTCCGCGTTCCTCGAACTCGGCGCGTACCTCGTCGGTGTTGACGAGAGTGCCGTTGTGCGCGAGCGCCAACGAACCGCGTTTCGACGTGACAGTGTACGGATGGCACGAACGTTCGTCTATTTCGCCCGCCGTCGGGTAACGCAGATGCCCGATCGATGCACGTCCCGGAAGATGTTCCACGTCATCGTCGTCGAAAACCTCCGCGACGAGACCCAGACCCTTCTCAGAATGTTGCTGGAATCCGTCGTGGGTGACTATACCCGCGCCCTCCTGCCCACGGTGCTGGAGGGCGTACATGGCGTAGTACGTCGGGAGCGCGGCGTCGCCTTCTTCGAGACTTATACCGACGACGCCGCATTTCTCCTCCATCTGTTCTGTCTAACTGTCGCCTGCTTTATTCTCCCAGCTATACGACCGTTGCTCCGAGGACTTGCCGAATCCGCAGTTGGAGCAACGTTTCTTCGTCGTGTGGTAGCTCTTCTCCCCACAACGTCTACATTTCACGTGTGTCTTCTTCTGCCTCTTGCCCTTGCTCGGTGTTCCGGTTCCAACCATCGTGTTCCCAGAGACGTTTCCCCTACCTATAACCGTTTTGTCTCCGAACCCGGTAGTGTTCAGATAAGCATATTCCAAGCGAAGCTGAACGACTTAAGCCAGTCGTCGGCTGTTCGGAGGTGAGCGTTGCTGAAGGAGTTGGAGAAGGCATTGGTACGGCGTTTTACTTCTCTGAAGACACGTTCTACGGAGTTCCGATTTCCATGTTTCGTCACCTGAAATCGGAGTGAGTGGTACCGACAGGCATCATGAAGAGAAGGTAGACCATCAACGAGAAACAGGCTCTCGTCTAGGTCATGTTTCTCGATGAGTTCCAGCGTAAAATCTTTCGCTGTATAGTGGTTTCTTGTTGGTTGAAGCTTGGTGTGGAGAACATCGTTAGTGTCGGGATCGACAGCCATATACAGCCAGTACAAGTCATCGTTGAGTCGAATCACGGTTTCGTCTACCGCAACTTGATTCGGGGCTATGTCGTCGTCAGGCTGTAAATCTGCCTTATGCACCCAGTTATGGACGGTCGAACGTACGCGCTCGACACCCAAACTTTCGAGGATAGCGACGGTATTCGATAGCGATAAGCCAGCCAAATGCATCTGAATACCGAGCTTCATAGCAAACTTGGGTGTCGCTTCTCGTTCCACAAAACCTAACTCAATCGCGTCTATATCCCTATCGAGGCGTGCGTTTTTGGACATGAACACTCAGAAAACGTCACGCCTCTATCTTCATTCATTCCTTATCTGAACACCGCCCCGAACCCCGCCGGACGGAACGTTTAACCACCTGCGTCTACCCGTCGCGTGTATGGAGATACGTTCCCGGCACCATCTGCGCGACGACGAAGCCGACGAGGTACGGCACGGTATACGCGACGCTCTCGGCGTCGCACCCTCGGAAGGCGCTAGCATAGAGGAGGCGGAGGTTGACGACGGACCCGACCTGTACCTCGTCGACGGCGAACCTCTCGTCGTACGTATCGACGGTGAATACTTCGTGACCGTACAGGGCGCTCTCGCACTCGAACCCGACGAGGCGCTCGTCACCGTTGACGCGGGCGCTGTCGAGTTCGTCACCAACGGCGCTGACGTTATGCGACCCGGGGTCGTCGAGGCGGACACCGGGATCCGGAAGGGCGATCTCGTCGTCGTCGTCGAGGAGAACCACGGAAAGCCGCTCGCGGTCGGGCACGCGCTCGCCGACGGCGACGGTATGACGGGGGACGAAGGACGTGTCGTGGAGTCCGTCTACCACGTCGGCGACGAACTCTGGGGGTTCGAGCCTTAGGACGCACGACGTACGTCTGACGAAGAGTTATTAGTCGGAACGGAGACGTTTCCGGCATGAGCATAGTAGAGAAAATTCTGGGACAGGGGAACCGGCGGACAGCCGACGAGTACGAGGAACTCGACCTCGAAAAGTATGAGGACGAGGTCGCAAGCCCGGAGGTACGCCGGCACGTACATATAGCTGAACTCCGGGGACAGGAAGGCGTCATGGATGTCAAGGATCTCGTCTACGACGGGGACATAGTCCTCGCCGACATATCGCATTTCGCGTCGAACGACAAACGTTTCGAGAGCCTCATGGAGGAGTTCCGTAAGGTTGCCGACGAGGTTGGCGGCGACATCGTCCAGAAAGGCGACGATCAGGTTATCATAACTCCGGGGAGTATCGCCGTCAGCCGCGAGAAGATTACGCGGTAAGACGGAACGGTCGTCCGCTCATATCCTGTACAGCGATGTCACGTACGGTAGCGACGAGTACATCGTAACCGCAATAGGGAAGCCGATAACCGAGGCGGTGAAGAACGCCGCGACGGTTATCCATAGAAGGCTTAGCCACCATCCGATGAGGACGAAGTAGACGGCGCGTACGGGCAGCGATGCCTGCGCCTCACCGCCGTTCATCTCGACGCGTTCGTCCGTCTGCTTAAGCGACGCAACGAAAGGCGCGTAGTTTATAAGCTTTACACCGACGGGCAGTAGGACGACGGTCACGTTGCAGAGCCACGCGACGTAAAGCAGGAGCGGCGTCGCCCAGATACCCACGAGTACGAACCAGACGGCGCGGATAAGCAGGTTTACCACGGCTGGTATCTCTGTTTCGCGGCTTAAACCGTTTTCCGTCCCCGACGAACAGCCGAAACCACTTTACGCGTCTGCGTCGTTTGTACCGACGGTGAACAATCTTGCAGTGTGAGATGTGCGGTGCCGATACCGACGACCCGACGACGATACAGACCGAGGGTACACAGCTTGAGGTATGCTCGAACTGTACGGAGTTCGGTACCGTTCTGCACGACGAGGAGCGCGAGAAGACCAACGAATCCTCCGGCACCGGAGCCTCCGACTCAGCCGGTGGCGGAGGGAAGACCAAACAGTCGCCACCCTCTTCGGGCGGCGGACCGTCGCACGACCCTCTCGACGAGATGGGGACGCTCGCGCCCGACTACGACAGCCGTGTACGTAACGCGCGCGAGAACACGGGTACGACACAGGAGGAACTCGCCGACGAACTCAACGAGAAGCTCAGCCTCATACGTAAGATAGAGCGCGGCGAGATGCGCCCCGACGAGGATGTACGTACGAAGCTCGAATCCGAACTCGGCGTCTCGCTCACAGAGGAGGTGAGCGGCGAGGACTGGGACTCCGAAGGCTCGTCGGGCGGTTACACCGTCGGCGACATAATCGAGCGTAAGGACTGATGTTCCTCCTCGTCAACCTCAAGACGTACGAGGCGGGGACAGGAGACGCCGCCGTGCGTGTCGCCGAAGCGGCGCGCGACGTTGCCGACGAGACGGGTGTGCGTGTCGCCGTCGCCCCACAGGCGGTCGACCTGCGCGCCGTCGCAGAGACGGGTGTCGAGACGTTCGCGCAGGGCGTTGACGGTATCGGATACGGAAGCAGTACGGGCGCGATACATCCCGGCGCGATCGCGCGCGCCGGTGCGACGGGGACGCTCCTCAACCATTCGGAGCGCCGTCTACGTCTCGCCGGTATCGATGACGCCCTGAACGCCGCACGCGACGTGTCGCTCGAAACCGTCGTCTGCGCCAACAACCCTGCACAGTCCGCCGCGGTTGCGGCGCTTGAACCCGACGCTGTCGCCGTCGAACCGCCGGAGCTAATCGGTACGGGAACGCCTGTAAGCAAGGCTGACCCCGATATAATCACCGACACGGTCGACCGTGTCTCTGAGGTCAGCGACACACCCGTTCTCTGCGGCGCGGGGATAACGTCGGGTGACGACGTTGAGTCGGCGCTCGAACTCGGCGCGGAGGGCGTTCTCGTTGCGAGCGGCGTCGTCAAGTCCGAGTCGCCACGCGATGCGATGCTCGATCTCGTAACCTGAGACGCGAACACAGGGTTTTTTATCGCGGCGTGCCTCCCACCGACGGATAGAGATATGGATATCATAGACACCAAGAGTATGTCGAAGGACGACATACTCCGGCTTCTTGACCGCGCCTCTACGATCGGACCGTCGGACGCGCTCAGCGGACGCGTGCTCGGTCTGCTGTTCTTCGAGCCTTCGACACGGACGCGTATGAGCTTCGACGCCGCGGTGAAACGTCTCGGCGGCGACACCGTCGACATGGGGAGTGTCGACTCTTCGAGCGTCCAGAAGGGCGAGACGCTCGCCGATACCGTGCGTGTCGTAGAGGGCTACGCCGACGCCCTCGTCCTACGCCATCCGCGTGAGGGCGCTCCCCGACTCGCATCTCAGTTTGTGGACGTTCCTGTCATAAACGCCGGCGACGGTGCCGGACACCATCCGACACAGACTCTTCTCGACCTGTATACAGTACGTGAGAACGTCGACGCGTCGCTCGGCGACCTACACGTCGGTATCATGGGTGATCTCAAGTACGGACGGACGGTTCACTCGCTCGCGCTCGCGCTGGCTAAGTTCGGCGCGCGTGTAACGTTCGTCTCGCCCCCGTCGCTCCGTGTACCCGAAAACGTACGTACAGAACTCGAACGCGCGGGCGTGGAGTTCGACGAGGTGGAGGTTATCGACGGTATTGTAGGCTCCCTCGATGTCCTGTACGCGACACGTATACAGAAGGAGCGTTTCCCTGATGAGAAGGAGTACGAGAAGGTAGCGGGCGAGTACCGCGTTACGACCGAGACGCTCGAATCCGCGCGCGACGACCTCGTTCTCATGCATCCTCTTCCGCGCGTCGACGAGATAGCGCCGGGCGTCGACGAGACGGAGCACGCCCACTACTTCGAACAGGCGCACAACGGCGTGCCGGTGCGCATGGCTGTACTCGACACGGTGATGTAGATGGAGGAGCTAAAGATACGTCCCATACGGAACGGTACGGTCGTCGACCACATACCGCGGGGACAGGCGTTGAACGTCCTGCGTGTCCTCGGAGTCGATTCGTCGACGCGCGACGTCGTTAGCGTCGCCATGAACGTCCCCAGCGACGCGATGGGACGTAAGGATATCGTCAAGGTCGAGGATACGGAGATAGACTCGACAGAGGCGGACGTCATAGCTCTCATCGCGCCCGATGCGACCGTAAACGTCGTACGTGACTACGAGGTGCGTGAGAAGTATCAGGTATCGATGCCCGACGAGATACGCGGTGTCCTGTCGTGCCCCAACCCCAACTGTATCACCAACTCGCGCGAACCCGTCGAGACCGTCTTCGACGTACGTGACGGCGAGATGCGTTGCGACTTCTGCGGAACCGTCCTCGGTGACGAGATAGCCGACCATCTTGTCTGACCGGCGTCTAAGACGAAGACCTTTTGTTGTTTTGAGGACAGTGGTAGGCATGAATAACCGTCTCGTTCTGGCGTCCCTGCTCGTAATGTCGCTCTTCGTTCTACCCGCTGTCTCGGCTCAGTCGATCAGCCAAGGTACCGATACTGCTCAGGTCACCGGAAACCCTGAGATAGAACTCGCGGCTTCCGACAACCGTATACAGACGGGGACGACACAGACGGTTACCGTACAGGTCGCAAACAGCGGCGATATCACACGCGCGGGACCGAGCGATCTTGAACGACGCGTGACGACGGCGCGTAACGTCCGTTTCGAGATCGATAACAGCCGCCTGCCCGACGGGCTGGAGATACGTTCGGGACCCGTTCTCGTGGGTTCGGTTCCCGAAGGCGGTGCCGAACCGATACGCTTCACCTTCGATATCAGCGACGAACTCGACGCGGGGACGTACCGCGTTCCTGTCACGGTTAGCTACGACTACACGCGGCTTGCGGAGCGCACCTCCGGCGGTCAGACGCGGTACAGCGACTTCTCTACCGACGAGGTGGAGTACGTAACGCTCGTCGTCGAGGACGACGCGCGTTTCTCCGTCGAAGCCGTCCGATCCGAGGTTATAGCGGGTGACAGCGCCGACTACGTTCTGCGTGTTGAGAACACGGGCGTGAAGACGGCGCGTAACCCGCGCGTAACCCTAACCGCCGACGAGACGGGCGTCTTCTTCGGCGGGTTAGAGACGAGACAGCCGACCAAGACGGTTAGCATAGCCGACAGCCTCGCGTCGGGCGAGGCTACGCGCGTCTCCGTCACCGCGGGCGCTGGTTCTGACGTTACATCAGCCTCGTACCCCGTCGACGCTACGGTTAGGTACGAGTCACCCGGCGGTGTAACGCACGAGTCGCCCGCTACGACGGTCAGCCTCGCCGTCGGTAACGAACAGGGCTTCGGCGTCAGCCAGGTGGAAAGCGGTCTACGCGTAGCCGAGGACGGCGACCTCACGGGCGTTATACGGAACAAGGGACCGCGGAACGTCTCTAACGCCGTCGTTGTCTTCGACCCCGAAACAGACAACGTCAACCCTCGCCGGACGGAGTACGCGGTCGGCAACCTGTCGGTCGGTGAGTCCGCGGGGTTCAGCTACCGTGTCGCGGTTAACGGTGAGGCGGACGGCGGACCGCGCCGTTCGTCGGTCTTCGTTGAGTACAGGGATGTTGAGGACGATAGACGTACCAGCCAGCCGGTCGATGTCCTGTACGAGGTCGCCCCCGAACGCGACGAGTTCGATCTACGTTCGGATATATCGATCCCCGCAGGCTCATCAACCGTCGCGGAGATCGAGGTAACCAACGTCAAGGGCGAAACCCTGCGTAACATACAAGCCAGAATGTTCACCGACGACCCGCTCGACAACGGCGGCGACGAGTCGTACGTCCAGAGCCTCGAACCCGGTGAGACGACGACTGTCTCCTTCGATCTGTCGGTCTCAGGCGGTGCGACGCCCAAGACGTACGCGGCGACAGTCGACTTCAGGTACGAGGACTCCCAAAACGAGTCACAGATATCCGACACCTACCGGGTTCCCGTCGAGGCTACGGCTTCGAGCGGCGGCGGAGGAGGGGGTCTGCCCGTTCTACCCGTGGTGATAGTACTCGGCGTCGCGGGTGTCGCATGGTGGAAACGCGACGCGGTACGTGACCTTATAGGTCGTTGACGAGTCTGAGAAGCTTCTTCCTGTCCTTCTCAGGTATCTCGGCGTACTGAACCGCCTCGCGCACCGTCTCGTGGTCGCTCCGCATCTTGCGCGCGAGGTTGAGCATGGCGTCTTCGTCCGGGTTCTCCTCTATCTTACGTTTCAGCTCGTTCATCTCGCTCTCCAGCCTTTCGATAGCGTCCTTTCCCTCTGTGTGTGTCATGCCTCGGCGTAAGGTGCGCTCGCGTATAAGCCTGCGTCAGACGCTCGACATACGGCGAGGAACCGACGCAGTCACGTCGATGCCTTCGCCGTACAGAAGATGGGGATCGCCGTCGGGCTTTCCGAACCCGTTCGCGTCAAACAGTGTGTTGGTTCTGAACTCGGCGTCGGCGTCGTACAGCCTCCACCGTGGATGGGATATCTCGCCGCGTACAACGCCATCGCCGGAGGCGACGAAGAAGGCGTAACGCTCCGTCAGGAACTCGGCGAGCGAACCTTCGTCGACTACGAACCCCTCTCCCTTCGGACTGTACGTTGCGTCAAACTCCGCGGACGGGGCGCGCGGATCCCTCCGTGACGAGCCGAAACGTATCTCGCCGTCCCCGGTATCGACATCCGTCTTAGCCCTGTAGTACGGCAGGTCGTAGCCGAGGCGCGCACCCGTGACGCCGAGTATATCGTCGGCGTCGAGGCTGAAGAAGTAGACGCCGCGCTCGCCGCCGACACGGACGTAGGTGCGTAGGTTGAGTTCGGCGAAGTCGAGACCGAGACACCGTGGCGTTCCGCGCGGACGTATGTTACGCATGACGAAAGGCACGACACCGAGCCATGCGGCGCCGTCGTAGGTATCAACCTCGAAGCCTCCGGGTAGGTTCGCTTCGACGGTACCGGGTTCGACCCTCCAGTGTGCGAACAGCAGATCCTCCCACCGCATCGAGAGAACGTTCATGCCGGCGTTACGTTCCGCGCACGTATCGTAGTTCCGTTCCGGCGTCAAGCCTAAGTCGGCGAGGTGCGTATCGGTTCCAAGTTGCACGAATACGACTACGAGTACGAGACGGAAGACGGTGTTCTCCGTCTGGGGGCTTACAGGAACGCGTTCAACGCGTACGTCCGGTGGAGGCTTGAGGTACACGACGGCGAAGACGAGGTCAACCGCTCAGGCGAACTCGGCGGTCTAACACGTGACGGTATGCTCGTCCTCGACATACAGGGATACGTCAGGTCGAACGGCGACGCCGAGACGGTCGCACTCCCCGACGAGGCGGTTGAAGATCTCCGCGACGACCTCTCGGAGATACGTGAGGAGATAGGCGACGAGATGACCGACGACGAGCGCGAGGCTTTTGAGGACGACAAGAAGGTCATACTCAGGGCGCGCGAGATACTCGAAGACGAAGGGACGCCCTCCGTCGACGAAACCGACGAGTACGTCTTCGTTCCCGAAACCGACGGTGACGAGGACGGTGACGAGGTTACACTCCGCGCCAAGCCGCGCGACGGTGTCGCTGAGGTCGCTGTCGAGACACGCGCGGTCGAGGGGTACGCCCCCAAGTACGACCTCGGTTCGGGGGTTCTTTCGCTACCTGCCGACGACTGGGGGATCGCGCGTGAAATACAGGTTCCCGAGGACGTTGCCGAGCCTCTGCTCGACGACCTGATGGAGCTACAGGAAGGGCTAAACGAACGGAAGGAGGCTTACCACGATGCTGTCCGTCGTGCGCGCGATGAGGTTCTCGACGGATAGCTCTCGACGGGTAACACTCAACGGGTAGCTTCCGACGGACATCCCTCAATAGACATTTCCGACGGACAGCCGCCCGAACCGACGGAAAGCTTTTGTCGTAACGGCGTCAAGTAAGACTGCGGTGAGAAACGAAAGGAAACACACGTATGCCGCCTTCTGAACTCCTCGAAATCGTCGAAGGCGGAGAGCGCGAAAACATCGAGTTCAAGGAGCGTCTCGAACCTGAGACGCATCTCGAACGCGGTAGGTTGGAGTCTCTCGCCTCCCAGATGCGTCACCGTGTCTTAACGGGCGACGGCGTCGCCGTCTACGTCGTTGGCGTCACCGACGACGGAGGGCTGAAGGGCGTGTCGGAGGAAACGTACGACGAAACCGTCGATGTTCTTTCTACGGTTGCGTCCGAGGCGGACGCCGTCGTGCGCGACGTGGAGACGCACGAACTCGAAGGCGGACGTGTCGGAGTCGTAACCGTCGGCGACGCGCGCGACGAGACGGAGCATATCGTCGTCGGTACGGCGGGGCATGTCGACCACGGGAAGAGCACCCTTGTAGGCACACTCGTCACCGGAAGCGCCGACGACGGCGACGGCGGTACCCGCGCCTACCTCGACGTTCAGCCTCATGAGATAGAGCGCGGTCTGTCCGCAGACCTGTCGTACGGCGTCTACGGGTTCGAGGACGGCGAACCCGTACGTATGAACAACCCTCTCTCCAAACGCGAGAAGTCGGATCTCGTCGGAAGCGCCGATAGACTCGTCAGCTTCGTCGACACCGTGGGACACGAACCGTGGCTACGTACGACGATACGTGGTATCGTGGGGCAGAAGCTCGACTACGGTCTCGTCGCCGTCGCCGCTGACGACGGACCCACACGTGTCACGCGTGAGCATCTCGGCGTCCTCCTCGCCACCGACCTTCCTACGATGGTCGCCATCACCAAGATCGATGCCGTTACGGACGAACGCGCCGAAGAGGTCGAGAAGGAGGTCGCACAGCTCCTGCGTAACGTAGGTAAGGTACCGTACAGCGTAGCCAACAACGGCATCGACGCGGCTGTCGAACGTCTCCCTGAGGGCGTCGTCGTGCCCGTTCTACGTACGAGCGCCGTTACGCTTGAAGGATTCGACACCGTTGATGAGATGCTGTCGCGTCTCCCCAAGACACACGACGGCGCAGGCGACTGCTTCGAGATGTACGTCGACAGGACGTACAACGTCACGGGCGTCGGCACCGTGGCAAGCGGCACCGTAAAGAACGGCACCGTTGAGGCGGGCGACACCGTCTACCTCGGACCCACTCCCGACGGTTCGTTCCGCGAGGTCGAGGTACGTTCGATAGAGATGCACTACCACCGCGTCGACCGCGCCGAACCCGGTAACATCGTCGGTATCGCTCTCAAGAACGTCGACGACGAGGACGTGGAGCGCGGTATGTTGCTCGCCTCCGAACCGCGCGAAAGCGTACGTGAGTTCCGCGCCGAGGTCATGGTGCTAAACCATCCCACACGTATACGTTCGGGGTACGAGCCTGTCGTACATCTCGAAACCGCCTCGGAGGCGGCGGTCTTCGAACCCCAAAACGGAAACGTCCTTCCGGGTGAAACCGACGACGTACGCGTCCGTTTCAAGTTCCGCCCGTACGCCGTTGAGGAAGGTCAGCGTTTCGTCTTCCGCGAAGGGAGAAGCAAGGGCGTCGGTACCGTAAAGGAGATACTGTAGGCGGATTGACGGAGTAGGATCGGATTTATTACGCCCCGGCGCGTCGGTTAAGACATGATAGGCGAAGAGATACGAACCAACGCCGACGCGCCGATACGGGAACCGTCGAAGACAGCCTACCTCTTCCTCTCCGTCGTCGTCCTCCTCATCTGGGTTGGAGGCTCCGTTGTCTCGTCGTCGCTATCCGTGTAGCTACAGGTAGCCGCCCATCTCCTTGAACATACGTTCGGCGTCCCTGTCCTGCCGGCTAACACCCTTCGATTCGAGGACACGGCGTTCGAGCTTGTCGCGTGCGATACGTAGTGCGTTCTTGGGACCGTAGCCCTCGCCCTTTACGACGAACTGTCCCTTGTTGGTGTAGATGACGACGCGCGCGAGTATCAAAGGACTGCCCCGCATCTTCTCCTTGTGGCGTTTGAGATGGACGTGTGCGTGAAGCACCTGCATCTCGGCGTACTTGTCGGCGACCTCCTCGACCATCTCGGCGACATCGTCCGCCGACATGGGTTCGAGGAACTCGACGTTCGAGATCTGAACGTCCATATGCGATTCGTCCGTCCATGTCAACGAACGTAGGACGTCCGTCTTGGTGATTATCCCCGAGGGACCGCCGTCTTCGCCCACGACGATCAGCGACGAGAAGTCGCGGTTGAGCATACGTTCGGTCGCCTCGTCGAGCGGTTCGTCCGCTGTCGTCGTCTCGACGGGCGAGTTCATAACGTCCTCCGCGGGTATGTCGAGCATCCTGTCGGCGTCGCCGTGGCGCGGACCGAAGCCGCCTTGTACACCGCCGCTGGAGTCCCTGCTCTTGCCCGTTCCACCGCCGCCCTTGTCGCGCCTCTCCTCACGTACGCTGAAACCGAGTATGTCGTACAGAGAGACGATGCCTTCGAGACCACCGTCGACGACCGGCACGCGCGAAACCGCGTTCTCACGGAATATATTGATTATACGTCCGACCGTTGTGGAGGGCGTGACGGTTATGAGATCCTGCGTGTAGACATCCTCCACAGACAGGACGTTCAGTTGCGAGTTAACGTTGCGGAGGAGGTCGTTTGCGGTTACTACGCCTACCACGTCGTTACCCTCCTCAACCGGGAGAAACTTGAAGTCGCTCTCGACCATGAGGCGCGCCGTCTCGCGCACGTCCTCGCGCCGACCGACGCGCGGCGGGTTGCCGACGAGAGAGTCCGCCTTCTCGTCAGGGTTGACGTGTGACGAGATGAGCATCCTGCGCGTTACGACGCCTCTGTATCCGTCGCCTTCGACAACCACGGCTTCTTCACCCGACTCCTGGAAGAAGCCCTTTATTTTGGAAGCCCTTGCGTCGGGTTCGAACGTCTTGTACTCCGTCGAAACTACTTCTTCTATGTCCATTGGAACACCTTTCACGAAACTTGTCGCCGTATAGTAAGTCCCTTTCGGTCAGAGGACGGCGGTCGCCTGTTCGAGTTCATCGGCGTACTGCGTCCCTATGTACGTGATACCGAACAGGACTGCGTTGTAGAATCCGTGTGCAACGATAGGGACGGCGAGGTTGTCGGTCTTCTCGTACACAGCGCCGAGTATGATAGCGAGGCTGAAAAGGACGCCGAGTGTTATAGCAAGCTGGTTCAGACCCGCGCTGAGACCGCCGTACGACGGCACGTGTACCGCCGAGAACACAACGCTTGCGACGACGACACCCCCGCGTGTGCCGAACGACTCGGTTAGCTTCGTCTGTATTACGCCGCGGAAAAGAAGCTCCTCGCACGGTCCTATGACGAGGAGCGCGAGCGGTACCATGTAGAGCGCGAGACGCGGATCCGACTCTATCTGCTGTGTCGTCGCATGATCCGCCGCCTGTTGACCCAGTGATTCGATGACGACGGTCACGGCGACCACGGCGGCTAACATGGCGAAGATGCTACCGAATGCGATACCCAGATGTTTGAGCGACGGCTTCCGTAGACGGACGTAGCCGAAGCCACGGTCGGTGATCCACAGGAAGGCGACCGCGGTTCCCGCGAGACCGCCTATCTGCAGGGGTAGCATGAGCACGATGTTTCTCGCAGTATCCGAAAGACCGAGGTCTGCGACCGCCACCACGGATATTACGATGACTGTGGCGACGAGTCCGACGCCCATGCCGCCGACGGCGAGTCCGACGGCTATCCCGAGATCCCCGAGCTTCTCCCTTCTTTCGTCCGTCAGAAAACCCTCCCTCTTCGGAGACCGTACCGCGTCCGTCTCCGTCCCGTCGTACCCGTCGGGGTTCTCGTCGTCTACCATACTGAACTCCGGGGCGATTGTGTCGTTGTACCGTCCACCTGTCTCTTTATCATCATAGCGACGACGCTGAAATGCGTCTTGTCTAAGATTGCCCCTATACCCGCAAAAGGGTTTCCTTAACCGAACCGACGACCTCACGCTCTTCGGCGCAGGAGTCGTCGCCGAGGGCACCGCGCGCCGCGCGTTTCCCCCATTCGACACCGGGCTGGTCGAACGGGTTGACGCCCGCAAGCCTTCCTGCGACGACGGTCGCTATCTCGTACGTGTACAGGAGTTCGCCAACCTCCTCCGGCGTCACGCCGTCGAGTTCGACACGTACGTTCGGCACGTCGTCGCGCACGAGGGATGCCCGTGTAGCGTCGAGTTCGGCGGAGCGGAGTTCGTCGAGCGAAACACCGTTGAGGTAGCCCTCGTCCTCGACGACGAAGCCGTCTTCGCTCCCACCGGGGTCGACGAACGTAACGAGCTTGTCCCCCGGACCGTCGACGAGTAGCTGGAGGAGCGAGTGCTGATCGGTCGCACCGACCGCACGCACCGGCGTCTGTCCGGTTCCGTCCTTGCCGAGCGACTCCGCCCATATCTGGACGTACCAGTCGGCGAAGGTTTCGAGCCTCTCGGCGTAGGGCATCATCACCGACGCGCGTACGCCGCCTTCGCCGAGGAGATGGTTCGTCGCTCCTAGGGCGCGTCCTGCGTCGTCGAGTACGCCCGCGTCCCGTTCCACCGCCCCATCTTCGCCGCCCCGGACGACCGACTCGACATCGACACCCGCGAAAGCCGCGGGCAGAAGACCGACCGTAGAGAGCGCCGAGTAACGTCCGGGAACGTCTGCGAAGGTGAATGTTGCGCGCGTATCGGCATCCCGGAGAGGTGAAGCTTCGCCGGTTGTAACGACGGTGTTCTCGGACGGCTCTACGCCCGCCTCGCGTAACGCGTCACGTACGACGGCGTAGTTAGCAACCGTCTCGGCTGTACGTCCGCTCTTCGACACGACGCTGAAGACGGTGTCCCTCAGGGGAACACTGTCGAGGAGGCGCGCCAGAGCGTCGGGGTCGACGTTGTCGACAAAGTAGACCGGCGCGTCGGGGGCGAGTGCGTCGACAACCGTCGCACCACCGAGTGAGCTACCCCCGATGCCTATGTTAACGAAAGCATCGAACCTCTCGGCGAGACGAGCGCCCGCCTCGGCTATCTCTCCGGCGTCCGTGCGTTCGGGGAGACGCGCGACGTTCTCCGGCACGTCGACCTCGTCCGCGCCGCTCTCGGCGACTTTGTCGCGTGTAAGACCGCCGTCGACGCGTTCTTCGAGGACGTTCGACAGATCTACGTTCACGACTTCCTCACGACGGCTGTGAGGTCGCTCACGAGTGCGCTTGCCGTCTCCGAACTCCCCGCGCCGTGTCCCGTTACGGTCACCTCGCCCGCGAGATCCGCATCGAAGGATACGACGTTGAGCGTCCCACCCACGTCGAGTGCGTGCCCTTCGGGTACGAGACGCGGCGCGACGCTGAGCGCGTCCTCCGAAACCTCACCGACTAACTTGACGACGTGTCCCGACTCGCGCGCGAGACGTAGCGAGTCGGGGGTTACCTCCGTGATACCGTCTACGTCAACGTCGTCGAGGGTTCTTTCACCCTCGAAAAGGACGTTCGAAAGTATGACGCATTTGAGCGCCGTGTCGATACCTTCGACATCGAAAGTCGGGTCGGACTCTGCGATACCCATGTCCTGAGCCTCGCCGAGGACGTGCTCGTAGGTCAGACCCTCTTCAAGCATACGTGTGAGTATGAAGTTGCAGGTTCCGTTGAGTATACCGCGTACCCCTGAAACGTCGTCGCCCGCGAGCGACTCGCGTACGGTGTTTATCGTCGGTATAGCTCCCCCGACGGCACCCTCCATACGTACCTCGACGCCCGCCTCGTCGGCTTTCTCCATGAGTTCGGCGTACCGCATAGCCAACGGTCCCTTGTTCGACGTTACGACGTGCGCCCCGTTGTCTATCGCCGTCATCATGTAACCGAACGCGGGTTCGGCGTCGCCGAGCGTCGTCGGGCTTGCCTCCACAAGCACGTCGTACTCGGCTTCTTCGAGAGCGCCGACCGTATCCTCGCCGTCGCCGACGACGCCTTCGTCTTCCTTACGTTTCTTGACCGAGGCGAGATCCAAGCCGTCTCCGTCTACCGCGACGGACGACGAGTCAGCGACAAGAACCACGTCAACGTCTACGGGCGCACCGCCGAGGACGGCGTCGGCGAACCCGCGTCCCACGGCACCGAATCCGACAAGGGCTACACGTACCACTCAGACCACCCCTATGGGTTGCATCTTGACGAGTTCCTTCCGGTCGCAGACACCGTCTATCGCCTCGACAGCCTGTTCAAGCTTCTCCTCACACGTCGCGTTGACGACGATACGCGCGCTCGAGGTTTCGTCGGCGTCGTCGGGCATCGCGAGCGAGAAGTCGACGATCTTGACGCCCTCGTCCTCGACGCTCTTTATAGTATCCGTGACATCCGTGCGGACGATATGCCCTACGAGTACCACGGTCATCGACTCGTGGAACTTCTCCTCACCGAACTTGGCGACACGTATGCCCATCTCCTGAAGGCTGTCGAGAACGTCCTGAAGACGCTCCTCTACGACCTCAAACGTTATCTCGACAGGGAGTGTCCCGCGCGGCGTAACCTCACCGCGCTGGTGCGTCACGCTCACTATGTTACCACCGTTGTCGGCGACGGGCTGGAGGGAGTTCAGAAGTTCCCCCGGTTCGTCGCTTAGCTCCAGCGTCATCGTAACAATCATTCTTTGGTGCGGAATGCCGCCGCGTCCATATATCGTTTTATGTATGGTCTTAGACGTCCTCGACGCCTGATCCCGTAATAACGAACTCGGCGTCGACACCTGCGGGCTTAGACGGATGTTTCTCGACGGTCGCCTTCCTCCTGTCGCTGACCGCAGACCTTTCGAGACGGAGGATTATCTTCGTCCAGTGCTCCATCGCGCGTCCGCCGAGCGGCGCTACGTCGTCTGTCGTGCTTTCGACCGCCGTGTAGATCTGGTTCGTGAGCACGACCGCCATACCGTAACGCCGCGCCATCCCGGTTAGCTGTGTAACCTGTCTCGTAAGCCTCCGTAGGGCGGACTCCTCGTCGCCGTCGTCGCGCTCGACGCGGTAGAGACCCGTCGCCGAATCGAGAACCACGAGATCCGTTTCCGCGGCGAGGTCTTCGACGTCGCGCACCGCAACCGCCTGTTCGTCGAAGCCGTAGACATCCTTGATTATGAACTCGTGCGCGCGTTCCTCTATACCGTCGCCGCCTATCTGGCGCAGACGGTCGAGGCTCAGACCTTCGGTGTCGATGTATGCGACTCCTCCGCCGTTCTCGACCGTCTCGACGGCTGTCTGCATACAGATATTCGTCTTACCCGCGCTCGGCTCGCCGTAGACCTGTGAGACGGCACCGCGCGGAAAGCCGCCGCCGAGGAGTTCGTCGAGAGCACCGCATCCCGTCGATAGGCGCGCGTCGTCGTCCGTACCGTGTTGGCGTCCTTTCATTCTACCCGGACGACCCCGACGAGCGAGTTTACCTCGACGCCGTCTATCGATGTCTTACCCGACTTGTTCGCAAGAACCGCGGCGGATACGGGCGTGCCGCCGTTCTCCTCCACGAAACGCACGGCTTCGGTCATCGTACGCCCCGTCGTGACGACGTCGTCGACGACGACGCACCGCGCACCGTCGACGCCGGCGAAGTTCCTGCTGAAGGAGCCGCTAAGCTCGTCGTAGTCGTCCTCACCCCATTTCTGCTTACGTGGCGTGTACTCGGCGAGGCGTGCGTCGAACTTCTCGGCAACGAGCGTTGCGAGCGGAACCCCTGCCTTGGCTATACCGACGACGGCGTCGGGTTCCTCGTTGAGATCCTCGGCGATAAGCTCCTTCATCGCCTCCGCGACGAGCGAGAGACGGCGCGAGCTACTACCGACCGCGGACCAGTCGAGATGTATGTCACCCGGTGCTTCGTCGCCCTCATCCGTCCCCGTGGACGAATGCGTCAGGAGCCAGTTAGCCGTCTCGCGCGAGACGTTTAGCTCGTCGGCGATCTCGCCGCTCTTGAGACCGCGCTCCTTGAGTTCGTGCGCGCTCTCCATCAGGTCGTCGACCTTCTTCATGGACGACGTACGGCGGGAGCGGTTTTGTAGCTTGCGCCTGTGGCTCAGTCGACGACGCCGGCAACCCTACACGGAGCGCCGTCGCCGTCGACGATCTTAAGCGGAAGGGCACAGCACCGAAAGCTCTCACCCGTTACAGCGCCGAGGTTGGTGAGGTTTTCGAGTAGGAGGACACCGTTGCTCAGAAGCATCTCATGTACGGGATACGGCGGTTCGTCGGGCGAAGGCGAGTCGATGCCCAGAATCCCAATCTCCGAACCGACAACCTCGTTAGCCGTCTCCTCCGACACGACGGGGAAGCCGTCGTGGTACCTCTGACCGTACCCCTCGGAATGTCCCGTTCTGAAAAGAAGTATCTCGGTATCCTCAGCTAAACAGCTCAGATCGGTCTCTATAACCTCCTGACCACGTACGTCGACCACGACGGCTTCGCCGACGAAGCTCTCAGGCGGATAGTCGTCGAGGGTTCTGCCTCCTTCGATCATATGCGCGGGCGCATCGATATGAGTACCGACGTGTGAACCGAACGCGAGGCGTTTGACCGCGTAGCCGTCGTCGTCTACGGTTGCTGTATCCTTCACCTCCGTGTCGGGGTCGTCAGGATACGTCGGCGTCCCCTCGTCCAGCGGCATCGTAAGATCTACGGTTTCCATGCCTGACGTAGACGCGGCGCTCCCGAAAAGATACCGGCGGACGACGCCGAACAGATGCTGTTTTATGAGCCGACAACGTCGTTTCCGTATGGAGGTAGACGAGGACGAGATAGGCGACACGCCCCTGATACGTCTCGAAGGGGTCGGTGAACCCGACGGCGCGAGTATCTACGCCAAGGTCGAGTGGTTCAATCTCTATTCAACGCCGTACGGCGGCGGGTCGGTCAAGTCCCGCCCTGCGCTCTACATGATAGACGAGGCGGAGCGGTCGGGCGAACTCACGGAGGACAAGACGGTTATCGAACCCACGAGCGGTAACACGGGTAGCGAGGTCGCGAAGATAGCACGGAACCGCGGCTACGACGTTACCATCGTCATGCCCGACAACGCGGGTGAGGGGAAGGTAAAGACGGTCGAGGAGACAGGGGCGACGGTCGAGTTCGTCGACGCCATGGAGGGCTACGACGCTGTCATAGAGCGCGCCGACGAGATACTCGCGTCCGACCCCGACGCCTACTACAAGCCCGACCAGTACTCGAACCCCGCCAACCCGCGTTCGCACGAGGAGACGACGGGCGTCGAGATACTCGAGCAAGCGCCCGACGTGACAGGGTTCGTCGCGGGTGTCGGAACCGGCGGGACGATCACGGGCGTCGGGCGGGCGCTTTCGGGGGAAGCGCGCACAGTCGCCGTCGAACCCGACTCGGCGATGCACGCGATCGACGGTCTCAAGTTCATGCGTGAGGGCGAGCATATCGTACCGGATATCTACGACGGCTCCGTCTTCGATGACAAGCTCTACATATCCACCGACGACGCCTACGACAACGCGCGTACGCTTAAGGAACGTTACGACGACGAGGATCCTGAGGTCGTCCATCCCGGCGCACACGACGAGGAAACCTTACGCGACGTTATGCGTGTCAACCAAGACTTCCTCACCGGCACGTCATCGGGATGTAACCTCGAAGCCGCTATACGTCTCGCCGAGTCGTACGACGACCCGTCCGAGGCGCGTATCGTCACGGTGTTCTGCGACCGCGGCGACAAGTACACGAACAACCTCTGGCGCGACTACTTCGCGTGAAGACGTACGTCCCTTTCTGCCCCGACGAGCCTAAGACGCGTCTCTCAGACGTGATGACCGAACAGGAACGCGTCGGCTTCGTCTACGCCTGTCTCGCCGATGTATGCGATTCCGTCGACACGGCTGGCGCGGAACCCGTCGTTCTCACGACCCAATCGCTCGACGGACGCGCCGGTGTCGCCGATAGATACCAAACCGTCGTGCGTGACGAACCGCTTACGCCCGTCGTAAACGCGGTTCTGACCGACGAAAAGAAGCCCGTCGCTGTCGTCGTCGCCGACCTACCTCTTGTAACGCCCGACGCCCTCCGTCGTCTGTACGAACCCGATGCAGGTTTCGTCGTCGTACCCGGACGCGGCGGGGGTACGAACGCCTTCGTGACGCGCGAAGACGGCTTCCGCGTCGACTACCACGGAACCTCCTTCGTCGACCACGTCGAACGCGCACGTAAACTCGGCTGTTCGGTTGAGGTCGTCGACTCGTTCCGTCTTTCGACCGACGCCGACGAACCCGTTGACCTCGTCGAGTCTCTGCTACACGGCGACGGAAACGCGGCGGGGTTCGTCGAAGATCGTTTCGAGGTAGCCGAGGACGGAGACGACCGCGTGAGCCTACGCCGACGTTAACCAAGCTGAAAAAGAAAGGTGGAGCGCGAGCCTACGAGGTTAACCCGTCCAACGTTCCATCGCGTCTGTTTCGACGCCGAAGCCGTCGAGTAGCTTTGCCGCGAACACCTCGACGACCTCGTCGACCGTTTCGGGGCGCGTGTAGAAGCCGGGCGAAGCGGGGGCGACGACAGCGCCCGCCTTACGCGCCTCCAGCGCGTTTTCGAGATGCGTCCGCGCCATGGGCGACTCGCGCGGCACGAGAACGAGACGGCGTTCCTCCTTCAGACAGACGTCGGCGACACGTGGCACGAGACCCTCGGCGATCCCGTTTGCGACGTATCCGAGCGTCTTCATAGAGCAAGGGCAGACGAGCATGCCGTCGAAGTCGAACGAACCCGACGCTACCGACGCGCCGACGTTCGTCGGTGAGTGTGCGACGTCGGCGAACCCCTCCACCTCCGCGGGTGTCAGATCCGTCTCGGCGTCGAGTACGCGGCGCGCGCCTCCCGTAACGATCACGTGCGACTCGACGTCCGTATCCACAAGAAGCCGTAATGCGGCGACGCCGTACTGAACGCCGCTCGCGCCCGTGATTCCGACGACGATTTTCATGGACGAAAGAGGCGCGCCGACCGCTAAAGACTTCCGTTCGGGTCACGAACCGTAGACGATGGCTGAGCGCCGCGCCGAATACGCCGACCCCGACGAGGTCGACGCGATCCTGAGCGTCACGCCCGATGAGACACGCGCCCCTGACGAGGTAACCTTTGCGCGTAACGTCTTCCTGCCCCTGTCGACCGCTTGCGTCAACTCGTGCGACTACTGCGCCTTCTACGACGAACGTGGCGAGGCGTCGCTCATGACGCCCGACGAGGTGCGCGAGACGGTCGAACGCGGTGCGCGCGCCGGATGCACCGAGGCGCTGTTCTCCTTCGGCACGCGCGCAGAGACGTATCCTGCGGTACGCGACGAACTCGACAGTATGGGGTACGACGACGCTCTTGACTACCTGTACGACTGCTGTCTTGAAGCACTCGACCACGGTCTTCTGCCACACACGAACGCTGGCGTTATGACGCGTGACGAACTCGGACGCCTCGGCGACGTAAACGCCTCAATGGGTCTTATGCTCGAAACGACTGCGGAGGTCAAGGCGCATGAGGGCTACGCGACGAAGAAGCCCGAACGCCGTCTGCGCGCGATAGCCGACGCGGGACGCGAGGGCGTACCGTACACGACGGGTATACTCGTCGGGATCGGCGAGACGCGCCGCGACCGTGCGGAGTCCCTTCTGGCGATACGTGAACTCCACCGCGAGTACGGGCACGTACAGGAAGTTATAGTACAGAACGTCGTTCCCAACGAACGTTCGGGGTTCGCGCGCCCGTCGACGGGGACGGTACGCGAAACCGTCGCAATGGCGCGTTCTGCGCTCCCCGACGACGTGGAGGTACAGGTACCGCCCAACCTGACCGACGACCTACCGTCGCTCGTACGCGCGGGTGCGGGAGACCTCGGCGGCGTCTCACCCCTGACAGACGACCATATCAACCCTGATTACGACTGGCCTGCGGTCGAGCGCCTGCGTGCGGTCGCCGACGAGGCGGGGTCGGAGCTCGAAGAACGTCTACCCGTCTATCCTCACCACGTCAACGACGGCTGGCTATCGACACGTGTCGAAGAGGTCGTAGACAAAGCACGGAAAGAGTTTTGACCGAAGCAGACATCGGTTCCGTATGACTAAAACTTACACCGTGAGTTTTGTTAGGACGGACGAGACCGTCGAGGTTTCGGCGAACCAGACCGTTCTGAACGCGTGTATCGAGGCGGGTATCGCACACGAGTACTCGTGCCGTGTCGGGACGTGTCTCGCATGCGTCGCACGTCTCGTAGAGGGCGAGGTCGAACAGCCCGGTTCGCGTGGTCTTTCGTCGGACGAAGCCGAGGAGTACGTACTGACGTGTATGGCGCGCCCTGTCTCGGATCTCACGCTCGAACGCGACGCGTACCCGACGACGGTCGAGGACGCCGTGTCCGCGGAGGAAACCGTCTGATGGACGAGTCCCTTTACGCCGACGACGAACTTACGGTTGAGGAACGTTCGCTCCTACCGAGCGAGGGCTTCTTCGTACCCGAGGAACACCGTGAGAGACGGCGCGAGGAGGAGTTCGAGGAGGATGTCGTGGGAAAGTCGACGGTCATGCTCGTCGACGGCGACGCCGACGGTCTCGCCTCCGTCGTCCTCGGCAGAGAGGTCTTCGACGACCTCGGCTGGACGACGGGCTCTCCCAACCATCTCGGCGACGCCTTCGAACGTCTCGCCGAGCATACCGATGAGGGCGCGACGGTCTACGTCGTCGACCTCTGCCCCGACGCAGACGTACCCCTCGAAGGGTTCGAGACGGTCGTCGAAAGCGCCTCTGCCGTACACTGGTACGACCACCACGAATGGGACGACGACGTACGTGAGACGGTCGAAGCGATGGGTGTCGACGTTGTCGTGGGCGAAAGCGACGAGGTCTGTTCCGCGGACGTAACGCTCGAACAGTTCGAGAGCCACGGACACGTCTTCGACGACGCCGTACGCGAACTCGTAGCCGTCACACGCGACCACGACCTCTGGATACGCGACGACCCGCGCTCCGACGACCTCGCCGACCTGAGCGTCTACCTGAGCGCCGACGAGTACGTCGAAGCCGTCGAGGACGGTGTCGAACTCGACGACGAGTACGCCGAGTTCCTCGCGGAGAAACGCGAGGAGAAGAACCGTCTCGTAGAACTCGCCGTCGAACGCGCGACCTTCGAGGATGTCGGCGGCGTCACCGTCGCGCACACGTACGGACGGTGTTCGCAGAACGAGGTCGCCGAGGCGTTACGCGAGGAAGGCGCGGACGCGTCGGTCGTCGTCAAGCCCGAAGGCGGGACGTCGCTACGCGGAACCGACGGGTTCGAACGTTGTCACGAGGTCGCGCGCCTACTCGACGGCGGCGGACATCCGAAGGCGGCGGGATGTAAGCCCGACATCTTCGGTACCGTACTCGACTACGCGCGACACTGGACGACAGACGGCGAGGAGGCGCGCGGTGTGGTTCTGGACGCTTTCGAAGAGTTGTTAGACTCGTAGTTAACGCGTAAGTAGACCGTATTAGTCTACTTATGTGGTCGTCTTCACGCTCTACGCGTGCAACCACCGGAGTTCAACGAAGACCGGTTCAACCCGGACGCGGAACTGCCGTACGGGCTGGAACCGAAGAGGTAGCCGAGGCAGTACGGAGCTTCTACGGGTTCTACGACGACCTGAACCGTTTTCTTCTGGACGAGAACCACGGTCGTATCGAGACGGTACTCAGAGCTAACAACGCTCTTTCCGACTTTGTGGGAAACGTCGTAACCGAGGAGCTGGCAGACGCCAGCGACTCATTGGTAGTGAACCGGAAGCCTGACGCATTTCCCGACCTTCTTCCCGTAGACAGAGACGAATACGCCGACGATGGATACGAGATACATCACGGTGATCACGGGATAGAGACGAAGTGTAGCAAGAGTAGCGGAGGATGGCAGGCACACAACAACGAAGAGGCTTGGTTCATCGTCTTCAGGTACGAGAGAGGTAGCCCCGAAGACGAGGCTGAGGAGATGGATCCGATACGTTTCACGCAGGTTCTCGCCGCTAGCCTTGACGAAGACGACTGGAGCCATTCGGGGCGCGGGGAAGGTTCGCGCCGAACTATCACCTCCTACATAATCGTGTCGGGCATGCATAAGCTCCGGAGCAACCCCGTCTACGAAGACCCCGACGCGATCACGGGTCGGGGAGAGGAGTTGGTAGAGTACAGGAGAAGACACGGTTCGTTTGACTCCGAGTTTGCCGAAAGGAACCCCGAATACCTCGACTAGCTAAAGTCGGAAAGCGAACTCTCTTTTTCACCCGGCGAACCCACATCTTCGCGCTTCTCCATCTCGGTTTCGACCTCGGCTAACCTTGGGACAGCCTCCTCTGCCATCTCCCTGAACGTCGCGTCTATCTCCATACCGACCGCATCGTATCCAACTGCTTCTGCCGCGGCTACCGTCGAGCCTGAACCGATAAACGGGTCTAAGATAGTTCCTTCGCCGAGAGGCAGAGAAGCATGACAAAGCTCTCTCATCAGTCTCTGTGGCTTGAGGTTTGGGTGCGCTCTCGCTTCGTCCCCGTCATCGGGATGTGCCTCTCTGACTATCTCCGTCTCTTCCTTAGGCGTCTTTCCGTTCCCCAGTAGGTCGGTGAACGGACGCGCTTCCGACTCACGACGTAGTCCCCCGGTTTCCCATTCTTCCAAGCTGTCTTGGAGACGACCTTTGAGGGGCTTACGGTAGAGAAGCCAAGGCTCCCAGTAGACTCTGGGCATGGAGGAAACCATGCTGTACTCCTCGTGTGCACCTTTCGGTCGGTCACCTCCTCGGAGTGTCTTGGCTTCGCGCACCAGAACGTCACGTCTTTCGAGACCCGCCTCGTCCAACTGACGCGAAACCTCGTGCATCAACAGCTGGGTGGTAGCGACGAAGATATGACCACCGGGACGCAGGACGCGCTCAACCGACTCACCGAACGTACGAAAAAACTTCCTCAGCTTTTCCTTGTCGTCTTCGCTCAGAACCGTAAACCTCGGTAGAGGTTTTCTCTTGTTTCCGTCTAACTCCGGCGGTATCCTCCAGACGCCGCCCTCTCCGTCACGCATCTTCTCCACGTTTGCGGTCTCGAACTCCACGACACCGTACGGCGGATCAGTCACCACGGCATGGAACCGATTTTCGGGATACCCCTCTAAAAGGTTAAATGCGTTCCCCTTGTGAAGTTCGTAGCTCATCGGTTCTTGTTGCGGGTCATAGCCTCTTATTCTCTACCTTTCTCTAAGCTACGAACACGTAAGTATCTTGAGGTAAAACGTAGGTAAACCAATAACTCTACGTAACCCAGTTAGAGGTAATGGGTAAAATAGAAGAGGACGCTTCGTTCGTGGTTCGCTCCCGTCACCGTGTCAGGGTTCTGAACGTCCTTTCTGAGAGGAACGCGATACCCGCGGGAATCAAGAACGAGACGGGTCAGGAGTACTCACGGATCACCGAAGCCCTGAGTTCTCTGGAGGAACGGGGTCTCGTCAGACTCCTCGTGGACGAAGACACGAAACGCGGACGCCTGTATGGGGTTACTGACAGGGGAGAGGATGTGTACGAGTACCTGAGAGAGAATGGCATGATGTAGTTAGAATAATAACAACAGTCCTAAGACTTTTGTCCCCGGCGTGGCAACACCTACCATGGTCTTACGAGGAGACGAGGAAGGCTTCGCGCCTCCGTTTGACTCATCGCTGTACGGCGCGTCGTTCTCCCCCTCAACGCCCGGTACGGAGTACGCCATAGAGTACGAGGACTGCGACGCGCTCGCCGCGTTCTTCACTCTCGAAGACGGTGCGTCGGAGGACGTACGCGGTATACTGCCCGAAGGCGTCGAGCCGTTTTCGGAGCCCATGCAGGGCGGCGTTCTCGTCGCGCGGTACCCGTTCTCGACCGTCGGCGAGTACAACGAGTTTATCGCGCTCGTTCAGGTCGAGGACACCAACGGCGATATGGCGTACTACATACCGTACATCTACGTAACGAACGACTCGGCGATGGCGGCGGGGCGCGAACTCGCCGGAGCGCCCAAGAAGATCGCCGACATAGGCTTCGACCGCGAGGGAAGTGTCTACGAGGCGACGATGGAACGCCCGAAGGGTAAGAACCTCCTGTCGCTCACCGCGACGCCTGAGCAACGCGCGACGGGGAGCATGGTCGATGCACTCCTTCCGTCGCCTACGCCGCTTCTGTCCGTGCGTCACCTCCCGCCTATCGAGGGCGGCGACGGTCTGACGCAGTTGGTCGAATGGTACGCGGATTTCGAGTTTAAGGAGGACGAAGAAGGACGCAAGATGTGGAACGGTCCCGCGTCGGTGACGTACGAGTCGCATTCGGCGCATGACCCGGTTCACAAGCTTCAGCCCGATACCGTCCTTATGGGGGCGTACGCGAAGTTCTCCATGGAACTCGGTGTAACGGAGGTGCAGAAGGAGTGGGACCTTTAGAGATAGACGCCTCGTACGAGGGGTACGAGTCGGAACTACGCGACGCCGTCCACGAGGTGGCGCGCGACGTCGTCCGTCCCGCGGGGCGTGAAATCGACCGTATGCGACCGGACGAGGTACGCGAACTCGACCACGACAAGGGTGTCTACGCCGACGCGATGGACGCGATGCACGAGGTCGTCCCGCGTAGCGCCTTCCTGCCTGAGGAGTTCGGCGGCGACGGTATGAGCGGACGCGAGTTCCACACCGTCATGGAGGAGTTAGGCTGGGGTTCGTCGGGTATCGCCATGGGGTTCGCGGTCGATATAATGCCGCCTCTGTTCGCAACGCTCTCGTTCGACGACGAACTGCGCGAGTCGTACGTCGAGCCTTTCCTGAGCGGCGAACTCGATCATCAGGGCTGTTGGGGCGTCACCGAACCCGCGCACGGCTCCGAGACGCTTCAGGCGGAGTCCCTCCTCAAGGAGGGTAACGAAGATATCGCGCCGCCGCAGGTCACCGCGCGAAAAGAGGGCGACGGGTACGTTATCAACGGCGCTAAGGCACCGTGGGTCTCTGCCGGACCCCTCGCCACACACTGCGCCCTCCACGTCGACGTCGACGCCTCCGAGGGTAGCCACGGTGGTCTCGCCGTCGTACCTCTCGACGCCGAAGGCGCGGAACGCGGCACGGCGATAGACAAGATGGGACAGCGTGACTGCCCGCAGGGCGACGTCTCCTTCAACGAGGTACGTATCCCCGACCGTAACATGGTACTCGGACCCGACGCGCTCCATCCCGACACGGGATACGTCTCGTTCGATCAGATCCTCTGCGTCACCTCGTGCGGCGTCGCCGCCGTCTCGACGGGTCTCGCACGCGCCGCCTTCGAGGAGGCTCTCGCCTACGCACGCGAACGCGAACAGGGCGGCACGCCCATCGCCGAACACCAGACGGTCAAGAAGAAGCTGTACGACATGTTCGAGAAGGTCGAGACGGCGCGCGCCTACTCACGCCGCGTCTGCGAACACGTCTGGGATCGCACGCTCGAATCCTTCGAGTTCGACGCCTCACACAGGCACGCCGTCGCCGGACAGGTCTACTGCAAACGCACCGCTTTCGAGGTCGCCCACGACGCCGTACAGATACACGGCGGCAACGGGATCACACGCGACTACCCCATCGAGAAGATGTTCCGCGACGCACGCGTAAAGCTCATAGAGGACGGAACCCTCGACGTTCTTGCACTCGAATCCGCCGAAGGGATAATCGACGAGTACAGTATCTAAATGTAAGGGGACGGTGTCATCACACGACACGACCAAGGCGTCTCGCTCCTACTCGGACTCGTTGCCATGGCGATCGCGTGGACGGCGTACGACATCGAAGTACTCCCTTGGCTCCTACTCGTAGGCGCTGTAGTCTCCGGTCTGTACGAGTTCTACAGGCGGGGAAAGGCGAGTGCCTCGGGGCTTGACCCCGAGGGTGAAGCCCGTCAACACGCTTAACTTGCTACA
>NZ_RKLV01000013.1 GCF_026242195.1 Halorutilus salinus | reverse complement strand
ACGCTCACGCTCAAACAGCCGACGACTGGCTTAGGTCGTTCAGCTTCGCTTGGAATATGCTTATCTGAACACTACCCTCCTCGTGTACTTCGGTCAAGTGTTTAGCAAACATTGCTAACTTGGCAAATTCATAATCTCTAGAAAGCCATTCTTGTTGATTGTGTAAATGTAGCACCCTTTTAGATATCTGATATAAAAAGTCCTCCATACCGTCTTCGCTAAATGGAGAGAATTTCATATCAAGAAGGTTAGCTATCTTTGACATAACATTACCAAACTGTATAGTAAATTCCATGCCGGTGTCGGGTGTTTTTACATCTATTTCACATTCCTCATACTTTCTTGATTCCAATATATGTGAGACTTGGTCAGTAGACATGTTCATGTTCTCTGATATTTCTTCCAAATCCATACCGTACGCCTCTCGGAGCATCTTTATTGTTCTCGCTTCCCAGTCTTCGATTTCCATGCTTTTGATATCATAATGCCCCACTTAATTCTATGCCTGCTCTTGAGTCTTTGGGGACTCTTTCATTTAATTTGGTACTCATGAATCCAAGCAAGCTTGTGTTACGTGCGAATACCCTTTTGAAGGAATTAAGATAGAACCGTAATTCCAGAATATAGACAGCAACTACACTTCCTGCATATGGTCGTAGACCCTCTCGGTCGTCTGTATCGAACGGTGTCTAAGCCTGTTCCTCACGTCGTACAGACGGTTACCCTCCTCGTGGTTCATCATCCTGTACGCAACGCTGTGACGGAGCGTATGAGGCGTTACCTCCTCCGGCTCTCCGCGCGTACCGTCTATCCTGTACGGACGTACCTCAGCCGTCTCAGCGACCTTGTGGAGCATGTTGCGGACAGCCTGCGCGCTCATCCTGTCCGCCGACCGTGAGGGAAAGAGAGATTCCGTGTCCTTCCACCGGCTGTTGAGGTACGCGGAAAGCGTCCTCGTCGTGTCACTCGACAGTGACAGCGTCACAGGGTCCGGGGTGTTCTCGTTAGGGTAGTCCTTCTGTACCTCGGCAGGTAGGTACAGCTTCGAGTTGCTGTCTCTAAGCATCTCTACGCCGACCTGTACAAGCTCACCGACGCGGAGACACGTGTCGTACATCAACTGTATGAGTGAGTCGTCGCGTTGCTGTAGGTACGAAGGTCTACAGTCGTACACTGCGTTCCTTAGCTCTTCTACCTGCTCTGGATGTAGCCATACCTTAGCCTTCTCGTCAACTTTGGAGTCTGTAGTTTCGGGCATAGTTCTGTAGCTTCTTTATAAGTAGAAGGATCCGCATCGGGGTTAAACTTTGGACTCTGTAAGTAGAATCCTAAGTTCGTTGTTCAGAGGGGGGGGTCCTTCTTTATTCTGTCTATGCGGGAGTCCAAAGTTGGGTAATATCTTCCACCAATCCAGACTAATATCCGATTTCCGCGGGTGTCGACCTCGGTGTTCAACGCGGAGATTAGTTCATCTGAGTAGCCGTTTTCTACAGCATACTCATCAGCGCGGTATTCGAATCCCGGATAGAAGCGTCGGAAAATCAGGTCAACTCCCACCAGAGCGCATATAATAAACAATCCCCGCACAAAATAAGTGTGTTCCAAAACGTACACCATTCTCTCAAATCCCCAAGCATAACCAGATAAAAGTAAGAGAAAGTAAGTTATCATATATACCGCAAATCCTACCCCCACACCAGCGAGAACCATTAGCGATAGTTTTAGACCTGATTTGTCCCTCATATGACCCATCTCATGTAGAAAGACAGCCTCTTTCTCTCCTGCTTCAAACCTTTCACTGTTGACAAAAATATTCCCGAGAATATATCTTGAACTTCCTTTCCATATCTCATACGGACCCTCGGAATCAGATAGATTATTGAATTTTCTCTTTTGTTGCTTATCTATACGCTGACAACCGTAGAACTCCAATAGTTTAGCAAAAAGCCGACTTACCAAGCCTGTCATAAATCCAAACAAGGAGTACCTCATATTAAGCCTTCTTGAGTGCCTCAAAAGATAATCACAAGACTGCGTTGGTTACGGATATTTACAACTTACACGCGTTAGTAGTGTAGAATAGAGCTGAAAGAGTAACGCGCGTAAATTGATAGAACCCGTAACCAGAGCCTTCCGTCGTTCTGTGACAGCAGGGGCTATTTTACGTCATCTCTCAACTGAATATTCGTGTAAGCCCTCTGGTCGCTTGCTCTTCCTGTCTTCGCCTTCCCTATATGGGGGAACTTTAGCAAGGATTTCCCGAACGCCTCTTTGCTCTTTGGTGTCAAGCCCTCTTTATCGGAGAACGACTTGTACGCGTCGTATACGTCACTCACCTTCTCTGCGCCATCCATATCATCCTTCAAGCACCGTGAGTAGAAACGAACGACGGATGTGCTCCATGTAAGCCAGAGCTTACGAGTCTCTTCCGGTGTCAAGTCGGCGGTGAATCCGCCCTGCTCAGCCAGACGTTCATAACCGTTGAGCATCCAGTTCAGAATACCTGACGCCTCTCTATCTACAAGCTCTTCGTCCAAGTTGTCGACACGGTCTTCACGGGGTATACTTTCCGGGAAGGGTACTATGAGTATGCGCCGCCAGAACGCCTCGTCAGCTTCGTACACTTCGGGAAGCTGATTCGCACTAAAGACGTGTTTCGTCGTCGGGGTGAAAGTTAGCTTTTTTTGCACACCCTTGAGTTCGGCGTCCACCACATCCTTACCTGTGATTAGCTTGAACATCCCTGTATTCTCTATCATGCTACTCGGTATGTCAGCCGACACGTTGAGCCATCGGTCACGGAGAACTGCCTTACCAAACCGACGTGTGAGTTGGTGGGGAGTTGAGGCACCGCGTACCTCTTCAGGAAGCAATGCTGACAGTATACCGATGAACGTACTCTTACCAGACGCCTGTGGACCTGCGAGAAAGAGGGATTTGTGGTGAGGCATACGACCGTGCATCAGCACGTAACCGACGTACTCCTGTAGCTTCTTGCGGTCACTACCGCTTCTGGTGACCTCTTTGAGGTACTCATGGAACTCGGGACAGTTGGCGTCCTCGTCGTACCTCACAGGTAGCCTAAACGTCGCATAATCGGACTGACGCAGGTCACGCAGGTCTCTGGTTTCGAGGTCAAGTAGACCGTTACGAACTGGCACAGTCCTCTTCGGCAAGTCGAACTCGTCGCGGTCCACCTGGGTTCGTGCCCTGACGCGTTCAACGGTCTCGTTCAGGACGCGCGTGGAGAACTCCGAACCGAGCGCGGCGTCCAGAACGCGCCGGATACGGTCCTCGCCGTCGTCTTTCCACACGCCCTCGTCGCCGTGGTAGCGGTAGACGCTCTCGTCGTCACCAACAGTAGCGAAACGTTCGTATTCGAGAAGGGCACGCGCGGCTTCCTGCGTCTTCTCACCCTTCTTAGGTGTCTTCTCCTCTTCGGCTTTGTACTCTGAGAGCCACGAAGATAGAGCACCGACGGCACTACCTTCGTCTTCAAGGACGGCGTCCATGTCCACGCTACCGCCCTCGTCAGGGTCATAGTACTCGTCTACCTGGCTGAGTGCGGCGTCAACGGTCCGCTCTCCGTAGGTCTGTGAACCACGGTCCTCGTCCCACTTCGGACGCATCAAGCTGGACCGTCGGAAGAGGTTGTCTATCCGTTGACGGTCTCCTCCGGTCCAGAACGCCAAGAGACAACACAGGGCTTCGTCAGCTTCGGACTGTGACGGATAACCGGCGGTGCTACCGTTCCACAGACTCTCGAACTTGTCGCCGTTCTCTGCGTTCCGTGCCTTCCTCAGTAGTTCCTCGTCGTCAAGGTCTACGTCGGAGGGTTCCGACACGCCGGTGCCGACGCCGTCGTGACCGCCGTCTGTGGCGTCCTCGTCGTCTTCGTCGTCGCCACGGATGTAATCGGCGTGTACGTCTCTCAGTTCCGCGACGCGCTTCTCTACCGACTTCGGCGCGCCCACACCAACGTCGCCGGTGAACGTGAAGTATCGGCGTTCGTCGTACATCTCCACGTTACCGCTTCGGCTACCTTCCGGCGGCACCATACCCTCAACGATAACGTGCAGACCGGTTCCGGAGGGCGAATACTCGGTGTACGAATCAAGCCGTTCGACTATGTCGCGCGCCCAGTCATCGACCTTACCGGTCTCTGGTTTTACGCACTTGTCAAGGTCTACTCCGGCGTAACGACCGTCGCGCGAGAACATGAATCCGATTCCTTCGACCTCGTCGTCTGTCTCGTAATGGTCACGCGCGTTCTCGAAGGACGCCCAAGTGCTCTCGTCGTTCGACTTAGCGAAACCTCCGGTGTGTGGGTCCACAGGTATCTTCGTCGGTTCACCGTTCCGCTCTTCGACCTTCCAGCATACCCAACTGTCACATTCTTTCAATCCTCCGGGAATATTACTGCAATTAACCATCTTCCTCCTCCCACCATACTATCTCTACATTCATCTCGGAGTAAGCCATTCTCCATCCCCCTGATGGACTTGACTCTACCATTCCCTACCTCCTACAATAGTATTATAAAGTTCACCGAACAACTGAACAATGTCTGGGACGCGTGTCACAATTACTGGGCGCATCTCCAGTGCGCCCCCACCTCTACAATACATCAGGTCCTCTCCCCCACTACAGTATGGTTTTTTTCAATTAATCTACCCATAATATCTGCTTCTTCACTCATTCTCTACCCTCGCTAATTTGATGACTACCAGGTCTCCATCCTCCAGATTTAGGTTCTCACGTACTGGCTTAGGTATCGTAACGCGTCCTCCTCCAAACAGACGCGCGGTTGCTATGGGGAACGATTCTACCGATTGGGTATTTTCTCGACCCATGAGTAGAGTAAAGTACCCCCGTATACTATCAGTATATACAACAGATTTCGTTACAAATTCACATATAAAGGGTATAAAAATGAGCCAATTCAGCAAGTCACAGAAGAAAGCGCTACAGGAGTTGAGAAAAAAATCCGACGAAGAAACTGACTGGGAACCCCCTGCAAAGCCACTACCGTATGCAATAAAACAAACCTTTGACGAGGAGTCACGTGATGATATTGGATTTGATGATTCGTACAAAGAGAATCCTCTCTTGCTTGATAGTCCTGTAGAAGATATACCCGATAGGTACCGGGAACTCAAGTCAGATTTAATGAAATTAGATAACGCCGGACAGTTGCAACAGGAGGTATGGTTGCCGCACTGGACTAACTTAATTCACTCAGCGGAGGATGATTCTGATAGTGTTATCCCCGGATTTTATGAGCAAATACACATCGGGAGCGAGCTGGGGGAACTGGCTGAACTTTTGATGCTGGAACCAGATAAGCCCGAGAGCATCAGAGCATCTGTTACTATGGGCTTCCTTGACCAGATGTTATTAGGAGATGTGTGGAGGGAGTTAAAGTACTTAGAACAAATTAAAGAACACGTCGATAATTTGATAGAGAAGAAACAGAAGAAGTTTGTTGAAGATATTGATGAGGAGTTACCAAAGGAACTACGCCGGACTTCAAGACAGAATATCAAAAAGCAGGGAATTAAATTAGATACTGCCGTCAAGGCTCATATTGACAATGCGGTAGATGACTTCCTTGAAAAACACCCTCCTGAAGAAATAAAAGACAGTATAGAGCGGTATGTCGAACAGTATGATGAAATACCTGAAACTAACCCTTCCTTTGCCGAGACAATTGATGAGCTGGCGGATGAACACTATAATAAAAAACGGAAATTGAGAGATGAGTTGAATCGGGATGTGGAGGCACTGGTTGAAACTGAAGTAGGAGGTATCGCGGGCATAGAAGTCATCAATAATATGCCTGACGAGGGTGTGACCATCCGTTATTTATCTAATGAGGTTACCGGAGATGGCATGAGTTCTCCAAGCATTTTGAAATTATGCGAGCGACTTGAAGATGCGAGACTAACTGGGGGGGAAGAGCTTAGGGCATCTCCTATTCGTCTTGGAGATAGAAATAAACTACATGACCGGAATGTTGAGCTTACTCCGTATGGTAAGTTGCTTCGTGAGAGTATAGCACAAAATGAACTGGGTTACCGTGACCCGTTCCCCCATGTCTCTGAAGAGACTGTTGAGGAGGTAATCTAACTATACGTTCATACGTTGTTTAGGTATTTCCTCCGTTGTTCCAGCTTCTCAGACTCTGTGCGCGCGTCGTAGTGTTTCTCCAGCACGTCGCGCGAGACGTTACAGCGGTCGCTCACGACCTCCTCAGGAACATCCTTCAGTCGGAAGTGTGTAATTGACCCTCTACGTATCCGATGTGGACTCATGCTTGAGGGGCACTCGTACGCCTTACTGTTGGTAGTCCCCTCGCACTCGTCCATATCTCTGTTGTGAGGACAGTCCTCACCGAAGAAACACGGACGAGTTAACTGGTAGGTCACCTGCCGGATGTTGCTCTTGTCGTACCTCCCTTGCTCGCTCGTGAATAAGGGGTTTCTACCGTGGTTATCGGTGGCTTCATGCCTTCGATGCTCTACGTAGTCATCAAGTATCTGACAGGTCTTCGGACTCAAAGCCACAGGTCGTTCACCGTTCGCTCCGTTCTTTAGTGACGTGCCGGTTTCGGGTCGGTGTTGTACCTCTATGTACTCTTCCCCAGAGTTGTAGTCGCTCACATCAAGGCTATGAAGAGCACCCATGCGCATCCCCGTGTGCCACAACACCTGAAAGATAGTGTGTCTGCGGGAAGCATACTCAAACTTCTCCAAGTGTCCGATTATCTTCTCAGCCTTTTCAGCCTCAATCTTTACATCATTCACGTCTTCTCCGTCACTCAGCTTAGGTAACAACACCTTGTCATGGAGTCCCTGCTCAACCCCGTCTATCTTCTCACAGAACTTCAGGAAGACCCGCAGAGCTACTAACTGGTTCCTGAGGGAGACTTTCTTCAGGTCTCCGTCCTCACGCCTCCACACGCGGTATCTGTGGATAGACCTGCCTGTGAGGTTGTTCAGGTTCTCTATGTCGTTCTGTTCACACCACCGAACGAAATGCTTGAGTCGGTAGTGGTAGCCTTCCCATGTTGCCTCCGCGACCTCGTTCTTCTTCTCCGACAGAAACATGTCTCTGGCTTCCGTAGGCTCTATTGCTTCCGGTTCCATTTTCTTCACCTACGGAAACACCCCGCGCGCAGCCACGCACCGGAAAGTTCGTCAACCTCAGATGGTTGCGCGTTAGTGCGTGGACCCCGTCCCGCCGAGCGTCAGCGAGGCGGGAAAGGGAACGTAACCGCCGCAAGGCGGTGGAGTGACGGGTGTTCAAATCCGCGCTTTCCCATCCATCGATACGCTCCATGGATGCGCGGGAGCCATGCAACGCATGGCTCACTATCTTAACTTAAGATATCGGACATCTTGTGAGGTTTGCCCCAGACCGCCTTTGCAATCTAAAAATTCCTAAAAACCCGTCGCAGTGTTCCGGTAAGCTCCCCTCGCACGTTCACTCGTAAAACTCACTTGTTCGTCGTCAGAACGCAGAGCGTTCTGACTGGCTCAGAAATCCTTGAGTTCCGAACGGTGAGGAGAACCTTACAGACTAAGGGTTCAACACCTTTATATATAAAGGCGGTCTATTCAGACCATGCCATCAACCCTTGACTTCGAGGGGCGGTTGGAGGGCACAGCCGAACGTATCCATGAGTCCGAAGAGATACGTGAGGAGAACAAGGAACTACTGAGAGAGTACCAGCGTGACCGGACGCTCAACGGAATCAAGCCGTCGACGGTAGAGCGTGACCTGTCGGCGTTGAAAGTTCAGTCGGAGCACCTGAGTAAGCCGTTTGACGAGATGGACAAGGACGATGTCAAAGACCTCGTCGCGTGGATACAACGGAAGTACGACAACGACTTTACCGTGTCTATCCACAAGCGCGCTCTTCGTAATCTCTTCAAGAATCTAAACGGCGGTGAGCACCCTGACGAGACTGACTGGATAACGACTAACCACAACGGAAGCAACGGCAAGCTACCGTCCGACCTACTCACACCGGAGGAGGTAGAGGCACAGATAGAAGCGTGTCACAACGCGCGTGACAAGGCTCTCATAGCTATTCTATGGGAAACCGGCGCACGTATAGGCGAACTCATAGACGTTACCGTGGGCGACGTAGAGGACAGAAAGCACGGCATGAAGGTGACCATAGACGGTAAGACCGGTTCTCGAAGGCTACCGCTCGTCGAAAGCGTGCCGCGCCTCAACAAATGGCTGAACGAACACCCTAACCCACAGAAGGGCGCGCCGCTGTGGTGTAAGATACAGCAAGGTAGCGCCGACGACCAGCTCGGTTACAGGTACATACGGTCGAAGATTCTGAAACGGAGTATGAACGACGCCGACGTGGACAAGCCCTCGAACCCACATCACTACCGTCACAGCCGCGCGTCGCATTTAGCCACGAAGATGACCGAAGCCGAACTTTGCGAGTGGTTCGGTTGGGTTCAAGGCTCCGACGTTCCGGCGAAGTACGTCCACCTGAGCGGTCGTGACATCGACAACAAGTACGACGCGCTTCACGACCTCGTCGACGAGGAGGACGAGGAGGACGACGAGAGCGTGGTAGAGTGTCCGCGCTGTGACGAACTCAACGAGCCGGACGCGGCGTTCTGCTACCGCTGTGGTTTCGCGCTGGACGTGGACGCGGCGGAAGAGGTGGAGAAGGTTGAGGAGGATGTGACGGCGACGGCGGAAGGCGACGACCTCGAACGCGCGCAAGACCTCGTCCGTGAGTTAGCCGACAATCCGGAGGTTCTGGAAGAGCTACTGAACGAGTAGGTGGCTAATCCCACCTATCTTCGGCGTCAAAGTACCTGTTCAGTAGACGCCACGCGACTTCCCTACGCGTATCACCGAGTGTCTCTAATTTCTCTTCTACGATAGACGCCTGTTTTAATTCTTCCCAACAGTCCCTTACAGCACGCCCTCGTTCGGTCAGTTCGTAACCCCAGCCGCTTTCTGCGACAAGACCGTGTCCGTATTCACCGCTCTTTAGATATTTTCCGATGGACTGTGTCCACGTCTCCTTAGAGTTTGACTTTGTCCTGTCGGGTACGTTCGCCTTCTCGTTCTCCGATACCCATTCGAATATCTCCAAGAGTCCTTCGTCGGACAGCAACTTTATGACCGCCTGTTTCCTTTCGGTGTACTCTTCTTGTTCATCCTCAAGCCGTTTGGATTTTTGTAGCTCACCCTCCACTCTTTCAAACCCCCTGTATTCTTCGTCGCCATCATGCAATCTGTTCAGGTATTCAAGACCGTCGTATAACAGTAATATAGACTTTCTTACCTCTTCACGTCTTTTAGCCATCATGTCACGTTCAGCGTATTCTATCAGTATATCAAGATGGTCACGTAGGCGTTCCATCTCGTCTTTCGCTCGTGGCAACGTGATACTCTCGTATTCGTACCATCCGTCCTGTTTGACGTCCATGTAGAACATATTAATAGCCATCAAATCTGTGCGGAACTGCCGGATAATCTCAGGCAGATTTTGACCGACTTCGTTGTGTATCCGATACTTCGCTTTAGCTTCGTCTACGCTACATTCCGTAATCTTCCCCTCAAGTCGTTCTTCGCCGTTTATTTTTACCACATCTGGGAAGCACTTTTTTGACTTGAGGTATTCCCTCTCGCTGTTTTGAAGGGGTGAACGCGTCATTTCCTCATATTAGGAAGTACCCCTATAAAAGACTTGGTAGAGTTCCCCACGCTATGGTGAACCGTACATGCGCTCAACTGTACGCGTCAATACGAACGGAAGAGTTGTCGTTCCGTCGCACGTGCGTGACGAGCTTGGAGTAGAGCACGGCGACCTCGTAGAGATTGATGTCCGTCCAATTAGCAAAAATGACTGACGAACCGACTAACGAACAACTCGAACTCGTCGCGCGCCACGGAAGCGGAAAGTTCGTCCGCGCCTTAGCGACGGTGCGACTTCTCAAACGACAGGATCGAGAGGACGACCTGCGTGAGATAATCGGCGGTGACGACGTGGAGGTGGCTGAGGTATGAAGGAACAGGCGGACGCGTGGACAAGGCGCGCCCAGGACACGGCGGCGACGGCGGCGAACCGTCTTGACGGCGTATATAGTTCACATACGGATATAAGACTTTCGCGCCGCGCTCGTCCGAGGAGGTGCGCGTGATGGCGTCCGCTCGTCCGAAGCTCGTCGAAGAACCGTCGCAGGCGTTCAGCGACTGGCACAGAGAGAACCTACCAGAGACGGCACGCATGATGGACGTCGACCTGTGCTACTACGACGCCGACGGCGTCTACCTCGTCGGTGAGGTTATCCATATCCGACGCGGTACTCTTGAAGACGCCGGTACGGACGACTACGCCGTATGGTCACACAAACAAGATGTGCTTGAAAACCTGTCGGCGCGTCTCGGTGTTCCGGCGGTCGTCGTGTGGAAATCTCCGGAGAACGACGACGAAGTGGCGGTGAAGGTGCTACCGAACGAGGACGTGCGCCGCATGGACGCCGACGAGTACGCGTCTATGCTCAAACTCGCACGCCGACGACACCGCGAAGGGGGTGCGTCGACGTGAGCCGTGCCGACGACACCGACGACCTCGTTCTGGAAGTTCGACGACGAGGTGACGCAGACGCTGTCCACACCTGGACGCTTGCAGAGTTCACCGGCGTGCCTACCGACGACGGTGGGCGGTTTGGTTTCTCCGACGAAGACGGAAACGAACGGTTGCTACTGACACCGGACGAGTTACTCGAACTAAAGGAGGTGCTTGAATGAGCCGCGCGGCTACTGAGGTGGACTGGACGAAGCTGTGGCGCAAACTGGGACGACCGAGAGAGCCACAGAATCCAGAGAGGATGCTGAACGCGGCGCGTGCTCTCTTTGAGGACGTGTCGGACGACGCTGTGGACCGCGCGGCGGACCGTGGCGTGCTCGAACGCACGAACGACGGTGTGCGGTTCGTCGACGTGCCGGACGAAGAGGACGCCACCGACGAGGACGCCGAAAAGGACGGCGTCGAAGCCGATTCTGACGGCTCTCACCCACGGTGTTCCGCCTCAGAAGACGACGAAAACGACAATATAGCCGAACACTACGCGCGACTCACGCCGGTCCTCGAAGCTCTCGGTGAGTCGGACGGCGCGCACACTCTGGGCGTTCACGACCACCACGGCTGGTACAACAAGAGTCCTGAGAACGACACCGCCCTGATAGACGAGGGGTATGACCGGCGCGGTCGTCCGTTCGACCTCGTCCAAGACGCGGACGAGTTCCTGAGCCGGATAGATCGCCACTACTACTCGGTACTTAACTACCAGAGTCCGGAGGTACTTCGAGACGCCGAACCGTGCCGTTCGACCGAGGACGGCACAGAGTGGCGCGACAAGTCGCCTCTACCGAACTACGAAGACGTGGAGGCTCTCACGCTCTTTGTGGATGTGGACCTCAAAGACGAATATAAAGAGCGTCCCCTACCACCGGAGAAGCGCGCCACCTTCGAGGACGTTATCCGTGGCTTCGTTGACGCCTTCGGTGCGCTCGTCGGACAGGACAACGTCTACGTCTTAGATTCCGTCGGCGGTGCCTACGTCTTCGGTGCGCCGCGTGTCACAGCACCGATAGGTGACGCCTTCGACGGTGAGGAACGCGGCTGGATATTCGAGGAGTTTGCGAAACGCGTCCGCGAATGGATAGGTGAACGCGCCGACGAAGTGATACAGGAAGCCGAAGCCGACGGCCTGTGCAAGGCGGACCTTCTCGTTAACGTGAACCGTCAGTACAAGGCTCCTCTGAGCCTCCACAAGAGCATAGACGGCGTTGTTCATCCTCTGGACACCGAGGACGTGTCCTACGACTTCGTGCCGCACGATGCCGTAGGCGACACTCTCATAGACGAGACGGTAGAGTGGTGCGACGAGTTCACGGCACCGGCACAGTCCGACGAACATACCGAGAACCTCGTCAGTACGCTCTTCGAGGACTACGACGGCGCGGCGTGGCGCGACAGGCTCGAAGCCTTTGCGTCCAAACGACGAGAAGAGGAACGAGAACGAGAAGAGCGCAAGAAACGCGCCGTCGAACGCCGCGACGAACGAGAAGCCGGAGGGGTTGACTTCGAGAACGCCGAAGTGACGCCTCACGTTCAGGATGTGATGGACGCCGTCGACGACATAGACGTAGCCGACGTTATCCGGCGGTACGCTTCGGATGCATGGGACACGTCGAACCGAACACATGAAACGACGTTTTCCCTTCGTGGCGGAAGTCAGAGTCCGGTGAGTCTTGCGCCGTTGACGCTGCCGGAAACAGGTTCGTAGACAACGCCTGTAACGGTGGAGGAGGACCGGCTAAGGCGTATGCTCTCGGTCAGGGGATAATCAACACCGCCGACGAGGACCTCGTCGGAGAAGATTGGTGGCGTGCCGTAGACGGTCTACGCTCCGAAGGCTACGACATACCTGTCTGGGTACCGGAGGAGGGCACGCCGAAGAGCGACGACGGAGCCTATGACGAAACGCCTCTTTGGGCGGTCCGGAAGGGTGCCGTCGCGCTGGGTACGATAGACGCCGACGGCTTCGAGGAGAAAGAAGCCGACGGCGGCGGAAGCTACGAAGGATTCCCTGACGCTAAAGCGTACAACGAAGCTCTTGACGCGCTCGAAGAGGCTGGGATAGAACACGGACGAGACCGCGCCGAAACCTCGAAGTACGACAGTACGCCGTCCTCGGTCGACCTCGTCAAAGCCGACGGTGGCTACGGCTACGTCAGTTACGGTGACGACGGCGACGTACATGTGGACGAGGTGACCAACTTCACCCTCGAAACTGACGCGCGTGTAGAGCACGCCGACGACGGCACCAAGATGTTCAAGCTCACGGTCGTGCCGCGCGACGGTGAGCCGTATCAGGTGGACGTAGAGCCGCGCGCCTTCAACAGCCGCGACAGATTCGAGAACGAGGTTGTGACAGGCTTCTCCACATGGTTCCGTGGTCACAAGAAGGCACTAACCGACCTGCGTGAACTCGTCGCGGCGCAAGAGTCCGAAGTACTCGAAGGCACCGAACTAATGGGGCTGAACGAGGACGCCGACGAGTTCGTGACGCCGTCCGGCACGCTGAATGAGGACGGCTGGATGGACGAACCGGAGACGGTACACGTAGAGCGCGGTGTAGACGTAGAACGCAAGTGGAGCCTGTCGCCGGACGACGACCTGAACAAGAACGACGTGGACGAGGTACTACGTCTACTGCCGGAGATTCGACCGACGGACAGGTACCTCACGGTTCTGGGGTGGTTCTACGCCGCGCCGCTTGAACCTCGGTTCCTCGAAGAGTGGACCGGCGAATATCCCCTACTGTCCATCACAGGGGACACCGGAGCCGGTAAAACGTCGACGCTCTCGGTTCTGTGGCGCGCCTTCGGCATGGGTGACGAACCGCTCAACATGGACATGTCACCGTTCAGTCAGTTAGCGTCGTTCTCGTCTTCATGCGGCGTGCCGGTCTGGTTCGACGAGTACCGTCCGGCGGACGTAAACCCTCGTCGCGTCGACAAGTTCCACGACCTATGTAGGAAGACGACACGCGGCGCGACGGACTCACGCGGAAACGCCGACAGGACGACAGACACCTACCGTATCAAGTCGCCTGTCGTCGTCTCTGGTGAGCAACAGTTTCAGGACGCCGCGCTTCGTCGGCGTTCGGTGCTCGTCCACTTTCAGACAGGCGTCGCAGATGAGGGGACTGACACGCGCCGCGCCTACGCCCAACTCGTCGGTGAGAGCTTCGAGGAAGAGGACGGCGCGGTGTGCTACCCTGAACCGTCAGACCTGCGTGCGCACGCCTATGAGTATTACACATGGCTACTCGGTCAGGACGCCGACACCGTCGAAGAGCTGTGGCGCGGCGCAAACGAGGACGTGAAGGAAGTGCTTGAACGCCACAACGTCGGCGGACTTGACGGTTCAGAACGGACGGCGTTGGCGGTGACGCTCTTCGGTATGCGTCTCTACCAGTGTTTCGCGGAAGAGCGTGGTGTCTCGGTGCCTATAGACGCCGACGCCGTCGACGACGAGGTGGAGGACTCATTACTCCACGCCGCAACGAACGCGACCGGAGGAGAAGGACGGCGTCGGTCACATCTTGACGACTTCGTGGAACTCGTCGGCTACGCGGCGGCGGACGGCTACCTCGAAGAGGACGAACACTACACGCTGATACGCGACGGTGAGGTGCTCCGGTTCAACCTGTCGCGTGCCTATCCGAAGGTGAGACAGTACCACCGTGACCACGATCTCACTACGTCACTCTTCGAGGTGAGTGAATACCGAAACCGGCTGAAAGACGCGGCTGATAATGGCTACGTCGAAACCGTCAGTCAAAATACACCACCAATTAACCGCGCCGTCGGCGTCTACCTCGAAGAGGCTGGTGAGGTCGTAGACATAGACTCGTCCATGTTCGGTGGTGGCGTCGACCTACCGCCGCAACACGACGTGCCCCTCAACACGCTCGAAGAGGGTGACACAACGACCGTCACAGTCGAAGTCTGGGACGAGCGCGACATGGAAAGCGACAACGTCGCGCAAGTCGGCACACTCGAAGACGCCACCGGACGCGTTGACTTCGTCGTTTGGGACAACGGCGACGAGACGCCGACGCTCCACCCTGAGACAACATACCGCCTCGAAGGTGTGACAGTCGGCACGTACGACGACGCGCTACAAGTTCAGATTGACGACAGAACCGAGGTTGAGGAGGTGGCGCGCGGCACCGGCTGGTTGACGCCGGAGGACGCCGGAGACAACGAGCGTCTAATTGAGTCGCCTCAGTTAGTGGTCTTAGAAGAGCTACGCGACGACGAAGGTTTCGGTGAGGACGAGTTAGTGGAGCGCGTCGAAGAGCGCGGCGTGGACGAGGAGGACGCCGAAGCGACTGTTGAGACACTACTGACTGAGGGTGTGATACTTCGGAACAACGGACTGAGGTTAGCATGAACCTGACTTTACGCCACATCGGTGGTAGTTTACACCGATTTTACGCCGGTTTTACACCCCTGAACACCGCGTTGTCGGGCGAATTTTACGGATTTTACGGTATTCTGTGGGGGGATAGATACTTCCTTAGAACACACACAGACGAACGCCGCTCGTCCGTCGCGCGTGCGCGCGGTGTGGTTCCTATCCCCCTTAGGTTTGGTGTAAAATCCGTAAAATACACCAGAAGGCGTGGGGAAGGAGGGTGTAAACTGGGTGTAAACCGGTGTAAAATCCACCAGAAGGCGCGGTGTAAACCGCCGCCGTCGTGTGATTACCTTCGACGCCGCCGGAGCACCGACAACCAACTAACCGCGAACAAGCCGAAACCAATCCGACAAACATGACAGACAAACCACGAGACAACGAAGCGACAAACGGAGAAGCCCCCACGGAGGGGGACGCCGCGCCAAGCCGTGACGAAGTACTGTCGCTCCTCAAAGACGGTATGCGTGAGGCACACAAGAAGGTCAAGAGCGGACGTGTCTACGACGCCGAAAACGAGAAGGTGCGGCAGAAATGGATACGGACGCTGGCGTACACAGCCGGTCAGTACAGACAGATAAAGAAGGACGCCGACCTTGAGGAGCTTGACGAACGCCTATCCGAACTCGAAGAGCAACAGGAACGCGACGAGGTTAGGGTATGAACCACGCGCTACGTCTTCGGCTCGCCGACCTCGTCACCTCAACCGACGCGCTGTGGTTCGTGGTCACGGTGCTCGTCGGTACCGCTTACGCCGGAGGTGGAGCATGACGACGGCGCGCGACGTGGAGAACCGTATAGACGACCTCAAAGGCACAGACGAGGAAGACAACAACGACGGCGCGGTGTATATCTACGACACCGTCGACGCCACCGAACCTGCGTGTATAATCGGAGGTGACGAGCGTGACTAAGCCGTCGAAACGTGACCTACACGACCGCGTAGACGACCTCGAAGGTGACGACGAGGAGCTAAACCAACTGAGCGTAGCTATGATGCTTTCGGAGCCGGACAGGTACGACCTCGTCGACGAGGATCGGCGTATCTACCGCGACACAAAGACCGGTAGGTTAGGGCGCACGGCGTGGGTCGATGAACCGGAGGAAGCGACATGACGCCGTCGAAGCGTGACGTAGAACGCCGCGTGGACAAGCTCGAACCGAAGGACGAGGACGACACCCTAACCGTCCGTATCAACCACGAACACGTAGACGAGGACGGTGAGGTGGTAGACGAAGAGACGGAACTGTTCCGGTTAGGTACCGACGCCTTAGCAGACGGTCGTAGCGGCGCGTGTTGGCGTTCTCTCGGTCGGTATCCTTAGTCAATCCGCGGATTGACCACGGAGAAACGCCGACGAGACGGACGAGAACGGGACGCAGTCGTATTTTTTGACCGGATCGCGCGCGCGTGAGCTACCTGTTTCGGTCAATCCACCGACAGAACTCGTCGAAGTCGCGCGCACCGGCTTGTTCGGCTATGTTCCGAAGCGTGCCGGTGTTGACGCGGTCGTGGCGCGGCACGCTCACGGTACGAGGTTCGGCGTCGTGTTCCTCCGGAGGTTCCCACCTGAGAATCATGTGGCTACCGGTAGTGCGTATCCATTCGAAGTTTCCGACGTTGACGAGTACTTTCGTTATGTCGTCGCCTGAGAAGTCGCGTGTGACCATCTAACTCTCAGTTCAACACGTCAGGTAGCTCACCGCCGGTCTCGTTATCCTCCGGCTCTATGCCCACCTCACGAAGCTCCTCGTCGGTAGGCTCTCGTCCTATCTCACCCTTGTAGAGTGCGACCGCCTTGTCAAGGTTTTCGAGAGCTTCGTGGCGCGTTTCACCTTGCGAAGCTACGCCTTCCTCCTCGTCGACGGCGGACCACAGTCCGGTCTCCTCGTCCTCGGTGAGCGTTATCTTGCGGCGGACTTCGTGCTTAGTGCTCATGGTTTCACCATCCAGACGAGTGAGTTACCTACCATCTTGCTCTCTACGCGGTCCTTCTCTTCGAGTTTCCGAAGGCGGTAGTCGGCGGACTGCCTTTCGACACCCACGGCTTCGGCTACTTCCGAAGTTCCCGCCGGTTCGTGTTCACGGACGGCGTCAAGATACTCCTCGTCGGAGTATTTTTGTGATATCTCTCCGGTCTTTTCTCGTCCGTGTATCTCTCCACGTCCCATATATGCCGATATGGTGTCTTCCGACTTAATCCTTTGCTTTAGAACAAAGGGAAATACTTATTATCCTACGCTACATAGAATAGGGTAGAGACGCAGGGTGACCTTTCCGGTCGGTTCAGTAGGAAAGGTCCGGTGTTGTAGCACCGAACCTGTGTCTCTGGGTGACAGAGACATGACAACTAAGGAAACCAGCGAAAAGAACGTATCGGAAGCCGAACCACGCACAGTTCGCGCGCTCGAAGAGTACCTTACCGTACTACCAGAGCACGGACGCGTCAAGGGTGCTGACGACCTCGTGCTCGTCGTTTCGGCGTCACCGGAGGAGTACGTCGTAGACCTCCGTTCCGGCGCGTGTGAGTGTCCGGACGCCTCATACAACCTCGAAGGCGACGAACTCTGCAAACACGCACGATGCGCACGGTTCGCGCTCGGTCGTGACGCCGTCCCTGCCGAAGCTCTCGAAGCCGCCGACGTCAAACCCAACTTCGGCGTTCGTCAATCGGAGATTGACGAGCAGACTGAGCTACGCTCAGTATACGCGTTCGTCGACACCGATGAGATACACGTCGCCACGCCGGACGGCGGTGTGATTGAAGCCACGGACGACGTTCGTGAATCGGAAGATTCACGAGCCAACGAGAACGCGCCGCGTTCTCGTGACGGTGTGGTAGAAGCCGGTGACGACTCCAGGGTACTGACCGAGACGAATGGCGACGCGTGTGGGGATTGTGCTGAACTTCCCGATAAGTTACCTTGTTTTGAGTGCTACATGAGGGAGATCAACTTTGAGATGTAGACGTTCACAAAGCTTAGGTTTGAGACGGAGGGGGGTCACTTTTTATCTTTCCACAAATGATTCAGATACAATGATGGCAAAGGTATATAATATAGCGTGGATTAGTTAACAGGAACGGTGTAAAAATATGGGAGTATGGACAACGGTTAATGCTAAAATAATTGACAACGAAGACGAAAATATCAAAGACCGGCGGGATGAACTAATCAAAAAATGGTACGATAATGACTCGGTAGATCGTATATATTATTTCGAAGAGTATGTTTACGCAACTGCTGCGACTCCGAGTTACAGTTTCGCTTTTAAGTATCCTGAGTACATAGATGAGGTCATAGTTCTGGAAGCTGATGACACTACAGATCAAGGTACAGCGACGTATTTCCCTGATCCGGAGGGGGAAAATCCAACGCCCGATGACAGATACACTGAAGAGGAAGTTATCGACGGTCGTAACGTAGGTAAATTAGCATTAACCGTAGTAGGAGGAAGACACAAATTCGTAGCAAGAGATCCATATCACAACTCTCGTAATCATATATTCAAAGAAGTCGATGAAGACAGCCGAATTCTTGAGTAACTCCGTGTTTGTCTTCGGTAGGCGTGCGACTCGTTGAGGTAGCTAGCTACTACCACGGCGCACCGGCGCGCGGACGACGCCGAAAGACTGATTTCTGACGGCGTCGTTACTACTACTCAGAACGCTGATTTATATACTCGAAACGCCAAACTACGTTGAACCTTTTTATGTTCGGTGAGGAGAGGATTTGAACCCCTGGGGGCTGTGACACCCCACCGGCTTTCAAGGCCGGCGCAATAGGCCAGACTCTGCCACCTCACCCTGACGGATAGACGGGGGACGGACGCATATGCGTTACGCAACACGCCGAAGGGCATCGCCGGACTTTTGCGGCGTCGGCGCGCGTCTCCTCCATGGCAGTAAACGAAGGGAATACGGTCAGTGTGGAGTACGTAGGTAGGCACGAGGACGGCGACGTCTTCGACAGTTCGCGTGAGGACGTGGCTGTCGAGGCGGAGATTGCGCATCCGAACCGCGAGTACGAACCGCTGGAGTTCGAGGTCGGTGCGGGCGAGGTCGTCCGCGGCTTCGACGAGGCTGTCGTCGGCATGGAGGAAGGTGAGGAGAAGGAGATCACGGTGCCGCCTGAGAAGGGATACGGCGAACGTTCGGAGGAGAACGTCGTCGAGTACGACCGTGAAGAGTTCGGCGAGTCGCTCGGTGAAGAACCTGAGGTAGGTATGCATATACATACGGAGGAGGCGCACGGGGATATCGTTGAGGTGGAGGACGACTCGGTCACCGTCGACTTCAACCACGAACTTGCGGGCGAGACGCTTGTCTTCGAAATCGAGGTCGTCGAGGTGGCGTGAACGTACGAGAACGCGACATAGAGGACGGCTACGGGAGCGTGACGCTCGTTCCTGAGACGCTCGACGACCTCTGGCATCTCAGGTACGTCGTTGAGGAGGGCGACACAGTATCCGCGCTCACGCAACGGCGCGTCGAACGCAACGACGGTATGACGCGTTCGACGGGCGGCGAACGCGAGACGTTGTCCGTCGATCTCGAAGTAGGCGACGTCGAGTTCGCGCGTTTCGCAAACCGGCTCCGCGTATCGGGCGTCATCCGCTCCTGCGACCGCGAGACGGAGATCGGAAACCACCACACGGTGAACGTCGAGACGAACGACGAGATTACGGTCACCAAGACGTGGAAGTCCGACCAGTTGGAACGGTTAGAGGAGGCGGAGGAGGCGGACGAGAACGAGGTTGCGGTCGCAACGGTCGAGGAGGGCGAGGCGCACGTCCACACCGTCGAGGCGCACGGCGTCGAGGAGCGCGCGACGGTCACAGGAACGACGGGAAAGGGCGACGACGCAGCTCCGCGCGAGGAGCTTTTCGACGAACTAACCGCCGTACTCGAAAACGTCGACGCCGACGCTGTTGTACTCGCCGGACCCGGTTTCACCAAACGCGACGCTTACGACCATATACAGGAGAACGCCCCCGAACTCGCCGAGGGTATCACGGTCGAGGACACGGCGGGCGTAGGCGGACGCGGTGTACACGAGGTACTCAAACGCGGCGCTGTCGAACGCGTCGCCGAGGAAGCACGCGTGAGCAAGGAGGCGCGTCTCGTAGACGAACTCATGGAACGCGTCGGCGAGGAAGGCGCTGTAGCGTACGGTCTCGAAAACGTGCGCGACGCCGTCGAGTACGGCGCTGTCGACCATCTCCTCGTTGTCGACGAGTTCCTGCGCGAACACCGTGGTGAGATAGACCCGCTTATCGAGGGCGCGGAGCAGAAAGGCGGCGATGTAACCGTTCTGTCGTCGGAGTTTGAGCCGGGTCAACGCGTCAACCATCTCGGCGGTGTCGCCGCACTCCTGCGGTACCGACTGGATTAGTAAGCGTATGTTCAGTTTTCTTCGTCGCACGTTTACGTATTTAACATGAAGAATAATGAGAAAAGCTTAAGTAGAGTACCGTTCTTGTGTATAATAGAACATGATAGAAGACCACCAAGCGCCGGTCGTTCCGGACGCGCGACGTAGACACGCCGTCGTTGAGTCGCCCGAGTTTGGCGACGACGAGAGGAAGGAGGAGCAGGACGCCTTCGCCACCGAAGCGCCTTTCGTTCCGATGGTTTCGAAGCGGTCTTCCGACGTAGTAAACGCGTAAGCCTATCTCTTGTCGAGGAGTACGACCTCGTCCGCGACCGATTCGAGCGCGGAGGAGAAGCTTTCCGAAACACCAACCACAGTGGTTCGTGCGCCTTCTTCGTTCGCGCGGGCGAGGGCGGGCTTGAAGTCGGCGTCGCGCGTGGCGAGAACTATGTCGAAGCCTTCGAGAGTGTACGCCGTCGCGTCGACCGCGAGACGGACGTCGACATCCCCTGAAGTTACGACCGCCTCCATACCGTTCGTCTCGACAGCCTCTATGAGCGCCGAGGGCGCGCGGTGGTCAAGGTAGACACGGGCGACGTCAGGCTCCGCGACCGCGCGCAGATCCTCGAAGTCGACCTCAAACTCGTCACGTAGGAGGTTGGGACCGTCTACGAGGAGGGCGACGCGTCCATCACGGTCGCCTCTGAGGCGGTCGAGTACGCGCATACGCCGGGTTGACCGTCTCTGTGCATAAACTCGTCGGATAACGACGACGACGCACCGGTACGGTAAAATATACGTAGCGTGATAGACGTTGACAAGACGATGACCGGAAAGGAACTACGGCTTGGAAGGATACGCGACGACGAATCGGGGAACTTCGTCACCGTCCCTATGGATCACGGCGTGACGATCGGTCCCGTCGAGGGACTGAACGACGTACACGAGACTATAGACGCCATAGCGCGCGGGGGCGGCGACTCGGTTCTCGTACACAAAGGTGTTGTAGAGCACTCGTTCGGCAATGTACAGGAGGACGTGGGTCTCGTTGTGCATCTTAACGCCGCTACCTCGGTTGGACCCGACCCCAACAACAAGGTGATGGTGGGCGATGTCAAACGCGCCGTCCGTCTGGGTGCCGACGCCGTCTCCGTACATATCAACGTCGGTAGCGAAACCGAGCCTCACCAGCTACAGGATCTCGGTAAGGTCGCCGACGACTGCGACGAGTACGGTATGCCCCTCGTTGCGATGACGTACGTCCGCGGTCCCGATATCGAACCCACCGCGGAGAACGTCGCACACGCGACGCGTCTCGGTGCGGAACTCGGCGCTGATGTAGTCAAGACATCGTACACGGGCGACCCCGACGGGTACGAACGCGTTATAGACGGATCACCCGTCCCCGTCGTTATCGCGGGCGGACCCAAGGCGGAGACCGAACGCGAGGTTCTGCGCGACATACGTGACGCGATGGACGTTGGCGCGCGCGGTATCGCCATGGGACGCAACGTCTTCCAGCATGACGACGTCGAGGCTATGACACGCGCCGTCTCGCGCGTCGTACACGACGGTGCGTCCGTCGACGAGGCGCTGACAGAGGTGGATCGATGAAGGAGGTCTGGTACAAGGCGGACGAGGGGGACTGGGAAGACCGTCTTCCGCTTATAACCGCGGCGATCGAGAGCGGCGTCGACTACGTCCTCGTAGACGGCGACGAGGTCGGCAAGGTACGCGAACTCGGCGAGGTAGGCGTCGCGGCTTTCGTTTCGGAGAACGACGTCGGCGGTACGGGCGGTGGCGACGGGAAGCCCGACGTCGCTGTCGTCGGTAAGGGTGGTGAGGGCGACGGAACGGTGGAGTTCCCGCCCGACATGAGCGGTTCGAGCGACCTCACGACCGTACGGCGTATAGAGGATAACGAGACGGGTAGCTACGTCGAGATAGACGGCAAGGGATACGAACGTCTCGCCGCAGAGGCGGGCGGGTACGCCGACTACGTCGTCGTTGTCGGTGAGGACTGGAGGATAATACCGCTCGAAAACCTCATCGCCGATCTGCAGGACGAAGATGCGCGTATAGTCGCAGGGGTGGGTTCGGCGGAGGAGGCGAAGACGGCGTTCGAGACGATGGAGACGGGCGCGGACGGCGTTCTTCTCGATACGGACGACCCCGGAGAGATCAAGGAGACGGTACGTGAACGCGACAGGTTCGAGTCCGAGGAACTCGAACTCGTCGATGCGACGGTGACCGCCGTCGAACCGACGGAGATGGGCGACCGTGTCTGTGTCGACACGGCGACGTTGATGGAGCACGGCGAGGGTATGCTCGTCGGCTCCATGTCGAGCGGTCTGTTTCTGGTACATGCCGAGGTCGCGGAGTCGCCTTACGTCGCCTCGCGTCCGTTCCGTGTCAACGCGGGTGCCGTACACGCCTACATACGCGTACCCGGCGGCGGGACAAAGTACCTGAGCGAGTTAGAGGCGGGCGACGAGGTTCTGGTCGTCAACGAGGACGGCGAGACGCGTGAGGCGCTCGTCGGACGGTCGAAGATAGAGAAACGCCCTATGTTCCTCGTCGAGGCGGAGTACGAAGGCGAGAGGTACAGAACGCTCCTCCAGAACGCGGAGACGATACGTCTTGTGACGCCCGACGGCACCGTCTCAGTCACAGAACTCGAAGAGGGCGACGAGGTACGTCTGTACGTCGAGGAAGGAGGGAGACACTTCGGCACCAAGGTAGAGGAGAGCGTCGTGGAGAAATGACGCTCGACGTTTCGTCCCCCCGTACCGTCGCCGCCGTCTCGGAAGATGCGCCGCGTAAGGCGAGCGAGGCGCGCGAACAGGGCGCGGACGCCGTCGAGGTACGTATCGACATGTACGACGACGCCGACGCCCTTGACGACGTGAAGGCGTGCGACGCTCTCCCCGTCATCGTCACCAACCGCCCGAACGATGTTCAGACGGAGGAGGAGCGCGTCGGTGCGCTCGTACGCGCGACGGAACACGCCGAGGCGGTCGATATCGACGTTTCGTCGCCCTCCGGGTCGATCGACCGTACGGTCGACGCGGCGGACAAAAATGACGCCACGGTTATCGCGTCGCACCACGACTTCGACCGCACGCCGTCGGTAGACGAGATGTACACGGCTCTCGAAGATGCGTGGAACGTCGGCGACGTTGCTAAGATAGCCGTCATGCCGGACGACGAGGGCGACGTTCTCGATCTCCTGCGCCTCACTCTCGAAGCCCGCGACAACGGGGGCGCACCGTTCTGCGCCATCTCGATGGGCGCTCTCGGCTCCTACACGCGTTTCGTAGCGCCCCTCTACGGATCGTGTCTCACGTACGCGAGCTTCGGCGACGGAACCGCGCCGGGACAGCTTTCCGTACGGGAGGTGGTTGAGCACATGGAACGTTTCGAAGCATGAGCTACGAGGTTCTTGGACATACGGCGGACGCAAAGCTCCGTGCGACAGGTGCGACGCTCGCCGAGGCTCTGGAGTACGCGACACGCGGTTTCGCCGAAGTAGTAGGCGCGGACGGACTCGAACCGACCGACGAGGTACGCGTCGAGGTCGAGACGCCCGGTGAGGACGTAGAAGCGCTCCTTTTCGACTACCTCGCGCGCCTGATCTACGTTCAGGATGTCGAAGGCGTCGCCGTCGTGGACGCCGAGGTCGAATCCACCGCCGAACCGCCGCGCGTCGAGGCGACCCTGAGCGTCGCGCCCGTACGCGGTGGTCTTCTCGACATCAAAGCGCCGACCTACAACGAGATGGTAGTCGAGACGGACGACGGAAGCTGGACGGTGGAAGCCGTCCTCGACATCTAAGCCAGAAAGCTATTTCCGGCGTCGTTCCTTATGACACCCGGTATGACCGACTTTGACCTCAGACGAGTAGACGAGAACATCTACGAGATACCTCAGGACGGCGAGATGAACGCTCCGGCGCGTGTCTACGCCTCGGAGGATCTTCTCGACGAGATACGTCAGGACAAGACGCTTGAACAGGTGCGCAACGTCGCAACGATGCCCGGTATCGTCAACCACTCTATCGTCCTACCTGACGGGCATCAGGGGTACGGATTCCCTATAGGCGGCGTCGCGGCTTTCGACGCCGAGGACGGTATCATATCCCCCGGAGGGATCGGCTACGACATAAATTGCGGCGTCAGATTACTGCAAACAAGTCTCGACTACGACGACATACGCGGGAAGGAGGAGACACTCGTAAACGCCCTCTACGGCGCCGTACCGTGCGGACTCGGAAAGGGCGGCTACCTCGAAATCGACAAGGACGACCTACGCGGTATACTCGAAGGCGGCATCGAATGGATGGTCGAGAACGGACACGCGCGCGACGAAGACCTCCGCCGGTGTGAGGAGAACGGACGCCTCCCCGGCGACCCGTCGAAGGTTCCGTCGGAGGCGCTCGACCGCGGCGTGAATCAGGTCGGTTCGCTCGGTTCGGGCAACCATTTCCTCGAAGTCCAGCGCGTCGCGGATGTCTTCGATAAGGACGCCTCAGAAGCCTACGGTCTACACGAGAACGGCGTCGTTGTCATGATACATTCGGGTTCGCGCGGTCTCGGTCACCAGACCTGTACGGAGTACCTGCGCCGTTTCGAGAAGACGTACCCCGACCGTACGGACGAACTCGTCGACCGCGAACTCGTCCACGCCCCCATCGCCGACGAGATTGCGCAGGACTACCGCGACGCGATGTACGCCTCGGCGAACTTCGCTTGGGCGAACAGACAGGCGATGACTCAGGCTGTTCGGCATACGCTCGACCGCGTCTTCGGCGGTGTCGAGACAAGCCTCGTGTACGACGTCTGCCACAACATCGCAAAGAAGGAGACGCATACGGTCGACGGCGAGGAACGCGAGCTTCTCGTTCACCGCAAGGGCGCTACACGCGCATTTCCCGCAGGACGCGACGAGGTTCCCGATGTCTACGCCAACATCGGACAGCCCGTCCTCATTCCGGGAAGCATGGGCGCGGGTTCGTACGTCCTCAAGGGCGGCGAACGTTCGCTCGAACGGTCTTTTGGCTCGACGGCACACGGTGCGGGGAGGCTCATGTCACGGACGCAGGCGAAGCAGGACTTCTGGGGCGGCGACGTACAGGACGAGCTACGCGACGAGGATGTCTACGTAAAGGCGGAGTCGGGGGCGACGATCGCGGAGGAGGCTCCCGGCGTCTACAAGGATATAGACGAGGTGATACGTGTCTCCGACGAACTCGGTATAGGTGAGAAGGTGGCACGGACGCGCCCGATTGCGAACATCAAAGGATAACGTGGACGAGCGGTGTTATACCGCTCCCGCTCTCCTAATCAGCGATAGATTAGAAGGTCGCGCGGACAGTAATCGGGACGGATTAGCTACTCAAGTTCGTCCGCATCCGGCGTGTCGATGGGCGCTGAAGGCGCTGAAGGCGCGTCGGGAACCGCGACGGTGCCGTTCGTCCCCGTCGTGTTGAGGTCGTCGAGCACGGTGCCGATCTCCTCTATGTTCTCCGCGTACTCGGTGAAGTTCCCGTCACGGAGCGCCGAGTCCGCGCCGTCGTAGAGTTCGCGGAGGCGCTGTATACGCTCCGTAGAGGGCTGAGTCACGCCGGGTACCGCGGGCGGTGCGACCGCCTCACCGAACAGTGCGGAGAGTGAGGCGTCGAGCGTACGTTGCATCGTCACGCGGTCGTTGTGCGCCACTATGACGCGCTGTAGCTGGGGTAACGCGCCCTCGTTCTGTGCTTCGAGGAACAGGGGTTCGACGTACAGTATGGTGTCGTCGAGAGGTACGGCGAGAAGGTTGCCGCGGTCGACGCTCGAACCCGCCTGCGACCAGAGCGTGATGCTCTGCGAGATCTCGGTGTTCTGGTCTATACGTGACTCGACCTGTTGGGGTCCGAACACGAGATCCTGCTGGGACAGAAGGAACGACTCTATCTCACCGTAGTTCGGACGGTCGGATCGCGCCGCCATCCATCCGATGAGGTTCTGTCGCGCCTCAGGTATGAAAGGCAGTATCTGCATGAACTCGGGTTCCTCCTCGTTCGGGAGCTTCATGACGATGTAGTACGGTTCGACGGGTACGGTTTCGCCGCTAACCTCCTCGTTGGGTATACGCCATTCGTCCTCACGGTTGTAGAACGCCTGTTCGTTCTGCATGTGATAGACGAGGTTGACGCGTGCCTGTGTCTCAAAGACGTCCTGCGGGTAACGTACGTGGTCGCGGAGTTCGGGCGATATCTCGTCGAAGTCCTCGAACATCGACGGGAAGACCTTGCGGTAGGCGTTGATGATAGGGTCGTCGTCCTCGGTTACGTAGAACGTCGTCTCGCCCGAGTATGCGTCAACGACGACCTTTACGGAGTTACGCAGGTAGTTTATCTGTTCACCGTTGAACGGGTACCGTGCGGAGTAGGGGTAACGGTCGGTCGTCGTGTACGCGTCGTATATCCATTTGACCCGTCCGTTCACGACGACAGGGTAGGGATCTTCGTCGTATTCGAGGAACGGCGCGACCTCGTTGACACGCGTGTCAAGATCGCGGTTCATCTGTATCTTCGAGTCGTCCGTCACCGAGTTGGAGAAGTATATCTGGAACTCTCCGAAACGGAGCGAGTAGGCTATCTTTCTGAACGTCGACGAGAGCGGTATACCTCCGTCGCCCGTGTAGTCGTAGTAGGCGTTCTCACCGCGCCGTGGGTAGTCTAGTTCGCGCGTCCCCGAACCAACGATGTTGTAGCTGTCGGTCGTCTCGCCGTAGTAGATACGCGGCTGGTCTATCTCAAGATCGACCTCCGCACGCGGAGGTATCTGGTCGACGTAGTACTCGGGGAAGCCTTCATCACCCACCTCGCTGACGGGCGACATCACGAAACCCATGCCGTGTGTGTAGACGAGATGCTGATTGACCCACGACTGCGAGCCTTCGGGGAGTGCGTCGAACTCTATCTCACGTGTCGATATGTAGACCTGCCTGAGGTCTCCGTCGAAGGTGTAACGGTCTGTCTTGATGTCGTTGAAGTGGTAGTAGGTACGCAGGTTGTTCTGCTCGTTGTACGTCTGCATCAACGGACGTTTGTCCCAGAGACGTAGGTTGTCGATCGTACCGGGGTTGTTTTCTATCTGCTCGCGCGTGAGGTTCTCGGAGACGTTGAAGCTACGCTCGTTGATACGGTTGAGCGCGAACCCTGAACGCGTAAACTCTATCTCGTTGTCCAGATAAGGCTCCTCCTGATTGAACTCGTCGGGTTCGACGACGTAGCTCTGGTGTAGGAAACCGCCCGCGGTGCCCAGTATACCGACCAGTACGATACCCCCAACGGCGGCGTAGACGATACGGCTGTCACGGAGACGGACGTGCGCGTTGGCGATAACGGCGACACCTCCTAAGAAGGCGACGACTGCGAGAACGAGAAGAACGGGCGACGTGACAGACGCCTCCGTAGCGCCGACACCGAAGACAGCACCGCTTTCGGAGTAGACTAGACGGAGACGCGAGAGGTAGAAGTTGAGCGAGAGTACGATGAGCAACGCGCCTGCACCGACCGTGAGATGTCCGTACGCGTACGCAGAGACGCGACGCGCGAACGCCTCAGGGTCGAACTCTATACGTGAAGCGTCGAGTTCGTCGATACCTATGGCGTCCTCGTACTCCTCAAGACCGAACTCGTAGGCGTAGACGGCGACGGCGATCAGCAAGGAGACGGTTACGAGTAGGAGAAGGAAGCTGACGATAGCCTCGTACGCGGGCAGTGAGAAGACGTAGAAGGCGATAGGGCGTCCGAAGTACGGGTCTGCGGTGCCGAACGGCTCCGCGTTGACGTACAGAAGAAAGGTTTCCCACACGTCGGAGTACGCCGCGCCGAGCGCGACCGAGGTGACGACCACGCCGACCGTGTACCACGCCGAAGCTGAGTACGACGGTGTATGTTTACGTACGTTACGTACCGCTACGCGTAGCGACGCGTACAGTGCGACGAAGGATACGAGACCGAAGACGACGAAGACGACGGCTTGGTACGCGAAGACCTTGAGGAAGACGGCTTCGTAGCCGACGGAGACGAACCAGAGGTAGTCGGCGTACAGGCTGGGCGCGTTCGTCGCGACGTACAGTGCGACGAGTCCTACGAAAGCGGCTACGACGGCGGCGTTCTGCCTTCTCGACATACGAAAAGTAGGTACGGGCGACGGATAAGGGTATCCGTTCCCTACCTCGTCATTCGGCGTCGCGTATATGCGCGTTTATCGACTTGACCGTAATCTCCTCGTCGCGCGCGGATCCGAGTGCGTCGACAGCCGCCTCGGCGGCGCGTAACGTCGTTATGTAAGGCACGTCGCGGTCGACCGCCTCCCTGCGTATGTCAGCGCCGTCCTCGCGTGCGCGTTTCTCGTCGGGCGTGTTTATGATAAGGTCGACCTCGTCGCGTTTCATCAGGTCTACGACGTTGGGCGAAGCCTCGTGTACCTTCTCAACGAACTCCGCATCGACGCCGTTCTCTGCGAGGTACCTCTGCGTCCCTTCGGTCGCCACGAGTTCGTACCCCATCTCGGCGAAGCCACGCGCGACGGGCACGACGTCCCCCTTGTCCTTGTCGCGTACGCTTACGAAGACGGTGCCGTCCTCGGGTAGTTCGTTGCCCGCGGCTAGCTCTGCCTTGTAGTAGGCGCGTCCGAAGCCGTAGTCGACGCCCATGACCTCGCCCGTAGACTTCATTTCGGGTGAGAGCGTCGGCGATACGTCTTCGAGACGGTCGAAAGGCAGGACAACCTCCTTGACGGCTACATGGTCGCCGTAGGGCTCGCTCTCGTAAGGCATCTCCTTGATGGAGCGCCCCATCATCGCTTCGGCGGCGACCTTTGCGAGCGGTACGCCGACAGCCTTCGATACGAACGGTATGGTGCGTGACGAACGCGGGTTGGCTTCGAGGACGTAGACCTCGCCGTCCTGTACAGCCATCTGGACGTTCAGGAGTCCTTTCACGTCGAGTGCGCGTGCGATACGCCGGACGTAGTCGCGTGCGGTGTCGAGAACCTCGTCCTCGATGTTCTGGGGCGGTAGGACGCACGCCGAGTCGCCCGAATGGACGCCCGCCGCCTCTATATGCTCCATGATACCGCCGATGAGTACGTTCTCGCCGTCCGAGACGGCGTCAACGTCGAGTTCGACTGCATCGGCGAGGAAGTTGTCTATAAGTATCGGATGGTCGGGCGAGACGCGTACGGCTTCCTGTGTGTACTCGCGTAGTTCGAGTTCGTCCCAGACGACCTCCATCGCGCGTCCGCCGAGGACGTACGAAGGACGGACGAGGACGGGGTAGCCGATCTCCTCGGCGAGTTCGAGCGCCTCTTCCTCGCTCTCCGCCGTACCTCCGTCGGGCTGTTGGACACCCATCTCGTCCATGAGTTCGTTGAACCTATCGCGGTCCTCGGCGAGATCCATAGAGTCGGGGTCGGTGCCGACAACCTGCGCATCGGTGTCCTTACGTTCGAACTCCTCGGCGAGAGGAACAGCGAGGTTGACGCTCGTCTGTCCGCCGAACTGTGTCATCACGTCGTCGATACCTTCCGTCTCGACGATGTTGGTAACGTCTTCGAGCGTCAGAGGGTCGAAGAACAGCTTGTCGGATGTGTCGTAGTCAGTCGAGACGGTTTCGGGGTTGTTGTTGACTATCTGAGCCTCGTACCCCGCCTCCTTCAACGCCTGCACGGCGTGTACGGTACAGTAGTCGAACTCGACGCCCTGACCGATACGTATAGGTCCCGCCCCGACTATGAGTACCTTGTCGCCTTCGGTCTGTTTGACCTCGTTGACCGACTCCCAAGACGAGTAGTAGTAGGGCGTCTCCGCCTCGAACTCGGCGGCGCACGTGTCGACCATCTTGTACGTCGCATCGTCCCTCAGCTCCTCAACATCGGCGCGGGACACGTCTGCGTGGTCGGCTATCTCCTCGTCGGTGAAGCCGAGACGTTTGGCGTCGCGGACGTTCTCCTCCGTAAGACCGTCGGCGAGTTCCGCCTCCATCTCGGCTATCTTCTTCATACGCGCAACGTACCAGTCGTCGAAGTCGGTGAGTTCGGCGACCTCATCGACCTCGAAGTCGCGGCGGAACGCCTCGATACACGCGAACATACGTATGTCCGTAGGCGTTTCGAGGTAACGCCGCACCTCCTCGTCGGAGCCGAACTCAGGTTCGACTATATCGAGCGACCGCAGAGCCTTCTTTAGCGACTCCTCGAACGTCCGCCCTATGCTCATCACCTCGCCCGTCGACTTCATCGCGCTCCCTATGGTACGGTCGACGTCGGGGAACTTGTCGAAGGGCCAACGCGGTATCTTGGTGACGACGTAGTCGATCGTGGGTTCGAAAGCCGCGGGCGTCTCCTTGGTGATGTCGTTCTCAACCTCGTCAAGCGTCTTCCCCGCGATTATCTTTGCCGTCACACGCGCAATCGGGTAGCCCGTCGCCTTCGATGCAAGCGCCGACGAACGCGAGACGCGCGGGTTGACCTCGACGACCTTTATCTCGTCCGTCTCGTCGTTGTACGCCAACTGTATGTTACATCCGCCGACGATTCCGAGCGCGCGTATGACGCGTATCCCCGTCGACCGCATACGTTGGTGAACGTCGTCGGATATAGTCTGAGACGGCGTGACGACGGTCGACTCTCCGGTGTGAATCCCCATCTTGTCGATATTCTCCATGTTACAGATGGTGATGCACGTGTCGTTCTTGTCACGTATGACCTCGTACTCGAACTCCTTCCAGCCCTCTATCGACTCGTCGACCGTGACCTCGTTCGTCATAGAAAGCTCGATACCGCGTTCGACACGGCGTTCGAGTTCGTCGCGCGTACGTACGACGCCGCTTCCGCTTCCTCCGAGAGTGTACGTCGTTCGCATGATGACCGGGAGACCGAACTTCTCAACCGCCTCGTCGACCTGTTCGACGCTCTCGATGGTCATCGAACGCGCCGTGTCCTCGCCTATATCGTCGAGGAAACGCGCGAACTGCTCGCGATCCTCCGACTTGTGTATGGTCTCAAGCTCCGTACCGAGTAGCTCGACGTTGTACTCGTCGAGTATACCCTGTTCAGCGAGCTGAGCCGAGACGTTCAGACCCGTCTGACCGCCGAGGCTTGAGATAAGACCGTCCGGCTCCTCCTTCTTGATTATCTCCTCGACGTACTCGGTTTCGAGGGGTTCGAGGTAGACCTCGTCGGCGATTTCGGGGTCGGTCATTATGGTCGCCGGGTTGGAGTTTACGAGGACGACCTCTATACCTTCCTCGCGTATCGCACGGCAGGCTTGCGAACCCGAGTAGTCAAACTCAGCCGCCTGTCCTATTACGATTGGTCCGGAACCGATGAGAAGAACCTTGTCGAGGTCATCGCGCGTTGGCATCTTGTCCGTCTTTGTCAGGCGGGGGATAATAGGCTCACGGTTTCTGACGGTCGTGGGCGAGTTCGTCGACGACGGCGTCACGTAGCCCTTCGGCGTCCTCCGTCGCAGTAACCGTAACGTCGGCGTCGTCGTACGTCTCACCGAGGTCGGTCTTGTTGGAGACGACGAGAACGGGGGCGTCGAGTGACCGGATCTCGTCGAGTAGGGCGGTCTGTTCACCGACCGTGTAGCCGCACGTCTCCGACGGGTCGACGACGAAGACGACGAGGTCGGCGAGATGTTCGAGCGCCTCAACCGCTTGTTGCTCCATCTCGTTCCGCTCCTCGGCGGGACGGTCAAGCAAGCCGGGCGTGTCGACGACCTGATACGTCCTGTAGCCGTCCTCGATATGCCCCATACCGACGCCTTTGGTCGTGAACGCGTACTCGTTGATATCGGGGTTAGCGCGCGTCAGGGCGTCGAGGAGGGTCGACTTGCCGACGTTCGGCGCACCTGCGAGTACGGCGGTGGGTAGGTCGCGCACCTCGGGTACGTCGACGAGGCGCTGGCGCGCGTCGCGGAGTGTCTGGAGGTCGTCGGAAACGTCCTCAACGACCGACGAGATACGTGCGAAGGCGCGTTTACGAACCTCGATTGCTTCGGACGACGACGCGTTCGCCATCTCGCTCTGAGCCTCGTCGGCGATACGTCCGACCTGTTCGACAGCCCAGTCGACGCTCGAAAGCGCCTGACGTACCTCGTCTATATCGACCGCGGCGGAGGCGACGGCGATGTAGAAGCCGTCGAGACGGTCGAACGACGGGAACCCCTCGACGACGGCACCGAGACGCGAACCGACGCGGTTCGATGCCTTGGCGGTCATACCGCGCTGTGAGTCGACGCCGCTGTTCGTCTCCGAGACGCGCGACGCCTTCGCAAACGCGGCGTCGAGAACCTCCTCGGCGTCGGGTACGGGCGGTATACGTTCGAACGGTGTGGTCATGGACGGCGTAGCGGGCGACGGCGTAAAACGTTTCAGTTACGCAGACGGGTTTCGGATATGGAGCGAGCGAGAGCACATGTCCACGTTTCGGGGAAGGTACAGGGCGTCTACTACCGCGCGACCACACGCGACGAGGCACGCGAAAGAGGCGTGACGGGATGGGTGAAGAACCTCGACGACGGACGTGTGGAGGCTGTCTTCGAGGGAGACGAGGAAGCGGTGCAGGAGATGGTAGAGTGGTGTCACGGGGGGAGTTCGGCGGCGCGTGTTGACGATGTAGAGGTGGAGCGAGGGGAGGCGACGGGTGAGTTCGACGGCTTTGAGATACGTTACTGAGCGCGGGAAAAGCTTGATACTCTCGAAGGCTGAATACTACGCAATGACGGAGATAGTAAGAAACGAGGAACATAGCCGGGGCGCACCTACGGTAGAGGGTACAGGTATACGCGTAATCAACATAGCGTGCGCCTACGAGCACAACGGCTACTCACCCGACGAAGTAGCCGACTTCTACCCGTCGCTGACGCTCGAAGACGTACACACCGCGCTTGCATACTACTACGCCAACGTTGACGAGCTAAGGGACGGTCACGAACCCACCGCCGAAACCGTGGCATGATCTACTGCGACGAGAACGTCTGGATTTCAGGAGAGATACTTTACGCCTGAGACGCGGGGAGTATAACGTCCTTCACGTCACCCGCGCCTGCACGCCTCACAACACCCGCGACCACGTCGTCTACGTCGGCGAGCGACCTGTCGCCGCGTAGGACGACGAGACGCGCAGGTGCGCCTTCCTCGATAACGCCGCCTTCAACGCCGAGCGCACGCGCGCCGTTTACTGTCGCCATACGCAGAACCTCCTCGTCGGGGAGGTCGTAATGCTTCGATACGAACTCGGTCTCGCGCCAGACCGACGGGACGTTTAGCATCACGTTGTCGGTGCCGAGTGCAACGGTGGTCGCTTCGACGAGTTCTTCGACGGGCGGCTTTCCCACGCCGATTACGAGGTTACACCGCGGGCAGGCGACGACGGGCGTCTCCGTCTCTGCGAGACGGTCGAGATCCTCGTCGCGCGCGTGTACCATATGCACGAGAAACTCCGGGTCGTACGCGAACGCGCCGTCGATGTCGTCGGCGTCACGCTCGCCTGCGTGTATACCGAACGGCTTACCGCGTCGTCGCGCCTCCTCGCGTTCCTCCGTGAAGCCGTCGTCGCGTGCGCCGCTCGCGCCGTAGCCGTCGGCGACATCGAGAACCTCCGGAGGTCCGCTTCCAAGTGCGACCGCCTTGACGGGTGAGTCGTCGGTTACGGCGCGGAGATCCTCGGTTCCTTCGACGCCTTCCTCGCGGAAGTCGCCGAAGACGCCGACGCCCTCGGAGCGCATACGTTCGACCGTACGGCGCATCGCGGCGCGTTTCTCGTCGCGCGGCGTCGAACGGAGCATACGGTGTTTGTGGCTATCGGGTGGCGCGACGACCTCGTCGAGAGGTAGACCCCGTCCCGTCTCCTTAGCGACCGAGTCACCGATATGAGTATGCGCGTTGACGAGCGCCGGTATCACGACATCGTCGGTTTCGACCGCCTCCCCACGTACCTCAACGATACGCCCGTCCTCGACCATGACGGTTCCCTCGACAACCTCCATCGACTCACCGACGACGATACGCCCCTGTATCTCCATGGTTCAGAGACGCCGGGGACGCGAAAATGGCTTTCGAAGCTACGGTAGAGCGTCGGCACCGAGACGTTGGAGCGCCGTGTCGTGGTAGTAGGACGACCCGTCTATGACGGTTTCTTCGGCGACCGACGCACCGTAGAACTCGCTGTTCCTGATCTCTACCTTCGAGCCGGGTGCGTAAACTATACCGCGGAACTCGGAGCCGCCCTGGATATCTATCTCTGATTTGTCCCAGCCATTGTTGGACTGGGCATAGACGCGGAACGCATCCGTACTCTGTGCGTCGAATTCGACGCTATTGAGGACGAGATCAGCTGAGAAGGTGCTACGCTCGACGTATATCTCGACGGGGGCACCTCCGGTAACCTCAAACTCGCTTCCCTCAACTCGTATACGTCCGGAGTCTATGAACCCTTCCCCATCGAGCGCGATACGTACGGCTCCATCGGAGGTATCGAAGACGACGCGTTCGTCGTCCCAGCTTGACTGTATGGAGTTACTGGTATTGACGTAGTAGCCGCCGGAGTCAACTGTTACCTCTCCATCGGTACCACCGTCCGGTAGGGGAGGCGAGCCTTCAAGACCGGACACCACGCTCTTAACGCCCTCGTCAACCGACGGCGGAGGCATTCCCGCTGTTTCGTTCGGGGAGCCGTCAACCTTCTCGCCGGATACGGAGTCGTACATCGAGACTGTGACGGCTTCACCCGTGAACGAACCGCCGGTACGTTCGGCGGCAAACGGTGACGTACCACGGTTGGGTATGACGTCGTCGATATCGGACGGCGGTTCCACCGAAGAGACAGAGAATACGACGATGCCTGAGAGCAGAACCGTGAGACCAACCAGAAGGGCGACACCGATGACCGTAGACTGTGAACCGGCGGAGCATGTACGGCGACGCATCGGTACGGGGGTAGTTCAGCTCAACAGTTCAGTCTGTATGTTCATGAAGTAGAATAACCCGTGGTGTAATAAAGATCGGAGCCTGAACAGTGCCTGAACAGGTTCAACCGTCCGAGGAGGGTCGAAGAACTGTACAGACAGCCCTACGCTGTGGTGGGGTGACGATGATAAGACTAAGCGTGTCCGAGACGTAGATCGAGGGGTTCGGACTCACGTCTGTACCTGTCGTGGTACCCCTCAGCCCATCCGAGCATCCTGTCGGTGTCGTTCTGGAGAAGGACGCGCGCGATACCGTCTTCGTCGAAGGCGCTAACGAAGACGGTGTCATCTATTATCATCATGCCCATAGGTATCTCACCATCGTATACGTACGTCCCCGTCTCATCCGTCTCACCGATCTCGTCGAGCCTGTCGGTGTACCGTGAAATGATCGCGTCGGCAACCTTCTTCTCCACGACGTTCTTGACCGTAACACCACTATCGGCTATCGCATCGCTAAAAGCCTCGAAAGCCCTGTCGGTGATAACCGGGGAAAGACCACGTACACCGTCGGCGTCTTCGAGAGCCTCAATAAGACGCTCCGTCGGTGCATGCGGACTGTAGGAGCCGGAGACGGTTATCTCGGAGTCCACGAGGGTTTCCATACCGACACCGATCTCCGAGAAAGGTACGTACTCGAAGAAACGCGACAGCTTATCGAGCCCCGACATCGTTCCGACACAGTCGTCGAAGTACCCCTCAACGTACTCCCCAAGCGGCGTAGCCGTATAGATACCTTCGCTTTTCTCCGCCCAGTTGCGATCCTGTAGCTCCGACAGTATACGCTGGAAGGTGCTACGTGGCATTTCGAGACCTTCGCGTAGCTCTGCCGGTTCTCCGGAGTCCCGGACTATAGCCTTCAGAGCCACCACCCTGTTTGATGACGACGCGAGGTACTCGATACCTTCCGGCACCGTCTCCTCCGCCACCCCGTTTTGGATTTCGTAAGCCATCCTTTTTTAAATTTAGAGCTTTATACCGTTTTGACGGTTTGTACAAAAACGGTAACAACCACACGGATAAATATCTGTCGAGCGTTTCGGAAGGTGGAACACCCGAAATAAAAAGCCACCGGAACCGCGTAAATAACTCGACAAGCGTGACACGTCGGGGCTAAGAGGTAACAGCATGTTTTTATACGAACCGATACGAGGGTTAGTCTGTGAAAGGACGCGAGTGGTACCAGCAGGACGAGACCGCCGAGGAGTACGACGAATGGCGTTTCTCGCGCGGCGGCGAACTCGTCGACGAGGGTGAGAAGGAGGCGCTTTTCGACCTCGTCGGCGGCGTCGAAGGGAGGGATGTCCTCGAAGTGGCTTGCGGCACGGGTCGTTTCTCGGTAGAACTCGCCGAAAGCGGCGCGGACGTGACGGGTGTAGACATAAGCAAGCCGATGCTGATGAAGGGCGTCGGAAAGGCGCGCGAACGCGGCTTGGGCGTCGAGTTTCTCCGTGGCGACGCCAAACGTCTGCCCTTCGCCGACGACACGTTCGACCTCGTTCTCGGGATGCGTTTCTTCCATCTCGTCGACGAACCCGGAGCCTACCTGAGCGAGATGGCGCGCGTCTCTAAGGGGCGCGTCGTCTTTGACACATTCAACCGTGGAAGCGCACGCGTCGTCTACAACCGTTTCCTGCCCATGGGAAGCCGTCTCTACTCCGAGGAAGACGTGCAGGACGTGGTCGACTCGGCGGGCGTCGAACTCGTCGACAGACGCGATGACTTCGTTCTGCCGTTCGGTCTCTACCGCGCCATACCCAAGTCGCTCGCAAAGGGGTTCAGGGGTGTCGACGACGCCGTAAGGAGCGTCGGCGGCGACCGTCTTTCGAGCGTCACCTACTGGATGGTCGAGAAGTAGTTACTGCTTCTCCGCGAAGCGTTTCGCGGCGCTTTCGAAGAACGACGAGTAACGCATGAGTGAGGTTCCGAGTACGCTCATGACGAGGACGTAAGCGACGGCGAATGCGGGTACCGTATCCGTAACGAGAGGCGTGTCGAAAGCTCCCGTCGCGCCCGCGGCGACAGCGGCTATTACGAGAGAGAACTCGCCGCGTGTCACCATACCGAGACCGACGCGTGTGGAGCGCCTGACGCCGAGGTCGTAGACGCGTCCACCGACGTACCCCGTTGCGAACTTGACGGGGGCGGTGACGGCGACGGCGGCGACGAGAAGACCCGCGACGGGGACGATAAGCGACGGGTCGGTCGTGACGCCTATCCAGAAGAAGAAGAAGACGGCGGCGAAGACATCACGGACGGGTGATAGGAGCCTCTCCAGCACCTCGACGTGTCCCGTACCGCTGAAAGCCATGCCGACGAAGAAAGCCGCTACGGCTTCAGAGACGCCGAGTGCGAGCGCCGAACCCGCGACGAGTACGGTGACACCGACGGCGCGGAGCGTCTTCGCCTCGTTCGACCGTACGTCGAGGAGACGGTCGAAAAGGTCGCCGCCGATGTAGACGACGGCGACGAGGGCTGTTATGAAGCCGACGGCGACAGCCACGTCGGAGACGGCGTCTGTGAGTTCGCCGGTTCCGGTTACGAGAGCCGAGACGACAGCGAGGTAGACGGCGATAAACAGATCCTCGTAGACGAGTATACCGAGCATCGGGTCGCTCTCGTCGTTCGCGATCCAGCCGAGGTCGATGAGCGACTTGGTGATGATCGCGCTCGATGAGATGTAGACGGTACCGCCGACGAGGACCGCGGCTACGGCGTCGCCGAGCACGATGTAGCCGAGTAGAAAGCCGACGACGAGGTTGAGCAGATCGACCGTACCCGCGACGCCTATACGCCGTCTGTTCTCTACGAGACGGCTGAGAGAGAACTCCAAGCCGAGGAAGAAAAGGAGGAAGACGATACCGAGTTCAGCCCCGACCTCGACGAAGTCGTTGGCTTCGACGGCGGGCAGACCGTACTCTCCGGCGACGTACGGGCCTGCGACGACGCCCGACACGATGTAGAACGGTATGACCGACTGACCGAGGCGCGATGCGAGCGCCCCCGCGACGGCTACGACGGTAAACAGTATACCCGCTTCGAGTAGAAGTGCCGCCATCCATCAGCCGTCGTCCTCCGCCTCCTCTCTGAGCGTCTCGTAGCCCTCGCGCGGACCGACGAGGACGAGAGTCTGACCCGCCTCCAAGACGGCGTCGGAGCCGGGGTTCGGAACCGTGTTGTCGTCATCCTGTATAGCGACAACCGTCACGCCGTGTTCGGCGCGTATATCCGCGTCCGAGATGGTGACGCCGTCGAGCGCCGAACCCTCCTCTATCTCCACCCATTCGATGAGGTTTTCGTCGTCGGTCAGCGTCGCCTCCATGTTCTCGTCGGGAACGGGCTGGAAGTAAGCGCCTTCGAGTATAGAGCCGACGACGCGTGCCTCCTTGTTCGAGAGTTCGAGAACCTTCTCGGAGTCCTCGTCGGGGTCGGCGCGTGTGTAGACCTCGCGCCGCCCCGTGTTATGCAGTATGACTATGACCTCGTTGTCGTCGGATTCGAAGCTGAACTTCTTACCCACACCCGGTAGATCAGACTCCTTTACGTCCATGGACGGGGTTCGGAACGGTACGACAAAAGCGCGGCGGGAACTCAACGAGGACGATGAAGGCTTCTTTGAGGTCTTCGGAAGCGGTAGGACAGAAGCGCGGTGGGAACCGAGGAAGGGTCACCGGTACTCGGCGTCGACGTTTCCGAGCATGACGTGCTCGACATCGTCCTCGGATTCGAGACTGTCCTTGAGGCTGTTGATATACTCCTTGTGCTCCTCTAACTGTTCACGGAGATGTTCGTTTTCGAGTTCGAGACGTTCCTGCTCGCGCAGAACCTGTCTGGGAACCTCGACCTTGGGCGGGAACTCCTCGTCGTCGCCACCGCCGCGCCCCTCATGCACGAGTTCGACCGCGCCGTCGTGTTTAACGAGCATATCGACGTACTCACGGAAGATCTCGGAGAGTGAGGCGTCGCGTTCGTCTCCTATACGCGACAGCGTCTCGAACGTGTCCTCTGAGACACGGAAGGAGACTATCTTGTCCTTGTTTTCGGGCATCCTGTTGTACGTTCTTCGAACCCGTGTAACTTAACTCTAACTCAGAAGATAGTTATGCGACGGTCGCCACGGTGCTGTATGGTAGAAAGATACGCAAGGGCGCGCGTCGACGGACGGACGGTCGAAGGCGGTTTCGTGGACAACGGCGACGGTACGGTGACTATCGACGGAGAAACCGCCGACTACGCCGACCTTCTCGCCCCGTGCGAACCGTCGGCGCTCTACTGCGTCGGTAGGAACTACGCAGAGAAGATAGACCAGATGGAGTACGAGGTGCCCGACGTACCCGACTTCTTTATAAAGCCCGCGACGAGCGTCCTCGCTCCCGGCGACGGTATCGTCTACCCCGACTGGACGGACGAACTCACGTACGCGGGCGAACTCGCCGCGGTCATCGGCGAGGACTGTCACGACGTTGACGAGGACGAGGTGGGCGACCACGTACGCGGCTACACGGTTATGAACGACCTCGACGCACTCGATCAGGAACGCCGGACGGCGCGTAAGGCGTTCGACGGCTCCGCGCCTCTGGGACCCTGTGTCGCCGACATCGACCCGTCGGGACTCGGTATAGAAACCTACGTCGGCGGGGAGAAGAGGCAGGACGCCAACACCGACATGATGATATTCGGAGCCGAGGAACTCGTCTCTTTCATCTCGCGCAGGTTCACGTTACGCGAGGGCGATGTCGTCGCTTTCGGTAGCCCCGCGAACCCCGGAAGACTCGAACGCGGCGACGACGTAGAGATCACGTACGAGGGCGTGGGTACGCTCAGAAACCAGGTGGTCTGAGAGGGGTCACGGTTCGAAAGGGTTTGTGTGAACGCATGGCGGATACAACGGACGTGTGCAGGTCTGAGAGAGGTCACGGTTCGAAAGGGTTTGTCGCGGTTACGATCCTGTCGACATCGGTCGCATCGAAGCCGTCGTCGAAGGAATAGAGGTAGTCAAAGCCCTTCCTCCTCATGTACGCGACTATCAGTGAGTCGACGAAAGAAAGCGCCTCGTACCTGCAGAAGGTCGCCTTTGCGTCTGCGAAGTCGTCGGCGTTCGTACGTCTTATACGGAACCGGTCGTTCTCTTCGAGACGCGTCAGGAACTCTGTGGCGAGTTCGTGCCCTCCTTTCTCGTTCAGACCGTTCAGCGTCTCGGCGACGACGTAGCCGAGAACCACGCCGTTAGGCAGTGTCCCGTCGTCTATCCCGTGGAGTAGTTCGACGCCTTCGTCGTGTCGTGTATCGCGTGGGTACGCCGCGGCGAAAAGAACCGTCGTGTCTACGACCGCTTGGGGCATCAGTTAACACCGAAGGCGTCGTGTTCCTCGACGACATCGGTTTCGTCGCCGTCGTCGACGTACCTTTCGGGTTCCCAGTCATCGAACGTCCGCGTCGTTTTGTGTACGACATCGACTGTTAACTCACCGTCCTCGTAACGCCAACGCAGTGCGTCGCCGTCGTCTATCTCCAACGACCTACGTATCTCCGCGGGTATGTTCGCCTGATTCCCCGAAACCTTGCTCTCGGAGACGAACGCCTCTTTCTCGGTCATAGGGGATGTTCTACTCCCTGAGACATAAGTGTGGCTGTTACACTACCAGAGCGCCGCCATTCTCGGCGAACCTTTCGTCGCCGTCGTCTCTCTCGTAGACGACCTCGCCGCGCCGTAGGACGGTACGGGGAAAGACGCCGTCGAAGCCCTCGAAAGGCGTCCATCCGCACCGCGTGTGTAGACGGTCGTCGCGGATCGTCTCGAACGTCTCGTCGAAGATAGCTATATCAGCGTCGTTTCCTTCACGTATCGCCCCCTTGTCCCCGAAGCCGAGGATACGCGCCGGTGCTTGGGCGACGAGTTCTACGACGTGCGACAGCAGGAGTTCGTCGTCGAGTGCGAGCGCGAGAAGAAGAGGGTAGACCGTCTCGACACCCGGTACGCCCGACGGAGCTTCCGCGACCGTGGCGTCCTTCTCCTCCGCGGTATGCGGCGCGTGGTCTGTGGCGACGCAGTCGACAGCGCCTTCGATGAGACGTTCGAAAAGGCGTCTACGCGCGTTCTCGGAGCGCAGGGGCGGGTTCATCCTGCCGTACGTACCGAGTTCTCCGAGATCGTCACGCGAAAGCAGAAGATGGTGCGGCGTGACCTCGCAGGTGTGGCGCGTCTCGTCGATGATGTCGACCGACCGCGGATGCGACACATGAGCGAAATGGACGGCTTCGTCTGCGACATCGACGGCGCGCTCCACCGCCGTGATTTCCGCCTCGGGCGGACGGTGACGCGACCAAGCATCGGCGTCGTCGTTGTCGAGATCCACGTCGACGAACTCGTCGGAGTCCTCCGCATGGACGGTCACGAGTTCGCCACGTGAACCGACGCGTCGTACGGCGCGCTCGAAAAGCGACGCGTCGACGCCCATCTCGCCCGTCGAGTCCGCCATGAAGACCTCGCCGTACGCCGAGACGGGGCGGTCGAAAAGCTCGTCGGGTCGCCAGTCGGGGGTTACGCCCGCGTTGATACCGTGGTCTACGACGGCACGTGACGCGAGTTGGCGTTTCTCGTCGAACGCCGCGCCGTCGACCGTCGGCGGGTCGGTGTTGGGCTGGTCTACGACGGTTGTCACGCCGCCCGCGACCGCGGAACGTGAACCCGAACGCCAGTCCTCCTTCTGTGTCGCACCGGGTTCGCGGAAATGGACGTGTGCGTCGACAGCGCCGGGTAGTACGAGCGCGCCGTCCGCATCGACGGTGCGATCCACCGAACCGTCGCGTACCGACTCGGCGATACGCGTAACGACGCCGTTCTCTACACGTATCTCGACATCCTCGGGTTCGCGTGTCGCACCATGGAGTACGCGACCGTTTACGACCGCGACGGAGGTCATTCGGCGTCTAACCCCGGTTCGCGTGTCTCGACAACCCCCGACAGATCGCGTTGGGGGAACGGCATCTCGATACCCTCTTCGTCGAAACGGTTCTTGACGTTCTCTATGTACTCCGAACGCGACTTAACGAAGTCGGACCGCGACGGGTCGGATATCCAGATACGTGACTGAAGCCCGACGTACGAGTCGGCGAGCTCCGTGACGCGTACCGACGGCGCGGGGTCGTTGAGTATACCGTCGTGCGCCTCCGCCTCCTCGACGATAATCCCCGTCGCCTCCGCTATGTCGTCCTCGTACCCTATACCGAAGACGAACTTGAGCCTAAGACGGTCGCCGTCGACAGGGTTCTTGACGACGTTCTCCGTAAGCGACGAGTTGGGGACTGTGAGGAGTTCGTTGTCGAAGGTACGTACGCGCGTGACACGGAGGGATATATCCTCGACGACGCCTGAGTACGTACCGTCCTCCCACTCTATCCAGTCGTCCGTTTTGAACGGACGTTCGGTGTAGATGAAGACGCCGCTGACGAAGTTACGTATGACGTTCTGCGTGGCGAGACCGATGGCGAGCGTAGCGGCGGCGGCGATAGTGGCGAGCGAGGTAAGTATACTCCCGAACCCCGCGGCGGCGAACGCTGTGCCGAAGGCTACGAAGACGACGAGGAAACGCGTTATACGCATCAGGGGACGGCGGGCGTGTCTGTCAACACCTCTGTCGTCGAGTATACGTTTTATCAGAGGTTCGGCTGTCGAACGCGCGATCAGGTAGATACCGACGAAGACGGCGACGAAGACGGCGGCGGTGAAGACGGGGTCGGCGAGGTAGCTACCGAGCGGTGAGTCTCTCAGGTACCGCGGTGCCTCTAACAACGTGTACTCCTCCTATGCATCATACCCCGGTGAACGTGTTTATACTGTATAGACCTTGTGCCTGTACCCGACAGACTCTTTGCGCCGACGGACGTTTCGGTGGTATGCCGACGGTAGAGTACCTCAACTACGAGGTTGTCGAGGAGAAGGGATGGGACGTGGACGGCGATCCGTTCGAGAAGGCGAGCGAAGCTGACCTGTCGGACGAGGACTACGGCGAGTTCGAGGTCGACGAGGACGAGTACATACTCGACGCCGCGGAGCGCGAAGGGCACGCGTGGAACCACGAATGCCGCGCGGGGACGTGCGCAACCTGCGCCGGTATCGTCGTCGAGGGCGAGGTCGAGATGGACGTACCCCCCATACTCAGCCCCGGCGAGGCCGACGACGGCTTCCGACTGACGTGTATCGGATTTGCGAAGACAGACGCCAAGATACTTTACAACGCCAAGGGGTCCGACAGGCTCGACATACTCGTCTGACTACACGAGGTCGGGCGTAAACGGGTACTCCCACGTCTCCCCGTCCGACGCCTTGACCGCGGCGATGACGCAGAAGACGAGGTTGAGTATACCGAGCACGACGAGGAAAAGTACGCCTATGACGATCAGTATCAGGAAAGCAGAGATAATGCTGTAGACGGTGAAGGCTATCTGCCAGTTGAGCGCATTTCTGGAGTTCTCCTTGACGAAGCCGTCCTCGGTTACGATATAGACGACGAGGGGTCCGAGTATCCAAGTGACGAGCGCGATAAGATGTGTGAGCGCCCCCATCGTCGTGTCGCCGGAGTCACCGACGCGGGTTCCGGCGTCACCTGCGCCAACGCCCTCGGTGTCCCAGCCCGACGAAACGGACGTGCCGCCGTCGAGCGACTCGCCGCACCGGCTACAGTACGCGCTGTCGTCCGAAACCTCCTCGCCACACGACGGGCAGTACATGCATACGGTGTCGGAGCGGGGCGACTAAAGGCTCACGGTCGTCAACGTCCGACCAACCGTGGGTTATATGGCCGTCGTATCCGTACTACCGACGATGACAGCCGAAAGCTACTTTATCTTCGTTGTAGAGACCCTCCTACCTCTGCTGATCTTCGCCGTGTTACTGGGTTTAGTTGTCTACGTCTCGACGTACCTCGCGCTGAGGAACTTCTTCGGCGGAAAGAGCTGGGATGAGGTTAACGAGTAGCTACAGTAGCTCCGCGAACCCGAACTCCGGCTTCGTCTCCGTGACGCGCGCCTCCACCGTCTCGCCCTCCTCGCCGTCCTCGACGAAAAGTACGTATCCATCGACGCGTACGATACCGTCGCCCTCGTCGCCTTCGTCGGTTACCTCCGTCTCTATTACGTCGCCTTCGCTCACGGGCGCGTCGACGCGTCCGAGACCGACGACGTAGACCTCCGAACTCTCGTCGCGGGACGCATCGGGTGAGTATGTCGCGATGTCCTCGAAGGCGTCGTCTACCTCGTCGCGGAACTCGTTCACAGTATCGCCCTGAAACACCTTGACGACGAGGTAGCCGCCGGGTACGAGGAGACGGCGCGCGACTTCGAGTGAGTTACGCGCGAGATGTACGGAACGCGCGTGGTCGAGCGTCCATTCTCCCGATATGTCCGGCGACGCGTCGGAGATGACGACGTCGGCGCTGTCGTCGACCGCCTCCGAAACGCGCTCCTTCGTCTCGTCCTCAGTAACGTCACCGCGCAGGAACTCGACCTGCGCGCCCGAACCGCCGCCCGCCTCCGGTGCGTTGAATTCCTTGACCGGAGCGAGGTCGACACCGACCACCTTTCCTTCGTCCCCGACGCGCTCCGCCGCAACCTGCGACCAACCGCCCGGCGACGCGCCTATGTCGACGACCGTGTCGCCCGGCGAGAGCACGCCGAACTCGTCGTCTATCTGTCTAAGCTTGTACGCCGACCGCGCACGGTACCCTTCGTCGTCGGCGCGTCTCTTGTAGTCCACACCGCGGTTTCGAGCCGGTTTCGCAAAGCTTTTTCTTTTAGGCATTCCTAACATAGGGTATGTCAGCCGAAACCGAAGAGGAGTTCGATGAAGAGGATCTGCCCGACGCGTGTCTGGGTACGCTGAACAGTATCAGAAGCTACTCGACAAAGCCCGGAAGAACTGTGTTCGTGGAGCAAGGCAACCCCGACGGCTGGATATCGACCGACGAGACAGCCGAGGTACTCAAGTAAAAAACGTCCGCGGTTAACCGCTGTCTTCTGTTCCTCTACTGTCTATCTTCTGTTTCCCTACCGTCCTCCTACCTGACCGCTTTCTTCGATCGCCTTACTGCTTCAACGAGTCGTCTTCGAGGTAGTGCTCGATATGGTGCGCGTCCTCCTCGACCTGCACGAGGTTGTCACGCAGAATCTCGGCTGTCGTGTGATCGCCGAGATCCTGAACGAGCGCGATATGGTCACGGAGCGTCTCGATTATATCGCCGTACATCTCAAGGTCTTTCCCAAGCGACGTCCGTATGTCGTAGACGTCCTCGTCCTCAGCCTCAACCGGCGACTTCTCGTCCAACGTTACCATGCTCGCGTGGGGAACGCCGCCGAGAGCCTGTGCGCGCTCTGCGAGTTCGTCGGCGAAGTCCTCGGCGTTTTCGGCGGCGTCACCGAGGAAAAGATGCAGGTCGCGGAACTCCGGACCCTCCACGTTCCAGTGGTGCTTCCTAAGCTGGTGGTACAGCGTGTAAGTCGCCGCGAGGTCGGTGTTCAGCGCGTCGATTATCTGCTCCGACTTCTCCTCGTCGATACGTAGTTCGTTGCTCTCTACATCGCCCGCTTCCTGAAGTACCGAACCGTGCTCTTGGGTGCTCATGCTCATCCTCACGTAGGGTACGGAGCCTCTTATAGCTTTCTACTGTAAAAGATTTGTTTTGGTTAGCCAAAATATTTTTTTGATAACCTTCACCATGCTCTTGTAAACGGGGGACAAAACAGTGTTATGGAAGTCGTAGACATAGACCATGTCGCACTCCGTGTGACGGACATCGACGAGTCGCTTAGGTTCTACCGCGGGGCGCTTGGGCTGGAGGTACGTGATAGAGACCGTTTTGAGAACGGCGAGACGCCTTTCGTCGCCGTCGTCACGGGCGGACGGCATCTGCATCTCGTTCCGACCGACGACGAGGTGGACGTCGGCGGCGAACACGTCTGTCTCCTCGCCCGTTCGTCGGAGGAGGATACGTGGGACGAGGCGGAGGCGCTCGCCGACGAGATACGTGACGCAGGATACGAGGTCGAGAATGGCGAACCCCACGGGCGGTACGGAGCCTACGGCTACGACCCCGCCGTCTACGTACGCGATCCCGACGGACGCCGTGTCGAGCTAAAGCTACATTAGGACGGGTTCTGCCCCCTGTACGTAACGCGAAGCCGCCGACGGTGCCCCTCCGTCGTATGTGTACGGCGGTCGGTTAGGTAAGACTAAGGAGCGCTGGCGGTAACCCAAGACACGATGTCGGGATCACGTGCGCCGAGACCGTCCGACGGGGACGTTTCGACGTACACGAAGCTAAGGAAAGCTTTCCTAACGGGGGTCTCCATCGTCGTACCCGCCGTCGTGACGCTCTACGTCCTGAAGATAGCCTTCGACTTCCTCTTCGGCGCTCTGAGTCCGCTCGTGGGTCTCATCGAAGGACTCGGCGCTATCGGCGACGAGGGTACGCTGATAGCGAAGGCGCTCGCGCTCGTCCTTCTCGTGGGCGCTATCTTCGCCGTCGGCTCCGCCATGCGTCTGAGCTATGGAGAGCGCGCCGTCGGCTACTTCGATGAGGTCGTGGAGGCGGTGCCGGGTATCGGGGCTGTCTACACGAGCTTCCGACAGATGGGTGACGTTCTCCTCGACGGCGACGCAGAGAGCTTCCGCGAGGTCTACCTCGTTGAGTTCCCGTACGACGGCTGTTACGTCGTCGGCTTCCAGACATCGGAGCCTCCGGAGAGCTTCGAGGACGCGACGGGCGAGGATATGGTTACGTTGTTTCTACCTCTCGCCCCCAACCCGATGATGGGTGGCTTCCTCGCGCATATGCCTAAGGAGAACGTGGTCGAGGTGGATATGACGGTTGAGGAGGGCGTGCGGTCGGTGGCTACGCTCGGTATAGGCGTCGCGGACGACGACGAAACGGGTGTCGATGACGATATCGACGTAAAGAAGCTTCTCGGAAGGTACGAGGAAAAGGTACTCAACAGGGACGATGATGAGAGGAACCGGTAACGAAAACGATTTGCGCGACGGGGCTTCAGTTTATGTAAGAGAGATGAGCGACATAATCGCCGTCGTCGACGATGAAAAGTGCAACCCCAACAAGTGCGAGCACGAATGCATCAACTTCGACCCTCTCAACAGGTCGCCGACGGGGGCGGACGGCTTCCATATAGACGACGAAACAGGGAAGGCGCGTATCTCCGAGAGCGTGGTTATGGAAGGGCACCGGGTGTGCGCGACGAAATGTCCCTTCGACGCTATACAGATAGTCAACCTCGAAAAGGAGACGGGCGAGAAGCTACACCAGTACGGCGAAAACGGCTTCAGGCTGTACGGTCTTCCCGCGCCGAAGGAGGGCAAGGTCGTGGGTGTTCTCGGTCGGAACGGAACGGGTAAGTCGACCGCCCTCCGTATACTCGCGGGCGATCTCAAGCCCAACCTCGGCGAGTACGACGACGGCGTCGGCTGGGACAACGTGGTGACGGCGCACCGTGGCACGGAGCTACAGACCTACTTCGAAAGGCTTGCGGAGGAAGGCGTCGTCGCTTCGTCTAAGATTCAGCGCGTCGACGAGATACAGGACGCCTTCGGCGGACGCGTCGACGAACTCCTTGAACAGCTCGACGAACGCGGTAACGTCGGACGCCTCGTCGAAACGCTCGACATGGAGGAGGCGGTTTCGAAGGACGTCGGTTCGCTCTCCGGCGGAGAGCTACAACGCGTCGCTGTCGCGGGATGTCTCGCGCGCGACGCCGACGTCTACCTTCTCGACGAACCGTCGTCGTTCCTCGACGTGAAGCAGAGGCTCAACGTTGCGCGGGCTATACGGAACGAGACGGCGGACGCCGACGGCGACAGACGCGCCGTCGTCGTCGAACACGACCTTGCGACACTCGACGTTGTCGCCGATCTCGTCCACGTCGCCCACGGCGAACCCGGAGCTTACGGTATGATATCGAACGCGATGTCGTCGCGCGTCGGCGTCAACCAGTACCTGCGCGGATACCTCAAGAGCCACAACCTCCGTATACGCGACGAGGAGATCACGTTCGAGCGCGGTACGGCAGGTACGTCGATAGGCGAAACCGTTGTCGAGTACCCGACGCTGCAAAAGAAGTTCGGCTCCTTCGAACTAAACGTCGAGTCGGGCGACCTGCGCGAGGGTGATGTCGTCGGCGTCTTGGGCGAGAACGCGATCGGTAAGTCGACGTTTGTCAAGATGCTCGCGGGCGAACTCGAACCCGATAACACAAGCCTCGACGCGCCCGCGACGTTCGCGCACAAGCCTCAGCATCTCGAAGCTCAGGACGTCAAGGTTGAGTACCTCCTGATGCAGGACGTCGAGATGAACCAGCGTTTCGAAAGCTTCGTCGAGCGCCCTCTCGGACTCGATGAACTGTACGACAGAAACGCGACCGATCTCTCAGGCGGCGAACTCCAGCGCGTCGGCGTCGCGGCTTGTCTGGGACAGCAAGCCGACGTCTACCTCCTCGACGAGCCTTCGGCGTACCTCGATGTCGAGACGCGTGTCTCACTCGCAAAGACGTTACGCCGGTTCGCACGCGACGCCGAGGTACCCGTCGTCGTCATCGATCACGACCTCGTCTTCCTCGACTACATCGCCGACCGCGCCATGGTCTTCGACGGCGAACCGGGTGTTCGCGGACACGCGGGTGCGCCCGACGACGTTTCGGACGGCTTCAACGACTTCCTTTCGACCGTGGATATGACGTTCCGTAAGGATCCCGACACGGGCAGACCGCGCGCAAACAAGCCGGGGAGCCAGAAGGACAGGGAGCAACGTCAGACCGACGAGTTCTACGAGTAACGGCTTTCCCCGATCGACGGCTACCAACAGGTTTAATCTGCCGTCGCGCATCGGTAGAACGACAGACAGCCGATACCTCTAATGAACTACCAGCGCCTCATAGACTGGGTTGACGACCGTATCACCGAGTCACCCGGAAAGGTAATACTCGCGTTTCTCCTCGTCACCGCCGTCTTCTTTACGGGGTTGGGTAGCGTAGAGAGCGAGTCGGGTCAGCAACAGTTCATAGAGGATCTTTCTTCGTTTGAGGCTTTCGAGGATATACAGCGTAACTTCAACGAAAGCTTCTCAGAGACCGACCTGTCGACCACTATCCTCGTGGACTCGCAGAACGCACTGTCGAAACAGGGGCTTCTCAGGACGTTACGCGGACAGAAGAGGCTGGAGGAGTACGACCCGCTGATAGTGATCTCGTCCGACAGCCCCGCCGAGACGGTGGCGCGCGAACTCGACCCCGACGCTTCCACGGTTTCGGAGATGATACTCGCCGTCGAGTCGGCGACGGAGGGCGAGATAGACTCCGCGGTTCGTTCGGTGGACGCGGTAGGCGGCGGTTTAGGTGACGTGAGCGACGACTTCAACCCGGAAGCCGCGTCCGCCACCGCGGCTGAGATGTCGATAACACACGAGGGTTCGGAGGAACCTAACAACAGGGAGGAGAAGATAAACCGCGTGCTGTCGACCGTCGACGGTAAGTTCCGTGTTCTCGGCGACGCGCCCGACACGAACACCACCTCTCTCCTTATCGTGATGCCCGCGGCGTTGTTCTTCATAACGCTGTTCCTGATCGTCGCCTACCGCGATCTCATAGACCTGCTCATCGGTCTCCTTGCGATAGTAATAACCCTGATCTGGACGTTCGGCTTCCTCGGTCTCGCAGGAATACCGTTCAGCGTTCTCATAGTCGCCGTACCGCCTTTACTCATAGCCGTCGGCATCGACTTCGGTATACATTCGGTCAACAGGTACAGGGAGGAGACCGTCAAAGGGAAAGGTATCGTCGAGTCGATGAGGATAACCACCGACCAGCTTCTCGTCGCCTTCTTCATCGTAACCGGAACGTCGACCATAGGCTTCCTGTCGAACCTCGTTAGCGCCTTCCCGCCCGTACGTGACTTCGGTCTCGCCGCCGCCGTCGGCATCTCGTTCACGTTCCTCATCTTCGGTATCTTCCTCCCTTCGATGAAGGTCTACGCCGACAGGTCGCGCGAGTCATTGCCTATACCACAGATGGGTAACACGCCGCTTGGCTCCGACGAATCGCCGCTGGGTAAGGCGCTTAGCGTCGGCGTGGTCGCGGCTGACAAGGCTCCTGTCGCGCTCCTCGTAGTTATAGTCGCTTCGACGGGTGCCGTAGGCGTGTACGCGACGGGCGTCGACACGGGGTTCGGACCCGACGACTTCCTCCCCTCCGCCGAGACGCCCGACTACCTCCAGAGCCTGCCTGAGTCCATACGTCCGCCCGCCGAGTACGACTACGTTAAGAACGATAACTTCCGTGACAGGAAGTTTGATCAGACCGATCAGGTTCTTATGTACGTACAGGGACCGATGGAGAGGAACGGCGCTCTCGATCAGATAGACCGTGTCGGGAAGACACCGCCACCGACCTTTGAGCGCGATGGCGGGCGCGTTGATGACAGTAGCGTTATAGGTATCATCGAGGCGGTGGCTGAGACCGACCCGCGTTTCGCCGAACTCGTAGAGAGGAACGACGCAAACGGCGACGGAGTACCCGAAAACAACCTCGACGAGGTCTACGACGCCCTCTACGACACACCGTCGAGCGGTATAAGCAACTTCGTCAGCGAGGACAGGGACAGCGCACGTATCGTCTACTCGGTCGACACCGACGCGTCGGATACCGCCGTCACCGAGGACGCGTACGCTCTCGCCGACAGGTACAGGTATGACGCACAGCCGACGGGGTTTGCGGTTATCTTTCAGGAGGCTACGGACGTGATATTCACAACCGTCGTCGAGAGCCTCGTACTTACACTCATAGGAGCCGCGATCTTCCTCGTAGCCGTCTACTGGGTTCTCAAAGGAAAGCCCGCGTTGGGTATAGTCAACACGTTCCCTATCATTACCACCGTCGTACTCATAGTGGCGACGATGCGTTACTTCGACATTAGCTTCAACGTCATAAACGGCTCCATAGTCGCTATAACCATCGGTCTCGGTATCGACTACTCCGTACATGTCGTCCACAGGTTCGCCGATGAGTTCGAGGAGAAGGACCTTATACCCGCGCTCCGGCGTACGGTCGTCGGAACCGGGGGCGCTCTAACGGGTAGCATGCTGACGACGGTCTTCGGCGTCGGAGTCATAGGTCTCGCCGTCAACCCCGCTCTCGCCGTCTTCGGTATACTCACGGCGTCGAGCGTCTTCTACGCCTACCTGACATCGCTGTTCCTCCTGCCGACCGTCGTCGTCGCGTGGGAACGTCTCGTCGGCTTCAGGTAGCTTAGTCGGATGCGCCGAGAGGTTCGGAGTAGATATGCCTGCCGTCGAAAAACAGCATGTCGACGCCCATACCGGCGATGGACAGGCTTCCGAGGACGGCGAGTACGAGAGGGAGCGTCTCCGTAGTCCCTGTGAACCCGAACGGCAACGAAAGACCGAGGAAGACGTTACCCAGACCCGCAAGCCTGTACCATCCGAAACGTTCCGTAACGCGTGTGTCGAAGCCCGCAAGGAGGTTGAGAACACCCGCAACACCGAGCGCGGATACCTGAACGGCGAACAGAGGGCTGTCGAGTAGAGCGCCGGGGATGAGAGCAACAGACGCCGTGGAGGTCAGGAGTAGAAACGCACCGACGACGGCGCTAAGACGCCGTTGGGTTTTCTGTTTCATACGTCGAACTGGCGTCTACCGGACAAAAAGCTTCGGCTGTGGGAAGAACCGTCATACGAGGCGGTTACTGTCTGTCACGGTTACTGTTATGAGTCTCCGCGCCCATCTTCACGTATGCCCGAAACACTCGAACTCGTCTGTACCGACGACGGCTGTACGCTCGACATGTTCGAGCTACATTACACGTACGAGATACCCGACGACACGACGAAAGACGACTTTTCGTGCCCGTACTGCGGAGGGAACGAACTGACCGGGACGGACGTCTAAGCATGCCGGAGGTCGTTCAGATATTCGTCACGACGCCTTCGCTCGATGAGGCGCGCCCTTTCTACGAGGACGCGCTCCGTCTCAAACCCGAACGCGTCGGCGAGACGAGCGTCGAGTACGCGACACGAGGCGAGGGCGGCGGAGCTTCTCTCAAGGTACAGGAGGAGTTCGACGACGAAACCTTCGCCGAGTTCGGTCTGCGCCCCCCGCCCGAACCGCCCGCGCGGGGCGACGGGGCGGTCTTCGTACTCGGCGTCGAAAGTATCGACGAGACCGTGAAACGCGTCGAGAACGGCGTCGGTGAGGTCGTGCAGAAACAGCGTTCGGTTCCGTGGGGCGACCGTATCGCACTCGTCCGTTCGCCCGCGGGGTACGTCTACGAGCTAAGGGACTGAGACAGCGCCGTCGCCCTCGTCTTCCGCCGTTTCGAGCGAAGCGAACCCCGCGCGTACCTCCTCGTACGTCTCGTCGAGAGCCTGAACGATGACCTTTGTGTCGCTCGTGACGGGCATGAAGTTGGTGTCACCCTCCCACCGCGGGACGATGTGTGTATGGAGATGGTCGTCTATAGAGCCGCCCGCGCCCGTACCGAGGTTCAGACCCGTGTTGAAGCCGTCGGGCGAGAGCGAGGCGCGGAGAGCGTCGAAGGTCGCCTGTTTGAGACGCGCGTGATCGACGAGCGTCTCGTCGTTGAGTTCGGCGTACTCCCCCGTATGCGTATGCGGAACAACCATGACGTGTCCGGGGTTGTACGGGCTGTTGTTGAGGACGACGAAGGACTGCGACGACCGAGCGACGACGCGTTTCCCACGGTCGTCGTCCGTGTCCCTCATACCGCAGAAGACGCATCCGTCGTCTCCTCCGTCGTCGCGTCTTACCCAGTCGATACGCCACGGAGCGAAGACCTGTTCCATACAGAAAGGTCGGCTTGGTATGACTTGGCTCTGGTGAATCACTAGGTAGCGATGGATTGTATCGTTAGAGCAAGGAGAATGAAGCGGGAAACATCGAGTTG
>NZ_RKLV01000012.1 GCF_026242195.1 Halorutilus salinus | reverse complement strand
GGCGTGCGTTTTTTGTCATAGGCACTCAGAAAACGCCACGCCTCATTCTTCATTCATTCCTTATCTGAACACCGCCCGGAATACAGGGGATATATACATGTTCTCATAGTTTCTGATTCAGGTATTGGAATTCCTCGTCTCGTGAAGAGTATAAATAATATAGCGCCGCGAAGCGTCTATGCAACTGGAGACAACGTTACTAGGGCTTCCCTTACAACAAACGCCTCGGGAAATATGCTCACTTCAGGGCTACTTCCTGCCGCGAACACGGGTTTGGTTTACCTCACCGGATTCGGCGATTTATCTCGGAAACCTAAGAGATCTATCACCGGTCATCTGATGGAGACTAGGAAAATACCTGTCGATAAGGGAGAATACAATGAAACAGTTCCTCTGCAACTTGGTCTCCTCACAACTAAATTACCCGATGGTGGGAGTTTCGACGAAGCCCGAGGTATCTCTGAGCAACTAGGTGTCTCGGTTGACCTCCTCGAGGATTTTGACTCTGTTCACGCTGTTGTGGACTCCTCAAACGAAGAGAAAGACAGGGAGACAGCTGGTGAGGTTCTGGAAACCGATCCTGAGCTCCCTGTGACGCCTGACTTTCTGTCGAAGTACGTCGCATACGCTCGCTCGGAAGTTGACCCTGGGATAGAGGATGATAACCAAATAAAGGATCGGGTTGCTGACTACTACTCGTCTAAAAGGGAAGACGTCGGCAATGTTGTAAACACGAACGATATAGAGTCTATCATACGTTTCTCGGAAGCTAGTGCGCGTGCTCGTCTGAGTGAGACTATAGAGATAGAAGATATAGATAGGGCTATACGAATTGTGGACTCTAACCCCCGTTATCAAGACTAGGCATCTTCATCTCTCAGTCTCGCTCACTGATGGTTCTACTAGCCCATGAATACTCGCCAAAATAAACTGATTATCGCTATATAGTCTATCTAGAGAGCCTCAAAGGTTATTAATTCTATAAGAACTGGGGCTTGTTCAGAGAGTGGCGCTTATCTTCTGCTATTAGATTTTTTCCTTCTTGTGGTGTATTACTCGTCCTTAATTTACTAAGACAAGAGAAAGAACGTATCTAACAATAGACGAGTAGAGGCACCCGAGATGCTCCCGAGAGGCTTCACACACTCTCCCAACTTGGCTGTTTGGATTTCTACAAACCACTAGTTCGCTAACATGATGGGGATTAATCTGCTCGGCTCACCCTCAAACAGAGTTAGACCCGCCTGTAATCACTGGATACTGATAGGAATCGAAGTCGGTTCTGGACTTTCCGGTTCTACGCCCGTCTACCGTTTAGGACACCGGGAGATTACCACTCGTCGTCTTCTTCAGGATAACCAAGTGTCGTCCCGCTCCCCGTCGGTCAGCACAGGAGCCAGCTTCCAGACCGAGGGGACACTCCATCCAAAACTCTCCTACCTGTTCGAGAACGAGGGCGCAGACGTGGTCGAGCAGGCGGAAGACGAAGGACCGTACGACGGGACGACCCGGTTCACGTACCGAGAGTCGGACGACCGACTCGTGGGCTACTACTACACTGGGCCTGCCCGTGCCTCCGAGCAGGGCGATGGCCAAAAGACGACGTATGGGACGGCGGAATTCACTCGTGTGAGCGACGAACCCCAGAAATAGTGTTAACGCACTGCTCGGGTTGGAACTCGCGGCCGGTCGGACTTCATCCTCGCGGAATACGAAACCCGGCCCGACATACAGGTGGAAAACATTCAGCAGGTGCGTGCCGTCTGGAACGGCAATCGCTGGGAACTACACCTCGTCTGCAAGAAAGAAATCCCAGTCGAAAACGCCCCCGGCGAGAAGACAGCGGGAATCGACCTCGGTATCAACAACTACCTCGCTATTGACTCCGAGGACGGCCCCTTGGAGTTGTATCCGGGGAACACGCTGAAAGAGGACAAGCACTACTTCACCCGCAAGGAGTACCAGACTGAAGGTGAGAACGGGCCGTCGAAACGTTCGCGGAAGACTCGACAGAAATTCTCCCGACGCAAAGACCACTTCCTCCACACCCTCTCGAAGCACATCGTCCAACGGTGTGTGGACGAAGGTGTGGAGAAGATAGCGGTTGGCGACCTCAGCGACATCCGAGAAGACGAGAACGGCGACTCGCGGAATTGGGGTCAGTCGGGGAACAAGAAGTTGCACGGATGGGCGTTCGACCGATTCGCCCGTCTGCTTGAATACAAAGCTGAGGAACACGGTATCCTCGTTGACCGCGTAGACGAGGAGAACACCTCGAAGACGTGTTCGTGTTGTGGGCAGATTCGAGATGCGAACCGCGTGGAGCGTGGTCTGTACGTCTGTTCGTCGTGTGAAACGACGATGAACGCAGACGTGTACGATGCCGTGAATATCCGACGGAAGATAACTCAGAGTCCTCCATTGGGGGATATGAGTAACGGCTGGTTGGCACAGCCCGGAGTCTTCCTGTTCGACGGCGAGAGCGGGTCGTTCAACACGAGAGAGCAGGGAGAATGCAAACCCTAATATCCCAACGCTCGGGATTCCTCCGCCTTCAGGCGGAGGAGGATGTCAACTCAAATCATGCGCCACCGTTCATGTCGTCTGTAACATCAATCGTCTATCCAGTGGGCATCGATGATGTGGGGCGACTATCACTAGACCAAGCCCTATCCTTTCTGTTGTCGTCGTGTAACCTGTTTCGAAGACCGCAGGCGTGCCAAGGATGGTCACGGGCCCACAACTGGTTGTTCGTCGAAACGCCCAAGACGCGCACTCTCTCGTCGGCCCTTCAGGTTCGACCGCGACCAAATGCGTCCACGCGCACCCCCAACTATCAGATATTTAGGACTCCGAACAGCATCACCCCGACATACCCGAGATAGACGAGGATGAACACAAGCACCTGCCACCGCGCAAAGCCAGATTCGTCTTGACTCCAGTAGAGAAACGTCGAATAGATAATCGGCATCACGGCGACAAACACGAGATTCACCCAGTACAGTTGGAAGTCGGTAATCGTCACGGTCACAAGCGCAAGTGGGACAAACGCGAGGGTCATTGTGACTGCATTGTCCGTCAGCACTCCCGTCGCGCCAGATGTGACCTGCCCGCTTCGTGTGACTGCCCACGTCGCAAACACTTCTGGCGTCGTACTCATCGTCGCAGTGATGAATAGTCCGGCGATGACGTTTGAAATGCCGAATAACGATGCAAGGTTTTCAGTGGCTCGGACGGTGAAATACGCGCCAACGGCAAGTGCCCCGACGCCAGCGACTGCAAGCCCAATCTCTTTCGCTGACCACTCAACGGATTCCCCCTCCTGTCGGCCACGCACAAGTGCCTGTCCAGCGTAGATGAGGTAGGCGAGAAACATGATCGTCCCATCAATCGGTTGTAATCCACGCCAGGGCTTTGGAATCGTTAGTATAGCGACTAAGGTGATGATTCCAAGGTAGGGGAGTGCTAGCACCGTGACCGCGCTCTGGTTGACCTGTAGGAGCCGTTCGTGGCGATGTTGTTCGTGGTTGTTATGGGCCGTGTCGGCACGCCCAGAAGAAGATTGCTCTGACTTGCTAGTATCGTCCGATAGATTCTGTTTTCGCGTTGCAACGTAGGCGACCGTCATCATAAGCGGAATCGAGAGGATATTCGCACCGAGCATATTTCCAAGTCCAATACCGCTGACGCCTTGGATAGCACTAACCGTGTTCGTCCCGATTTCGGGACTGGCGGACGCGAGCCCAATCAGCGTCCCGCCAGCAACTGCTGTTATCCCCCACTGACGTCGCAGTTTCTTTAACGGATTGGCAAGTCTCTCTGCACCCCAGTGTGCGACGAAAACAGCAGCAAGGAGCACCCCGAACCAAAAGCCAATACGAAGAATCATTCCGGGCGTAGAAGGGGAGTAATTCTAGGGCAAACGCTGCTGGCCTGAGATTCGCACCACCTGTCCGTCTGGCATTTCCCTCGATTGGTCACACTAAGTCGCCGATACAGCTCACGATAGTAGGGAGACTTGGTGCGTGCGAAGGCCACGATCTCGGCGAGACAGTCGTATTGCCGCTTCGAGATCGCACTTGGGTCGTGCTTTCTGGCCGTGTGCGTGTCACGCAGTAACCCCAGGAAACTCTCGGTCATGATTTTCGTCCTCGTTAGCCGCGTCTCACCCGAAGCCCGTTCCCAATGGCCAGCAGCTCAGAGCCTTCATGCGCGACCACTGCAAGGGCGATCCCGATTACACCGAGCAGCGCACCGGGAATGAGCGCGGCCAACACAAGCAGCGAAAACACGATGTTCTGGCGGCTGATCCCCTGTGCTCGCTTTCCAAGTGACAGCGCGTACGTTACCTTCGCAATATCATCCGCCATGAGGGCGATGTCGGCAGCCTCAATCGCCGCATCTGTCCCTGCGGTCCCCATGGCGATCCCGACCGTTGCTTGGGCCAGCGCCGGTGCGTCGTTAATTCCGTCGCCCACCATAGCGACTGCCTCGTACTTCGCTGTGAGTTCTTTGACCGCCTCAACCTTCTCTTCCGGTTTCAGATCCGCTCGGACATCATCAATCCCGAGTTCTGCCGCGATGGCTTGCGCCGTTTCCTCATTGTCTCCCGTGAGCATGAGAACTTCAACACCCATCTCATGCAGGTCACTGATGACATCCTTAGCCTCTGGACGCGGCTCATCACGGAGGGCAATGACCCCCATGATCCGAGATTGGGTTCCAACAAGGACGACAGTCTTCCCTTCAGTTTGCAGTTCCTCAACCTCTGCAATCCCCTCCACGTCGAGCTCGAATCGGTCGAACAGCCCTGGTTTCCCGACGTAGACAGTCTCCTCCATGAGCTGGGCTTGTGCCCCATACCCGGTGATCGAGCTGAACTCAGATACCTCGGTCTGTTCGAGTCCGCGGTCAGCCGCGGCGTTCATAATCGCTTCACCAAGGTGATGTTCAGAGTATTGTTCGACACTCGCCGCTTGCCTGAGCACGTCGTCTTCGGTCCCCTCAAACGCAACAACATCCGTAACTATCGGTTCGCCCCGAGTGAGGGTCCCCGTCTTGTCAAAGGCGATTGCTTCGATTTTCCCGAGGTTTTCGAGGTGAATCCCACCCTTGACGAGCACGCCTGCTCGACCCGCTCGTCCAATACCGGATGCGATGGCAATCGGTGTGGACATAACCAAGGCACAAGGGGCAGCCGCGACGAGCAGAACGATTGCACGCCGTGCCCAGTAGTCCGGAAGACCGACAACAAACGGCGAAATCATGAGCCCGAGGGCAACCAGGAGAACAATCGGGGAGTAGACGCCACCGAATTTCTCGATGAAGAGTTGTGATTTCCCTTTTTCTTCCTGCGCCTCCTCAACGAGATGGATCATCTGCGAGAGCGTGTTATCCTCGAACGTCGTGGTCGCTTCAATATCGAGAACTCCTTCCTGATTGACGGTGCCAGCAAACACCTGATCATCCTCTTGCTTATCGACAGCAGCAGATTCACCGGTGACTGCTGCCTGATCGACAGTCGAACGCCCATCGACAACACGCCCGTCAGTCGGGATCGATTCGCCGGGTTTGACACGGAAGACATCACCGACGTCAAGTTCCCGTGCAGGAACCATCTCCGTGTTCCCGTCCGTGATGAGCCGAGCCTCTTCGGGCGCGAGATCGAGCAGGCTTCGGATTGAGGCGCGTGTCCGTGCGAACGTGTATTCCTCGACCCCTTCTGCAGCGCCGTAGAGAATAACGAGGAATGCTGCTTCCTCCCACAGTCCGAGCGCTACCGCTCCACCGGTGGCGGCTAACATCAGAATCTCAATATCGATCTCATACTCGCCAACTAATTCTTCGAATCCTTCTTGGGCCCAGTGGAAGCCCCCGAACAGCATCGCTACTGCGTACAGCCCGTTCTCTGCCAGCACTGGGAGATAGTCGTAGATGCTGAAAGCGAATGTGAGTATCGCTATAACGGCTGCAATGAGGGCGTTTCGAATCGGGGGAAAGAGGTACCACGGTCCACTCCACTGCGCGTGGCTTTCTTCTGAGTCGTCCGAATCTCTCATACCGGGATAGAGGAAGACTGACAGCATAAGACTTGATTTGGAATATTCTAAATCGAGTTAGAGCATACCGATTACGAAGTAGGTAGCGTGTCTGTTACCGGTTCGTGATCTATGAACTGTTTGGCGATCTGTGCCTCAGCACGCCGTACCCGGTATGTGAGCGTTGACCGCGGCACATCAAGTTTCTCAGCAAGCTCACCAAGATCGATCTCCCGAGGTGTCTCGTAATACCCGTGTTCTATAGCAGCGGTCAGCGCCTCGCGTTGTTCACGGGACAGTATCCCCTCGCCAGTGGTGAACTTCGTAGTAGGTGATGACGAAAAGCCCGTCAGGCGGACGATCTCCATTTCGACATCAGGGCCGAGTTCTCTGCGCAATGCATCGAAGAAGCCGTGGATGTCCGCGCCTTCTGAATGAATGATTTGCCATGTGTGGCGACGCTGTTCGTGCCGCGTTTCGAATAATAACCCGTCACCGAGATACTCTAGTGCGAGATGGGGGATGGATGTGCAGATTGACGTTCGTTGCCAGCACGTATAAAAGACGAGTGTTTCGTCTGTTCGGTCAAGGATTTGCGTTTCGGATTCCGCATCACACGGTTCGGCGGCGAGACAGTCTGCATAATAGTCAGCTGTGAGAAATGCTTCTTCGATAGCAGAGAGGGCTTCTGGTGACCCAGTAGCATGGTCAACGCGCCAGAGGCTGGTAGGTGTGGCGTGAAGAGATACAGACCGGATGTGAGCGTCTGGATGGCCGGCGAGGGTATCCGCGAGTGTATTCGTCCTTGGTTCGTAGTCCAGGGCGAAGACAAGTTCTCTCATATTCGGTAGTAGGATGGGCATGGACAAAACCAATCGGGATTCTCCCTACTACTCAATCTGCGTGTATGTGGGGAAGGCATCCTGAACATAAGAAAACGGTTAGTTAGATTGGGTCGTTAGAATCGTGGGTTTCAGCCATACGGGTGGCTTCTGAAGCGTATTGTTCTTGTTCGTTTTCGTTATCAACAGTTCCCAGATTGTCCGGGTCAACGTCTAGTGCAGCGGTCGTGTCGCGCATATCCGTGAAACTTGTGAGAGCGCGTTCTTTCCTGAAATATTGTTCCCCATCAGGAGTCGCGTAGATGAGGATGATCAGGTTTTGTTCGTCGTCAGAATACGTCCGCTCGACCAACCAGACACGGACTTTGTCGCTTTCCATACCCGTTTTATGTGCCTTGGAGTAAAATGAGTTCAGTTGTTTTATTCCAAACCAGGTGATAAGGCCCGGATTCAGGTGGGTTTCAGCTGGGATTACGGCAAAGATTCAGTCACTGGGTTAAGCAAGCTCAATGAGTGGTGGACATTTCGGAAATTCGGAAATCACACACTTCCATTTATTATCCTGGCAGTTCCCGTCGACGCACCCATGATAACAGATGCACGCGTCCTGCAACCAGAATTCATCCCTCGGGAGGTGCAACACCGGGATGCCGAAGTCAACTACCTCTCCAGCGTCCTCAATCCGATCACGGAAGGACAGCGAGCTGACCCAGCACTCCTCCATGGCCCATCAGGAGTAGGGAAAACGTGTATCGCACAGTTCCTCGTCGAGCAACTCCGCGAGGCCGTCGTGGATCTCAACTACCAGTACGTGAACTGCTGGGAAGACCATAGCCGGTTCAAAACGCTGTACAGACTGCTAGATGGTATCGGCCGAACCGTTGATGTCCACCGGCAATCCACTCCAAAGGACGTTCTGCTTGAACGGCTTCGGAACGCCGACGAGACACCATACGTCGTCATTCTGGATGAAGTAGACCAGTTAGAAGACAAGTCACTACTGTACGACCTGTACCGGATTCCGCACCTCACGATGATCCTTATCTCCAACGACGAAGAGGGTCTCTTCGCGGCTATCGATGACCGGTTGAACAGTCGTCTCACCGACTGTGAACGCATCCGATTCCGATCATACCACGAAGAGGAACTCGTTGCCATTCTTACTGACCGTGTTCGATGGGGACTCGCAGAGGACGTCATCGACACGCGCCGTTTGGAGTTGGTTGCGGCAAACGCCGCTGGAGATGCTCGTGTAGCAATCGGTATCCTCCGACGAGCCGCACGGAAAGCAAAACACGAGTCAGTTGCCGAGATCACAGCCGACATTATTCAGGAAGAGACTCCGGAAGCGAAATCGGAAATCAAACAGAAAACCATAGATCGACTCACAACGGACCAGGAACTCCTGTACAACATTATCTCGGAGCACGGAAAGATCACCCCACAGAAACTCTATGAGTCGTATTGTGCTACTGCAGGTGACCCGAAAACCAAGCGGATGGTCCGGAATTATCTTTCCAAACTCGAACACTACAACCTGATCCGCGCTGAGGGGAACACGAAGGCCCGAATCTACCGGACGAGAGTATGACTCGACACCCTTCAATGCGCTCACTTGGTCCATTGGTGAAGGATTCGGAAATTACACGCGGCTGCCTATTGTCCCCCATATTCTCACTCGAATTGTGATGAGCGGTCCATCCAGAGACAACCCTCTCGGAGCGGACTCACCGTCTCCGAATTCCGAACATGAAGCTCAACAGATCGTGCGTCAGCGCGTAACGAATCGTGAGTTCAACGAGTGGTACAGTGAACAGCAATTCCAGACGAACATCCTCGAAGGGAAGGCGTATTTCAACGGGCCGTCGCCATCCAAAGACCCGGAGCGTCATTCACCGAGCAAACTCCTCCAATGTCATCGGAAAGCTAGTTACGCCCGGAAGAACGCGCCACGCGAAGGCACCCCGCCGGAAGGCCTGTTCTGGATTGGATCCGAGTTCGAAGAACAGGTTATCGTCCCATTCTTGCAGCACATCACAACTCCAGAAACGTACGTAGCGAACTCACTATGGATTGACACCGAAATCGTCGTCGATGATACCTCACTCCACGTGCGCGGGTCAACTGACCCTGCAATCGTGAATACCGATGCAGACCCGTTGTTTCTGACGGAGATCAAAACGACAACCTCCGTCGATTATTTATCAGCCCCGAAGCCGCACCACCGGGCACAACTGCACGCGTACCTGTACGCACTCAACAACGAGTACGACCACTCAATTACGGACGGAATGATCGTGTATGGGAGCCGGACAACACTGGACATTGCAGCGTTCCACGTCGAATTTGATCCGGTATTCTGGGAGCGCGTCGTAAAATGGATGGCTACACAAACCCAGTACGAACAAGCATGTGAACTGCCTCCAGCCACACCTGAGCGCGACTGGGAGTGTAAATACTGTTCGTTCAAACATCGTTGTGGTGAGGCTGATACACCGTACGGAGATACCGGCTATGACGGTCTGCTTCCGGTGTTCGATAAGTACGACTGGCAGAACCTCCAAGAGTACCTGGAAGCACACAAAGAGCGTGACGCACAACTCACACCGACACTCGCTCACCGATTCCCTGATCTTGCCGAGGAGTACGGAGTCTACGATTGGAAGTGTTCTAGATGTGGTACCTCATTCGACTGGAATTCCGTTGACTGGGACGGCAACGCAGACAATCTCCCCTTCTGCCCGGATTGTGCTGAAGCTGGGGACCTTGTTACGTTGAGTGGTCCTGAAGCAGATTCGCAACTCAACACTGACCGTGAGTGAAACCACCACCAGGCCAGTTACCTAAGAGCCTACTCACCCACTTCGTCTTCTTCCCCATCCGGTTCAGTACCCCACTGCTCGACTCTGCCGAAATCTTCCTTAATCATTCTCTCATCGTCGTATTCCGGATCATCTCCGGTGTCAACAACAGACTCTCCAAAGGGGTCCTGATACGGTGTCTGGTCATCCAACCGTGCTAATTCCTCTTTGTGGGCTTCGACCCAGTCGAGTAAGTCAGGCAGTTCGCTTTCGACGTCTTGCTGGTAATCGAGGATCGTCCGAACAGCGTGGATGAGGCCCTGACTTTCCATACGTCGTGCAACGCGTTTCCCACGCGTCGTGATTCGGTATTCGTTGTTCACACTGGTTTCATCAGTGTCCATCCCGGGAACCACGAGCCCCAGGCCACGGGCTTCCGTGAGTCGCAAAGTGAGGGTCGATGAACTAATGGTGAGCTGCTCGTCTAAGTCTTTAAATCGCCGTCCGTCCGCCGTTGAGAGGAGTGTGAGAATCCCGAGAGCGCCGCGTTTCTGAAGGAAATCACTAATCGACTCAGATTCGGGCATTCACAGGACGGTTTCGTGTGGACCCTCTTAGAAACCGAAGGTAGGTCCGTTTCAAAGTACGCTTCGGTTCAAACCGATTTTGGTTTCGAATTCTGCTGTACGGTTCTCGGCTAATAACCGCAAGAACGTACGTTAATTCGGAAATTCGGAAATCTCGCCCGCGAGAATATGCTTCGATTCAAAGTAACCCTCTGGTACGCTATGGCTGATTCCCTGCTTTGCCCGATCACCTCCAGGGCGCAGTCGAGAAGCCATGCGTGGGTGACTGTTTACTCCCGCGTTAGCCAGCGGCTGCGTACTCTGCAGGGGTGGTGCCGGTGACGTCTGCCGATGCACCAGCTTCGCGGGACGAGATTCTCCAGTCTATAGAGGAGCAGACGGAGGATCTGTGCCACATTCACGACCACATCACCCGCATCATTACGAATCTCGACATAGAAGAGGACTGGTTCAGCGGATACGATGACCCAGGCCGTGCAAAGTTTGAACTGGAGCCGATGGTGCGGTTGTTCCTTTACAAGTACGCGCGCGAGTTGAACCAGTCAGAGCTTGCCCGCCGGTTGAGCGGAGCTGCGTACGTGTATCTGCGCCTCGGATTCGACCGGCCAGTCTCACAGCAGATCATCAGCCACAACAAGCGGCAACGGTTCGACCCAGCAGAGCGCAAACTTCTGCGAGACGCCGCTGAGGTGATTCGTACGGTGTGTAGCGAGCATGATGTTATCCGGACGAATGAGCCTGCGCTTGATCCTGCAGACGTCCAGCATGACCGGGTCAATGAAGCGGAGATTATGGATGCGGTGAAGCGCGCGACTGAGCTTGGATTCCGTGAATTCAGTGCTGATCGAGCCAGTAACGCGAAGTATCCGCTGGAAGCGTACTTCGAGCGGCAAGGTTACCTGAACATGTCTCGTGCCGGGACGACGACCGCATCACGACGATTCGCTCGACTCAGTGAACGGGAGACCGTCCCACACGGATCCTCGCACAATCGTACGATGAAGAAGGTCGCCAACCCGGAGTCACAGCTGACATTCGACGAATTCGTGACAGGGAGGCAGGAACCGGAGTGGAAGCGTATCCGTGACGAGGTGCTGGAGCCGTTCCATGCTGGCGTTGAGAACATCCTGGACGAACTCACCGATGATGACTACGATAATCCAGGGTTCAGAGAACCGGTGCATGCTGCGATTGACATCACCGCATGGAACTTCTGGGCATCACCGTTCATGTCCGAGAAGAAGGTCCGCAAGTCCGACAAGACACCCATCAAGGTAACCATCGATGGGAAAGAGAAATTGCTGGACCCTGACCACCCGGACCTGGTGTCCGGGCTCAAGGATAGCGATGAGCGCGGGTACAAGTTCGCCACGATCACGATTATCGCAGAGAACACGCCGATTGTACTTGGTGTGGAACCAGTACGCGATCAGCGACGGTGGGAAGCCGAGATGGGATGGGACGTTGAGCGGACATCTCGTGCTGACATCGTGGGGAGTTTGCTAGAGCAGGCTTCCCGCCACGTGGACATCAGTAAGGTGTTCCTCGACCGTGGGTTCAGTAGTCTCGAAACGCGTGACGTCATCGACCGGCGTGAGCATTTGTATGTGCTTGGGAAGCCGGCACGCGCACAGGTTGACAAAGACCACATCGACGAGATTCAGGAACACGATGTGTACGACAGTCGGATCGTGCATGGTTCCCAGACATTCGACGGTCGTGAGCACGACATCACGTACGTCTACACGCCGTCGAAGAAGGACGAGGACAAGTATGCGGTGTTCACGATCAACGAGCACGTTGACCATCACCGTGCGGAAGCGTTGCTCGGCCAGTACAGTCAACGCATGGAGATCGAGAACGAGTACAAGACCATCAAGAAACACTTCCTGCCGACGTCGGCGTCGAAAGACTTCCGGATTCGGTTCCTGTACTTCGTGATTGGAACGCTGCTATACAACGTGTGGCGAATGGCGAACTTTATCCTACGGGACGCAGTGGACGTCGATCTCGGTGAACACCCACCAATTCTGGCGGGCGAGCTCATCGAGCTGGTCGCATTCTGTCTGTTCGATCCTGGCGGCTGAGGACAGAGTTTTCTCCGCGTCATCACCGTTTTAACGAGCGACAGCTTTCTCCGTCCCACGCTATTTTCGCCGATGTTACCTCTGTTTCTTAGTAGAACAGTAACATAACTGTCAATTCGAGTGGCAGTTCGGTCTTCACGATCAGCTCAATCGGTGGAGGCGTCAACAACCCCTCCTTTTCGTTTGTAGAAATCCCAAACAGTCAGGTTGGGACTCTTCTATCGATACTCTCTCCATCTTATTTCTCTCTCCTCCGGTTTCTTACCAAACAAGTACTAGGATATATACCCGACTATGTTAGGTAAGAAAAGTAAACTTACCAGGCATGAGAGGAACTATCTACGCGAAACTCAGATAATAGGCAAAATAAGTTTCGGCAAAGCAACTCGTCTAGTCGGCGTATCACAACAGGAAATGCCTGACATTCCCCACGTTTTATTGTTAGAGGTGAAAACATATTGATAATGGGGAAGGGACTGGCCCCCACAGCCAGGGGGTATACGTTTCAAGACGTCATAGGCGGGTGTGCAGTACTCTCAGTAGTGTTCGAAGAAGCGGAAGCGGTAGCTATTGAGGACTCATTTCAGTCAGGAGATAAATTTGATGACCTTATCCTTGAGCAAGATAGTGATCAGATTTGCTTCCAAGTAAAAAACCGTCCAGGACAACAACTCAATTTGAGTGACTTGGAAAACGCCTCATCTAAATTTTATGTTGACAACTTCGTTGACTCGGCACGAGATCGATTTACTGCGGGAGAAGGATCGAGATTCGTCATTCTAACATCCCATCTTAGCGAACCTGGTGCAGATGTCGATTTAGAAGATGAGAGGGAAGTATCATTCTTTGGAGATCTGCGATTCCCGACCAAGCATTTAGCTAATGGTGATGGAGAAGTGTTCTCAGGAACTGAGATTGAGTATATCATGGGTGTTCCTGGTATTGATACAGCTGATGACAATGAACTTGCTGAAACAATCCAGGATACAGATCTGGTAGACCTAATTGAAAAGAATGTTGCACCGATTTTTGATGAACTGGAACATCCAGAGATTAGTGAACCTAAGACGCTTGTAACAGACGCTATTGACTTAGCGAGATGGGCTCGCAATCACTCGTCGATTACTCGACTTACCCGGGAGGATATTGTGAGGCGACTAGGATATATTCCGACTCCAGATATATCTCAAGAGTTCCCCGTTCAGGAGGGATATATCGAACCTCGGTGGGTTCAGGATTTAGAAGATCTCCACGAGGATGTTAGCCGTTTATTGATTGAGGGAGGACCTGGAAGCGGCAAATCGACCGGAATCGAGTTATTGCATAGGGAATGGTCGGAGACGATGAATAAGCGGGCGTTGTGGTTCTTCCTGTATGTACCCGACGACGCTGAACACGTAGAAAGAAAAAGAAACGACCCAGCTTGGTTTCGGCATCAACTGGCTGCGCAACTTCATAGCTCGTTTCCAGAAGCATTTGCTGACGGGGTCGCGGCTCCGGTCTGGACGGGGACACAGAATCTCCAAGAGTATATTGACAGCGTAGCAAACTGGGCCATCCGCGAAGATCAGCAGCCACTTTTCATTATTGACGGTCTTGACCATGCCTTGCGATCATTCGGCGACACCGCTCACGGTGATGAAATTGAAAATACAGTACTTGAGGAATTAACCCAGCTCGATTTCCCCTCTCCCTTAACCTTGATAATGGTCAGCCGTCCGCTCTCTACTGAACTCCATGAAGATCTGAGGATAAGCGAACATATTACTGTTCCCGAGTGGGAAACGAACGAGATTACTCGTTACCTCCAAGAGAACGATGTCTCGCCAACTGATGATTTAGTGGAACGCGTAGAATCCGTATCAGGTGGTCTTCCGGTTATCCTCTCCCACCTTCTCAGAAAGGCGACGACCTCCGGAAGCGAAGTGCAAGAGGGACTTCGGTTGGCCTTGGATGAAGCATCTGAGGTAGATGGTAAACTTGAGCAGTATTATGAAACAGTCTGGAAGCCCCTACGCCCACACGAACGAGACGCAGCGAATCTAGTTGCGCTAAATCCCACAGGTATTGATGCCGACATTATAGATGAAATAATCAACCTCCCTTGGACTCGACAAGAACTTTCTGTTGATGAGATGCCGCTATCCCATATACTTGATAAATTCGATGGCAGACGCCTGCAAGTGTTCCATGATAGCTTCCGGTCCTTCGTGCTAGACCAGGTCAGTCCAGATGAAATTGAGGAAGGGCACGAACAGATTTTCGACCATCTGGTTGAACGATGCGAAAAGACCCCTACTAGGTTGGATAGTCTTACATACCATGCAGAGAACGGTCCCGGACATGCCGCTCTCAAAGATTTGGTCTCCCTTGATCAAGTGCTGCAATGGTGGGAAAATGGTGCTCACGTAGACCAAGTTCTTCAGGCAATCAACCTTGCCTTCGACGCCTCACTACGTGAGGGGGACTACACAACGGCGTTTGACTGTACGATTCTAGGTGGAGTCACCCGAGATATGCTGGATATATACGCCGACGATACAGACCGCCTTGCCTTCTATACGGCGCGAGGTAACCGTGATGCAGCTATCCGGTTAGTCAACGCAATCCGAGAATACAACGGCGGTACAGAAGAAGCACTTTCGGCAATGCGGACGGTTGCTCAGGAATGGGAGGGTGAAGTCGAACGAGAATGGATGAGACAGTGGGAGAATGACTATCGCGAGGCCGAACAACCAAGTTGGGACCCAGAAGCCTATTTTGAACTCGGAGCGATTCTACTTCACCCGGACGAATTTTGGGACATCGCACAGGAAACCCGCCGTGCCGATACAGGAGAACATTTTCCCCGCGAAGTCCTCGCAACAGTCCGTCATCATCCAGATCTGATCGACTATCAAGTTCCTCCTCCTGATTGGCTGTTCAAAGACAGTGAGGTGGCTTTGGAAGCTTGCGGAGAAATAGACCAGCGGCTTCCAGACTCGTGGAGAGAAGAGCTCCGTGAAAATGCCCCTCCTCCCTCCGATGTGTCTATTGCTGGCCTCCATACGCTGTTTCTGTGTGGCGGTCCACAGGACGAAATTGTGGAGATAATCGACGATCAGCGGCTGGCAGAGCCTAAACGGAGTCCGACGGAGAACGAGTCAAAATTCAGTGACGCATACTATATTGGGGCGATTCTCGCGAGCTACGATCGGTCTCCAGACGAGGTCCTCTCTTGGTTGGCAGATATCTCTGCTGAACATCCAAAGGTACACCAATTCATTGCCTTGGTTGGAGCCGCAACGACGCGAGGATCTTCTGACGAAACGGGCCGATGGGTTGATGCTACCCTTGAGTTCCTTGAACAGCGGTTCAATGATCGATCACTTGCGGACGAATCAATTCAGAATAGTGAACACTGGAAGTATAGGGCATCCGTAGAAGCTGCTGTTAAAGAATTTGAGGATGTGATTGAGAAGGGATCTACAGATCAGGTACAGCGGGTTCATGAACTCGCTAACGATACTCATGGTGAGACCGAGAATCTGCTACCTTCGATCTCTTGGGAACTCGTTGGAACGTATCCGGACGATATGCTGCCACAGGCTTTTGACGAACAGTTTGAGAAAATTCTCAAACGACCGCCAGACGAAGAACCACCGGCGAGAGCCCTGACCGATTTAGCGTACAACGCCGCAGAAGCAGGATATCCTGACTACGCTGATCACTATTTTGACAGTGCGATAGAACGTTGTTTCCGTTATGGCTATCGGAAGGATGTCTTCTTGAACGATGTCTGGAAAGGGTTTCGGGATGTGGCTGGCAACGACTGGGACCGCCACATGGGTACTGCAATTCAGTTAATCAACTGGGCACGGCTTCTCCATGAATTGACCGACGGAAAGGAAACTCTGCATTACGAGGGTATGTTTTTGACTGATCTCTTGGACAAGGACCTTATTGATATTGACGCAGCTTTTGAAGGCGCGTCTAACCAACTCACGCTCAAGAAACTACGAAATTGGCGTTTAGACAATCCATCCGGGATAACACATGGTGAGTTAAGAGCCTATATCGACGCACAGCGAGCACAGGTACTTACAAATGAATACACAGATAAGAAAATCCGATTCTTTGGCAGGACCGCTAAGATTGCAGCAAACCACGGCTGGGAGGATCTGGTAACCAAATCGCTTGTCCTAATGAACGCAGGCGAGTATGTGGACGAAGGAGTGAGTGGAGATTTGGCGGAAACAGTTGAGGAACTCGTAGAGAACTACGATGTTAAAGCTCCGGAAAACCTCCGAAAAGAGGAGGAAGATGAACCTGATATAAAAGAGACTAATGAAGTGGAGGTCCCTGCCGAACAGGAGGAACTCCACCGGTTATTCTCTGACTGTTCAGAAGAGGATCCTCTCTCGGAGGATGACTTCCGAGATCTAAGTACCTACGAACTACGCACCGCTGGGAGACTACTACAAGAGAGACGGTATTGGTATGAAGGAATGGCGGCTGTACCGCTAGCCCATGTTCTAGCGGACCAAGAGGGCGCTGAGGAAGCTGTTGACTTCCTCGTAAAAATAATCGCTGAACATGATCTAATGAGCTGGTATATTGGTGGCCCTGGATTTGAGCGTCTTGCAGACGCCCTCATAGATATATCTCAAGAAGATGCACTGGAGGCAGTATTGAGAGCCTGGAGAAGGAGTTCTATTATTGATGAGGCATCCTACCAGAGCACTTTTCCTCAATTAATATGGATTGTAAAGCGGACAGAAGGTCAAATTGCTGCTGAAGAATTATTGTCACATACGATGCAGCGCCTGCGGAGGCTTTTCTGGCCTTATGAAGACAGGGTTCAGGTTTGGGGGAAGCTCTCTGACACTTGATGGAGGTAGTTGTTCTATTTCAGTCTGGATTCCGCTAGCTATCATCCCCCCATCTTGTTAGAAGTTTTCACTACGGCAGTTCACTCGTGGGTCGCCGTTCGTCTTAAATGGGGAAGTATAGTTTTCAGGACAGAGTTGCAAGTGGGAGAAAATCTGCTATTTTTCTAACAGAGTCCTGAGTCCTCAGCTATATCTCCCTACCCTGAGAAGTATAATATAGTATAGTAAATAGTTAGTAAAAAAGCCACGTACATAAGACAGGTTTCTTTACTTGTCACATGAATTTTTTCTTGGATATAGATGCAAGATTTCCAGGTTGGGGGTGAAAGACGGAGTAGGTCTGTAGCGTTCGACGCGACGAACAGAGACGGATTAATCGTAACCGCGGGAGTGCTAGCTAATAGGACGCAGGAAGGATCACTTCTTGATGAAATGTATCGAAAGCTGAGCGATGAGGGTTACGAACCTTTCGCAACTAAAAGCAGAGACCTAGATATTCCTAAGTACAAGATCTATAATATCTTGCAGGATCATAACGGAAGAGCAGGGATCTGCGCAGACAGAAACCCACCAAATCTGATGCAAGCAGAGGCAGCCCACTCAGCTATCGTACTCGATGAACTTGAGGTAGCAACGAAGGATAGTGTAGTTATCGTTGATGGTGATAGAGATAAAGGGAAGAATTTACACAGGGGCGTCAGAGGGATTGATATCGTCGCCCCTCCGATTGTGAACTGTATAAGATCCGAGATGTATTACCCACATTCGCTCCTAGCGGATTTAGTAGCCGGTGCCGTGGCAGATGATATCAACGAGAATGGATATGAGGCGGTACTTTCTAATCTCCTTGGAAGCGTCGTGCACTCGTATGTAGACACGACCCAAACACCAGAGAGGTTTGCGGAAGCGAATTACGCTATCGATAAAAAAGCTGAGAAAGTACCTGATATAACGTATGATCATGGTAGAGGAGAAACCCGCCAAGAGAGAGTGAGCTGCTGGTATCAGGGAGTGTTTGCGAGCACGAAATCAGAGCAGCCTATGAGTGACAGCATAAACCCTGCTGTACAGATTCTTAGAGGCATGGGTTGTAATGAAGTAGCTGATTGGCTTGCTGAATAGTTGGAAAACCTAGAGGGTACCTTTTCCCGCCTCCACCCCCGTTTCCACGCGGGACCTGTCCGGCTGAGTGCCGTTCGGACCGCGTCTTACCACGGTGGGTGGCAGGAGTGGTGCGACGGGCTTCAAACGCCGGTACCCTGGCGCTCTAACTGAGTATAAATCTCTAAAAATATAAGAGTGACGGAGATCCGCCGAATAGGGAAAAACCTCCCCAAACCTACGTCTGCTTCCCGCCACCCAACTATGATTACTTGAGGATATATTCGATTCCAATACGTCTACTTAGTATCAATCCTCTAGCGATCTAGCTGAATATCTCGAATTTACCTGCTTTCGGCACATCTGTGTCCGCATTCCGTCTGACATAGATTTATATTACTCGAGTGTTCTGCATAACGTGAGTTCTGCATGAAACCCGTATTATACGCGTTATGGAGGTGTCCCAGAATCCGATGAGAGTGAACGTTGGGATGCAAAAAGGAGGAGTAGGAAAAACAACCACGAGCATCAATCTAGCAGGCGCGCTCAGCGACAGAGGACACGATGTCCTCGCTATCGATGCTGACCCACAGGGCGGACTAACTCTCAAACTCGGCTATCGCGACCGATACAGAGAAGCAGAGTACGCTACCTACGATGTGCTGTCCGAGATGGGACAACTCTCGCTTGACGACCTTGACGAGCTCGTTGTTGAAGGAAAAGAGTTTGACCTAGTCCCGTCACATCTCCGGAACTTCCGGCTTGAGAAACACCTTTACTCGGAGGCTCGTGGCGTAGAGGCTCTCAAACTTGCGTTAGACCGGCATGAAGGAGGCTACGACTACATCGTTATCGATTCCCCTCCGAACCTAGGACCGTTGGCTGACGGAGCTCTACTTGCCGCTGAAAACGTCTTATTCCCAAGCCACGCGAACACAATAGCTCAGGACTCTCTACAGATACTTTTCGACGAGATAGATACCCTTGAGGATAAGTTTGACGACGTCGAGATCTCTACCGTCGGTGCTGTCCTCAACGAAGTAGGAAAGGACGGTGTGAGTTCGGAGATGAAAGATTGGTTCGTCGAGACCTTCGGCGAGGATTATGTCTTCGAGATTCCTGATTGGACAGCTGTGGAACACTCGATCGAGTCAAGGTCTTCGGTCTTTGCGTATAACCCGGATGATGCGGGTTACCCGTGGGATACGGATAAGGTGGAAGAACTGAGAGACAGGTACACGGAGATAGCGAAACACACGGAGAGCCTATCATGACAGACCCAAAAAGCGAGCTCGGGGCACGGTTTGACGAACGGCGCGCCGATACTGAAGAACAAGACGAAGAAGAGACGGAAGCCGATGAGCCGGATGATACGGATAACCCGGATAATACGGGTAACACGAATGATGTAGGTGTATCAGATAATTCGGGTGATACAGGTTATTCGGATGATTCGGATTATTCAGGTGATACGGGTGATGCGGATAATACAGATAAGACAGGTAACATGAGTAGTACGGACACGGAGAGTAAGCCTGGTCCAAACCGCGATGAGAATGCCACTAGACACCGTCGCCAGGTTCCGATGTACTTACCTGATGAGAAGGCTGACGCTTTGAACGGTCTGTATGAGCGTCTGGACGGTCGTTCGAAGGTTGCAGGGAACGGTGGAATAGAGAAACATGCCGACTTTATGGAAGAGGTAGTCAATCTTGCAGTTGATAACGAGGCGGAGTTAGCGGATAGGCTTGGGCTTGATTGACATCCTCACCCGCCTTACGTATAAACCGTATCTCGATATATTGCTTAGAGATTTCCAAGATTAGACTTTACCAATTTTATGCACAAATTGGACTAAAAATAAACTCCACAGTTTGACATGCTTCACTACTCAGATTCTGGAGTGAGATAGGATACTCCTAGATACTCCTATGAGTACCGAGGCTGCATCTTTACCTATAGATTCACGAGGCGAACTGAACGTGTGTGTGCTATTTCCTCCGACGAATAAGCTACAGAGAGCGGAACAGTCGTGAGTTCCGAGGTTCCGGATCTCTATTCATAGGCTAGCGAGAGGGTTTCGAACTCCGGGACTTTACCGCTATTATCGGACAGATCCTGTAACTTCGGAAACCAAGCTATTAAAAATAGAGACTAATTTTCTGCCACAGGTGTTTTAACCACGGTTACAGGAACGCTCGTCGTTCGTAGGACGCGTTCAGTAACGCTTCCCAACATCTGCCTGTACTCATCCGGACGCTCCTTCGTGCCCATGATGACAATTTCTGGACCTGTCTCAGCTATATACTCCAAAATCTCTTGCTCCGGCGTACCGTCACGCATCTCCGTCACGAACTCAACCCCCGCTTCGCGTGCCTCGTCCGCAACTTCCTCAAGGGCTTCCTCGCCGACCTCCCTAAGCGCGGACTCAAGTCCCTCGTGCTCGTGCACGTATTCGTCTCCGGAGTACGCGCTGTAGATGGGCTCGTCCACCACGTACAGCACTCGTAGCTCGGCGTCGTGTTTCGCTGCGGTCTCAACGGCACTCTCCGCCGCGTTTTCGCTGGCTACTCCCCCATTCGTCGGGAACAGTACGGTGTCGTACATGGTTAGACTATTCGTCCCCTCCAAGTATAACCATCGGATGGGCTCTCAAATGTACTCCTCTGGCGAACTCTTGAACTTCTCTCTCGACTCCTCGGTCTCGAAGTAGTATATCGACTCGTCGTACACCGTGCAGTAATCAGCGTTCTTTACCGTTATATCGGCTTCCGTCACGGGGTCTTGTACAACCCGGTCACCGGGTGCGCCACGTCTACCCGTCACTAGCAAGACGAGGAACACCAAGCCAATCAACAGGAAGACTAAGTTGAGTATCGTCGTCGGGGTCAGTCCGAACAGCGTGAACGGCTCGCCTTCTGAGGTTACTGCCGCGTCGGGAACCAGTCCGAGGAAAGCAAACAGGTAGTACACGATAACGCCGGTTGTAGCCATCGAGACGAACAGGATCAGCGTCAGACGCGTTCCTATCTTCTCGCCGAATATCTTGCGGTATATCAGTATCAGCTGCGGAACGATGAGGTCAGCGTATATGAAGGCGACGACGCCGGCGAACGCGAACCCTGAGTTCCAGAGGACAGCTGCGAGAGGGACGTTTCCTATCGAAGCCACGAACGTCGCTACGGAGATCAGCGGTCCGAGGATACTGTTGTAGAGTACTTGCGTGGTGCCTGTTCCTCCGCCTTCGAACAGCAACGTCCATATACTGTCGGGAACGGCTACAGCCACTATTCCTGCCAAGAGGAACCCAATACTCAGCTCCTTCCAGAGCATCAGGAGGTCCTTCTTCGTTTGGTTCGCCGCTTCGACCCATCCGTTCCAAGACCTTATCTTCTCCCTCCAAGGCGTCCTATGTACGTCCGGGTTCTGCTCGAAGAGGTCCTTACAGCCTTCGGAGCAGAAGTAGACCGTCTCGTTTTTGTACTCGACGGGGATACCGTTCTCCCGGTTTATACGCATCTTGCAGACAGGGTCGGTAACGACGGGCTGTTCCTGCTTGATGAGGCGTTCCCTGACCTCCTGTGCCTCGTCATAGGGTATCGTGAGATGCACGAGGACGATGGCAATCAGCATGAATATAGGTGCGCCGACCGCCTGTGCGACGGCGAACTCCCAGCCGAGAAGCGCCCATATGACGAAGGTGAGACCTATCACGAAGTTAGTCGACGCTATCAGAAACGTGACCGTCGGGATGATATGCGCCCCTTTCTTGAACAGCGTCTTTGTCGCGGCTATGTCGCCGAATGAACACGATGTCGAAGCGACGCCGAACCCCATAGCGTAGAGAACCGACCGCGGGCTTGGATCGCCCATGTACTTCACCATTCCCTCCTTGGAGACGAACGCCTGTATCGCACCCGAGAGCATGAATCCAAGGAGGAGCGCCCACATCGCCTGCCAGAAGAACTCTGCGGCGAGCTGTACGCCTTCGATCAGCGTTCGGAAGGCGACGGAAAGCTGGGAGGCGGGCATAGTTCTTTAGTCTTCCTCCCGTTTCAGGTTTTCACGTCTCTTCTCAAACTCCTCCTCAGATATGTCTCCGCGTGCGTACGCGACACGTAGCTCCTCGATAGCCTTGTCCGTGGAATCGCTACGGCTATACAGGAGATACCCTCCACCCGCGAGCAGGAGAACCGTGACGAGCCACGCTATCGCCATACCTCCGCTCCAGCCGCTTCCCCACATCATTCCATCGTGCCATGCTCCCCCTCCGCCCATCATCCCGAACGGCATGAACAGAACCATCATAACCACCGGTACGGCGACAAGAACACCTACCACGACGAGTACCGCCCGCGTCAGATCGTCGCTCATGTTTCCACCTCGTAGCCCGCCTCCTCAACAGCTTCGGCGATAGCGTCTTCGTCAGCGTCTCCTTCTACGGTAGCCGTGTCGGTATCTCTGTCCGCCCGGACAGACCGTACCCCGTCTATACCGCTGATAGCATCCTCTACGTTCTCCTCGCATCCCTCACATGACATACCTCGGATCTTAATCTCCATACTTGTCTTTTGGAGGTGCTCGTTTATCACGGTTGCGGCTAAAATACTTAGGTAGAAGTGAGTCCAGAAATGAATTATTAAGCCGATATGTCAGCTCTACGTAAGAGCTGAGCGTTGACGGCGACGATAACCGTGCTCGCTGACATCAGTAGCGCTCCAACGGCTGGCGAAAGAAGGAACCCGACGGGGGCAAGAACGCCGGCGGCGAGCGGAAGTGCGAAGACGTTGTAGCCCGCCGCCCAGACGAGGTTCTCCTGCATCTTCCGGTAGCTCGCCTTACTGAGCTTCACCAGCCGAACGACGTCCATCGGGTTGTTCTGCACGAGGATAACGTCGGCCGACTGGACCGCGACGTCGGTGCCACTCCCGATCGCAATGCCGACGTCGGCTCGCGTCAGCGCCGGCGCGTCGTTGACGCCGTCGCCGACCATCCCCACGAGTTTGCCCTGGTCCTGGAGTTCCTGGACTTTCTCGTCTTTGTCTTGGGGTAGGACCTCCGCGAACACCGTGTCGATGCCCAGTTCGTCGGCGACAGCGTTGGCGACGTCCTGGGAGTCCCCAGTCAGCATCGCCACCTCGATGCCCAGATCGTGGAGGGCGTCGACGACGCGGAAACTCTCCTCGCGGATCACGTCGGCCATCGCGAAGGCGGCGATCAGCTCTCCGTCACGAACGAGATACACCACAGTCTGGGCGTTCTGACCGGCCTCGTCAGCGAAGCGCTGGAGGTGGTCGGGAATTTCGCTATCGAGTTGGGCCAACAGGTTCGGGCCACCGACGTACACCTCGTTTCCGTCGACATTCGCCCGGACCCCTCGTCCTTTGATCGCCTCGAAGGCTGTCGCGTCAGGAGTAGTTACATCTCGCTCGTCGGCGGCCTCACGGATCGCTCGGGCGATCATGTGTTCGGAGTCACTCTCGACGGCTGCCGCCAGCCCGAGCGCGTCGTCCTCGTCAACGCCGTCGACGGTCGCCATATCCACGACGCCGTGTTCACCCTCGGTAAGCGTCCCTGTCTTGTCGAAGATGATGGCATCCAAGTTCCGCGCGTCCTCCATCGCAATTCGGTCGCGGACGAGCATCCCGTTGCGCGCTGCAAGTGAGGTGTTGATCGCGACGACCAGCGGGATGGCGAGCCCGAGGGCGTGTGGGCAGGCGATGACGAGCACCGTCACGACTCGCTCGATGACCGTCGCGTCGAACGAGACTGCGACCGTCCACGCAATCGCGGTCACGACTGCCGCCCCGAGCGCGACGTAGAACAGCCAGCCGGCCGCCCGGTCGGCCAACACTTGCGTCTTGGACTTGCTCTGTTGAGCTTCCTCGACGAGGCGCATGATGCCCGCGAGTGTTGTCTCCTCGCCCGTCGCACCGACGCGAACACGGAGACTCCCGTCGCCGTTGATGGTGCCGCCGATGACCTCGTCGCCGGGCTCCTTCGAGACGGGTTTCGACTCGCCGGTGATCATCGACTCGTTGACGTCGGAGTCACCCTCCTCGACGGTGCCGTCAGCAGGGACACTCGCGCCCGGCCGGACGAGCACGAGATCGCCTTCCGAGAGCTCACTGACGGGAACTTCTTTGGTCTCCCCGTCGTCGGTGATGCGCTCGGCGGTGTCTGGCATCAGTTTCGCCAGTTCGTCGAGCGCGCTGGAGGCCCGCCGGACCGACCGCATCTCGATCCAGTGGCCCAGCAGCATAATGTCGATCAGCGTGACGAGTTCCCAGAAGAATGCCGACTGTGTGGGGAAAATCACGCTCGCGAGGCTGTAGACAAACGCGACGGTGATCGCCATCGAGATGAGCGTCATCATCCCCGGCGCACGGTCTTTCAGCTCCGGAAGTGCCATCTTGAGGAATGGAATCCCACCGTACGCGAAGACGATCACCGCGAAGATGGGATTGATCCACTCGCTCCCCGGGAATGCCGGGACGGAGAAGCCGAGCCACTCCTGCAGCATTTCGCTGTACAGGAGAACGGGAATCGACAGGAGCGTCGAAATAAAGAAACGCCGGCGGAACATCTGTTCGTGGCCTTCGTGCATCCCGCTATGGCCCTCGCCGTGTCCTTCGTGGGAACCGTGGCCGTGCCCGTCGCCCTCGTGTCCGGCGTGTTCGTGCTGCTCGTGGGACGCCATCTCACCTGCCGCAGCAGGGTGAGCTTCCTCCTCTAGTAGCTCCTGTTCTACCCTTTCCTCGTCAGATTCCGCGACCGCTTCATCGTGGTCGCCGTGTTCGTGCTGGTGACTGGTGGTGTCCGGCTGGTCCTCTCCTCCCGGGGAATTCTCAGTTGTATCTTTGTGGTCGTCCATGAGTCATGTTCTCTATTGAGGTGGTTCCGCCGGCTTCTTGAATCTTCGGCTCTGAAACCGTACAGCAAGACCAGCGTAGACAAGCTCCGAAGACAACAGTTAGTCGTCGTCTCGAAGCGACTTATGCTATCCGCAGCGCACGATACTCAGGCGTGAGCGGTGTATCCCGCGTCTTCGACGGGCGCCACGAGGGCCGTGACCTCTGCCTCACCGTCGACACTTGCCTGTTCACTCTCCCTGTCGACGGTCACGGAAGTCACGCCAGTGACCTCTTCAAGGGCCTCTTCGACCGTCTGCTCACAGTGACCGCACGACATTCCTTCCACGGTGATGGTCGTCGTCATACAGAGGTACATACGGCTCCCTCTCTTTAGCGGATTTCCCCTTCGATTATACTGGTCTCTTGGGGGTCAAACTTTAGATTCCAAGTGATACGTGCAGCCGAAACGAACCAAATCTCAGATTCAGCAACTGACGATGCGGGAAGACTCAGGTACCGTTGTGGCGCTCCAGATACGTCTTCGCCGCTAAAAAGACGTATAGTGCGCCGATAGCCCGAATACCCGAGCGGAATCGCTCGTTCCATTCGATCGACTCCGGACGCTCGTACAGGAACGCGGTGGCAAATCTTCGATACAGATCGGGAAACAGGAAGACGATAGCGCCGAACACACCGGTAAGATTCATCAGCCACGCGTATGCTCGCCCATTGAGGAGGGAAATCGCAGCTATCAGAACGCCCTCAGACCGGATAGCTGGGCGGACCCACCCTCTCACTGTTCCCCCGCTTCGATTCGCAATCGCGAGTTTCTCGAAGAGACTGACGATTTTGTCCGGGAACAGCGCTGAGAGAGCGCCAAGGACACCCACGAGTGTTCGAATCATACGATACGGTACGACTGAGACGGATATAATTCCCGCTGTGATCCTACACTCCCGAAAACGATGGGAGTCCGAACAGTACCGGCTTCGAACCGAAGACGATACACAGAGACCGTTTTTCGAATGAACGTCCCGAATCCTCAAGGGTTCGGGGCATACAGGGCGTAGAGAATCGACAGCATCCCGGCTGCGGTGACGAGTGCTGCGACGAATCCTGCTTCGAAAATCGACACTTGGAGGAGTTCGAAGAGAACGCCTTCAACGAGGCCACCAAGACCGACCAGCGCGAAGCCAGCGGCGACGTACAGGAGTAACTGCGTGTGATGCCGTTGGTATCCGCGATAGGCCTGGTAGGCGATCACCAGCGCCAGTGCGGTCGTGAACAGCTTGCCGATGACGAATAACGTGTGTTCCATGAGTCAGTCTCCCCGCATTTCCTCGAAGATGGACGTAATCCGGTCGGCGGGGTCCGGCCGAACATCGATCTGCACGTCGAACCCCTCCGCCTGCAGGAGCACTTCGACACGCTCGAGTCGCGCCTCGTACTCGCTGTAGTGCCGGCCACCGGGGTCGACGTGCGTGTACTCCTCGAGGAGGCCCTGCTCGACGAGGCGGGTGACCCGGCGCGAGACGGTCGGGCGTGACATATCGCATTCCTCGCTGAGCTCCTTCGCGGAGAGTCGGTCGGTCTTCGTCGCCACGAGGATGTCGCGGGCGTACTCGTCGTCGAGCGTGGCGAAGATGTCCGACGGGTCGGCCTCCTCAGTCACACGTCCGTACTCGCTACAGGAGGGTAATATAGCCCGCCGGTTTTCTGACTCAGAACGCCGGCTCGCTATTATATCGTCTCTACCCGCCTACTGATAGTTGAAGGTGCAATAATTATGTCCACACTCGACTCCGGCATGAACCAGCTTGAGAGCAGAGTCGGCGGTCTGACCGTTGGCGGGAAAGTCCACAGCCTCAGCGCGTGGTTCGTGCTGGCGCTCCGTCTCATGATGGGGTACGCGTTCGCGTACTCCGGCTTCACGAAGATCACCGGCGAATTCGCTGCGGGCGGCTACCTGTCGAACGTTGCCGCGACGAACGGCAACCCGCTCGCAGGGATGTTCGCGTGGATGGGTTCGACGCCGTGGTTCGTCGAGTTCGCGAACGTCGCCGTCCCGTGGGGCGAGCTGTTCATCGGCCTCGGCCTGCTCGTCGGCGCGTTCGTCCGCCTCGCGGCGTTCTTCGGCGCGCTCATGATGCTCATGTTCTACTTCGGCAACTGGGACATGGGCCACGGGTTCATCAATGGGGACTTCGCGTACATGCTCGTGTTCCTCGCGGTCGCCGCGTTCGCCGCGGGCCGCATCCTGGGCCTCGACCAGTACATCGAGAACTACGACGTCGGCGGCGAGACGCTCGTCGAGCGCTACCCCGCCCTCGAATACATCCTCGGCTAACCACGCCGAGACCGTTGGGAGTACAACAATGCAAAATCCAATTCAAGCACGCGGGATTCGTTCTCTGGGACTCATCGTCGTTGGAGCGCTAGCACTGGCTGTCGTCGCCGGAATGGCGCTAACGCACGCGACCATCCCAGATGCAATGATGTGGGGCTGGCACGACGGTATGTGGAACGACGGCCACATGGCCGGATGGGGTAGCTGGGGCTGGAGGATGATGCTGTTCGCGCTCCTGTGGATGGCACTTCTGATCGCCCTCCCAGTCTACGCCGTTTACTGGCTGACAACGCGGTCCCCTACGGACGGCCATACTGATGACAGCGCACTCGCTGTTCTCCAGGAACGGTACGCTCGTGGCGAAATCGACGACGAGGAGTTTGATCACCGTCGCGCCCGCCTGGCGTCCGACGACGATCGTTTCTGACCGCGTTGGTGTTACTGTCTGAGGAGGTGTCTGAGGACGTAGTGGAGGATGCCGCCGTGTTCGATATAGGTCACGGCGGCCGGCGTGCCGACCTGTGCTGTGACCGGGAACTCGACAGTCGACCCGTCCGCACGCTCGGCGATAACGGTCAGTTCGTCCATCACGTCGAGGCCGTCATCGAGGCCGTGGATCGTGAAGATCTCCGACCCATCCAGACCGAGAGATTCCCACGAGTCGCCATCATCGAACTGCAGGGGGAGCACACCCATGCCGACGAGGTTGTCGCGGTAGATGCGCTCGTAACTCTCGGCGATGGTTGCGCGGACACCGAGCAGGTCCGTTCCTTTCGCCGCCCAGTCCCGGCTAGACCCAGTTCCGAACTCCTCGCCAGCCATCACGACGAGCGGTATCCCCTCGTCCCGATAGCGGCGACTGGCTTCGAACACCGTGGTTTGTTCGTCGGTCGGGTGGTGGATCGTATAGCCGCCCTCGACATCGTCGAGCATCTCGTTCTCGATGCGGACGTTGGCGAACGTCCCCCGCATCATCACCTCGTGGTTCCCCCGGCGCGAGCCGTAGGTGTTGAACTCGTGCGGCTCAACGCCGTGATCGAGCAGCCACTGGCCGGCAGGGAGGTCAGATCCGAAGGGACCAGCAGGGCTGATGTGGTCGGTCGTAACGGTATCGCCGAGTGTCAGCAGGCAGCGTGCATCCTCAATATCGGCAACGCCGGGTTTTTCAGGGGGAAGTCCTGGAAGAACGGCGGCTCTCGGATGTATGTCGAGTCGTCGTCCCACTCGTAGACGTCACCAGTGGGCGCATCGAGAGCAGCCCACCGCTCGTCACCCTCGAACACAGAGGCATACTTCTCCTCGAACATCTCAGGAGAGACGTTCTCGTGGATTGCTGCCTGCACGTCCGCTGCGTCGGGCCAGATGTCCGCCAGATACACCGATTCCCCCTCCTCGTCGGTGCCTAGCGGCTCGTTCTCGAGGTCGACGTCCATCCGCCCTGCGAGGCCGTAGGCGACGACGAGCGGCGGGCTCGCGAGGTAGTTCGCGCGGATCTTCGGGTGAATACGCGCCTCGAAGTTCCGATTCCCGGAGAGGACGCTCGTCGTCCAGAGGTCGTGGTCGTCGATCGCTTGCTCGATGGGATCGGGAAGTGGTCCGGCGTTCCCGATACAAGTGGTACAGCCGTAGCCGACGACCGCGTACCCGAGCGCTTCGAGATACGGAAGCAGGCCCGATTCCTCGAGGTACTGCGTGACGACGCGACTGCCGGGTGCGAGACTCGTCTTGACGTACGGCGGGACATCTAAACCTTTCTCGACGGCGTTCTGGGCAAGCAGACCAGCAGCGATCATCACCGACGGGTTCGAAGTGTTCGTACAGCTCGTGATGGCGCTGACGAGGACGTCTCCGTGTCCAATTTCCACTGTCTCACCGTCGAGGTCGACCTCGACGCGTTTGGTTAACGGGTGCAGTTCCGATTCGGGTTCGACCTGAACACCGCCGTCGGTCTCCGCACCAGCTGCACCACCTTCGCCGAGCCACCGCTGTAGGGCGTCTTCGTCGACATCATCGAGGTCGTCTTCGAACTCCCCGTGGAGAAGTCCCCGGAAGCTCTGTTTCACGTCCCCCATCGGAATCCGGTCCTGTGGCCGCTTGTGTCCGGCGAGACTCGGCTCAACAGTCGAAAGATCGAACTCGACGACCTCGGTGTATTCCGGTTCCTGTTCTCCGAATAGCCCTTGCGCTTCGAGGTACTCGCGAACAAGGTCGATGTGGGCGGGGTCACGCCCGGTGAGTTCGAGATACTCGAGCGTCTGCTCGTCGACCGGGAACATACTGATCGTCGAGCCCTGTTCGGGCGCCATATTGGCGATCGTGGCCCGGTCGGGGACTGTGAGATTCTCCACACCAGGACCGAAGAACTCGACGAACCGGTCGACGACGCCGACCTCGCGGAGCCGTTCGGTGATGTGGAGCACGAGATCCGTCGCCGTCGCACCCTCGGGTAATTCGCCTTCGAGACGGACGCCGACGACCTCGGGGAGTTTCATCGTGACCGGCTGACCGAGCATCGCCGCTTCCGCTTCGATGCCGCCGACGCCCCACCCGACCACACCGATGCCACCGATCATCGGGGTGTGGCTGTCCGTGCCGACGAGCGTGTCCGGCAGGAGCCAGTTCTCGCCGTTTTGCTCGCGGGCGTGGACGACCCGACCCAGATGCTCGAGATTCACCTGGTGGACGATACCGGTTCCCGGCGGGACGACGTTGAAGTTCTCGAAGGCGTTCTGCGCCCACTTGATCGCGCGATACCGTTCGGCGTTTCGCTCGTACTCCAGTTCGACGTTCTTTTCGTAGGCGTCCTCGGAGTCGAAGTAGTCGACCTGGACGCTGTGGTCGATCACGAGATCAATAGGAATCTCCGGTTCGACCAGGGTAGGATCCCGGTCTTTGCGGTCGACTTCGGATCGAAGGGCCGCCAGGTCGACGACCGCGGGCACGCCGGTGAGATCCTGTAGGACGACTCGTGATGGAGAGAACGGAACCTCTGCGTCCGGTACGTCTGGCTCCCAGCCAGCAGCATTCCTGACATCCGCCGCAGTAACGGTTTCGCCGTTGGCGTTTCGGAGCACCGACTCGAGGAGGATACGGATGCTCACCGGGAGCGTGTCGAGGTCACAGAGGCCCTGTTCTTCGAGTGCTCGAAGATCGGCTATCTTGTACGTCGTCCCGTCGACGTCGAGTTCGCGGACAGCATCGAATGGGAGCGGATCAGTCACAGTAGTTGAATATGTGATAGGCAACGATATCAATCTCCCCCCGAATCCGATTCGATGGGAATCAGGATTCAGTTTTCTGTGAGGATGTCCCTGGACTCACCGAATAAAAGACCAGAGGAGGACAGTGAATCCACATACCAACGCGACGGATTCAGCGATATGAACCTGTGTGAGTGTTAATGCTGAAAATTGATAGAGAAACCCCTCTATGAGGACGCCGAGTGTAATGAATCCGAAGCCGATCGTTGCATCACGTAAGTATCGAGTCTGTTCCTGACGATAGGCGCGAAAACTGATTGTTGTCGTCGCAACGCCCAATAAGAGGAGAAAGACACGGACTCCAATTAGCGTAACTTCCCACCCACTAGTCATGAGTCACCCCCTCCATCTGTCGGTTGAGACATTCGTCCGTATAACGAGTAGAGGATGATAAGCATGCCCACCGCGACAATAGCAGTCTGAATCGTCCCGGCCACGAAGATGGACAGCCCGACGACGTCGAAGAGGATGCCTTCGATTACGGACCCGACACTGATGAAAAGGAACCCGATAGCGACGTACAGCATCGGTTCGCTACCGTGGACTCTGTACCCACGAAACGCTTGGTACGTTATTAGCAGTCCCAGTCCGACTGTGACGAGCTTTGCGATGACGAGTTCGATGTGCATGATTAGGTGTCCCGGATGTCGCTCCAGATCCGCGAGAACCGCTGTGCGGCGTCCTCACGAACGTGCATCTTCACGGCGATGGTTCCATCTTCGACGTCGACGTTGAGGTGGTCGACGTTCGCTTCATAGACGCTATGATGGCTCCCGTCGGCCTCCATCTGTGTCCGTTCGACGAGCAGGTCGTGGGCAACCATATCCTCGACTCGGCGATAAATCGTCGAAAGAGCAACGTCGCACTCTTCACTCAATTCCTTCGCCGAGAGTGGTTCACGGCTCGTCGCGGCCAGAATCTGACGAACCCGCTCCTCTCCGAGGAGCTCCAACAGTTCGTCAGCGCTGTCGTCCGTGGACACAGCTATTCCTCGCAATACCAGATGCTTTCCCGCCGAGACGTAAGTAACAGCCAGATTTGCGTGGCGTGCAAAACAGGTCTTCCACCTTTTTCCACAGCTCTCATACGTCCATCTGTGAGGTGACCCACGCTATGACAACTAATTCAGGACTAACGCGTCGGCGGATGCTCCAATTGACCGGCGGTGCAGCTGTCGTTGGGCTCGCGGGATGTACCGGGACGCAAACAGACGATAGTGGCGGCGGGGCAGACAGTACCTCCACAAGTACTGAAGAGGGAAGCCACACCGAGGACGGCGGTGAATCGGGGCACAACGATGAAGGTGGCCACGATGAAGCTGTCGGTGCACCGAGCGATTCGGTTGATGTCTCCATGATCACCGAGGACGGGGGGTATCACTTCGAACCGCACGTCGTCCGCGTTAATGTCGGCGGGACGGTCACGTGGACCAATGAGAGCGGCAGCCACTCGACGACGGCCTACCATCCAGACAACGACCAACCCCAGCTCGTTCCTGATGGGGCTGCATCATGGGATAGTGGCCTTCGCTCGGAGGAAGGCGCGACGTTCGAGCACACCTTCGAGACCGAAGGTGTCTACCACTACTACTGTACGCCCCACGAGTCGCTCGGCATGCTCGGGAGCGTTATTGTCGGTGATCCGGACCCGCACGAACAGGTCGCGCTCGAAGACCCGCCCGCTGATAAACCGGAGACCGTCCGCGAGAAACTCACCGAGCTGAATGAGATAGTTCGGACGGCGCTCGGCGACGACCACTAATTACCACTTCGACTACGTTCTTTATTAGATGAGGAGATTGAACACGACGTGAGCCAGCCCAAGGACGAGATAGCCCCCCAGAAGTAAACCGAGAGTTCTCCGGGATAGAGACGGTAACCCAACGGTATCGGTTCCGTGGATTCGCTCGCCGAGTGTGTAAACGAAGCGTCCTGCCAGCAGCGCGAACGGAAGATGAACGAATAGTAGGGGGAGGAGTATGGAATCGAACTGGGCGGTCCTTTCGAGACGGGACAGATACTCGAGTTTGAGGACCAGTTCTAACCCACCAACGGTGAGTCCAGATGCGACAGTTGCAAGGAGTCCCTCAGTTTTTGAGAGCAATCGATCTCGGGCGTAGCTCCAGACGTAAAAGACGAGTATCAAAGGGAGCAATCTGACGAACGCTTCCTCGATGAAGCCAGCGAGCCACATCCAGAGTCGAGAAGTTGTCGCTGATAGTAGTACGAGTTCAACCCGATAGGCGATTAAAACACCGAGGGCTGTCACTAGAGCACTGAAAGTCGCGAGCCCGAAGAGCGACCGGTACCGAGCGGACACGCTCGACCAATAGCGGTCCAACAAGATAGTCATGGGGACTTTCTCGCAGTGACAGTTGTTTTGCCTCGGCACCCTGACGACACCACTCTTATACCCATACGCGTGTTACCTGTTACCACAGGATCTGTCATCTGCCACAATAAGCTATTCCAGCATGGGCTCCTCAGAACAAGGCGACACATGCGATTCCGCATCTGGGCCTAGTGGCGACATCGTTGATCGTATTGAGCGGGAGGTCCTCTCCCGACGGGCGTTTCTTGCTGGAGTTGGTCTTGGATCGATAAGCGGTGTCGGGGCAACAGTCACCCTTACTCGAATGGATACAGGCTTCCAGTCGCTGGCGACACTGGCAGGTGGGGCGACGACCCCGTTGGATACTCGGTACTATCTTCCAGCGGTGGACGCAGATGGCGCTGGCCTTGTCGTCGAGACCACCTTCAAATTCGCTGCTGGCGATGGTGAGTTGTTCGTCAATCTGAACGGGATTGAACTTCGACACGACCTCCAGCGCGCACTTGACGAAGCAAAGCAAACTGCGACTCGTCTCACCGGACGATCGTTGGCAGATATAGCCATACACGTATCGTTCGTGTCACCCGAGTCCGACACCCTTGCACTCCAGGGGAAAAGTTGGGAGGCTGGCCTCACAGTCGCACTTATCGCTGGTCTCCGTCAGCAGCCGTTGTCGTCTGAGACACTCATTACTGGAATCGTTGACGACAATGGACACCTGCTTCCAGTTGGCGGAATCGAAGCAAAAGCCCGGAGTGCTCGGGCGTTCGGAGCGACCGAATTAGTCGTTCCGAGCGGTGCCGATTCAGGCGGAACTATCGAGGGGGTTCGTCTGACACCGGTTGAATCGGTCTCAGACGTACTCGATCGACTGTTCTAACGGTATATTCCGCTGTGACAGAGTGTCGCTGCCCTTCAGTTGTGGCGTGGTCGGATTACGCAGACGCGTCGTATCCAGCGTCCTTGACGGAGCTGACGAGTGTATCTGAATCAGCGGACCCCTCGATCGTCGCAGACTCGGCGTTTCGATCAGCAGTCGCCGCGGAAACGCCCTTGACATCTTCAAGTGCGTCTTCGACGGTCTGTTCGCAGTGTTCACAGGTCATCCCTTCGACGGTGATGGTCTGGCTCATAGCCATCTACAGATAGAGGATGTGCTTCTATGTGGTTTTCCACTTAGAAGCAAATGTATTCTCCACCCCTAATCCCAACCTTCCAAAGTTTATAGTGCGTAACAATAATGTATCCAGCGTAATGAGGCAGTAGTATGCGCAATCTGGACGAAACCGATCTGGAGATACTCTCGTTACTGGCCGAAAACGCCCGCCGTCCATTCAGTGCGATCGGGGAAGAAGTTGATTTATCAGGCCCAGCTGTTTCCGACCGGGTCAAACGATTACAGGAAGCAGATATTATCAACAATTTCACAATCGACGTAAACCGGGCGCACCTTCGGGCCGGGGTTCCTGTGTTCATTCAAGCCGAAATCGAACCGGGATCACTCGAGGAGGCCCGCACGCGAGTTCGCGGATCGGATGGCATCGAACACGTCTTTGCGACAGCCGAAGGCGATCTCTGGTTCTATGCCCGTGTTGAGGCACAGAACGTCCGCCAGTGGGTAGACAGCCTTTTTGATGGTCTTGAGATATCGGGATATTCAGTCACCTTGATCGACGAAACTGAATGGACACCTTCAATTGACGGCGTCGAATTTGCCCTCAACTGTACCGAATGCAACAATACCGTCGACAATGAAGGTGAGACGACGCGCATCGATGGGGAGATCTATCACTTCTGTTGTCCGTCTTGTCTCGCACGATTTGAAGACCGCTATCAGCGGCTCGAAGAGGGAGTATAGTACGCTCTTTGGATTCCAAATTTCATTGGGGTCGATAACCACCATCTCGCAACAGTAAACCGCCTAAACATAGACCCCGTATAGTAGAACGAGCATGACAAGCCGAACAACTCATCTCGACATCACGGGGATGTCCTGCGCCAACTGCTCGGCGACAATCCAGGACACTCTCGAATCCCTTGACGGAGTATCGGAGGCGGATGCGAACTTCGCCACCGACGAGGGGTCCGTCACCTACGACCCCGACGAGGTATCGCTCCAAGAAATCTATGACGCGATCGATGAGTCCGGCTACGGCGCAGTCTCGGAGACGGTGACGGTTGCCATCTCCGATATGACCTGTGCTAACTGCGCCGAGACCAACGAAACCGCTCTCGAGAGCACACCAGGTGTCATTAACGCGGAGGTCAATTACGCCACCGATGAAGCGCAGGTCACGTACAACCCTGCGGAGGCGTCACTCGATGCGATGTACGATGCCATCGAGGACGCTGGCTACTCGCCCGTCCGCGAAGATAGGGACGACAAAGAGTCGGGCCAAGACGCACGTGATGCTGCCCGGCAGGCCGAGACCCGGAAGCAACTCAGACTGACCCTGTTTGGGGCAGTGTTGTCGGCGCCGCTGCTGTTCTTCCTCATCGACAGTTACCTCCTCGGCGGCACCATCGTCCCCGAGACCGTCTTCGGCGTGGAACTCGGCTGGGTCGAGTTCCTCCTCGCAACACCGGTGCAGGCGCTTCTCGGATGGCCGTTCTACAAGAACTCCTATAAGGCGGTGGTGAAGAACGGCCGCGCCAACATGGACGTACTGATCGCCCTCGGCTCGACCACGGCGTATCTATACTCTGTGGCAGTCCTTGCCGAGCTCATCGCGGGTGGGCTCTACTTCGACACGGCAGCCCTCATCCTTGTGTTCATCACCTTGGGTAACTACCTCGAAGCTCGGTCGAAGAGTCAAGCTGGCGAGGCCCTCCGGAAGCTCCTCGAAATGGAAGCCGAAACGGCGACTATTGTCCGCGAGGACGGCAGTGAAGAAGAAGTTCCGCTTGAAGATGTCACAACGGGTGACCGGTTGAAAGTCCGTCCAGGTGAGAAAATCCCAACAGATGGTGTCGTTGTCGATGGTCAGTCCGCCGTTGACGAGTCGATGGTCACTGGAGAGTCTGTCCCTGTCGAGAAAGAGGAAGGCGATGAGGTTGTCGGCTCGACGATTAACGAGAACGGGGTCCTTGTCATGGAAGCGACGAAGGTCGGCGAGGATACGGCGCTCCAGCAGATCGTGCAGACTGTCAAGGAAGCACAGTCGAGCCAGCCTGATATCCAGAACCTCGCGGATCGTATCTCAGCGTACTTCGTGCCCGTGGTCATCGCGAACGCCCTCCTGTGGAGTATCGCCTGGTTCCTCTTCCCCGAAGCGCTCGCTGGCTTCGTCGACTGGCTCCCGCTGTGGGGGCAGGTCGCTGGCGGGCCCGCGCCGGTCGGCGGGACTGTTTCGGTCTTCGAATTCGCGATCATTGTCTTCGCGTCCTCAGTGCTCATCGCCTGTCCCTGTGCGCTCGGGCTTGCAACCCCGGCTGCCACGATGGTTGGGACGACGATTGGTGCGCAGAACGGCGTCCTGTTCAAAGGCGGTGATATCCTCGAACGCGCCAAGGACGTCGATACAGTCGTCTTCGACAAAACGGGTACGCTCACCGAGGGTGAGATGGAACTCACCGACGTGGTCGTCTTCGATAGCGATGGAAATGCGGTGACTGATGGAGGTGAGCCGGCACCAGATGGTGGACAGCTCAGCACTCGTGAGCGCCTCTCTGAGGATGATGTGCTTCGGCTGGCGGCGATAGCCGAAAGCGGCAGCGAACACCCGCTTGCCCAAGCAATCGTCGAAGGGGCTGAAGAACGCGGACTAGACGTGACTGAGCCCGACGACTTCGAGAACGTCCCCGGTCACGGCATCAAAGCAGTCGTTGGTGACAGCGAGGTACTAGTCGGTAACCGCAAGCTGCTGCGGGACAACGGCATCGACCCGTCTCCCGCCGAAGAGACGATGGAACGCCTCGAAAATGAGGGGAAAACGGCGATGCTCGTTGCCTATGAGGGCGAACTCGTGGGTGTGGTCGCCGACGCCGACACAGTGAAAGAAAGCTCCAAACAGGCTGTCACAGCCCTTCAGGAGCGCGGCGTCGACGTGATGATGATTACGGGCGACAACGAGCGAACTGCCCGTGCAGTCGCCAAACAGGTCGGCATCGATCCGGAGAACGTCCGTGCAGAGGTCCTCCCAGAGGACAAGTCCAACGCAGTCGACAGTATTCAAGACGAGGGCCGGCAGGCGATGATGGTCGGAGATGGCGTCAACGACGCGCCGGCACTCGCGGTCGCACACGTCGGGACAGCCATCGGCTCGGGCACGGACGTCGCCATCGAGGCTGCGGACGTCACGCTGATGCGCGACGACCCGCTCGATGTGGTGAAGGCGATCCGTATCTCGGACGCGACACTTAAGAAAATCAAGCAGAACCTCGTGTGGGCGCTGGGGTACAATACGTCGATGATTCCGTTAGCATCTCTCGGCCTCCTGCAGCCAGTGCTCGCTGCAGCAGCGATGGCGTTCTCCAGCGTGTCGGTACTGACGAACAGCCTGCTATTCCGTCGATACACGCCCGATCACGACTACAAGCTCCTCGGGTTCCTTCGCTAACCGCTACCTCTATATCAATGTCGAATATTTCCCGCAAAACCGTCCGGAGGTATCTCGTCGAAACGGCCAGTACAGAACCGACATACCTTCGGGCTCGTGAGATCGCCAGTGACATCGATGGCTCGCCCAAAGCTGTCGCACAGTATCTCAGCCAGCTCCAAGACGACCTCTCATCTGTTTCACTCGAACAATGGGGGCGCTCAAAGAGTACAACGTGGCGCTTGGAGGTGAACGAGTCGTGAGTACTGTCACGCGACGCGTAGAGACTGCCCTGCCGGAGACCGGCACACGTGAATGGTGGACACTGTATCTGCTCGCCCCGCTCGTCCTTGTCGGGGCGGGCCTCCTCGTATTCCCCACGCTGGTCTACGACCGGTTCATCTGGCAGTACCTCTGGGGGCCAGTCATCGCCGATGCGGCTAGTCAGCCAGTCACGCACGAGGGAATTCGTGCTGTCCGGGGATACAACGCTGTAAATACGGTGACCTATCTCGCGGCGGTCGTGTACAGCCTCCCTGGACTACGGGCATATCTCGACCAGCTCGACGTTACGTTCGACGCACGACTTGCCTACGGATTTGCCCCGATAATTATCGCCGGCGGGGCGATGCGCGCCCTCGAAGACATTGGCCTGCTCGGGGACTACGCAGTGTGGTTCATCACGCCGTCGATTTACTTCGTCGTCACAGCCGTTACCGTCCTCGCGCTCGGCGTCGGTGCACTCGTGCGTGACATGGATGTCGCTTCGATCCCGCTAACAGTCGGGCTTGTCGGGTCGGTGTGGGCTGTCGGTGCCGTCGGGTGGGCAGTTTGGCACGGTCTCTCGACGTCGACCCCGCTCCGCCTGTGGGTTCCTGTCGCGACGACGGGGATTGCTCTCGGCGTGACCGCACTCTACTACTGGGGTGCGAGTTTCGCTAATGTCGCACACCTTCGAAACCCGCTAATTCTGCTGGCCGTCTTTGGCCAGGTGTGGGACGGGGCGCAGAATCTCATCGGTGTGACGTTCCTCGGCTACTCTCCCAAGCTGGTCGTCACGAATCTCGTGTACCAGGCGACTGGATTCTCCGGATCGACGTTCGTCCTTAAGCTCGTCGTGACTGTCGGCATCGTATGGTATCTCGCTGATGCGAAAGACGAGATGAATCACACGTGGTGGTGGCTTATGACGTTCTTCATCGGGGCGATCGGGCTCCCGATGGGTGTACGCGGGTCACTTCGGATGATGCTCGGGGTCTAACAATGGACTCGATGAATACGAACACTACGACACGGCAGTACGGTGCGGCAATCGCCCTAGTTTCGGGACTCTATTCGCTACTCTCGGTGACTGGCAGTAGCGGGATGATGAGTTCGAATAGTGGCCTCTTGATGGCGATCCTCGGTGTGGTTGTCGTTGTTCATGGTGTTGTGTTGCTGACGCCCTACGCAGACCGACTAGGAACTGCGAGCGGTCCGCTAATGATCGCTTATTCGCTGCTAATGTTGCTTAATCAGGTTCTGGTAGGAATCACCGGAAGCTCAAACTGGGGGATGGGAATGAGCGGCGGTATGGAATCAGGGATAAACGGTGGTATGGAGGGAAGCATGGGTTCGACGATGACCGCAGGAATGGGATGGGATCTCGGGATGGTCGCCCTGGCATTCCTGATGCTCATCAGCGGGCTCATTATGACGAATCGAAGCACAGACGATTCCGGGATGTGAACGTTATGTCATCTCCAACACGGTCAGCTCGTCTACCTGCCTACGTAGCACCACTCCCACAGCGTCTCGAGGACCTCGCACTCCACTACGCGTGGGTTATAGTGGCGATCAATCTCGCGGGGACCGCGTTCGGATTCTGGTACTATCGCTTCCAGTTCGCACAGACCCCACTCGTGATGTGGCCGTTCGTTCCCGATAGTCCCGGAGCGACGCTGTTCATCGCGCTCAGCCTTGCCGCGTGGAAATTGGACTACGATGTCGAATGGCTCCACATGCTCGCCTTCTTCGGAAACATCAAGCTCGGCCTCTGGACGCCGTTCGTCCAGCTGTTTCTCAATGGGGCGGGCGGCATCGAACCCTGGCTCTACTGGTTCCTCATTGTGAGCCATCTTGCGATGAGTCTGCAGTCGTTCCTGATCTATCGCTATGCCGAATTTCCGGTCGGTGCGGTCGCTGTCGCCACCGTTTGGTACGGACTTAACGACGTCGTGGACTACTTTGCGCCCCTCGTCGGAGAGTTCCATCACACGTTTCTTCGGGCCGAACTCGTCGGCACGACACTTGACCATTCACTACGAGCCCACGATCTCGCCGCAGCGGCAGCAGTCACGCTTACACTCGCGGCGACGTTCCTGGCCCTCGCCACACGGGTGAAGAAAGTCGAAGTTCAACGGTCTCCCGCCCCGCTTGGAGGCGACCCACCAAACGACAGACCTGACGGAGGGGGTGAGTCATGACGACACTGCAAGAACGGCTCCGTGCCGTGGGAGTAACCATCGGGATCGGATTCGGGAGTCTCGTAGCTGGAGCGCTGCTCCTAACGGTCGTGTCACAGTTGCTCTCTCTGGTCGGAGTTCAGCTCCAGAATCGACCAGCGTTGCGTCTCGGCCTGAGCACGGTATTACTCCAGGGGGTGGCGTTCGGAGGCGTCGCGCTCATCTATTTACGGATCAGCGAACGAGGTGTAGGCTTCATTCAACTACGTATTCCGACACGACGAGATATCGGATGGTTCATCGGAGGACTCATCTCGCTACTGATTACGGTTCGCGCGCTCTCAGCGATTATCGCGTATCTCGGATTCGAGCAGGCCACCAATCAGATCATCGAGGTCGGCCAAGAAGCCCCAGCTGTCTTCCTGGTACTGATCCCACTCTCGTTCCTGTTGGTCGGTCCCGGTGAAGAACTTCTGCACCGAGGGGTCATCCAGGGGACGTTGCGAGAATCCTTCCACCCGGCTCGGGCAATCATCTTGGCCAGCCTCATCTTTGCGATGGTACACGTCTTCTCCCTTCAAGGAAACGGGAAATTCGTGTACATCGGTGTGGTCTTCACCCTTGCACTCGTGCTCGGGGTGGCATACGAACTCACGGATAACCTCGCTGTCCCAGCCCTCATTCACGGGGCGTTGTGGTCCGTAAGGTACTTTCAGTTGTCTAGCTAACCAGATTCTAATGGATTCAGAGAATTTCCGCGCATATCCGTCACTAACTGACAAAGAGAAAAATATTGCTACTAGGGGGTTTCATACCAACTGAGGAGGGAAAGCAGATTCATATGATGATTGAAGAAGATGAGATCTGGCTCTCCGAAGCTCAGGCACGAGACTTACAGAAGAAGTTAGAGGAGATACTTATGGATGAAACCCAGATGAACGCAGGAGGCATGATGAACGTGGTCGAGGAAAATGGGGATATATTCTCTGTGGACACAAAGGAAGATTCAGACTCCTAACTCTTCCTGTACCTTACCCGTATCGAGTATACCACTTTCCGTCAGGATATCTTGGAAGCCGGCTCGGTCGTATCCAGAGCCCAAATCAAACTCTACGTCTCGGAGATCTTTCTCCAGTATCTTCAGCAGAGCCTCCGCTTCCATCAACAGTACCTCCTGGATATCCGTATCTATCTTCAAGCTCTTGATTACTTCCTTAGCCTCACCGTCAAACTCACTCGAAATGACAGCAAAGTAGACGTTCTGGAACCCCTGTCGACGCAACTTCGGAACTTCACGGTTGATATAGTCCTGGAACTTCCTCTCCTGCGCGGTATTCAACGAGAAGCTGTCTTCGGTCGACTTCGCGTCATAGATTATCGCATATCTATCCTTCTCGTTTTTCGCTATCCCATCAGGACGCCGACCTCTACCCTGACCCAAGTTATCGACCTCGAAACCCAGCATTTCAAAACACTTCGCGAGACGGTTCTCAAAGAGGTTCTCAACACTCTGTCCTGTCATCTCTGCTATTCCGTCTTCCCTCGCGACAACTCGGGTAGGACAGACACTATCGGCGGAATATAGCTATCAGGGATAGTCTTCGGCTTAGTCACCCCTACCGAAGTACCGCCTGTTACAGACTCTTTCTCTTCTGCGTCCTCTTCGAACTTTTCGCGTTGCTGCCAGAACCAGAATGCGTGCTCTATATCCCATAAATGAATGTCTTCATCAGTATAGTCTGAGAGTATATCCCGTATCTCCTCATTCAATTCCATGAAAGAGACGTAGTTACTCTGGAGGTCTTCATCAGGCTCCCAAATGGCGAGGTCGGAGAAGGCATTGACCATCGATTTGTATTGACCTCCTCCTCCGCCTGAAGACGGAGGAATCCGCGAAGCGGAAATTAAGGTTGGGCGTTTCCTAACGGTCAAGTTTCCTTTCGGAAGCCGTGTCGTAGGTTCCCGCCTAATTATTACCGAAGGCGTGGTTTACAGCCCGTACAGCACGGTCAAACGTGCCTATCTCCCCACTCATGGTGAGCGTGTCTTCGCAAGGTCGAAGACCTTGCCCGACGGCAGGTTGTTCAGCCTGCGAGTTTCCGCTTACGTCAACCTAATGTTACGGCGGTTACATCCAATATACATTTGAGCAATATATTCTTTGTGCTGAATATCCGGTTAAGGCATACAAATTGGTTAAGTCAAATAGCATGACGTATTCATCCTGACCCTAAAGGGTCAGGCATTCTGCTGTCTCATCTGTAAACGACCCCGGTGGTCTTCTTTCTCTTTTATCCGAGTATTTAGTCCTCTTTCCGACGCCCAGTTCATCCACTCTTTCGCTCTTTGATATGAGTTCGATTCAGATGTATTCCCTCGGCTCTCTGCTACATCTATATTTATTACCTTTGGTGTACCCTTCCGAGATTTTGCTACGTCTACTTTGTCTTCCCACTCGAGTGCATTAGCCTTGGTTTTCAGTCGTTCCCACCTCTCTTCGACGTTTTTCGATGGTTCTGTACTCTTGCGTAACTCTATCTTCAGTTCATCATCTGTCATCTCATACGAATAATCAAAGTAAGGGTATAGTAGTTTCCACGGTGATCAGAGCGTTCTAGGGTAGAGGCCAGTAGTCTTACCAAACATTAACCCGATTTGTAAGAGAGTGTGTTAGGTAAGAAATAGAGTGAGGGAACTGAGTGAGGCAGAGTCCCCTAACATCAGTATAAGAACTCTCCGAGTCGACGGCAAACCAGAGAATAAAAAAGAAACACCCTTTTCGAATTGTCGGGGGGTATTTCGAATAACCCCCACCCCTTTCGACTTGTACACACCCTTTTCGATATGTTCTGGATGTCGGCGAGTTCAAAGTTCAGCGGGTGAAGCTCTCTCGTATAGTCTGGCGTAACCGACTCTCGTCGAGCCTATTGTACCACTCCTCCTGTTCTAACGTCTCCACGATAGCGTCCAAATCAGTCTCGAATTTGAACTCTAAGAACGCACCGGAGGAAGGTCCCTCGCTGTTCCGTTCCCAGTTCAACAGAGAGTAAGTCGAGAGTTCCTTCAGCTTGTTCGTGTAAGTCTCTTTAATCCGCTTGTCAGCATCTATCTCATCCATCATATGCTGGTAGACCCGATATCCTTCTACACTCCGAGCGGTCCTGTTTTCGGCCATACTCGCGACCTTAGCCGTCGAGTACAGGCTATACTTCTTCTGGGGAGAAAGACCTCTTATGACCTCGAGAACTCGGCTTTCCTCTATCTTTTTCTGGGCTCGTTTGACGTGTTCTTCAGTTACTTCTTGTTCGTTATCCAATTCAGCCATGTCGCCGGAGATACGGAGGAGATCTATAGCCTTCCTCGCGTCTCCGTGGTCTTGAGCTGCGAGAGCGGCAGCCAAAGGTAGGGTACTCTCTGAGAGAACACCTTCTCGAAAAGCATCTCGTCGACGGTCAAGTATAGAACGAAGTTGGTTGGCGTCATAGTCATCGAAATGGATCTCTTCGGGAGAGAATGTGCTTTCTGCTCTGCTGTCTATCTGGTCCATGAGGCGGGTGTCGTTCGAGATAGCTATCGTAGTTACGTTGGTAGAAAGAGATCTAGTTTCCTCTAGCCTGGAGAGAGTGTATAGAAGACGGGAGAAAGCAGGTTCGTCTTTGTCAGATCTACCCGATAGCATATCAAGTTCGTTGAAGATATAGATAAGAGAGTCAAAGTTTTCTTCGACTAACTCGAAGAGTTTGTCGTACTTGTATTCTGTAGAGTATCCCCGTCGAGGGACGTCGTAGTCGGTACCTGCTTCTTTAGCTGTTTCTTCCCCCATCTCGTGGACTGCCGTGTCTAGAGTCTTTAGGTTACGACAGTTCATTTCGACTGTTCCTAGACGTATTCCGTTATCTTCAGAGAGGTTTTTGAGGTTTCTACAGACGGCTTTTGTTATCAGTGACTTTCCGGTTCCAGAAGGTCCGTAGAGGAAGAGGTTAGCTGCTCGGTCTCCTTCAAGGATGACTCTTAGAGCTCTCGCGACTTTGTTTAATTGTTCGTCCCTTCCTACTATCCTATCTTCATCGACGATGTAGGTAGGATCGAGAAGTTTTCTGTTTTCGATTAGTTTGGATTCTTTCTCACCCTCTTCCAGAAGAATACTTTCGATTGGGTTGAGATCGTCTTCGGTCATAACGATAAAATGAAGTAGGATAGTATTAGTTTTTCCCTGCTTCTTTAAATACCCCTTTCGAATAACCCCCACCCCTTTCGATATGTACACACCCTTTTCGATATGTTCTATTTGTACACACCCCTTTCGATATGTTCCGTTCAGAGCTATCGTCTAGTTCTTCGTTTAGTATCTTCTTCTGTCGGTTATCTCAGCTATAGAGTATTTGAACGGGGGGACACCCTTTTCGATATGTTGGGGTAAAATCCGATATGTTCGACGTAGAAACCGCACTCAACCTGTTTAATTCGGAGTTCTGTCTAAGGAAACGTAAGAATCTCTATAATAATATATAAATCTATTTGTTATAGGTTAGGTTGGTTGGTTATAATATACAAAACATATCGAAAAGGGTGTGTCCCCCCTACGCTCAGAGACCTTAGCGGCCCTCTCCTCCCAGCTGCCGTTACTATCTTCAAGAGCAGCAGTAGTCTACATCTTCTTCTTACCTAACACGGAATCTTCCATATCGACGAAATGTTTGGTAAGATACTGGCTTGCTCGTGACACAGTGGTGTGTTTCTTAACCTTGCGATAGGATTTATACACGTAACCACTTTGTGTACGGTATGACGGATGACGAAAATGAGACAAAGGAACTTGGAGATTTATCCGACGAAGAGGTTCAAGAGATTAGTAGTGAGGTGATGGAGTCAATACCAAAATTGATGAGTGAATCGCTTGGGATGGATTTCAGGGCTGATATCGACCACGATGAAAAGGCCACTAATGAATTAAAAGAAATTTTATTGCGTTTTCGTGACATAGGCCAGATTGAGTCCGAGGAAGAGCAGTTTGAGAGTATACTGAATTTTTTTGATGAGACGGTTGGTCAGATGTTTTCTCAGTCGGATATGACTGAGGGAGATGACGAAGGTGGGTTTGAAATATTACTTAATTATTACGAAGAATCTCTATATGGGGCACGCGAAGATTTGGATAGGTGGGGGTATGATGAATATTTTGAGAAAGTGGATCAGTTGGCTGTTGAATTGATAGAGGAGGGAAAGAACCAGAAGGTGACCGACTTGTATAGGGATGAGTTGGATCGAAATACAGGGATCATGCAGAGGTTCATTAATCCATTAGTTGAAGAACATCTACCGCTCCTGGAGAACATCGAGATCGAGGACGCGACCGAGGCTAGAGAATATCAGGATATGTACCAAGAGATGGCGGAGCTGTATGCTGGTTTACTTCCGGAGTTCATCTCAGTCCTGCAGATAAAGAAGGATGATGAGCATGAATATCAAGAGTTGAAAACTACTAGACTACACAACCTTTTACAGAAGCTAGGGAGCAAGAAGTATGAGGAATACAATATCTTCGCTGAGTGTTTGGATAGGAACCTCCGTAACTCCATAGTTCATAGGGATTCGAAAATCAATCCGAATAGTGAGACTATCGAATTCTATGACAGAGGCGACTTTGCCGATGATCTTTCGTATAAAGAGTTCAGCGAAGAATCAAGGAAGCTGTTTTCTGCCCTCTATGCCTTGTGGGTATTCAACAGTCTACTTACCTACCACCAAATAAAGCAAATCCCCGAAATATTAGAGGACATTGAGTGAATATATAATAAAACCACAGTATCCATTCTACTATGTACATAACATAACATAACTGTGTTTGACTTCAGTCTTTGATCAACAATTTCTTACCAAACAATTATACTCCACTACTCGTATATCGTTAGGTAAGAATGTCCGAGCCACCCGAACCTCCCGAAGAGATACCGAAGTACATCCAGGAGGGACTGGAGAAGCAGGACGTCGACACCCTTGAAGAGGTAATCGACTACGCTCGCGAACTCCGTGAGTATTTGACAGAACCTCCGGAGGAGGTTGAAGCTAACGAGGACGAGGAGCTAGTCGAGAAAGAGCGACGGAGCGGGTACACGAAGGTAGTGAAGAAGGTACCCTGCGGAAAAGACTGTAGCGGCTGTCCGCATGGTCCCTATGTCTACCACGTCAGCCGGAGCGGGGATGGGCTAGACTGGGAGTATATCGGACCTCAGGAGGAGTAGAACTTCGATAGCCTCCCACTATCAACGAATCTAATCTTCATCCACTAACACTAACCTACCACTTTCTCGTCTTATTTTACCCAGCATTTCAAGCCATTCCACTGCCTCCTCCACCTCCTCACGGCTATATTCCATCTGCGTTTCGACGAGTCCTATACTCATTCCTTTCAAGCCGTCAGAGTGATCTTCTTCAACAAGCCCGGGCAGCGTTGCTATCTCACTAGCCCGTTTGGATACCTCGTTCATCTCTTCTACCCTTTCAGAAAGATCCGTTCGGATACCCGTTTCCTCTTCCAGTCTCTTAAGCTTCCTGCTAATGGAGGTCACAAATTCGTCTTTTCTTGTTTCTTTGATCTGCCTTCTCAACTCCTTAACTACTATATCGAAGTCTAAGCCAACTCCTATGAGTACTTCCATATCACCCATATCATCCGGTCTATTAGCCACCGACTTGAACAAGAATATATCTTCATTCGAGAACATCCGAACGTTCAAATCCAACTCCTCAAAAACAGTCTCTGATCTTTCCTTTATCTCCTTAGTGAGAATCAATTCTCCCGCAACCTGGTGATTGAATATATCAAACCGCCGGTCCCCTTTCTCCAATATCACCGCAGCTCTGAGTTCACGATATTCTTGGCTGAGATCCCCTTCATTTTGGGGGCTGTAACCGAATCTATTGAGGCCGTCACATATCCTTTCATATACCTCTCTTGACTCGACTACAAGGTCTATATCCTTCGTCGCCGTCTTTTGATTTCTTAGGGTCATTGCCCCACCTCCGATTAAATATACCGTAGTCTCTTTGCTGAGCGAGTTGGACAACTCCTCAAATTGCTCTTTTATACGATCTCTTCCGAACCTAGACTCTCTGCCTGACATCAGATATCCACCTCATATTCCTTCGCCAAACCCTTGAATTCGCCCCATGTCGGTAAATCAATTTCTGCTTTTTTAACACCCTTTTTCTCGATATATGTGAGGAGGTTGTCGACCTCATTAGATATATCATAGTGTATTGCCCTTTCTCGGAGATCTTCTCTGTTGATATCATCTTGTACTTTAGCCAAGTACAGTAGAGTATATCGCTGTCCTACCGGCTTATCCATTCTTTTGTGTATAAGAGTCATATGGCATACAAGATCCTCTTGAGAGAGTCCGTGAAGCGTCGATTGTTGCTGGTCTTCTTCACGTTCCTCCTCTGTATAGAATAGGTATGTTCCAGGTGTCGTCATAAACTTCAGCCCCCGATTTTGGATTTCGTTTAGTCCTGTCAAGTAGTACTTTCTCGCCTCATCGGGGCGTAGGTTATCTATCTGGTTTTTAACCTCTATCTCGGATTTCAATAGGGATATATTCTCATAATCATTGTTCCAGACGACGTATACTTTTCCCGATGGAAATGTCTTCTTGACTTTGGAAACGTGCTTGAGCATAGCTAACTCTTGCGCGAACTCTGAGAGGGGCTCATAGGGTTTTCTGATGACGTATTTGCTATCCTCTTGTGTGAGGATTCCTCTGTTCCTGAGTTTCTTGAGTACTCTATATACTGTAGCTCGACTGGGCTTGGATAATTTCGTGAGGGTATCTGCGCTTCTCCTTTTGTCTAGATGGTAGATAACGTGTAGAGAGGAAGGTGTTAGTAGCTCCGGGAAGTCTATATTCGGATGTCGCGTCGTAAGTTTTCGATATTCTCCTACTGCATTTACTTCGGTGGTGTCATACAGCTTGTGGCGACCTCGTTCTTTACTTTTTATTAGACCTAGTTCCTCGAGTTCTGAGAGTACTTCGGAGACGTGTTTTAGGCTGTATTCAAGTTTCTCAGCTAGCTCACTCGGGGACTGTGGCTGTCCGAGTTCTTGGAGAAGCCTTAGGTGTGGTTGACCGATCATCTCCTTAGTCTCAAATAAGGTAAGTGGTATTTAAATAGTTTACCTTAAATGAGACATCAGAACTTTGTCTATAATTTTCATGGGAAGCTTTTATATATGTCTACCATAGATATGTAGGCATGGGGAGTAACTCTCATTTCGACACCGGTAAAGTTGACGACAACGGTCGTGTCTACGTTGGACCCCAGTATAGCAATCAGACGATTGCGTATCAACTCCTGTCGGAGCCAGAGGATACAGTTCCTGTTTACTTCATCCGGCATGGGACGCGGGAAGGGAATAAGTTCGGTGCATCAATCGAAGGTCTTCGTAATCTCTCTCTTGACCGACGAATCGCTATCGACTGGAATGCCGATGGTCGACTTGATCACGGTTACTATCGTGAAGAACATAGCAAAGATGCTCTCAGAGATATCAAGGCTATGCAAGCTCTCGACCGCGGATTCGGCCGCGTCGTAGCTATATATCCGGAACTTTACGCCAAAGGAAACAGGGATAAGTTCGCTGTTATCGGGGATGTGACTCCCGATGCGCATCTGGAACGGATTGCATACGACAGAGAAAACGACAACGGTCTAAAGTTCCTCACGCTAAGGCTTGTCAACTGTATCGAGGTTACACCGGATTCAGCACCTGAGTTATACGAGGAAATGCCTCTCCTCCGCCGCCACACCATACGGCGATCTCGTAAACATGCTGAATTAGTCCATTCGACGTACCAGGACTATATAAAGCGTTAGAATAGGTGGTACGTACTATCTGGGAAGTCGACGGATGTAATCACTTATTCGCTGTCTTGCTTTCTAATCCGTAGCTCATCGTCGACAATTTCTATCTCGACCTCGTCGCCTTCCTCGAACGGGAATGAAGTATCGGAGGCCAAGCCTGCAGGTATAGTTAAACGCATGGTTTTAGTATTCCCGACTCTCCCGAGCTTGCCCGTGGATTTCCCTACCATCGGCTAATCGTTTCCAAAATCCTATCCAAAAGGCTTATATCTTCTTGAAAAGTATATATCCAAGATGCTTGGAAAGTATCTTACAAACCAAACCGAGATGAGTGGATGAGTAAAACAGATACGCAGATTGAGCAACCCGTTATTCTGGACGAACTACTCGAAGAACACCCGCCCAGCAGCCTCGACAAAATAGTCGAACACACCTGCCCCGACTTTCTGCCAGGTGAGACAAACCTGACTTCGGCATACAGCGCGTTACACAGCGCCGTCCAAGGAAGAATCATAGTCAACCTACAACTCGCGTTAAACAACCTCAGAATCACCGGAGAAAGCCCTAGAGACGGATATAGCCTTGACGGAACCGCTGGAATAGAAATCAACGACAAGAAAGCCGAGATACACGACGAACAGCATACCCTCGAAATCGCTATAATCGAAGTCAAAACAGGGAATATCAAACCGTTCCAGGCAGCCGCATACGCCTACAGGGAAGGTGTTCCCGTCCTAACAGCGGAACTACAGACAGGAAACGTCCATTACCTTGACCAAGAGATGTCGTCGACGTTCCTCAACGAGTTCGTCGACCACCAACGAGACCTCAACCAACTCGGAGAACTAGAAAAAAGGATACCTGGGAAGTTCCAGTGCCGGAACTGTGCCTTGACTAGCTGCCCCCACAACCGTGACGACACATACAGTCACGAAAACGTCCTACGAGACAAGTCCGAGATATTCGACAACGTCTCTTCTGTCTCGGATAAACTCGTCAAGGAAATCCGCGACATAATCGAGGAAATGGGCTACGAAATAGACGTCACGGCTGGAATGGAGGGGGGAATAGATGTTTGACAGCTGTCCACAGTGTGGTTCAGATGAACTCTCAGATGGTTCAGAACTCCCTGGGGACGAAGTTGAAGCAGTCTGTAATGACTGCGGGCGCATCTTTTACTCTCTCGGCGGCTTTGATTCCGACCAGCCAGATACTGAACTTCAGTCCAGTCCGGATACTCCGGAGGATACCCAATGGTCGGAAGTTTCGAAAATCTCTGACGGCACAGAGGCAAACGTTTCTCGGGCTCTTGAGTATCTAGAGCAATTCTCCGACGAACTATCCGTCTCTGACTCCGTCAGAAAGCTCTCAGCGGAGTTCTACGCCGAAGCAATGAGTAAAGGCTTGACCGCCGGCAGAAGCATGAAACTCGTCGTGACAGTCTGTCTAAGGGCGGCTATGCACAAAGAGGGAGCTATTCGTCCTGACTTAGAGATCTCGAAAGTTGGCGACCTTGACCAGGCTAAGATATCTAACTTCTCCAGAGAGATAACTCACGAGCTCGGAATAGAGAACTCGATACCTACTCCTGAGGATCATATCTCGTATCTGTCGGATGAACTCTCCGTCGACGCCGAAACCGAGGACAGAAGTAGGGAAATCCTCCGAAACGTAGAACAGGCCTCCACCTCGGGTAAGTCCCCCGTCAGCTATGCAGCCGCTGCATTATACCTAGGTTCGGAGGGTGATGTCACCCAACGGGAGGTAGCTATCGCGTCTGGAGTAACTACTGAGACTGTCCGGGTTCGCCTCCGTGATCTTGAAGACCAGAACAACAGCCGTGACCATATATGGGCCTGAATTATGTCCCTATCTAATTCTCAGGTACCAGCTCGCTCTAACGATGAAGAGAGTGATGCTGAGACAGCAGCTATCTATGCGAGAACGTCGTCGAGGAATCAGCTTCATGGATATTCGATTAATGAGCAGGTACGGTGTTGTTGGGAGCGGTGTAGCTTGATGGGATGGCAGGTCTCTCGAGTCTTCCAAGACGAAGTTGAGAGCGGGAAAGATACCGACCGTCCGATGTTCCAGGAGATGATGACTGCAGCGGAAGATGATGTCTTCGATGTCGTCGTATTCTGGAAGCTCGATAGGTTTTCGCGAAGTCTAATGCATACGGTGAATCTCGAGGAAAAATTGAGCGATTTAGGAGTGGCTCTTCATAGTGTTACAGAACAGATAGATACGACGACTCCTGCCGGACGGTTTAATTTCCGGAATATCGCGAACGCTGCTGAGTTTGAACGAGAGATGATCAGTCAGAGAACTCAGATGGGGCATCACGCGATGGCGTTAGACCACAAATGGCCGAACGATAGCCCGCCTCTCGGGTATACTCGCCTCGATGACGGCAAACTTGAGGTTAATGAGGACGCCGGGTTGGTGGAGCAGATCTATCGGATGTATCTCGAACTCGAGTCTATGCCCCAAGTCGCATACGAACTGAATCAAGAAGGAATGACAACTCCCAAGAAGGGTAAGTGGACGCCAGACTACATTGGTGAGATACTCCGAAACGAGCTCTATACAGGCCGATACAGCCTTTCTGACGTCAGTGATTATGTACCGGAATATCGGATTGTGTCAGACGATTTATTCGACGAGGTAACTCAGACTAGGTTCCGATTCCGGAATGGAGACGCAGATAATCCAAATATGCCTGAGGACAGAAAGCAAGATGCCATTGATGGTGTGATATCCCAGTACGTGGACTACCTCAACTGAACTCTCTATTATTCATTCAAATTATGATGCTTGATCTCCGGCTTATATCTCACACATCCTCAGGATAACCACATCGGAGTATTGTGGATACTCCTTGTTGAGGTGTTCTTTGAGATCGTCCCACTCACCGTTTCTCTCCTTCGGGAACTTCCGGTGTGTGTGTTTTCTACTTTCCTCACTTTCTCCTGAATAATCTGGGCACATCCAGTAGTGTACTTCCGTACCTCCGTCTATTTTGCCGGTCCCGTTTTTAGTCATGGGGCTCCCGCATTCTTGGCAGACTACATCAACTACGTCTGTCTCATCAACGGCTTTTAACAGTAGTCCTTTCTCACTCAGCTCCTCGAGATCCACGGTATCTTGACTTAGCGAGTTCTTCTCATAAATCTCTTCAACGACCCTGTCCACCTCGTCGAACAACTCCTCGAAATCTTTTCCATCAAACCCTAGTTCTGGTACCTCCATTACCTTTTGTTCATCCTCATCCGCGCTCCGAGGATACCTAATTTTGCCTACGTATACCGGATTCGTTATTATCGACTTTATTTTCTGACCAGTTAACTCGCTTATTTCGTAGTCAGACTCTTCAAATACCGATCTTATCCTCTCATCTTCTAATCCAACTGTCTCGAACTTACCATCCGCTTTATTATCTAGCTTCTTGTTCTTAGCTGACTTCTTGACTAAGTCGGCTACCGCTGAGTAATTCTTAGTCTCAAGAAAGTCCTCCATGATAGCCGATATTACTTCTTTTCCGTACTCTGTCTTTTGTATCCATTCATTCTTCTGTTTGAATGCTACCGGGATCTTATTGAACCATGTATACCAACTTTCACTCTCTGTGAAGATAGTCTCAATTGCATCCCAGGCTGCTCTTATCCTTGCCTTTACCGATTCACCAGCCACTATTGCTCTGACTGCCAACTGCATCTGGTCAGACATCTTATCTAACTCATACTTTCCATAGGAATCGGTTATTATCGGAACCTCATGGTGGTAGTGTAACTTCGCTGCCACGTAGAGTGTTTCCAGTGTTTCTCTACCGAATCTATCAGCTCTGTCCAGTATGACTGGCTGAGGATTCTTCTCGACTTCCTCTCTCAATTCATCCAGACCGGGTCTGTTGAACGAGAATCCACTTTCGTTTTTATCTACGTATATATTTTCTACTTCCAAGCCATGTTCGTCGGCGCATAAATGGATATTTCTCTTTTGACTGTTGATGCTGGCGGATTCTTCACCTTCTGATTCTTCATCAGTTTTACTCTGTCTTGCATATCCATGTGCCGCTGAATAATCTGTTTCTTGCTTTTCCTCTGTCTTTTTTGATCTTCCGTTAGTCCTTACTTTTGATTCTCTCTTGGTTTGTTCTTCAGGTGAACTAGAGAAGTCGTTGAGGGTTGAGTTGTTTTCAGAAGAACCGTCTATTGCAGTGTATGACTTGGGGGATGTCCTAATGTATGATTTGAACGCTGTGGATAAACTCTTCAGTACAGCGCTTATATCCGAATGTATGATTTGACCACCGTACAGCGCCCAAATCATACACTGCACATAACTGCTGTACAGAGTAAGTGATGCATTCTCTATCTGGTTGTTCAGTTTACCTATGCGCTCCGGTAATTCCGATTTTTTTCTTTCTATTTCCATTCTGCCTCCGGAGCGGGCAATCAAGGTTTCCTGAGGACCGAGCGGTACCAGGTCTCAGGAAACGTTTTATTCACGAGACCCGCTCCACCTGAGGAGCGGGTCACAGGGAAGGGCCTACACTTAACCACAAACCAACATTTAACTGGAAATCAGTACTAGTTGAGTACTGAACTAGCATGACTAGGGAAACGGTTCAGTCGTCGATAAACATTCCAAGGGAGCTGAAGGAGGAGTTCAAGGGCTTCGTACAAGAGATCGAAGGCAAGTCGAAGGGTGCATACTCGGATCATATTCAGAAGGCGATGAGGTTCTACATGCGGAAAGAAAAGAACCCCTCCAAAGAAGAGGTAGATGACCTCAGTGACATAGCTAGAAGTCTAGATAGAATAGAGCGGGGGCTCGGTATATCAGAAAGAAAATACGATAGAGAGTATCTCGTGAGAACCCTCTCAGAAAGATTCCCGAAAGTCGACGAAGGAGAAATTGAGGACTCTGTTGAATCCTACATAGATCACGATGTCCCCCCTGGAGAGATTATAACCGCTGTTAGTGAGAGAATGCAGCGAGATAACCAAGATGAGGTAATGGATCTTAACAGTCTACAGATGGGAGACGAGGGGGTAACCGTCGAAGTGAATGTTACCAACGTCTTCGGAGCTAGTAGCAAATCTTCTTCAGGTATAATAGCTGACAGAACTGATTCCATGAGGTTCCATCTTGACTATGATGGGTTTCTGGAGAAAGACAACAGCTATCGCCTTAATAACGCTACTGTAGTGAAGCGGGAGGATATTGAGGATGAAGAGGATTCTGGGGAATGGGTATTGAAGATAGATGATGAAGACTTAGTGAACGAGCTCAATACCCACGTCTCCGCACATGGTGGGGGAAGGCAATTCGAAACCGGCGGCATGATCGTGGCTCTCGATACCGTGGCAACTAGACCCTCCACCTCCAACCAGGAAGCGAGGGTGGTTGCTTTCCTAGACACAGGAACCCGTGTGTGTCGAGTGTTTATAGATGAATACCTACTTAGGAAGTCTGTCCTGACGGACTATACAGGCGATATAGATGGGGAGCAAATCAACATGGTGAGAGAGCGCCTTCTCGGACGTTATTACTCTATCACCGGTTTTGACAATACCGGACAGGAGACCGAAGGTAGAAGCAAGTTTAGCGGAGTTGTGGTAGCGGAGATGAGAAGAGGAATGAATCGCTTGTGGGAGAGTAATCTTAATTCTCCTCAGTTTCCAGAGGATGACAAGAAGCCGGGTGTGCGGCTTTTCGCCCCCGAGATTGAGCTTGTAGATGAAGTCTTTGAGGAGGATGCCTCTAGTAATGCTAACTTGGATGCGGAGAAAGTGGACTACGTAATAACGCCTATTGGAGGTCATAAAGCTGGAAAAATTCTTATCGCCGGCACTTTGACCAGGGTTGAGAAGACGGGTGATGCCACCCGTGGTTATCTAAACGATGCCACTGGAACCACTCTTCCATTCTTAATCTCGGATAGATATGCGGGAGATATAGGTGGGAGACTTCGTGGCGGCATTACTCCACCTACTCGTATATTTGTCAGGGGGTCGATTAAACAAGGGGATAATGGCTTACTGCTCAACGTCAGGGACCTCGGTGAAATAGACGAGTATACTGAGGAGACTTGGGTTCGTGAAGCCGTGCAACGAACTCAGGTACGACTCAGGAATCCTCGAGATAAGAATCAGTATGAGACTCTGTCAGAGGGGGTTTGGAGGGATATACGTGATAGGTTGCATGAGAACTACGGTACTGATGTTGCCTAACTGTATAAAAAGACTCAAACTGTGGGTAAGAGTTTTTACCCCCGACTCGAACGGTTCGGTATGCGCCCGGAAAATGTAGAGATAAAAGAGCGTTGGAAGGAGTTCTACCGCCGATACTGTAAAAACGAGATCAGTAAGATAGCGCAGAACGAGAAGACGTCACTCGTTGTCAACTTCGGCGAAGTCGAAAAGTACGACCCCGACCTTGCCGACGACCTGGTTCTACACCCCGATGGGATACGCCGTGCCGCTGAGGACGCACTCGCGGACTTCGATATCGCCGCCGAGACCTCACTTGAACACGCTCGGGTTCGGTTTTCCAATATATATCCCAGTACCAAGATATACGAGCTTAGTAGCGACGACGTAAACAAGATGGTATCTATTGAAGGTATTGTGCGTAAATCGTCGGACGCCGAGCCAAAGGTTCTCGAGGCCGCATTTGAGTGCCAGCGTTGTGGAAACCTCACTAATGTCGAACAGACCGGGAAAGAGTTCACGGAGCCTCACCAGTGCCGCGGATGTGAACGCCAAGGTCCATTCCGTCTTCTCGAAGACCAGAGTGACTTTGTTGACGCACAAAAGCTGCGCGTTCAGGATATATCGAGTACCGAGGCAATAGACGTCAATATAGAGGGGGATATAACAGGGTCGTTTGTTCCTGGTGACCGAGTGAATGTGACGGGTGTTCTACGGGCTGTCCCGGACGATGGAAAGACAACGTTCAGGGTATTTCTTGAGGGGAACAACGTAGAGAGATTGGGGGAGGAAGACGAAACACCGCCGACAGAGTTCGACCCCGAGGATATCGAAGAGTTCGTCGACGACGCTATCTCAACGGTAGCACATCTTGAATCCCGAAATATTCAGCATCAGAAGGAGCTCGTGACACGAGAGAACCTCGTGACGCCATTTTTGAAGGCACTAGGCTGGAATGTGACGAATGAGGACGTCATTGTTGAATACAATGGGGATACCGACGGATACGTTGATTATCAGTTGATGTGCGATGGCACACCGTTCGTTTGTGTTGAGGCGAAGTCTCTTGGGACTACTATCGCGGACGACAGTAACTTCGACACCTCGTATGATCCTAACGCTGCCAAGCAACTAAGGAGATACATGAGGACGACGGGTTCGGAGTACGGCGTTCTGACGAACGGCAAAAAGTACGTTATATACGAGGATGTGAGTGATGACCGACCTGAGGAAGAGATACTCCTAAGTGTTACCCTCGGAGATCTCGCCCAGTATACCGACAGACTAGCACGGATCACTCCAGTGGAAAGCTCTTGATTCGGTTTAGATCTGCTTTCTCGGAAGAACCGCGAATGGAGGCTATTCTCCTGCCGATGAATCGGCTAGAACGGGAGTCCATGCTGAAAGCCCACGGCTAAGACGTGGGTTAGCTTACTTGCTTTCTGTGGGAGGGGAGTAAGTTCCTAACAAATATTATCCTGTGAATTTTATCGTCTTCCGTGGAGACAAAACACCCTGACCTACGGTTGTTTAAATCTCTGTCTGGGGAAGTTCCTCTCCCAGAGGTCGTCGGGTTTATCGAGAGCAAAATATCCTCCCAAAAGAAGGATTATCTTACTAGGATCTACATAGACGCCCTCAACGAATCTGACTTTGCAGAACGACGTCAGAAGGACAATGATATTACTTACTTTTTCTCTCCTCGACAGGACTTCGAATTGATCAAAGATAAGGATGGGAGTAGGAACTGTCAGAAGTGTGGAGTTTATTTAGAAACCGGCTATCTAGTGAAGTACAGTTCTGACGATTATGATGGGCCTTTCTGTAGTGACTGTATTAGATTCTTCCCCTAAACCTCTTGGCGGGGTATTATCATACTCTTTTCTACCAAGATCCACGAGAAAGACGATATCAACATCGGATTTTTCGTTCTCTTGGTTTCTACAGATGACTGAACAACACCCGTGGCTAGCGTTATATTTTTCTGCGCACTCTACCAGACCTGATATACTGAAAATACTATTTGTCTATATATACTGAATATACCAAAAAGGTTAAGTTAGGTAGGTTCTTTGTAAGTGATACAATGCGACCGAATATTGACATCCCTTGGGATGTTCACGGCGGAGTAAAAGAATACGCTGAGAAGAATAATATCAGCCTTGAGCAGGCGTACACCAAAGTTCTCAAAAGGGGTTTACCGGCATCACCGATGGCTGACGGAAAAATACCCCATTCGGAGAGTGAGGATACAGTATTCATCCAAGCTCCTGACGGACATATAGCTAGAGTATGTACGTTCTCTAATGGATTTCGAGAACTTCAGGAACCTGAAATATTCCGAACGAGGCAGAGATTTGAAGATCCTGAGAGAGTGGAGAGCCTACTTTCTGAGTTGGCTCGATTCGAGTTCTCCAATACAGGACACTGGAATGAAAACCATGGGACATTTACTATACATCAGTCGAATGGAGCATGGATAGGATCCGGGCTCAGAAGCTTTTTTGAGCTACTCCAAAACCCAGACAAGAGGAACATACCTGTCGATTACGAGGTGGACACTTACAAAAATGATTCAGCTATTTATATATGCGAAACAAATAATCCTCAAATAAGGGGAATAGCCTTATCTGCTTCACCTAGATTTGACTCAGATTCAATTGAGGATTTCCATATTACTTTCATAACGGATGGCGGAATAACGGATAATCGGAATATAATAGACTATGCTGAGGCTGCTGATGTTGATCTCACAACTGCTAACTCATGGAATCCCGATAGAGAGATAGCGTCTGACTTAGACAGTCTGGAACTAGAACCGATGGAGAAACTAACCTTAAAACGAGGGAGAGATGAGGAAGAATGGGTGTATGGAATAATATGTAAGAATCCGTTTTTCAATGACGAGGAGTTATATGAGGAGAAATTTGATATGGACACAGATACCCAATACCCGGTTAGTATGGCTGATAAAGTCACGTCATATAAATCAATGTACTGCAAGATATTGGATCATCATCCGGTAGATGAAGAGAAGGTCTACGATAGCAGGATAGAAATAGAAGTAACGGATATGAGTGCCTTAGCTCCGCTAAGTGGTTTCAGCGTAGCTAACGTATACGCTAAAGCTACATGGTAATGCTGTCATCCCTTGACAGGAGGTTAGGCTACAGATAGGCTGGATTTTTCTAATACCTTTTCCGAGTAAGGTTTATTTTCCTGTAAGGCGTTTATTGGGTAAAATGGAGATAGACAAGGATAGCACGGCATGGAGGGCTATTTGTTCCATGAATGGCGAAGTATCTTTAAAAGAGATAGTTGACGTTCTGGAAGGACTTGGTGTCCCCCCTCGCCACACTCAGGATTACATAGAAGCCATAAAGAGGGAGGGTATTGGGAAACCAAGCGAGGACGACGACGGTGATATCATCTACAATATGTATGGGGAGTTTGACCCTGATGTGGTTTCCCGTGAAGGCGACTACTCGTGTAATAAGTGTGGGCAGTCTCTAAAAAATGGATACTTCTTACGGTTTGACAAGTCTGAGGATGGACCCTATGGACCTGAATGTGTCAGGAAGATTGGGATAGCCCGTCTCTGACCTCCTTTACCTCGAATCTTCTAGTCGTATGTTTTCCTCTCTATTTTTTCAGGGGAACAGTTCGTGTTGTCCACATGTAGTTTTACCGTCTCTTCACTCTCACTTTCGTAGTCACAGTCCGGACAGACGTAATAGGTAACTCCCTTTTGTTTTATGCTACCCTGTTCACAGTCCGCCTCGTGATAGTGAAATATCCCTGGAGGTTCCATCACCACTTGATTCTCCCATTCCTCGCCGCAGTCTGCACATACGAAGTCCGCAGTCTCAACGGAGTAATTGTGCCGACACTTCTTACACTCATCCCTGTGTTCGGGGTTGTACCAGTTTTCCCCGCACTCCGGACACTTCTCCAATTCTTTTATCTCTACCACACAGTCCCAGCAGACGTACTTCTGTAGATCTCCTCTGTAGTCCGCGTATGTCTCGCCACACTCCGAGCAAATCTTTTGGTTGTTCTCATGGTAGGCATAATGACAGCTTTTACACACGGTAGCTGTGTACTCCATATTGAAGTAGGACTCCCAATACTCCTCGTATATTTGACCGAACTGTTCCGTTATCCATTCACGGACATCGTCCCTCTGGACGTATTCATTCATCGCCTTCCAGTATCTCTCCGAGTTCTTCAGGCTTCCTTCCTTTTCAGCAGGTTCGTCAAATTCACTCTTGCATTTTTGACACCTGTACTCAGGCTCTTTCGTTTCACGGGTGTATATTGATTGGCTCTTACAGTTAGGGCAGCACTCGTTTGTGGGGATTTCTAGCTCTTCGTAGGCGTCAGATTTCTCAAACGCGTAGTCTCGTATCCTATCCCATAACTTCCACCACTGCATATCCTCATGCTCCTTGTGGTGTATAACGAGATCTTCTTTACCTCCACACCACTCACACTCGTCGCCTATTGTCTCTTCCCGCTTTTCCTCCCATTCCTCTGTGTCCCAAGGCCTCTTACTAGCCTCACTCGCATTCTCCTCGAAAAAGGCATCTAACTCTTCGTCTCTTATTTCGTTCCGTATCGGCTTTTCAGATTTGTTTTCCATCACCGTAGCTGAAAGACTGATAGGGCTTAGGGTTTACGGGGGTTCTAGAACTACCCCCAAAACGGCTAAGTTTCCCGCGTACTTCCACAATCTATGGCATCAGATGACCGAGAGAATGTATGGGAAAATTTTCTGCGTCGCTACTACAAGGATGAGATAGAGGATCTGGTCGCGTTTGGACGCTCTTCGCTTGAAGTTGACTACCAGGATTTAGTAACATTCAACCGTAAACTAGCTGATTCTTTGGTTGGTAGTCCTAAATCTGTTCTATCAGACGCCGAGGATACTTTATTAGATTTCAACGTTCAGAATGAAGCCGATCTCCCCGAGGACGCTACACTCATTTTCTCCAACTTACCGAAGACAAAGCTAAGCGAACTGAGCTCTTCCAGTATTGGAAAACTTGTTCGTACTTATGGAGTTGTCTCCGAGATCTCGGATGAGTATCTTATTGTCAGCAGAGGTGTCTTTCGGTGTCAGAGTTGCGCTACCCGGCATGTCGTGGATATGGATATAAGCAGAGAGGAGTATCAGGAACCAAGCCGATGTAAAGGATGTCAGAAACAGGGTAACTTCAAAATCGTTGAAGACGAATGTGACTTTGTCTCAGTGCGGGATGTCACTCTATCACCTCCGCTTGAGGAAGAGGAATTTAAGAACTCTCAGAACTATTCGTGCGTATTCTTCGGGGAGGAGGCTAGAGAGGTTAGTCTTGGTGATTACGTCTCTGTTAACGTTATCCCTACTACCAATGGCAATGACGGGAGCGATTTATCGTTCTATCTCCGTACTCGCAAGGTTGTACCTGAAGAACCGAGTTACTCTTATATGTTCGATAATCTTGACGACGATGAGAAAGAAGCTATACGAAAACTCGCGGATGAGGATATATATCAGAAGTTCGTTGACTCTATAGCACCTACCGTACCGGTGGATGATACAATAAAGCTGGCTATGCTTCTGCAACTCTTTGGAGGGGTTGAGAAAGAGGTCGAGTACACGGAATACGGTAGTGTTCAGATAAGCATATTCCAAGCGAAGCTGAACGACCTAAGCCAGTCGTCGGCTGTTTGAGCGTGAGCGTT
>NZ_RKLV01000011.1:24294-79396 GCF_026242195.1 Halorutilus salinus | reverse complement strand
TTCGCAGAGCCACACCGGTGGGGAAGGGCGACACCGGTCGTTGAGTTCCTCGTATGGCTCCCGCGTAGGCTGTTACGTCCCTTTTTTAGACTATCCACAGGAACTTGACCTTGATCCGAAGTCGTCGTACAGAACCGCATACAGCTTAGGTTATATACATGGGAAGAAGCCGTAGACTCGTCCTTGCGACCCTCTGTGTTGAGGCGGTGGCGATGGCGTCTATCGTCGCTTACGGATACCTGTCGTTAGTAGCCGTTGCCGTCCTGTACTGGATAGACCTGTTGTTCCTCTCCTTCCGTGCGATGGCACAGCGTCTACTCGCACGTAAGACGACGAGCAAGACCGTGTTTCAGGCTCTTCTCCCGCTCCGACTCCTGAAACACAAACGCGGAGCCGTCAGGGTGACAGACAAGCTCCCACCGTTCTACCCGCGGAACGTTCCCGAGAGCATAGGGGTGGTTCTCTTGATTGTAGTCTCTTCTATCTCAACGGCTTACGTCTTGGCTGTTCAAGTTCCCTCGGACTTCTGGAGAAATCCTTTCACCCCTTTCTTACTCGTAGGGGGAGTAGCAGCGGCGGCGGCGAAGTCGTGGCTGATACTCAAAGAGCACATAGCTTCAGGCGTGCACGAAACCGAACCCGGCGACGCGGTCGTACCGGGAAAACGTCTCTTAGTCCTCACGCTCTACGCCGGTATACTGTACCTCGTATCCGAGGGTACCGTGGGGGCGCTCTCACAGAACGGCGTAGGGGCGACACGAAACGGAATGATGTTCTGGGCTTCCGTGTTGGTTCTCCTCCGTCTCGGGTACGGAGTGCGCGCCTCCCGCATACGGTTCGTCGACGGAGAAACCGACGAGGAGGGAAACTGTGAAGACGGAGCCGGTACGAATGACGGCTTACTCTCACGGGTAAAGTCAAGGCTGTTGGGACAGAGAGACGTCGTTATCCCCTCCCCGCCGTCTGTCCCCGACAGGCGACCTTTCGAGACCGCGGAGCCCAAACGGTCCTCTGTCATCGCCGCAGGGTTTGTCAACGCCATAGCCGCGGGCGGTGTCGTCGACAAGCGGTTCAGCACCGAAGGTGTAGAGTTCAGGGTCGGTGTACTGTTCGTCTTAGCCCTCTCTGCCCTCGCCCTGCTAAACGGCTCCGTCGTCTTTTTCTCGCTGGTGATAGGCGTCCTGTCGATCCTGACGTTGACGCTCTCGGCGGTAAGCGTGGTACACATGAAACTCGGTGTCGGTGGGGTGGAGTACAGGTTCTACGACTCCGAACTGGTGGCGTACGACAGACGGCTACAGGAGCCACAGTGGTCGGTTCCGTACGACAGGATGCGGGACGTGTCCGTAGAGAGGGGTCTGTTCGGAAGCCCGCTGTGGCTGGACGCGGGGACGGTTTCTTTCGAACGCACTGACAGTCCCCCGGAGAACGAACTAAAGAACCACGAACCGAGGTCATCTATCCCGTTCGTTCCGGAACCTGAACGCGTCGTCGAACTCATTCGGTCCCGCAGAAGGCGATAACGGAAAGATCTGACTCTAGGATGGCTTACCCTTCCCCTTCTCCCCCGTTTTCGTACATATTCAGTGTCCCTGATTGTATATAACTATCCGCCATCGCCCGAGGAAAAACCGCCGACTATCCCATTCTCGGACAGTCCTGCATATATGGAGAGGATCTCATACAACGGTTCACACACCCGTTCTTCGTTCCCTCGCCTCCGTACAACTGAGATAAGTAGGATTTGCTACAATACATTAGTTCGCAAGGCTAATATTGAACCCACATCTGGCACACGTATGACAGATGAACAAGACCTGCTCCGTGCACACCTCCGTTCAATCCGCACAGCACTCGTCGCTATGGCAGTGTCAATCCTTACAACCGGACTCATAATCGCCGATGAAGATGGACTAGGGTTTCCTCTATTCATTATCACACTACTCATCTGCGCCTATGCATTTGTACCCCCACTCCTCCGCGGGCGATAGAGATACACATCCTCGCACTGGCTAATTCAGTAACCAGTGGATGAAACAAGGTGCTATGTGAACTATTCTATGACACCCTATACACGGAGTGTACTTGATGGGTCAGTCTGTAGGACTCCCATCTCGGGACAGGTCAACCTGGGATATCGGGTGGTGTTCTGTCCTGTGTCAGAGTCTGTGCTCCGGCGTACAGTACGATTATTGCCGCACAGGACACATAGAGTACCGTATCTCCCGAAACAAAGTCAAACACCGCGGGAACGTCACCGGTAGCCACCGGGGGCATATTATGCGAGGCGTGTGTTATCATCACGACCGGCAACGCCGCTTTCGTGCTGTTGTACAGCCACCCGAAGATGATCGATACAGCGACTATGTTCACCATATACTCACCGAAGTTGGTGAAGTTCCCGAGACCGGCGAGTATCATCGGGACGTGCCAGAGACCCCACAGGAGTCCGATACCTATACTCGCCGAGAGCGCACTGAAACGTCGCTGGAGACGGGGCTGTAAGAAGCCACGCCAGCCTAGCTCCTCTAGAGCGCCGGCGAAAAACAGCGTGAACCCAAAAAGGAATAGATAAGTAGCCGGTGGAGCCGCCGGAGCCGACATGTCACCGCCTAGTATCAACGCGACGATGTTTTCGAACTCCGTCCCGATGACCATAATTCCGACACCAACGAGATACCAGCGAACCCCTACTCGCAGGTTACGTAGCTGACCGAGCCAGTTCCGGAGGCTTTCGTCCGACATCCAGACTGTCACACCCGCACCGACCATCGGACCCCACGCGTACATGGCTACTCTCAGTCTCGGGGATACTCCTCCAAGCACGGTATAGATAGCTGTAGCGACAGCCGTTGAGTAGGCGACTAGTACAGCCAGGAAGAACAGTATCGGACGGTCTGATGCCGTCCCGTTGAGGGTACCCATACTGCTCACCGTTCCCCCTGAGTTACTGTTGGGTGGCTATAGGACGGGTTATGTTGTTCTTGGAGGTATACCTGCCAGGAAGCAAGCGTCCCTAATTCAGTTGCCTGGTACTTGTTTGCTGTTCGTATCATGGTTTTCCTTCGGTGGGTTCTGGCTACACTATATAATCAGGGCTAATGAAAAGTATCTAACGTAAGGAAAAAAGATATTTTCGCCGTCACAGGAGCGGTGTTCAGATGAGCATCTTCCACGCAAACCTGAACACTACCGAAACAGCCCCTAAAATCTACTTCTGTTCTCGTCTTTCCTCCAGTTACAACCTACTCCTATACCCGTGGCTGACCCGGATAAATAGGCACCCTGTTCTACCGTGAAGCACCCCTCAGTCCCGTTACAGATCCAGTCTTGAACCACACTGCAGGACACCGTAAACTACGCCGTACTGGAGTTAAATAGGGGGCGTCGACCGTGAAGCACGTCGGTGCTATTCGGGCAGGTCGCCCTTGACGAGCACCGCGTCGGACCTGTCCGGTGCCAGTAACTGCGAACCGGGAGTACAGGACGAACACCACCCGAATCTTTAACCGTCTCACACTCACAATATACACATATGTCTGAGAAGAAACGCGTTCAGTTTCGCGCGCCGCGGAGTCTCGTGGACCGCGCCGACTCCCTCGCCGAGGTACTCGACACCGACCGCACGGACGTTCTGATAGACGCGTTGCGTGACTACCTGCGCGAAGCCGCGCACGACGACAAGGTGAAACAGGAGATAGCCGACGCCTACTACGACGACAGAATCACGTTTGACGAACTCGCCGACCTTGTGGGGCATGAGGAGGCGGCGAACTTCCGCGTGCTGAAGAAACAGTTGGAAGCCGACGCCGAAGAACTCGCCGACGTATAGATGTCGAGGGTAATCGCCGACATGTCCGCGCTTCTGAGTATCGCGTCCGCACCGGACGTTCTGGACACCGTCTTCGACGAGTACGACGTACTCGTTCCGCGCGAGGTCGTTGACGAACTCGAAGAGACAGCCGAGTACGACGACGAGACGGCGAACACTGCCGACGAGGTGCTAAGCCGTCTCGACGACAACGCCGTCCGAAACGCCGAACTCAACACCGACTTCCCTCTTGACGAAGGAGAGAACGCCGCCGTCTCTCTCGCGAAGCGAGAAAACGTCGACCTGTTCCTCTACGATGGGTTCAACCGTATCGGTCTGATTCACGCGTCCCTCACCGACGTGAGGTTAGTAACGACGCCGAAGCTGTTGGAGGTTCTCGTACACAAGGACGCGCTATCGGAGGAGGAGGCAGTCGATGCACTCGACGACATGACCGAAGCGCGGAGCTGGAAGGGTAACAGCTACGTCCGGCGTGCGCGCGAGATGCTTCTGGGTAACTCACGAGACTCGTAATCTTATAACGAGAAAGTCGCAGACACAGTTGCGAAAATAGTAATTCGACGGTCACGCCAACGAAAACCGCAAGAAAGCGCCGATGAATTACTATTCCCGACGCCGACGAGAAAACCGCACGACACAGACGGCGGAATAGTAATTACCCGTCGCCGTCAGCGAACTTCATAAAACCGCAAGATGGCGATAGCGAAATAGGAAGTTATCCGTCTCCAGTACCTATAGCACGCGTAGCATGACAGAGCTAAACTGCGGATGCGGTCATACGTGGAACTACACGGGTAGCCTCACCGACCATACGACGTGTCCGTCCTGCTCACGGTCGGTGGAGATACCGTCATCGCACGCCGATGACGGTTTTAAAACGCACGACAGCGACGAGGAGATACAGAGACTAAAGGCGCGCGTCAGCCGTCTCGAAGATACCGTCGATAGACTCGTCGAACGCGTCGAGGACGACCCAAACGACCGAAGGAGGAGAGGTTTTAAAACCGATACCGACGAAGCAAACGACGACGAAGACGGTGGGAACGACGAAAACGACGGCATCTACGACCCCACGAAGGGATTTTAAAACCACATACCGACGGACGCTGACGACGACGAAGAGGTTTTAAAATCCGCCTGGTCCATGGGGACGCCGGTTCTATCGAGGGGATGATCGTCTTACTGACCGCACATCTCTCACATATGTCGACAGGACTTAGACAGTTCAGGGTCAAACGAGGAACCAGATGAGTATCGACGACTTCCGTGGGTTAGGTGACCCACCGCCAGACGGTGCCGAGTACCTCAGCTATGATCCGCCGGTGCTTATATTTATGAACAGCTTTTTCGAGAGCGAGGAGAAGAAAGCTCTCGAAAAGTTCATTTCGAAGCTTCTCTACGGACATCACGACTACGGAGAGGAGGAACAGTGGTCGGAGGTGATGCGACTGGACTACAACCCCGGCGCCGAAACAGGTCACGACGAACTTCACCTCGATATCATACGTGACGGCGAGAAGGTTGAAACTATAGACGAGGATGAAATCCGCGACCACTCCGACAGACCTGTTCCCGAGGAACCATACTACTACCCTCATTTCGCCGCATCGTACACAAGAGATAAATGGAAACGGTATGTAGAAGAATATGAAGAGGACTTAGGGATAAGGAGGCTACGAAAATGAGCTCCAAAACGGACAAGGGCGACAGGAAGAATCTGGATGACTTCTCTTACGAGGAGATACGAGATATGTCGCCCAACAAGCTCGTCGAGGTATCACCCGTCCGTCATCATCCGTCTAAGGCTCCGACGGAGGACGACGCCACCGAGTCCGACGAGCGGTGAGTGTCTTGCAGACGTTTCTGAGCGGCTTGCCATCATGACGATATCGGTTCTAAAACCAAACGTCGACGAGATGAATGGCGAATCACACCACCGTTAATCATATAATGTATGAATACATATAATGTATGAAGATGCCCCGAACCACCAGTACCCTCCCCAACGACATCCACCAGCTCGTAGAGGGGAGTATCAAAGCCGGAGTGTTTGAGAATAAGAGCGACGCCATCCGTCACGCTATCAGACAGTACTTCGAAGACGACGAAGACGCACGGATAGCCGCCGCCGTCCGTCTCTACGAAGAAGACGAAATTAGCCTCGGAAAGGCGGCTAGACTCGCCGAGGTACCACGTCAAGAGATGCCCGAGATACTCCGGGAACACGGTGTAGAGGTACGACTCGGACCTGAAGACATGGACGATGCGGAGGATGAGATAGAAGCCGCTCGGAAACTCAATGAGTAGTCCGTCGAGTCCAACTGTTCTTGATGCGACCGTGCTCTCCAACGTTCGGTGGCTCGTGGTGAGGGCGTTACGGTAACCGGGTCGATAGGAATACTCGTAGTTGAAGTGGAGTCCGATAGGGTAAGCGAACAGGAAGCCGATAGATGGCTCGCGGTGGATAGACGAAACCGGATACAGAGCACCTTCGAGGGACCTCCAAGACTTTCTATAGGGATACTGAAGAAGGGGGTTAAACTCGGATACTTCGAAGCGTACGAGAGTTCCGCGAATACGTCAGGGAGAAAGAGGGGGTAGAAAACCTATGGTAACACGAAACACCGACCGGAACGATGATAAAAGGGTTCTAGAGGTCCGCGTAGCGGACGGTGACGACCCGGTTGAGGAAGCGATGAGGGCGCTCGACCACGGCGAGGAGCCGGAACCGAGCTACGGGCTAACTCTACCCGTGGAAAGGCTGAACGAAGTCGTCAACCCCGACAATATAGAGCTGATACGTACGGTAGCCCGTGAAGAGCCGAAGAGCATACGCGAGCTAGCTCGTCTCGTCGACCGGGACGTGCGACAGGTACACGACGCGGTGACGGAGTTAGAGACTCTCGGACTTATCGAACTGCAAGAGAGTGGAAGAGCTAAGAAGCCGACGGTCTGGTACGACAGCATCTCGGTCGATATCCCTGTCGTCGCGTAACGCGGTTTTAGAATCTCGTTCATCCGTCGTGTAGGTCTTCGAACTCGATGACCTCGGAGCGCGTTTCCTCGCCTATCTCTAACTCCATGTCCTTGTGGAAGTCTTCTCCCGCAAGAGGATTGTCTTCCTCTGGGGGATGTTCTATGTCGACGACGTCAACGTTTTTGATGTAAACAGCGTTCTCACACGGACGGAGTAGGTAAGCACCGACGCCGGCGACGTGGAGACGCGGAACGTCGTCTACTACTTCGAACTTCCACTCGGTATTACTGTCCTCTAACCCCGGTGCTGGCGTGTCGAAGTTGCCGAGTTCTTTCTCGACAATAGGGACCGCAAACCGCTCACCTAACTCCGCGGACAGGAGAGCGGTCGTACTGTCAAAACTTTCGGTATCGAATTCGACAGTCGCTACTTCCCCGCCGTACTCGTTCTCCTCCCGCTGTTCCCGGCTGAACGTTCCGGCGGAGGGTATCTCGTCGTACTCGTCGCCGGAGGAAAGTCCTACAACCGTCTTCATGCTTGGACCACCACCGGTAACGACCAGCTGCACGGTGTCGCCGGCGGACACATCTTCGTCGTCATGGGTAGGGACAACCGACATGTCTTTCACTCCGCCTACGAAACGCCCTTCCCAGTAGTTCTTAACCGAGTTTCGTACGTGTTCTTCCTTCGACTCTACGTTGGGAACTGTTTTGATGCCGACCACATAGTATGCCGTCGCGTTGCTGACCTTTATCGAGTCTACCATATCGGTCTCCGCCAACTCTTGGAGTCTGTTCTTCGCCGTTGTCTTGCTCACGTCGGTTCTCTCGGCTACCTGTGCAGCCGTATATACTGGACGGGTTCCGCTTCTCAGTATATCCAAGACATCCTCTTTCGTGAGTTCCCTGTCTCTTCCTCGTGGCACTACCCTGTGTTCAGTCCCCACCGACTTATTCTTTCTGCTTAGTCTGAAACGGACTTCAGCACGAAACCTTATATTCGAGGAGAGGGCTAAATAAGACCGGATGCGCCAAAAACAAAACGTCCAACAGGGAAGATACGAGGAGCGCGGTTCCGGAGCGAGGGGTCAAAGATGAGCCAAGCCGGAGACGGGGGTAGCGAGAACCGTATTGAGGAGCCGGAACCGACCCCGGAGCTGTGTCTGACCGAGGAGCAGAGGGAGAAGCTGGAGCGCGTCGCGCGTAAAGACCTGCCGTCCTCGGAGATAGCCGAGGCGGTACTAAGACAGGATGAACTCAGCTGAGTTCGTCGTCGATGACCTGACGTATCTCAGGACTATCGGATATAACATCGCGCAATGCGAGGAGTTCGTCGCTGAGTTCGGGATTCTCCGCGATATCTTCGACGATGGTGTCCTCGGCTTCGTCAACGGTTTCCGCGGCGTCGTAGGTGAGAGGTGCACCACAACCCGGACAGAAACGCGGCACGTCGTCTCGGAGCGGCGTCCCGCACTGCACACATTCGTCGAGTTCGGGGACTATCTCCTCACCGTCGGCTTCAAGACCGTACTTGGCGAGTATCTGGTCGTTCATCTCCCCCTCGGAGACGTGCGAGTAGATCTTGAAGAGTTGGTCGGAGTCCTTCGACCAGAAAGCGCGGTGCTTAATTTCTTGCTCCGACAGACCCTCCTTTATCCACCGGGTTATCGCGGTATGTCGGAAGTTGTGCGGGTTCGCGCGGTCGCGTTCTATTCCCGCACGCTCAGCGACATCCTTGAGACGAGACTGAATCTGGTTGTACGAGAGAGCGCCGTCGTCGTCACTCTCGTCCACCTCTGTGAGCTTGTGAAACAGAGGAGCGTCGTTGTCCTCGGACCTCGGATGGACGTTGAGCCAGTTGGCTATATGTCCGCGCGACCACGTTATCGGTCGCGTACCCGACGCACCTTTGAGGGCGACAGCATCCTCGTTGATGCGGAACTTACCCGCGCGACCGCTGAGGTCTATATCGCCGACGCGCAGCGTCCCGGCGGCACCTATCCGGAGTCCCGTATCGAGGAGGAACGCGACGAGAGCCTTGTCGCGCGCGTTACGGCACGCGGCGAGCATGGATGTAGTCTCCGTCTGGTCGAAGACCTGGTCCTCGTCGACGGACCTGTCGGGCTTCGAACCTATCTCGATATCCTCCGCCCAGTCCTTGTCCATCCACCGGAAGAACTTGCGGAGAGCTTTCCGGTCTTCGCGGAGCGTCCCCTCGGAGAAGCCATACTCCTCCGCGTGTTTGTAGTCGAACAGGAGGGACTGCACGTCGCTCTGTTCCATGTCCGGGAGAGGTACGTCGCTCCGCTCGGCGAACAGCCGGAGACGCGAGGAGTTCGTCGCGTTCGTACCCACCGAGAGACCGTTGGAGTCCTGATACTCGATAAACTCGCGGATACAACGAGCCTCGTTATCGGTGATATCGTCGCTTTCGACGATACGCTCCAACTCGTTCCTGAGCCGATCCTCGTATCCTTTGATGTCGTTGATGCCAACCATCGTAAGCATAAAAAGAAGGCATGGGAATATAATACCATGGCGTGTATTCCCCGTCGGAACGTTTCTTTCAGTCGCCTCTCCCCTCGCGTCCGAGATGCTTCTCCACCGACTCGACCTTTCCGCGCGCTGTCTGCTCCGTACCGCGTTTGTCGTCGATCTTTAGCGACGTTACGACACGGTTCGAGTCGACGGCTTCGTGCGCCGCCGAAGCCGCGTCGAACAGCGTCGCCGAGTCCTCCGCCTCTATCACCGTCCCCATGCCCGTCACCTCGTAGGAAACGTCGAAGCCTTCGAGCGCCTCCACCGCCTTCGCTATCTCGCCCGACATGCTCTCCTGCGCGGGTGCGACCGTAAGGAAGCCTACGACCGTCATGCACTCGGTTCGTGCTGTTCCGTTATCCGTCTGTCGGTGGATCGGGACCGAAGTTCTCGACCTTAGGCTCACCGTCGTACCCCGCCTTTTCGAGCGCCTCCGTCGCCTCCTTTACGAATCCGTTGAAGCCGTAGACGAAGACCTGAGAAGCCTCACCGACGGTGTCCGCAACCGCTGTACCCAGAGGGCTGTCGGCTTCGAGTATCTCGACCGTCGCCCCTTCGTCGTCCAACGTACCGAGCCTTTCGGCGTGAGCGGGTTTGTCGTCCTTGTAGACGACTGCGACGTTCTCCGCGCCGTGTTCGACAGCGACGCGCTCGCCGATACCGACGGCGGGACCCACGCCGGGTCCGCCCGCGAGGACGACCACATCCTCCTCATCCTCGTAGTACGCGCGTCCGAAAGGTCCGTCCACGGAGACGTAGTCGCCCTCGTCGAGATCAGCGAGGACGGGGCTTAGTTCGCCCTCCGGATCGACGCCTACGGTTATCTCGAAGCTTCCGTCGGGGTACGGCGAAGAGACGGTGTAGTGGCGCGCGACGAACGAGTCACCGACGGATGCGCCTACCTGCACGAACTGACCCGGCGTTATCTCCCATCCGTCGGCTTCCGGCTTCGACAGTTCGATAGCAACGGTTTCGGAACCCACGTCGAGCATATCCTCGACCATCACCTCGGTACCTTCCATACAGTACCGTTGTCGACGGCGCAACAAGTTTCTTCCTCTTCCGCCTCATTCACCGTGTCGTCCGTCCGTCTGACTTAGGCTTTTAACGGTCTCCGTCCAAGCCTCACGTATGCGGAACGTCGAAGTCGAACTGCCGGAGGAGGTCGTCGAAGCCCTCGACGACGAGGCGGAGGAGTCCAACGAGACGAGGAGCAGTGTCGCCGTCGGGATGCTCGACGAATGGCTGTCGCGCACCGAGGAAGCGGGCGGACGGTCTGCGTAAGGTATATTGATGAGGACGGCTATTTAGCCACGATGTCACGGAAGATAAGACCCGTCGAGAGGCTCGAAACCGTCGTAGAACAGCTTGACAGAGCGCTGAGCGAGAGGGACGTTGACGAACTCCCGCGTGCGGGCGTCCTAAGCCCCGTCGACATCGATGTCGTGGACGACGGTGAGGATGTCGTCGTCGTCGCAGACCTTCCGGGGTTCGACAGGGACGAGGTCTCGGTCGAGGCGGACGCCCATAGGCTCAGGGTCGAGGCGGAACGCGACGAGGAGAGCGAGGTCGAAGAGCAAGACTACTACAGACGCGAGAGATCGACGGAGCGCCTAAGCCGAACCGTACAGCTCCCCGTGGAGGTCGACGCAGGAGGCGCGGACGCATCGTACGAAGACGGCGTTCTCTCCGTACGTCTCCCCAAGACGGGTGTCGAAGACGGCGAAGAGATAGAGATAACGTAGACGGTGGAGTTCCATTACGTCGACCTCCGCGGCTTCTGCTACGCCACAGAGGACGAGGAACGCGTCGAAGCCGCCCTACGTCACTACCTGCCCGACGACTACCCTGTGGAGCGCGAGATGACCGAGGGGCACCACGGTGACAGTATAGCCGTCCTCTCAGCGCGCGTCGACAACGCCGACGACGTACGGTACGTGATGAACCGCGTCCTCGAAGCAGGCGAACGCCAACGTATCATCGAAGAGATCGAGGAACGTGTCGACGACGACTGCTCGTTCCATCTACGTCTCGACAAACAGACGGCGTACGAGGACGTGTCGGCGCTCGGCGACGGCTTACATCTACGCGCCAAGGTCGAGGCTTACCCCGCCAAACGCGAGAAAGCCGTCGAGGCGGTACGGAGGTCGCTTGAAGCCGAAGGATAGACAAAACGCGCGTCTGTTCCTACGCCAGCTACTTGTGCCGGAGCCACAACGGTCACGTATGTCGGTGGTACGCTGGCTCGACTCTAAGCCGTTCGCACAACAGATAATCCTACTTTCGGCTGTCTTAGACCCCGTAGGAATCGCCGGCGGGTACCTACTCGGTCCGCGGTTCGACCTCGAACCTATCATGGGTGCCGTCGCGGGCGCTGTAGCCGCGAGTACCGTGGTGTCGCTCTGGATCCTACGGTACCAGCAGAGACACGCTTGATACACTGGTGCCGAAGCTGTCTTCCGAGTATTTCATAAAAACTGCCCCTCGGGGGGAAGGAGAGGGACAGTCGCACGTAGCGTTAGAACGGTTGGGACCCTTCCGGGCTACGTGCTACTCAGACTTGTTGCCTGCCGCATATATAGATGCTGTGATTAACTGAGTTACAGAATATGGTAGAGACGGGGAACGACTTTTAAGCTTAGGCTACTCATTCCGAACCGGTACCGTCGTACGGTGCCGAGGTTGGGACCCATGGAAGGAAATTCAGACGTTGACGAGGCGGTAGAGATCCTCCAGCAGATGGGGCTAAAGGAGTACGAGGCGAGATGCTTCGTCGCACTGACGCGTCTCTCGGAAGCAACTGCGAAACGTATAAGCGAGGTTTCCGACGTCCCGCGGACGCGTGTCTACGACGCCATACGTGTCTTGGAGACCAAGGGACTCGTCGAGGTACAGCATACCAACCCCAAGCTCTTCCGCTCCATCCCTGTCGAGGAAGCCGTCGGAAACCTTCTCGACACCTTCGAGTCGCGGGGTTCACGTCTAAGCGACACCCTCCACGGTCTCGAATCCGTCTCGCCCGACGACAGCCCTGAGGTATGTCACGAGGTCTGGGCGCTCTCGGGCGACCGTGCTATATCCAACAGAAGCTACCAGCTCATCGACGATGCCGAGGAGGAACTGGCTCTCGTCGCCCGTTCGGAGGTTTTCGAAGACGGTGAACTCGTCGCACGTCTGGGATCCGCGCTCGACCGCGGAGTTGATGTCACAGTCGGAACCCTCGACGGCTCTCCGGACGGTCTACGCGAAACGCTGTCAGGCGCAGACGTCTTCTCCTCGGGTGTCGGATGGATCGCCTCGTCCTCAGATGCCGAAGACAGTACAGAGATACGCCGTGTTATGCTCTTCGACCGCGAGACTATACTCGTGAGTTCGGATCACGCGACCGACTCGGATGCGTCTGAGGAGACCGCCGTCTTCGGACACGGGTTCAACAACGGGCTCGTCGCCGTCCTTCGCCGTATGCTCTTATCACGTATACCTGACGGCTAAGCCGAGTCGAAGGTCTCCTCAAGGGTTTCGAGTGCCTTGACGGCGTCGCGTTTCTCGACGACGATGATCGTCTCCGTGTAACACGACGTGATATCGACGATGTTTATCTCCTCCGACGAGAAACGCGAAACCATACGTGTCAGGACTCCGGGAACGTCCACGATCTCGCCGGGCGACTCGACGGTGATACATGTCAGGTCGTCGAGACGTTCGACCACGTCGCCCTCGACGGCTTCCGCAACCTCGTCAGCGCCCTCGTTGTCGACAACCACGGTCGTATAGTCGCGTCCACGGACGAGATGTACGAAGCCGCCTACGTCGGGAAGGTCGCCGTACTCCGTAGCCGTGATAGAGACGACGTTCCCGCGTAGCGAGACGCGCGAGTCGGCGAGCACCGAACGCGCCCCGTCGTCGCCGTCCTCCTCCTGAAGCTCCTCGCCGTACCGCCGTACCGCCGTCGTCACGGCTTCGATATCGACCTCGTCCCCGACAGTCTCCTCGACCTCCGGCTTGACGCGACGAGCGACCGCGCGGTAGTTGACGACGCCCTCGCGGAGACCGTCGAGTATGAAAGGGTAACGCGAGACGGTATCGCGGCACTCCTGTGCGAGTGACATGGTGGCTATACGCCGGATACGGACATAAAACGTCCCCATCCTGTCTTTCCCCGTAGCTTGCGTACGTATGGTTCAGTTCTCGTTATCGTCGTCCGTGTCCGGTAACTCAACGGGCATGACGCAGTTGAACAGACATGAAACGAAACTCGGATAGCTCCTCGTCTCGATCCTTGTCGTCCGAGTCATCTATACGCTCATACGAACATTTCACGATACAGTACAGGATGACACCGATACCACCGATATCCCCCGGAGACTCCGACATCTCAGGTACGCGGTTTAGGCTTCCACGAACTCGTTCTTGTCGGAATCGGACAGTTCGGTATACTCCTGTGCCAACCCCTTCCCGGTAGACAGTACGTCGTCAAACTCGTCCTTCAGCTCCTCGGCGGATAGAGTATGATACTCCGCCGCCTCCTCGAAGTCACCATCCTGCAGAGCGGTTGCAAACTTCTCCGGCTCATCCGCTTCTTCGTAGATGCTTCTCACCTTAGCCGCCGCGGCTAACGCTTCCTTGTCTCCGAGCAGGATCTCCTTCAGCCGGGACAGTACGGACATGGTTTCTGTAGGCGGATCTGGTGCCACGGTAAGATAAGCCCTGTGGCAGACACGGTACCGGTTGTTTCGAACAGCCGCCGATTGACCCAAATAAGCCATTTCTGCAACAAGCACAACAGTTTTACGCGGCGCGCCCGTCGTGTCTCCCATGACGAAGACAGCCGTACTCGCCTTCTCAGGCGGGTTGGACACGAGCGTCTGCGTGCCACTCCTGCGCGACGACGAACACTACGGATACGACGAGGTGGTCGGCGTCACCGTCGACGTTGGACAGCCCGAGGACGACATGGAGGAGGCGTACGACCGCGCGGGGATACTCGACGAACACCGTGTTATCGATGCGTCGGAGGAGTTCGTCGACGAACTCATACTGCCGCTCATAAAGGCGAACGGTAGCTACGAGGGCTACCCGATGGGTACGAGCGTCGCGCGTCCGATCATTGCGCGTCACTGCCTCCGTGTCGCCGAGGAGGTCGACGCCGACGCTCTCGCACACGGATGTACGGGAAAGGGCAACGACCAGCTACGTTTCGAGGCGGTCTGGCGCGCCGGAGAGTTCGAGATTATAGCGCCGATGCGCGAGATGAACCTCACGCGCGACTGGGAGATCGAGTACGCCAACGAGCACGGACTCGACGTTGAGGCGACGAAGGAGGAGCCTTGGTCGGTCGACTCCAACATATGGAGCCGTTCGATCGAGGGCGGCGAGATGGAGAACCCGGCGAACGAACCGCCGGAGGAAATCTTTGAGTGGACGGCGTCGCCCGGCGACGCACCCGAGGGCGGCGAGGTAGCCGAAATCGAATTTGAGGAGGGTGTGCCGGTCGCACTCGATGGAGAACGCATGGAAGGCGTCGAACTTATCGAGACGCTGAACGAGATCGCGGGCGAGCACGGCGTCGGGCGTAACGACATGATGGAGGATCGCGTTCTGGGTCTCAAGGTGCGCGAGGTCTACGAGCACCCCGCGGCAACGACGCTCCTCAAGGCGCACGCCGATCTCGAATCGCTTGTCTTCACGCGATCCCAGCTAAAGTTCAAGTCTGTCGTCGAGAACGAGTGGAGCGACCTCGCGTACGCGGGTCTGGTCGACGAACCGCTTTTCGACGACCTGAACGCGTACGTCAAGTCGTCGCAGGAGGCGGTCAACGGCACCGTACGCGTCAAGCTACACAAGGGAACGGCGCGCGTCGTGGGGCGCGAGTCCGACGACGCTCTGTACAGCGAGGATATGGTCTCGTTTGACACGGGCGGCGTTACCGACGACATCGACCAGACCGACGCCGTCGGGTTTGCGAAGTATCACGGTATTCAGGGGCGGATGCGGAACGCTCAAAACGACAGATGAACTGATATCAGCCGTCCATATCGGCTTCGGTAAATACCATCAAGCCGTCGTTCTGTGACCACTCTTCCACCTTCTTTTCCAACGTATCAAGACTCATATTCTCGAACTTCTCTTTGTACTCCTTACCGTCCTTGATGAACTCCGTGATAGCGTCGTAGTACTTCCTCTCGTCGTCCTTGTCGTAGAGAGCCATCACGAAGAACAGGTCGAACTCTTCCGTCGCGCACCAGACGCCGAGTCCACGTACCTTACCGCCCCTGTCTTTCAGCTGTCGTAGAGGGTACGGAAACTTATCCTCGTCAGTGAGTCCGCTTTCGGGTGTTGCCTCCGTCAGAAAGCCCGCTAACCGACTATCGACCCTCTGACGTGTGCTACCTCCGAGCCTGTCACGGTAGACTTCTGTCGGACTGTCGAGCAGAAGCACGTACCTCGGTTCATCCGGGAGCGGGTGAGCCTTGTTCACGTATAGATCCGAATAGAAGGGTTACAGATCGTCCGCCGACCGGTTCTTCTCCAGAACCTCCTCAGGAAGCGGAAGGTCAAGTTCCTCTTCGTCCTCTTCCGTAACGGACTCCTCTTTGTCAGGTTCAAGCGACATCTCTTTATCGCTGATACGGGAGGCTATCGTATAAATCCGGTGGTGCTCTCGGTTCCGTAGCTTCGCCGTTTACCGGTAGAAAGAAGACTGTCAGTAGCCGTATCTCTTGCGCGCTTCGTCGATAGGTAGAATCTCGGTGACACGCACCTCGTTCTTGTCCTCGTCCCCCCTACCGCCGCCCGGATACGGGTCTTCGGCGAGCTTTCCGAGGTTGTCGCGTACTATACGTTCGCTCTTATCGTCCAGTCCGTGCAGAAACCCGTCGGCGTCGGGATGGAGAAGAACGTCGTAGCTCATCCGTCGGCGTCGAGACGAACGAGGTCGTCGGAGTCCATGCGTTCCGTCTCACGCATCTTCTCGGCGAGTTTCTCACGGTTACGTTTTCTGTGTTCGTCGAGAAGTTCGGCGATAACGTCGTCGTACGAGTCGCCCACCTCCTTGAGTTCGTGTAGCTCCTCGCGGTTTTCCTCCGAAATCCGTATCGTCTTCTCGGCGGACATGCTTACATGTATGCATTGTGTTCGGTCGGGTATATGGCTTGTGGCTAATCTTCTCGGATAGTAGACTCGTTGGGAGCGGCACCAGCTATATTACCCGTCAAACCGAACGAAGCACGATGGAAACCGAACAGGTTTCTTTGACCGAAACGCTCACCGAGGAGAGTCTGAGAGAAATCGGTGGGAGAATCGCAGGCTTACCGACGGGCGACGAGTTCAAGCAGGCGGTGGAGGACGACCTATGGCGCGAGTTCACGGTTGCGGAGAAACCGCCGGAGAGCGTGCTGTGGGACGAACTGCCGGAGGAGAGAGTCTATAATCGGATATCTGGACGAGGAAGATGAGACGGTGCCGTGGTGGTTGGAGTCGTTTGAGTGGGAGGTGAGTTCGATAGGTGAGACAATAGACGACCTCAGCGATAATCTGTCGAATCTGGAGGACTTCGACCCGACGGCTACAGAGATTCACAAGCCAGAACTGTCGGACAGCGGAATCACTACTGTGCTGGACAAGTTTGACGAACTCGCCGACGCTATAGACGAAAACGTCGGTATCGAAACGGAGCGTGACAACTCGCTACTGTCGGAGGTGTTCGTTATAACCGACGGACACGTAGAAACCACCGACGGGTTCGTGAACTGGCTTGAGGGTCTTCTGGAACTATGCCCGCCGTTCAACGAAGAACTGACGTCGCTCGTGATGGTCAATTCGAACGTGAAGGTTGAGGCTGTCGAAGGATTGGTGCCGGACGAACTGCTGGGAAGGCTGAAAAATATCGGTATGATAAACGACGGAAAAATAAATCAGCGTACGTACCATTACCAGCTAATTGGATCTCATGATTCAATACTGAGGGAGTTAGGGCAACTATTCGATATAGAATTGCCTACTGAGTATGAGAGCTTTGAGATGTTATTCTACGAAAGTTGGGCAAGTGGGGTACAAGAGAATGCCGAGTCTCTATCTAAATGGATTGAACGTGCGTCGAAACACAACCCCGGTAAATTAGAAGCGGGTGAACAAGCGAAGTTTGGTTTAGTGTCATTAAACGCTCCTCTCCGGATTAGTACCGAAACACCGGGTTATACTTCGCTGAACATATACGCGTCTTCAAATAGCAAAATGGGATACTGGAGAGACACCGGCAACCGAAGAAGCACGATTAATGAGATAATGCGCTCTGTAGGCTTGATTGAAGAATGACCCGAGACCGAAAGCGGCGACCGTTCGACAGAGATGAGGAATCCGGTTCCGGAGCATCCGAGGAGCGGCGAGAAACAAGCACCGTGCCTACGACGACACCGGAGGACCCCGAGTCCAATGAAGAAGAAACCCCAGAACTCGATGAAATCGAAGTTGCCGTGGTTGACGAGATAGTCTTGGAACGCACCGACGAGTCGGTGGAGAGTCGCGTCGAACCCGCGTCGGAGCTGTCGCGCGTTTCTTCCGCGCGCTTGACCGTCCCGACGCTTCGCACCGATACTGTCGAACTCTCGCGCGTCGAACACACCGTAGAGTCTCAGGTACGTCCTGAATCCGTTGTCACGGAGACCGAAACCGAGGATGAGATTACCGGCACCGTAGAGACACAGATACCCGTCGCCGAGTCTGTCGAAGTTGAGAGGCTTTCGCATGAGGTATCGCAGACCGTCGTGCCCGCCGAGCAACTCGAAGAGCGTGAGGAGTTCGAGATAACCACAGTACAACCTTCGGTAGAAAAGATGGAGAACTCAGTCAGCCAACAGATAGAACCGTTACAGGATATGAGCACCGAACCTGTCGAACCCGACGAAGAAGACCCCGTGTTCGCGTGGGGCGGAGGAACGCCGTACGGCTCCCGTCGACCCAAGCTCGTGATACACAAGAACCGTAAGAACGAGGAAGAAGTGGTTGACACACTCCCGTTCCTCCAAGTCCTGTTACGCGATACGTACACGGAGATGAACGGCGGCGAACCCGACGCCGACACCGTCGAGTTTGTCGGGAACGAACCGCGGTCTCCGAGCGTGCAGGACAGCATCGTTACGCTTGACCTCACCGACGGAGGCTGGAAAGCCGAACTAAACGGCGACGAACCGTCAATACGGCGGAACTCAACCGACATCGTACCCAAACTCCGTGAGGTGGCTTCGACACTCTACACCGGCGAGACAGGCTACTTCGTCGTCGACGCGCCTGCAGAGTGGGAGTACGATGTGGATATCTTCGACAATTCCTTCTTCGAGAAGCTCGTTGCGCACCTTACGCGCGGTTCCATCGAAGAAGAGGACGATACCGATGCTGGCTTTGAGAGGGCAGAGTCGCCGCCGGTCGTCGTCGCGGAACCGAGGTTCGAGGACGATGCGCAGGAGGGGTTCGCCACGAAGGTATCGCGCTACTTCGGCTTCAACCGAGGAAGCAACGTAGACGTACGCCGAACCGAAGCCGAGAACGAACACGTCCTGAGAAAGAACGACTGGAAACGCATCGCCCTGACTGAGCGTCAGAGCACGGGCGACGGCGAGAGCGACGAGCACTACTTCTGGAAAGCGACGATGGTAGAGGGGGTGGCACGAGAGATGTTCAAGCTCTACAGAGAGACGGAGGCGTACCAAACCGACGAGATGGAGGGATTTTCTAACTTCGTTGAGGAGAAGCTACTCGGCGACACCGAAGTAATCGATACCGAACACGGACTCGGAGGAGGCAACGACGAAAAGAGCGAACCGGTCGCTGACGTACGGATTGGTAGCCCTAACGATTGGGCTACCCAAGGTGCCGAACTCTTCCTATCCCAAGACGACGGTGCTACCTTTCCCGTTTGCTTGGAGTTCGAAACAGGGCGCGGCGAGGGCGCGTTCAACTTCCGCAAGGTACGCGAGACGCTGGAAAAATACGAAAGAGTAGATGAGTTCGAGGCGGTTTACGTCGTCGTTCCCCCTCGTCTACTGTTCCGCGGAAGAAGACGCGCGTCCATGATTTCTTCGCTGGTCGAAAGCTGGAGCGAACAGACAGGTAAGGAGGCACGCGCCTACGTACCCGTTCTGAACAGTAGTTACTGTAGAACGCTTGAACGCGTTGAGCAAGTCGTGGACGAAATTTACGGGGGCGAGGAATGACGCGTTCGCTTTCCGAAAAGTTGGACGAGTTCAGAGAGGCACGCGTGTCGGCGCGGAAGAAAGGAGGGTGGAGGGATAGGGAGAATCTAAGGAATTTTTCAAGCGAGGAGCATTCTGTTGAGGAGGTAACTGACACCGAAACACGGTACGTCTTTTCCGCGGAAGACGGCGAAGTCACGGAGTGGAAACGCTACTCGATGCCTGTAGAGGGTATAAAAGCTGACGTAGAGATAGTTGTCGAAGTTCGCGGAAATCAGTCCTTCGAAGTTTCCGATAAAATCGCGGTCGGTGGAAATGTCTTCGAACGCGAACCCGTCGGAGTGAACCACGTCGCAGGCCTTGAAGACGAGAAGGAGAAGATCCTTGACTTCCTGCATGGATTCGACAAAGACTTTGGGCTACGTGAGCAGACAGGCTTGATACTCGAAGGACCGCCAGGGACGGGCAAGACCGAACTCGTGCGCGAGGTTTGTAAAGAGAGGTACGGCTCCGTACCCGTCACAGTTTCCGGTCCTGAGATTCTCAGCAAGTGGGTCGGCGAGTCGGAACGTGCCCTCCGACAGAAGTTCGACGAAGCACGGGAGAAAAGCGGGGTTCTCTACATAGACGAACTCGATGCGATAGGAAGGGCACGTACAGAGTCGGACGGGTCGTACGCCACACAGGTGGTCGCACAGCTTCTCGTTCTACTTGACGGCGTTGAGGCGAAAAGGATGTCTGAAGAGGGAGAGGAACTGAAAGTAATAGCTTCGACAAACGAACCTGATGCGGTAGACCCCGCGCTCAAACGACCCGGACGTCTTGGGAACCTACCCGTTGAGTTCGAAAAGCCCGGTGAGTACGAAAAGAAGGCGATACTACACCACTACCTCGAAAAGGTACGCCGTAGTGAAGACGGCACTCTTGATTCGGATCTGGAAGCCTTGGTGACCGACGGGGATACTGACGGATTGGAGCATAACATCATAGATAAACTGAACGACTCGGTGGAGACAGGCGCGGAGATAGAAGACTGGGTGGTGGAATCAGTCAAACTGCTCAGAAAACAGGGCGAAATGACGTTGGAATCTAAGACGTTGGTCGAAGCAATCCAAAGGATGGATGTGAAAGGCGACTAACGCCCTTCCTCAAGCCTCTCCGCGAGCGACTCGGGAAGACCCGCGCGCCGAATCTCGTCCTGCACCTCCTCCACAGGATACTCGACACGGTGTAGCTCCACCTCACCCGTCTCCTCGTCCAACAGCGCGTACGCCGCGCGCGGGTCGCCGTCTCTGGGCTGACCGACACCCCCCGGATTGACGACAACGCCCTTGTCGTACTCCTCCTTGCCCTGTACGTGCGTATGCCCCATCACGAGTACGTCCTCGTCTCTCAGGAGCGACGGGGCGAAGTCTCGCGGGTAGGTGTAACGGTCGGGCGCGCCGGGTGCCCCGTGGACGATCTTTACGCGCGTATCGCCAAAGACCGTCTCGCGCTCCTGCGGAAGCGCACCGAGCCAGTCCAACGTCTCGCCGTTGACGTGCCTCTCCGTCCACTCTACGGCGCGTCCTGCGGTCGAGTGGAAGCCGAACGACGCGTCGCCCGCTACGGCGCGGTCGTGGTTACCCTGCACGTTCACAGCCCCGAGTTCGCGGAGCGCGTCTACGCAGTCCTGAGGGTACGGGTTGTAGCCGACGGCGTCGCCCGCGTGGACGTAGCCGTTGACGTCGGGCAGGTCGTCCATCACGGCTCCGAGAGCGGGCTTGTTGGCGTGTACGTCGCTGATGAGGGCTACTGTCATGCGTCCCCGTCGCCGTTGTACGCCGCGGTCTCTTCGCCGTAGACGGCACACGCCGCGACGGGGTGCTCGTACCCCATCTCGTACGCACTACGCGCCGCCTCGTCGGCGCTCGAAACGTTGAACCCGACGGCTTCGGGTCGCTGAACCTCGTACGTAGCCACCAGCGTGGGTTCGTCGACGCGTTCAATCACGAGGGAGTCGTGCGTTACGATACCTATGTACGACGCCTCACCGTCACCGCCCACCACACCTGCGATACGCGGCGTGTCGTAGTCGTCCTTCTCGTAGTCCAACGTCAGGAGCGCAAGCGCGAGTGCGTCGCGCGCCGGATAGCCCGCACGTATCTTCTCCGTCACGGGATCGACGTGCGATCCGTTTCCGAGTACGGTTGCGTCGCCCGCGGAGCGCATGCAGTTGTAAGAGACGTACGGGTTGTCGTAGTCGTCCTCAGGCACGACGGCGTATCCGTCGCCCTCGTCGTTCGGTCGTACGACACGGTCGGGGAAAGACCGCGACGAAACGCGGTAAGCGCCGAAGTCGGGAGCTATTACTATAAAACGTCCTACGTACATACACGCGTCTTCGGCGTTCTCCCGAATAGTAGTTACGAGAGAGTCACGGTACCGTCACGAAAGCGCACGGTACAGGAGGTAGGCTGAGAGAACAGCGATACCGACGGGAACCAGAAACCTCGCCGCGAACTTGAGTACGACGCCCGCGACGGGTACGAAGACTCCTGCAAGCGCAAGTGCGACAGCGACGATACCCGCTATCTTTAGGTAGTCGCGGTCGTCCGTCTTTACAGGAACCGTGTCGGAGCCGTCGGCGTCATCGAATGCGTCGGCGGTCACGTCCGACTCGACGACCTCACCCGTCTGGAGCATCGAGTCTATCTCGTCAACCGTTCTGTAGGTTTCGACGCCTTCGTCGAGCGTCTCGACCGTCGCCACCGTCTCGTCGCCTTCGTCACGAAGTTCGAGAACCCTGTAGGTGAGGTCGAGTTCGGTGTTGGTGTAGATATCGCCGACGTTCACGCCTCCCTCACCCCGTGGCATGGCTTCCTACCTCTCCCCTTCATCCTCGGAGGTTCCGAACGTCGCCACGTCGGCGACCTCGTCACCGTCTTCGAGACGCATCAGTATGACGCCCTGTGTGTTCCTGCCTATCTCCGACACCTCGTCGACACGCGTCCGTACGACCTGACCGTCCTCGCTCGCAACAACGACCTCCTCGTCGCCTTTGACACGGTCAAGAGCGACACGTCCTTCGTCGTCGCCCGTCTTTATATCGACGAGACCTTTGCCCGCACGCCCCTGACACTTGTACTCACTAAGAGGCGTGCGTTTGGCGTATCCGTCGGACGTGACAGTGAACAGATGCTCGTCACCCTTAGGCAGATCTATAGTCGTCACGTCCGCCACGGCGTCGCCCTCTTCGAGTTCAACCGCACGTACACCGCGTGCGCTCCGTCCCATCTCGCGCGCGTCTCCCTCGGCGAAACATATGGTCATACCGTCACGTGTTCCGACGACGGCACAGCCTTCACCGTCCGACAGTTCGACGCCGACGAGTTCGTCACCGTCTTCGAGCGACGTGGCGATGATACCCGTGGAGCGCGGGTTGGAGAACTCGCTCGCGCAGACGCGTTTGACGTAGCCGTTACGCGTTACCATGACGAAGCATCTGTCTTCGTCGAACGAGTCGACGGGGAGCGTCGCCGTGACGCGTTCGCCGTCGTCGAGATCTATGAGGTTTACGACGCTCCTTCCGCGTGCCGTCCTACCCGCCTCCGGTATCTCGTACGTCTTTAGCCAGTACGCGTTTCCGTGGTTGGTGAAGCACAGAAGGAAGTCGTGGTTGTCGGCAACGAAGGCGGAGGTAAGGGCGTCGCCCTCCTTGAGATCCGCTCCGATAATCCCCTTGCCGCCGCGTTTTTGTGTCTCGAACTCCTCCATCTCCATACGTTTCGCGTAGCCGTCGCGCGTCATGACGACGAGTACGCGTTTCTCAGGCACGAGATCCTCGCGCGTTACCTCGTCGCCGCCCTCCTCTATACGTGTCCTGCGCTCGTCGGCGTACCTGTCCTTGATTTCGAGGAGTTCGTCCCTGACGACCTCCATAAGCTCGCCTTCGTCCCCGAGTATCTCCTCCAGACGTTCGATACGCTCCTCAAGCTCGGCGTGCTCCTCCTCAACGTCGTCGCGTTCGAGCGAGGTCAGGCTACCCAACTGCATACGTACGACGTGCTCCGCCTGTCTCTCGGAGATACCGTACTCGTCACGTAGCCCCGTCTTTGCGTCGCCGCGGCTGTCCGAACCGCGTATCAGATCGACGACGTCCTCGGCGTTGTCGATCGCCACGAGGCGTCCTTCGAGGACGTGTGCGCGCTCCTCCGCCTCGTCGAGTTCGTGCGCGGATCGCCGGCGTACGACCTCGCTTCTATGGTCGAGGTACTCGTCGAGCATCTCGCGTAAGGACAGAACACGCGGCTGTCCGTCGACGAGCGCGAGGTTTATGACGCCGAACGTCTTTTCGAGGCGCGTGTGTTCGAAAAGACGGTTGCGTACGAGTTCGGGCGACGCGCCGCGTTTGAGTTCGACGACGACACGTACACCGTCGCGGTCGGACTCGTCACGTATGTCGCGGACGCCCTCCACCTTGCCGTCTCCGACGAGGTCAGCGATCTTCTCTATGAGATCCGCCTTGTCGACCTGATAAGGCATCTCGGTGATGATGACACGTCCCTCGTCTTCGTTGAGTTCTGTGATACCCCGAACCGTCAGCTTCCCGCGTCCCGTCTCGTACGCCTTCGCTATCGCGTTCCTACCGACGACCTTTCCGCCCGTCGGGAAGTCGGGTCCCTCAACGTGCTCCATCAGGTCAGCCACGGTTGCTTCGGGGTTTTCGATAAGTTCGACGGCGGCGTCTACTACCTCACCGAGGTTGTGCGGCGGTATGTTGGTCGACATACCGACGGCGATACCCGAAGAGCCGTTTACGAGTAGGTTAGGGAAGCCTGCGGGCAGAACCTCCGGCTCGTTGAGACGGTCGTCGTAGCTCGACTGCCAGTCGACGGTGTCCTTGTCTATGTCGGCGAGCATCTCCTCGGCGAGGGGTGACATACGCGCCTCGGTGTAACGCATCGCCGCGGGGGGGTCGCCGTCGAGCGAACCGAAGTTGCCCTGTCCGTCGACGAGCGGGTAACGCATCGAGAAGTCCTGCGCCATACGGACGAGGGCGTCGTATATCGCCTTGTCGCCGTGAGGGTGCCAGTTACCCATCGCCGTACCCACGACGGACGACGACTTACGGTGTCCCGACGACGACGTGATGTCCTCGTACTCCATCGAGTACAGTATACGCCGGTGGACGGGCTTCAGACCGTCGCGCACGTCGGGGAGTGCGCGTCCTGCGATAACCGACATCGCGTAGTCGATGTACGACTGCTCCATCTCGTCCTCTACGCGTACGTTGTCTACGTTCGATGCCTCTACGTCTGGATACATGCCCCCTTCGGGTGTGTTTGCGTCTTCGGTGCTCATATGTCGACCCAGTCCGCCTCGTCGGCGTTCTCCTTGATAAACTGTTTACGCGGCGCTACCTTGTCGCCCATGAGTACGTCGAACATACGGTCGGCGGCGCTCGCGTCCTCGACCGTAATACGTTTGAGGACGCGCTCTTCGGGGTTCATCGTCGTCTCCCATAGCTGTTCGGGTGTCATCTCTCCGAGACCCTTGAAACGCTGTACGTTGTCCGCCTCGCCCCCGCAGTTCTCCGCAACGACCTCCTCGCGCTCCTTCTCTGTCATAACGTCGTACGTCTCGCTCCCGCAACGTATACGGTACAGAGGCGGCTGTGCGGCGTAGACGTGTCCGCGTTCGAGAAGCGGGCGCATGTACCTGTAGAAAAGCGTGAGGAGGAGCGTCCGGATATGTGCTCCGTCGACATCTGCATCCGTCATGAGGACAACACTCTCATACCTCAGGTCTTCTATATCAAACTCCTCGCCCACACCCGTACCGAGCGCCGTGATGAGCGAACGTATCTCGTCGTTTTCGAGCACCCTGTCGAGCCTGTGTTTCTCGACGTTCAGTATCTTGCCGCTAAGGGGTAGTATCGCCTGCGTCTCACGTTTACGCGCCTGCTTGGCGCTACCGCCCGCGGAGTCGCCTTCGACGATGAAAAGCTCGCTGTCGTCGCGCTCGCGTTTCTGGCAGTCCGCAAGCTTTCCGGGAAGCGATGTGGATTCGAGCGCGCTCTTCCTGCGCTGAAGCTTGCGCGCCTTCTTCGCCGCCCTCCGCGCCCTCGCTGCCTCAGCCGCCTTTTCGGCTATCGAGCTCCCTGCGTCGGGGTTCTCCTCCAGATAGGTCGACAGACGGTCGTTGACGACCTTCTCGACCACACCCCTGACCTCGCTGTTCCCTAACTTCGTCTTCGTCTGCCCCTCGAACTGGGGTTCGGGCACCATGACGCTCACGACGGCGGTGAGGCTCTCACGTATGTCCTGTCCCTTCAGGCTCTCGTCGGCGATCCCTTCGCGTTCGGCGTAGCCCTTGACGACGTTGGTCAGAGCCTTCTTGAAACCCGTAAGGTGTTCGCCGCCCTCCTTCGTCTTGATATTGTTGGCGAACGAATGCACCGCACCCGTCGGTTCGTCGATCCCCTGTAACGCCACCTCAACCTCGACGCTGTCGCGTTCCTCCTCGAAGTAGACGACTTCTTCGTGCGTCTGCGTCTTGTTCTCGTTGAGGTACTCGACGAACTCACGGAGACCGCCCTCGTAAAGGAAAACCTCCTCGCGTCCCTCACCCTCGTCGTCGCGTCCGTCACGGAGCGTTATCTCAAGCCCTTTGTTGAGGAAGGCGAGTTCGCGCAGGCGTCCTTCGAGCGTCGAAAAGTCGAACGTCGTCGTCTCGAATATCTCCCCGTCAGGCTCGAAGCTTATCCTCGTACCCGTCTCCGAGGTCTCGTCGACCCTTTCGAGTTCCGTAACGGGTTCGCCGCGCTCGAAGCCCTGTTCGTACACGCCCCCGTCCCTGCATACTTCGACCGTGAGGTGTTCGCTCAGGGCGTTGACGACGCTAACACCGACGCCGTGCAGACCGCCCGAAATCTGGTACAGGTCGGAGTCGAACTTACCGCCCGCGTGTAGAACGGTCATGACGACCGTGACCGCGGACATACCGTGTTTCTCGTGCGTGTCGACGGGTATACCCCGTCCGTCGTCACGTACGGATACTGTACCGTCGTCTTCCAGAACCACCTCTATCTCGTCACAGTGTCCTGCAAGCGCCTCGTCTATCGAGTTGTCTACTACCTCGTAGACGAGATGATGGAGACCCTTCGAGTCCACCGAGCCGATATACATCGCGGGGCGCTTACGGACAGCCTCCAGCCCTTCGAGACTTTTTATTCCTTCGGCGTCATATCCTGACATCTTAGAGTATAATCTTCCGTTGTTCCGTAGCTATATTTATCGGTGACACGTTACCCAAATAACCTACTATACAGTACGTTAGGAACTGACTTAAGGCTACCGTTTGGGAGTGTTCGTATGCATGTTGTCTGGGATGAAATAAAACCGCTGTCAGTTATTTTGTCCCTCTCTTTCTGACACTCTTCTGTCACCTCTTTCCACCCATTCTCTCTGGTGTTCCCGTCCACAGTCTGTCTTTTCCTCCGTACCACCCATCGATCCGTCCTTTCCCTTCTTTCTCTTCTTCTACTCTCTCTCTCCTTCCCCTCTTTTCTCTCCTACTCACCCCTCGGCGTCCACGTACCTCTCACGTACACGTCCGTTGACGACACGGAACCCCTCGCCTATAGCGCCCCAGAAGTCGACTATATCCTCGTACTCCTCCTGTTCGACATGCTCCATGATGTCGCCGAAGGTCGTCTCGGTGTCGTATCCGAGCATCATCTCCTTGTCGGCGAAACGTGATACGAGGTCGTCCTTGGTCGTCGGAAAGTCGTCCTCTTCGACCCAGTTTGCGACGGCGGACATACCGTACGACTTGCCGTCGTCAGGCTCGTTTATCGGCATGGTAGAAGGATGGCGGAGAGGGCTAATTAAACGTCCGCTTCGGCTCTCTCAGTCGTCCGCCTCGCCCGCTATCGGTTCCTCGTCACCGTCTCCCTCGCCCGTCGGTATCGAGCACGCCTGCGTGTACTCGACCTCCCCGACAGACTCTATCTCGGGGCTGTCAGAGCAGACGGGGCAGTCGGGATCCTTCCGTATCTCGACCTCGTCGAACGACATGTCGAGGGAGTCGTAGAAAAGCATACGTCCGTCGAGGGAGCGTCCCTTTCCGAGCACGTGCTTGACGACCTCGGTCGCCTGTATGACGCCTATGATACCCGGAAGAGCGCCTATGACGCCCGCGGTGGCGCAGTTGGGCACCATGCCTTCGGGGGGCGCTTCGGGGAACATGCAACGGTAGCACGGTCCGTCGGGGTCGGTGAACGTCGTTACCTGACCCTCGAACTTGAATATAGCGCCGTGCGAGAACGGCTTGTCGGCGAGCGTACACGCGTCGTTGACGAGGTACCGCGTGGCGAAGTTGTCGGTGCCGTCGACGACGAAGTCGTAGTCTGCGATAAGATCCTCTATGTTCGACGCGTCGAGACGTACGTCGTGTTTCTCGACCGTAACGTCGGGGTTGAGCGAGTTGACGAACTCCTCGGCGGAGTCGACCTTCTTGCGTCCTATGTCGTCGTCACCGTGTATGACCTGTCTCTGGAGGTTCGACCGCTCCACCACGTCGTCGTCGACGATACCGATGGTTCCGATACCCGCCGCGGCGAGGTACTGTATGATAGGCGCGCCGAGACCACCCGCGCCGATACACAGAACGCGTGTATTGAGGAGCTTTCCCTGACCCTCCGGACCTACCTCGTCGAGTATGACGTGCCGGGAGTACCTATCGACCTGCTCGCCGTCAAGCTTCGCTGGCTCTGTCATTACCTCATGTACGTAGGATAGGTTAATTACGGTTGTGGTACCGGCATAATCTGCATTTAGATTCTAATCGGGGCTGATTCGTCCGTTTCCACCCCTGCACTCTCCATAACGAACCGACCAACACGGTAAGAGAGTAGGGGCGGAACGGCGTTCCCTATCTGTTCCGCTATCTCGCTGAAGCTCCCGTGGAATACGAAGCTGTCGGGAAAGCTCTGTATCCGCGCACCCTCACGGAGCGAAAGCCCACGGTTCTCGGTGGGATGTAGCTTCTCGCGCGGGCTGAACGAATGGGTATCTAATGTGTTTGACACGTCATTTCTGTCAAGGCGCATATACTTCGGGCGGACACCGCTCTTTGAGTTTATATCGTACGTCTCATCGTGACCTCCGTAGTCTGTCTTTCTTCTGAGCCAGCCATTTTCGAACAGACTGCGTACCGCTTCGTCTTCTGCTTCTATCTTTTCCAATGGCACATAATCGGGTCCGTTCTTGTCGGTAGCCTTGTAGCTCTTTCTAGTTCTGTGGCGAGAGATGAACCAGAGCGCGTTCTGTTCTTCCTCGGAGAATCTGTCTTCGAAAAGCTCCCAAGCCTGCACGTACATATCACCGAAACGGCTTGAGCGGTACATCTTGCCCTCAGGTATCCGCTCTACTATTCCCATGTCATCTTCGTTGGGGTGCTTAGCAACGTGGTTGTGCACCTCTTCTCCGTTACGAACCCACTCCTGATATCTGTTCTGTGGCTCTGTCAGCAGTTTGGCAGTCTTATCCTCTGATACAGGTTCCGGCAGGTCGGACAACGCTTCGCCTACAAGAACCGTCTCCTCCTTCATTTCGAGGTCATCAAACGTGGCTTGTGTGTCGTCAGGTAGCCTGTGAGTCGGCTCAGGAAGTCGAGGATAATCTTCCACATCATCTCTGACACCGATGGTAAAGTATCTTTTTCTGCTCTGAGGTACGCCGAACTCAGCGGAGTTGAGAACACCGTCCTCTATCTCGTAACCAGCATCTTCGTACCTTTCCCTGACCTGCTCCAGAAAGTCTCCGGATATGTTCTTTATTCCGGAGACATTCTCCATTATGACGTACTCCGGCTGTAAAACATCTATCCACCGCACAAAATCAAAGACAAGATTGTTCCTTTCGTCGGTTTCGTTGCGCTCGCCTTTTGCATGACTAAAGCCCTGACATGGGGGGCTACCGAAGACCACATCAAAATCTTCTTCGGCTATCTTTGCTGGCACTTCTTCGGAGATGTCGTAACAGATAGCTTCAGCTTTGGAATGATTCGTATCAAACGTTTTGAGTGCTTTCTCTTCTATGTCTATCCCATATAGAACTTCGATACCCGAAAGCTCAATACCATGACTGAAACCCCCACAGCCGCAAAATAAGTCAATTGCTTCCATCTTGAGTATCCTTTGGAAGTCAACCCAATATAATGTTTCCATTCCTTGTAGTCAATTTTGGCTACTATTTTTTATTGACAAGGGGATACAGTACCCCAGTATGGAGAATAAAAAGATTACTGAAGGAGAAGAGATAGTAACTTTATGTTCTGCACTATCGAATGAAAAGAGAGTTCGGTTATTACAATATATTCATGAAGTTGGTCAAGTAACGCTGAGAGAAGTACACGAAAATTTCTCCAACGAAATTGGTTTATCTCATAGAGAGACCACCCACAAATATTTAGAGAAGCTTGTTGACAGCGATATATTAAAAAAAGAAAGAGACGCCGAAGTCAACGAATTTGTGTATTTTACGGATTTTGATTGCGTAGAAATAATTCTGTAGGCAGACCCGCCTACAAAGGATTATGAGGTTATCTTTCACATCACGAACATGAAAGAAGAAAAAGATGAAGAATTCGATTATATAGGTGGATGTACGCTTGATGACAAGACAAAAAGAGAATTAAAGAAGGTGACCGACGACTTCTTTGAGCGACCTATAGAAAAAGCAGAAAACTTTGACTGGGAGGAATTCAAAAGAAATGAGACGTTCAAAGCCATCATGATGCCATCTGAGTTATTCTGGATATTAGCTAACTTTGAGCGGAGCTTTACACAGAAACTGGGGGAACAGATGTATGAAAAATTTGCCAAGGCAGTTGCAAATGCTAATGATGATATAGGTGATGCGGAGACCCAATATGAATTAATAGGCAAGAGATTGACAAATGAGCAAGAAAACATTATAGAAGACATAATATCTGGACTAGATAATCGTGATAGAGATCCAGATTGGGAGAAAGAAAAGAAGGAGGTCAAGGAAGTGTCATTAGACAAGCCTACCAAATCGACTGGTAAAATCACCTGGGATTTATGGATTAAGGATTTCAGTAACGGAAGACCACTGGCTGTGGAAATAAAAACCCCCAAACCAAATAAAGACCAGTCAATGGAGTCTAAACGACAGATGCTAAAAACTGTGGCTGTATATGAGCATGAGGATGAACCATGTCCAATAGTGCGATTCGTCTTCCCATTTAATCCATATGGGGATTTAGCAGATTACGGTCACTGGCCGCCTCAAAGCATATTCAATGTAACCGAAGGGGATGGAATGTTGGTTGGAAAGGAATTTTGGGACTCGATAGGGGGCGAAGGAACCCGAGAAGGTCTGTATAATTTTCTCCTTGAGGAGTCGGGCGACAACATTGAAAAGCTTGAAAGGCTCGCCGGAGACTCTGAGCTTTAAACTGAGTTAATTTCGCCGTATCGGTTCCTATACTTCATCAAGTTCTTTATTATGAGTCGCTACATCTCCGATATAGATGAAGATACTCAGAGACCTGTCGGAACTCGACGAGTACGTCCCGGGACGCGGCGTCGAGGAGGTCGCGCGCGAACACGGTCTCGATCCCGACGAACTCGCAAAGCTGGCTTCGAACGAGAACCCTCTTGGACCCCCGCCCGCCGTCGAGGAGGCGGTACGTGAAGCCGCGCCGACCGTCAACGTCTACCCGACGGCTTTACACGAAGACGTACGCGGGGAGGTCGCCGAGGCGGTCGGTGCTCCCGTCGAGAACGTCGTTCTGGGTGCGGGTGCCGACGGCGTCTTCGACACTGTTGGGCGCGCGGTTCTCGAAGACGGCGACGGGGTTCTGACGCCCTCGCCCGGCTTCTCCTACTACGGCATGTCGGCGCGCAACCTCGGAGGCTACGAGAGTAGCTACGGTCTGCGGACTGACGACGGCGGCTTCGGCTACGACGCCGGACGTATAGTCGACGCCTACGACGGCGAAAAGATCGTCTATATAACAGCGCCGAACAACCCGACGGGGACGGACACGACGGTCGAAACCGTCGAACGTGTCGCCGACGAGGTCGACGGACTCGTCTTCGTCGACGAGGCTTACCACGAGTTCTCCGACCGTGAGAGCGCCGTACCGCTCGCCCTCGAACGTGACGACGTTGCGGTTGCTCGCACCTTCTCGAAGGCGTACGGTCTCGCGGGTCTGCGTGTCGGTTACGGCGTCCTCCCCGACGGTATGGCGAGCGCATACAGGAAGGTCGTCACTCCGTTCTGTGTCGGCGGTGTTTCGTTACGTGCCGCAAGCGCCGCTCTGGGTGACGACGGGCATGTAACCGAGACGGTCGAACTCGCACGGTGGGGGCGTGAGTACATGACCGAGAACCTCGACGCGCCGACGTACGACACCGCCGCAAACTTCGTTCTCGTCGACGTATCGCCGTGCGACGCCTCGGAGGTTGCGGGTGAACTCGAAAGACGCGGCGTAATCGTACGTGATACCACATCCTTCGGTCTCCCCGAATGCATACGTGTCTCCGTCGGTACACGCGAGGAGACACGGCGTGCGGTGCGCGAGATAAACGACGTTTACGCCGACGCACGGGGTGAAAGTGGATGAGGATCGCGGTTACAGGGACGCCGGGCGTTGGAAAGACGACCGTCGCGCGCCGCCTCGCAGACGAACGCGGTGTGAGCTACGTCGATATAACGCGGCGTGTCCGTGAAGGCGCATCGAAGGGGTACGACGAGGAACGCCAAGCCCCTGTTGCTGATGTCGACGCACTACGCGACGATCTACCCGAAGACGCCGTCTTCGACGGACATCTCTCGCACCGTCTCGAACCCGGCTTTACGGTCGTCCTACGTTGCGAACCCGACGTTCTGCGTTCACGTCTCGAAGAACGCGGCTGGGGTGACGAGAAGATAGACGAGAACGCCGAGGCGGAGGCTCTCGACGTTACGACAGCCGAGGCGCTCGACACGGAAGCGCCCGTCTTCGAGTTCGACACGACCGAACCGACTGTGGAAGAGACGGTCGAACGCGTCGCGCGGGCTGTCGAGGAACGCGACGAACGCACCGGTGTTGTCGACTGGTCGGCGTACGTGGAGGGACGTGTATGACGCTCGCCGATCTCGATGAATCCGCCGAGGACGCCTTCGAACCCTTCGTCTCTGGGATCGAACGCCTCGGCGCAACGCCGAATCAGGTTTCTGTCGTCTCCTTCCTCGTCGCCGTCACAGCCGCGGGGAGCTTCTACACCGCCACGACAGCCGGATACGTCGGTGGCTCGCTCCTCGTCGCCGTAAGCGCCGTCCTCGACGCCGTCGACGGTCAGTTAGCGCGCCGAACCGGAAAGGCGAACCCCCAGGGCGACATGCTCGACCACACGCTCGACCGTTACTCAGACCTCGTACTTATCGCGGGTATCGCGGGCGGTGTCGGTGCTTGGGCTGTCGGTTTCTTCGCTGTCACGGGCGTCTTCCTGACCTCGTACATGGGCACTCAGGCGCAGGCTGTGGGTGCGGGACGCGACTACGGCGGACTCCTCGGACGCGCCGACCGTATGGCTCTCATCATACTCGTCGGCGTCGTACAGCCCTTCGTCCCACTCGTCGAGGGTCTGACGGCTCTCGGATGGTTGCTTGTCTTCTTCGGCGTCGTCGGCAACCTGACGGCTGTACAGCGTTTCCGTGCCTCGTGGAACCAGCTGTCCTAAGCGGATACCCGAAAAGGTATTTTGGGCTTACGCCAGCTACTTTAAGCCGGCTCCACAAAGGTTGTTCATGTTGATCGGTATACGACACAAAGACCGCGTAGGTGGTGACGGTGGCTTACAGGGCGCATAACCTCGTTCTCGACCCCGACGGCTTCTTCGACGCCGAGTCCCAAACCCCACGTCTATGGATACCCGCGGTCGTCGTTCTTCTGATAGGCGTCGTCCGTGCAGGAAGAGGTCTTTACGTGAGCAACTACACGACGTCCGCTATGGAAGCCGGAGGAAGCGCCGGCGCGGGCGCGGGTACAGGGATGCGCGTACTTTTCACGCTCCCCTCGCTGATCATACCTTTCGTACCGTGGCTCGTTGTTGGTGGTATCTTCGTCGGTGTCTGTACCTACCTCGGAGGCGAAGGGGGCGGCACAGAAACGCTCTCAGTCGCAGGATGGGGCTTCGTACCCGCGCTCTTCGGTGCTCTCGTAACCTTGGGCTTGACGCTGTACATACTCGGAGGCACGAACCCGTCGGGTATTCAGGAAGCCGTAGAGGTACAGCGTACGATGTTCGAGACGCTCCGTTCGGTTCAGGTACGTGCGCTTGGGTATGTCTTCGTTGGATGGCAGGCTTTCATATGGAGCTTCGGGATTAAACACGTCCACGGGCTCGAACTTCGTAAGGCTACGGTGCCCGCCGTCACGGCTGTAGCTGTCATCGTCGCGTGGGATCTCTTCGGTGGCGCTCTCCTGACAGCCGTAATGGGGGTGTTCTACTGATGCGGCGTACTGTAGCCGTCTTGGGTATGGTCGTACTCCTGTTCGTCTCCGCCTCCGCCGTCTCTGCGCAGTCGGGGACGGAGGGTATACATATCTCAGACGTAAACGTAACCCCCGAAACGCCGCAGGTCGGCGAGACGGTGACCGTGACGGCGACGGTGGAGAACGACGGAGAGACTGCTTTCTCACTAAGTCAGGTCAGTCTGCTCCGTTGGGAGGAGTCGTCAAGCTTAGGAACCACCAACATAGGAACCATCGCGCCGGGCGAGAGCATACAGGTTCCGTTGACGACGACGTTCGAAACCGAAGGCACCAAACGGTTCGAAGTACGCGCGAGCGGAAAAGGTACAAACATCGGAACCGTAAACTACCCGGTTTCGGTGGACGTTGAGGACAGCCCCGTGAGGGCGGACGCGTCCGTCCGTTCAGCCGCCGTCGGCGCGTGGAACCCGGTCGAGGTAGAGGTTTCGAACGGCGGTGCGGGCGAGATACGTGGTCTCCGTGTGACCGCCGACGGATACGGCTTTACGACAGAGAAGGACGGCTTTCTCACCAACCTGTCGGCGGGTGAGACAGGGACGGTCGACGTTCTCGTCTCGTCCGACGTAGCTGGTGAGAAGGATATACGCGTCTCCGTCGGCTACACCAACTCAGACGGAAACAGCCTGACCGTCGAGGATACGGTCACCGCACGTTTCGAGGAACGCGACCACGAACTCGGGTTACGCGCCTCCTCGTCGGAGAACGGTGTGGAGGCTACGGTCGCCAACGTCGGTAACGCCGCCGTACAGAACGTCCGTGTACGCGGAGGCGTTGCGGTTTCGTCCGTCGATGTCGGCGACCTCGGCGCGCGTTCCTCTGAGACGGTCGTTATGAACGTCACGGGCGTACAACGCGAGACGACGGTCGAGGTTACCGCCTCGTACGAGCTCGACGGCGAACGCAGGACAACGACGACAACGATCGACTACACGCCGCGTTCCAACATACGTCTAACCGGTACCTCGGTCGAAGGCGCTGGTTCTGTTACGGTCACGGGTAGCGCGAGCAACGTGGGTGTCGAGGACGCAGAGGGCGTCGTGGTCGGGGTCGCAGAGACACCCAACGTCGAACCCGCGCCGCCGCAGTCGGACTACTTCGTCGGAACCGTACCCGCGAGCGACTTCGGTACGTTCGAGCTCAACGCACGCGTGACGGGAAACGTGTCCGAGATACCCGTCTTGGTTAGCTACGTAGCCGACGGCGACTCAGTCGAACGCGTCTACAACGTCACGTACTCGGCTGTCGGCGCGGGTATGACGACGCAGGCTTCCGAAGCCTCGTCGTCTCAGGACGGTTCGGGTGAAGGCTCGTCAGGTGTACCCACGTCCGCCTCGGTCGTTATCGCTGTTCTGGTCGTCGGCGTCGTCGCCTACGGCTGGAGGAAACGCGGATGATAGCCCGGCTTGAGAACGTCGTAAAACGGTACGACAGCGGCGACGAGACGCTGACAGTCCTCGAAGGCGTCGACTTCGGTGTCGAACGCGGCGAGTTCGTGACCGTCATGGGTCCGAGCGGATGCGGAAAGACGACGATGCTAAACATACTCGGACTCCTTGACGAGCCTTCGGAGGGAACCGTACGGCTCGACGGCGACGACGTGACGGGTCTCGACGACCGAGAGCGCACGGAGGCGCGCAAGAGGTTCGTGGGCTTCGTCTTTCAGTACTTCTACCTCATACCTTCGCTGACGGCTCAGGAGAACGTCGAAGCCCCCACGGTCTTCTCAGGCGGAAGCGGCGGACGCGCCGGCGAACTCCTCGAAAAGGTCGGTTTAGGCGACAGAAAGGAGCACAAGCCCGCGGAGCTTTCGGGCGGTCAGAAACAGCGCGTCGCCATAGCGCGTGCGCTCGTAAACTCGCCCGACGTGATCCTCGCCGACGAACCCACGGGTAACCTCGACAAGGAGACGGGCGACGAAACGCTTCAGCTCATACGTGACCTGTGTGACGAAGGCGTCGGCGTCGTCGCCGTCACACACGACGAACGTATCAAGGACTACTCCGACCGCGACGTGGAGCTTGACGACGGGGTGGTACTCTGAGACGTCTTTACCGTCTCATGCCGAGCCTTCTGATGGCGCGCAGGAACCTCGTACGTAACCCTCTGAGGTCGGGTCTTGCGTGCTTCGGTATCGTCATAGGCGTCGTCGCCATAGCGTCGCTCGGCATACTCGGCTTTACGCTTCAGGCGGGTTTTACGCAGAACATGGGCGATGTTGCAAATCAGGTCGAGGTCGTCCCTGCGACGGATACGGACGCCGGCTTCGGTACGGTTACGAGCCAGACGCTTACCGACCGTGAGGTACGTGACGTACGCCGCACCGCCGTGGGTGCGACGGTTACGCCCGTAAAGCAACAGACGGTGGATATTAGCTACGGCGACACGTCGGCGGGGAGGAACGCGTACGCCGTCGAGAACCCCGAAGCTCTCTTTGAGGCGGACGAAGGACGCGTGCCCGCGAGCCTTTCGAGCGGTGTTCTCGTGGGTAGCACGTTCGCCGACCAGCTGGAGATCAACGTCGGTAGCGCCGTTACGGTCGACAACTCGTCGTACCGTGTCGTCGGCGTCCTCGCAGAGGAGCCTTGGACAGCGCCCGTCAACCCTAACTTCAACATCGTCGTCCCCGAAACCGAGCTACGTGACGCGGGGTACAGCCGCGTAATCGTGGAGGAGGGGTCGGCGAGCGCCGCCAACGAGACCGCGCAGGATATACGTGAGAGCATGAACAGACGTGAGGAGGTTGTCGAGGTTCAGGAGAACAGCGAGCTTATAGAGCAGGTACGGTCACAGCAACGTCTTCTCAGCCTGTTCCTTATCGCCGTCGGCTCCATATCGCTGTTCGTCGCGGGTGTCAGCATACTCAACGTCATGCTGATGTCGACCGTCGAACGCCGCGAGGAGATAGGCGTCCTCCGTGCCATCGGCGTACAGCGCACCAGCGTTCTCAAGATACTCCTCGCCGAGGCTACGCTTCTCGGCTTCGTCGGCGGTGCTGTCGGCGTCGTCGTCAGCCTCCTCGTGGGCGGCGTCATCAACCACTTCATGCTCGACGATGCACTCATGGTGCTCCGACCCGGAAACCTGCGTTACCTCGGTATGGCTCTCGGATTCGCCGTCGGTATATCGTTGCTCAGCGGCGCGTATCCCGCATGGAAGGCGGCGAACGAACGCCCCGTCGAGGCGCTCCGAGGATAGCTATCCTCCGTCTTCCACCACGTTCGGGGTGTAACTCATCTCCGCCCGGTAGGTCGTACCCTCGTACTCGACGACCCACTCGCCACCCCATTCGTCCTTCGTAACCGCCTCGTGTTCGCGGAAACGCCGGACGAGCGACTCGAAACCCTCGCTCGCGCTCCCCTCGTAGTAGCCTCCGTCGAGAGCGTCGTCAACGATCGCGCGCTCCTCATCCGACAGACCGTCGAGCGTAAAGCTGTACTCGTCCCGCGCCCACGCGCCGAACCCCTCCGCGTCCTCGGCTACCTCGTCGGCGGTGTACGTAAACTCCTGTCTCTCGATACCCCGGCGTCGTTCGGCGTCGACCTCGTACCTCAGCCCCTCGTGGACAACCGTCGCGCCGTCGATGAGGACGGAGGCTCCGTACTCCCCCTCCCCGTACGGGAACTCGGTGCCGCCCTCGAAACCTTCGTCGGTCGCGTTCTCGTCCCCGAAGACCTCCATGAGTGCGCGTCTGTCGGCTTCGGGTAGCTCGTCGTAAGCCATCTCGCCGTCGACCGACGACGAACCGACGTTCTCGACACGCAGGACGTAAAGGCGATCCTCCGAGACTGTTCTCGCCTCCACCGAGAGGTCGTAGTAGGCTCCTTCGTAGAGAACGGAACCGGCTTCGACGGGCGGTTCGAGACCCGATTCGTCGCCTTCCGTCGTGTAGCTTCGGTTCTCGACGGCGCGTCGTACGACCTCCTCGTCGTCCGTACCTTCGACCTCCTCGGCGACCCTGTCGGCGAGTTGGGTGTCGTTCACCTCGTTCAGTATCAGTACCGCGCGCGGGTCGGCGCATCCCGCGACGGCGACGGCCGACGCACCCACGGCGCTCCTCAGAAAGCCGCGGCGCGTTAAGTTCATAGGGTTCGTTGTGCGTCACCGTACAAGTAACCTGCGTAAGCCGAAACGGATCTTTGACCTACCCCGTGGATATAACTGACACACGTACGATGTCGGGGTATGGACACGGAGATAGATCCTGTCAGGATACTGTACGCCGTTGGCGTCCTGCTCGGAGTGATCGCCACCTTCTACTTCGGCTTCCGTCTACTCGAAGACTTGTCACCGACGACGACTTCCGCGACGCTCTTCCTCGGGTTCGTCGTCTTCCTCTTCGCGGGTCTTTACGCCAGAAACGGAAGCCTCGACACCGTCTTCTACGCCCTCTCCGCAGGCTCGTACCTCGTCTTCGTAGCCTACGTCCTCGAAACATACGACCTCGGCGACGGCGGTGTCTTCGCGCTCCTCGCCGGCTCTTCCGCCCTCTTCGTCGCGCTCGGATACGCGTCGAGCAAGGGCGTGTTCGAGGTCGACCGCACCAAGGCGGTGGTCGGTATCGCCGTCGTCCTCGTACTCGTCGTCGGTCTCCTCGTCTTCGACGCCACCGGTGCACAGCCGGGTTATTCGCAGGAGTTCCGTGACACGGTCGATATACCCGATGGTATCGACGAACAGGTCGTCGTTGGCGAGACGGTGGCGAAGAACCCGTTCGTCCTTTCGCGCAGAGCAGATCCCCCGTCTGTCACGGGCTGTCTCTATACACCCGAAAGGAGACACGTCTCCCTCAGACGCGACGTCCCGTACAGCCTTGTACTCGGAGGCGGTGAAACGCGCGGATTTGACGTTACCGTCGCCGGAAGCTCCTTCTTCGACCACGAGGACGGGGAACTCACGAATCTCATGCCGAACCGCGAAGGTATACCCGTGGAGGTTTCCGAAGCATGCCCCGAAACGGCGGACGAGCCGAAGCTCGTCGTCGTGACGGGCGAAGAAACGACGGCGCGACCCGTACCGCCCTGACGAGGACGGGGCGTCGCTCCGACCGCCCGTTCGGAGCCATCCACCCGTTGGAATTATATTCCATCCTTACGTAAACCGTGTAGTGCGTTACGAACGTAGCCCGCCCGACGACACCTCCTACCTCGACGAGGTCTGGGAGCTGAAACAGGATATACGCCGCGAGGAAGGCTTCCTACGCCAGACGTGGGACTTTTTTTCGTCCGCGTACGAACGGAACACGGCGTACGTACTCCTCGACGAACAGGGTGCGGTAGGCTTCGCGGTCGTCCGGGGCGACGGCTACGTGCTGTTCCTCGCGGTACGTACCGACAGGCGCGGCGAGGGTGTCGGAAGAAGCCTCGTCGAAAAGACCGCCGAGGATCACGACAAGCTGACGTGCCATACGCGCGTATCCAACACCAACGCCGTCGAGTTCTACCGTCATCTCGGCTTCGAGGTCGAGAGACGTGTCGGCAACTACTATCAGGACGGTGAGACATCTGTATACCTGTCGCGCGACCGGTCGTCGTCGCTCCGTAGCCGTATCACGGACGTGGTCAAGAGGGAAGACTGACGCGCGCGCCCCTGTTGTCGGGACACGCGACGTAGCTTTCGGCGTCGATCGAGTTAGCCACGTCCTCGGCGTCCTCGGCGGTCGTTACGGCGTAGACCGAAGGACCCCAAGACGACTGACCCGCGCCTGCAACGTCGTCGCGGTCAGAAAGGCGTTCGACGAGGGGTTCCGACTTACGGTGGTAGACGCCGTCCTGTTCGTCAGCGTACCGTTCGCCGTTGAGACGGTCTACTTCGGCAACCCCCGCGCCGAACGCGTCGATGTCGCCCTCCGCGGCTCCGGGAAGGACACGACCCACGAACTCACGTCGAACCGCGTCGCCTATACCGGCTTCGTCGCCGACGACACGACGCATGCTTCTTTCCTCCGCCTCACCGTGCGCCCCTGCGCCGTCGGGAACCGCGACGACGAAACGCCAGTCCGACGGTAGGTCGTGACGGACGGCGACCGAAGGGATCCGGCGTTCGCCGCGGTCGGCGTCGACCGGATGTCCCGCGTCCACCACGAAACCGCCGCCCTCGAAGACGGCGCGTCCGACGCCCGAACGTACGCCGCGTCCCATCTCACGGACGTGACGGCGTTTAGCCTCGACGCCGTTTGCGCCCGCGACGGCTTCGAGAACCGCGGACGCGTGCTGTGTGCCGCTACCCAAGCCGACGTGTCGTGGAACTGAGTCCTTGACACTGAGACGTGCGCCACCGACACCGAGTACGTCGACGGCTTCGCGTACGAGTTCCTCGAAGTAACCGCCCGCATCCGTCTCAACGCCGTCCGTTTTCTCAGCCTCTACGACGGCACGCGGACGGTCTATTCCGATACCGACGCCGCAGAACAGACGCCCCGTCTCACCCGAAAGATCGAGGAATCCGAAATGCAGACGTGCGGGCGTCTCTACGGTGACAGTCATCAACTGAGGTAGCCTACCGACGCACTTTAGGCTTCGGCAGACGACGGTCGGTCATGGAGCTACTGATAGAGGACGGACACGTGTATACGGACGGCGAGGCTGTCGAAGCCGATGTCGGCGTCCGCGACGGACGTATCGCCGAGGTGGGTGACGTCCGCGACGCCGACCGTGTTCTCGACGCGTCGGGATGTCTCGTACTTCCCGGAATGGTGAACGCACATACGCACGCCTCTATGTCTCTTCTGCGCGGGTACGCCGACGACCTCCCTCTGGATAGATGGCTTGAGGAGCATATCTGGCCCATAGAGGCGCATCTCGAACCCCAAGACATCCGTGTGGGCGCGGAACTCGCCGCTGTCGAGATGATAAGAACGGGCACAACGGCTTTCGCAGACATGTACTTCGGTATGGACGAGGTCGCGGACGCCGTCGATGTATCGGGTCTACGCGCCTCACTCGGATACGGTATCATTACAGTCGGGAAGGACGACGACGAGGCGCGCGAGGAGCTAAACGAAGGCGTCGGCTTCGTACGTGAGTACGACGGTGCAGGGGACGGACGTATCTCGACGATGCTATGCCCTCACGCGCCGTACACGTGCGACGAACAGACGTTACGCGAAGCCGCGAGGGCGGCACGCGACGAGGGGGTGACGCTCCATACGCATCTAAGCGAAACCGACGGAGAGGTTCGGGACTCGGTCGATTCACACGCCGAACGTCCGCCGGCGTATCTCGAATCCTTAGACTTCTTCGATGGTGACGTATACGTCGCCCACGGCGTCCATCTCGACGGTGACGAGATAGAGATGCTCGCAAACCGCGGCGTAGGCGTCGCACACTGCCCGTCGGCAAACATGAAGCTGGCGTCGGGAACCGCGCCCGTCGCAGAGATGCTCGACGCCGGTATGACGGTGGGTATCGGTACCGACGGACCCGCGTCGAACAATACGCTCGACATGTTCAAGGAGACGCGTCACACAGCCCTCGTCGCAAAGAGCCGCGAGGGCGACGCCTCCGTCGTACCCGCACGCGAGGCTCTCGACGCGGCGACGCGCGGGGGCGCTGAGCTACTCGGCACCCAATCGGGCGTTATCGCCGAAGGGCGACCCGCCGACATCGCCGTCGTCGACCTCGACGCGCCACATCTGACGCCGCGCCACAGCCTCGTTTCGCACGCCGTCTACGCCGCAAACGGCGGCGATGTCGTACATACGGTCGTCGACGGCGAAGTTCTGATGGAGGACGGACACGTCGAGACGGTCGACGCCGGAAGGGTCACCGCCGAGGCGGAGGAGAGGGCGCGTAGACTCGCCGAACGCACAGAGGCGGAGGCGTAGAATGCGTAGCTTCGAGGTCGAAACCGACTCGCGGACACAGGTCGCCGGTATCACGGATCGCGTCCGTTCGGCTGTCCCCGACGACGCGACGGGCGTCTGCACCGTCTTCGTTCGCCACACGACAGCGGGCGTCGTCGTACAGGAGAACGAGGATCGTCTCGTCGACGATATCGAGGACTTTCTCCGTGACCTCGTTCCCGACGAAGGGCACGCACACGACGCGCTCGACGAAAACGTTCGTCAGACGCGGTCTGACGAGCCATCCGGAGCCGACGGTTCCGGAAATGCGGACTCACATCTACGCGCGACGGTCATCGGTTCGGACGTTTCTATACCTGTCGAGGACGGCGAACTCGCGCTTGGGACATGGCAGAGCGTTCTTTTCGTGGAGTGCGACGGATCCAGGACGCGCGAGGTGACCGTCGCCTGCACCCCCTCGTAAGAGGGTTCCGCGACTAACCGTAGTATCCCTCAGCTATCCCGTACAGCGTCCGAATACCGGGGTCAGCATCGCCGTCGAGTGATACGAACAGCCCTTCCTCGTCGTCCGTGGGCCAGAAATGCGCAACCGTCCCGTTCTCGAATATACGTATCTTGCCCCTTACGTCTCCCATTTCGTGGAAAAGGGTCTCGTGGAACACGGAGCCGACGTCCTGTAGCACCACGTCGTCGTAGATACTCTCTATATCCTCCGGCGAGTACTCGTCGTCGATACCTTCGGCGGAGTACTGCAGACTGTAGCTGTCCTGATCGTACGTTGCGACCGCCCTTACCGAACCGGGGTATCTCTCCCGAAGCTCCGAAACGACCGAGCCTTGGGATGTTTCAGAACCGGGCATCGTGTCTAACTGTAGGCACCGCGGGTATAAAAAAGGTACCGCGCGTCCGTTCCAGTTATACGTCGCGCGCCGTAACCCTGAGTATGACGCTCAACGATCTGCTGGACGGGTATCTCGACGGTACACTCGAACGGAACCCCCACGTCGCCACCGTTCTCGGTGTCCACAAGTACGACGACGAACTTCCAAGCGGTACGCGCGCATCCGTGGAGGAAGAGATAGACACGGCGCGGTCACTCCGCGACGAACTCAACGGTACCGACGGCTACGAGGCGGAACTCGTACGTGCCAGCCTCGACTACGATCTTTACGAGATGGACGAACTCCGTCTATGGGAGCGCGACCCGCAGGCGGCGGACGCCGTCGTCTCCTTCGTCTACCCTCTGTATACGCGTAACTTCGCACCGTTTCACGAACGCGTCGAAAGTATCGCCGACCGTCTCGAAGACGTCCCCGGCTATCTTGAGGAGTCGCGCGAACGCGTCGTCGAACCCGTCGATGCATGGGTCGAGACGGAGAAGGAGGCGTGCGAAACGGTACCCGGCTTTCTCCAGCTAATCGCCGACGAGGCGGGCGGTATGGAACGTCAGGATCTCGCTTACCGCGTCAGCGTCGCGTGCGAGAATACTGTCGACGCCCTCGACGAGCATCTCGAATGGCTCGAATCGCTCGGTACGCGCTCCGACTGGCGTATAGGACGCGATGCTCTCGACGAGCTTCTCGCGCGCCGGTGTATGCCACCGTCGGACGAGGTTCTCACGCTCGCGGAGGAAGAGGTCGAGAAAGCGAACGACGCACTCGCCGACGCCGTCGAGGCGCTCGGTGCGGAGCCGACCGACGCCGTCGACGCTGTCGAACACGACAGACCCGAACCCGACGCCGTCCTTGACGAGTACCTCGGCGCGGCGCGTGAGGCGCGTTCCTTCGCGTCGTCGGTCGTCGAACTCCCTGAGGAGGGCGTCAACGTCGCCGAAACGCCTGAGCATATCGCACCTCTGGTTCCGGATACGGCGTACCTCGAACCCACGCCTTTCGGCGATGAGACGCCGGCTTACTACGTAACACCGCCGGGCGACCATCCGCGCGCCGAGATAGCCGGACGCGCCGTCACCGACCTGTACCCCGGCGAGCATCTCCAGAAGACCTTCGAGCGCGCGTCGGCTTCGAACCCCGTCATACTCGCAGGACGTTTCAACGCCTTCGGCGACGACTTCGCCGAGGGATGGAAAGGGTACGTCGAACGTCTCGGCGTTGAGCACGGATACGGCGACGCGCGTTACGAGGCTTACGTCGCGCGCAACCGTCTCGTCGCCGCGTGTCGCGCACTCGTCGACATCAAGCTACAGACGGGCGAGATGACGGTACGTGACGCCGCCTCGTACCTCGCCGACGAGGCGGGTGTTGAGGGCGAGGAAGCTGTTGCGGAGGTACGCGGATACGGACGTGAACCCGGCGCGCAGGTCTCGCGCCTCGTCGGTACGCGCGCACTCCTCGAACTCTGTGACGGACGCGACGCCTCCTTCCGGAGCCGTCTGCTCGAAGGCGGCGGCGTCCCCGTCGAGTTCCACAGAAGGAGGATCGGGGACTGAGGCACGGACAGCGTAAACGTTACCTCCGGTGGACGTTCGGAACTGATGGAGATCATGGACAGCGACACCGGGCGGCGTAAACGTTACCACCGACGGATACGTACACCGACCCGGACGGATGACGCTCTTGGACGAACTCTCAGGCTACGAGTTTGAGGAGAAGACTGTCCGTATCTTCGAAAAGCTCGGGTACGAGAACGTCCGACAGCTACCCAGAACCGGCGACAAGGGACGCGATGTCGTCATGGAGGACGGCGACGGAACCGTCGTCGTAGAGTGTAAGCATACGGAGACCTTCGGACGTCCCGTCGTACAGAAGCTACATTCGGCGGTCGAGACGTACGAGGCTGACGGATCGACGCGCGGTATGGTGGTCACGACGGGACGGTTCACGTCGCCCGCGCAGGAGTACGCCGAGAAGGTCGGTATCGAGCTAACCGACGGACGCGACCTGCGCGAGATAGGCGACGAGATAGGTATGGACATGTACAACGGACGTATTGAGGTACTCTGCGACCGGTGTTTCGAAGCCGACGACCCCGCGGTGACGGTCAGAGACGCCTTCCGCGGTATCGAGAACTTCCCCGCGTCGCTCGCCGACGAACCCGACACAGCGCTGACGCTCCATCCTGTCGTGGCTGTCGAGACGGAGACGGACGCCGTCTTCGAGACGGGTGTCGGCGTCGTACACCGTGTCCACGACTCTGACACCGTCTACCTCGACGCAGGTAGACGTGGCGGCGACACGTTACCGTCGGAGGTCGAGGCTCTCGTATCCCGAGACCTCGGAGCGGATACGACGGTGGAGATCGACGACGGCTTCGAGGATCCCTTCGACGAGGTCAACGTCCAGAGGTTCGAGGGGACGGAGGAGGACTACGTCGACCCGGTCGTGGAACGCCGACGCGACGAACACGCGACGACCGTCCGTTACACGGGCGACAACAACGTGACGTACACAAAGGACTGCGTACCCGACGGGTCGGACGTCGATGTCGTCGACCTGACACCCGTCTACCTGCCCCGCGTCCGCGCCAACGTCGATGCACGCGGCTACGACTACCCGTACGAGTGGTACGAGACGACGACCGCCAAGGAGGTTACGGAGGACGGCGTCCACCGGTGCGTACAGTGCGGCGGTTCCGACGCCGAGACGTACACTTTCTGCGAAAACTGCGGTAGCATAAACTGCCCGTCGCACACGAAGACGGAGCGCGTCGAGGGTGAACCTGTCTGCACCGGATGTGCCGTAACGGAGAGGTTCGCGTTAAGCAAGAAGTACTTCTACGACGAAACGAACCTCGAATCCTTCCGCGACGAGTACGCCGGGATGCCCGCGCACGAGAAGGCGATGGAGAACAAGCCGCTCGTCGGCGCGGCGGCGGTTGCGCTCGTACTCGTCGTTCTTTTCGCCGTACAGATGTTGTGAGAGGTGTCATACCGTCCGAAGTACATCCGAGGGTTCGACGCGGAGAGCCACGGGGGCGACCACCTGCGACGCGACGGCTTCGATCACGATCCACCGCCCTGTGTGACGCCGCACCTTTCCGGATGTCCCGCGCGTCCGAGGAAGAAGACGAGGAGAGCCAGACCGCCTACACGGAGAAGCGTTCCGTCGTACGGCATAGCGGCGAGAGCACCTGTCAGACCGATGAAGCCGAGTAGACCCGCGCCACAGCTTGCGCAACCCGAGGCGAGGAGTCCGGGAACAACACCTACGAACTCCTTTGGCTTTGACAGACCCACGGCGCGTATCTGCCCGACCGTATTGACGACGGCGACGCCCGTCAGGACGGCGTAGAGTACGACGAGCGAGACGCCCGTTAGACCGCTTGACCGGTACGTCGTCTCTGTCAGGGATACGACGACGTAGCCGAGCCAGCCGACGCCGTCGCTCAGCATCTGCGCCGAAAAAGTCGGCATCGTACTGAGGACGAGTACGACGTACATCACGACGGAGATAGACAGGGCGAGTACCGACCTCGGTAGGGAGCCGAACGGGTAGGCGACCGCGTCCGAGAGATCTTTCAGGAACCGCTCGTGCGTTCCGTGTTCCATGTAGGTCGTAGACGTGACGGCTGTAAAAGGCTCGCCACGGTTTACTCGGAGTGAAAAACGCCTGAGGTCTTTATACTACGCCGCTACCGATACCGGGTTATGGAGATATCGAGACGTTCACTGCTCGCTGTCGCCGGCGTCGCCACCGCGGCGGGAGGCGGCTACCTCGTCGGATCCGGAGGAGGAGACGGAGAAGATGTCGACCTGAGCGGACACGAACCCGCGGTTTCGCCTTCCTTCCACACCGACGACGGCACCGGATACGAGGGCGTGGCTTTCGACGGTAAGCCGATCTTAGGTTCGTCGGACGCTGACGTTGAGATGTACTACTGGATGGACTTCCAGTGCCCGTTCTGCGAGAGGTTCGAGCGCCAAACCTTTCCGGATCTGTACCGCGACCACGTCGAGACGGGCGACGTCCGCATGGTTCTGACGACAGTCCCCTTCTTCGGCGAGGACTCGATGACCGCCGCGGTTGCTTCGTCGTGCGTCTGGGACGAGGTCAGGGGTGGCGACGCATCGAAGTACTGGAACTGGCACACAGCGGTCATGTCACAGCAGGGTGACCGTAACTCAGGATGGGCGTCCGCCGACAGCCTAACCGCCATCACCGAAGCGGTGTCGGGCATCGACGCGGGGCGCGTGGAGGACTGTCTCGCGTCCGAGAGGGGCGAACGCGCCGAGGTCGTGCGTTCGCAGGCGGAAAAGGCGCGCTCCCTCGGTGTGCGTGCCACACCCGGCTTCGTCATACATAACCGCGACACGGGGCGCTCGACTTCCCTTTCGGGCGCACAGCCCCTCGAACTCTTCGAGCGCGGTATAGACGAGGTTTCCTGAGTCAGGACGCGCCCTCGTTTCCTTGGCGCGTGAGCGAGACGAGAACGAACAGCATACCGCTTGAAAATATGACCGCCTGTACGGCGGCGGCGGATACGAGCGTCGTGTCGAAGACGCGGTAGACGACACCTTCGCAGACAGCCCCGACGCCGATGAGTATGAAGCCGACGGCGACGTACAGCATCGCTTCGTTGCCGCTCCTCGTGTATCCATGGTAGGCGAGGTATGCAACAACGAGGCTAAGCACGAGGGCTACGAGCTTTACCGCCACGAAGCCGGGCTGTATCATCTACTGTCCTGTATATCCGACCACAGTGACGTGAAGCTATCGGCGAGCTCGTCACGTTTCTCGACCGTCAGCGAGAACGAACCGTCCGAGAGTTCAGCATGCACCGCCCCAACCGCTGTTACGAACTCCCTCTTATGCGAGGCTTCCGGGTCTACCGTCGACCTCTCGTCTACGAGACCGTGCTCCTTCAACGTCGAAAGACGTCTGTAGACCGTGGTTAGCGATGCATCGGTCGCGTCGCTGAGTTCCTGTGCCGTCTTCGGCTCCTCAGCCGCGGCGAGTATCTCGCGCGCGTAGTCGTCGCCCAAGAGACGGAAGATATCGGCTGTCGACGGTTCGTTCCGTGTCATTGCACAAAGATCACCCGATAGCGCAAAAAGGGCGGCGTTCCTCGCCGACACGCACGACCGCCGGCTATATCCGACGCGCCTTCTTACCTCGTATGTCATGTCATCGAAGAAGGTCGTCGAACTACTGAGGAAGGCGTACGGCGACGAGATGGAGACAGTAATGAACTACCAGACGAACGCGATCGTTCTCGATGGCGTCCGTGCGGAGGAGATAAAGGAGAGCCTGAAGGCGGATATACAGGAGGAGCTTGGTCACGCCGAACAGCTCGGACGCCGTCTCAAACAGCTCGATGCGCGACCTCCCGGCTCGTCCGAGTTTACGCCGCGTCAGGACTCGCTCCAGCCGCCAGAGGAGTCGACAGACGTTCTGTCGGTGATACGCGGTGTTCTCGACGCCGAGGAGGACGCTATAGCGACCTACCGCGAACTCATCGAAGCCGCCGAGGAAGCACAAGATCCCGTGACAGAGGATCTGGCGGTGACGGTACTCGCCGACGAGGAGGCGCACCGTACGGAGTTCCGTGGATTCGAGAAGGAGTACAGCAACGGCTGACGACGCCGCAAACGTTAATCCGGGCGCGTGTCTGGTTCTTACATGGACGTTTTTGACTCCGCGACGAGGATAGCGCGCCGTGTTCGCTCCGGCGAACTCGACCCCGTCGATGTCGTCGACGCGTATCTTAGACGTATCGACCGGACGGGCGACAGGACGAACGCGTACGTGACGGTTCTCGAAGACGAGGCACGCGAGGCGGCGCGCGACGTACGCGGACGCGTCGAGGACGGCGAGGATCTACCCCTTGCGGGTGTGCCCGTCGCTGTCAAGGATCTGTCGGAGACGAAGGAAGGGGTGCGTAACACGAAGGGACTCGCGCCGTTCGCCGACAACGTCGCAGACGAGACATCGGTCACCGTACGGCGTCTCCAAGACGCGGGTGCCGTCGTCGTCGGTATGACGAACACGCCCGAACTCGGTCATACCGTCCGTACCGACAACGAGCTACAGGGATCGACAGCGACGCCTTTCGACCTCGAAAGAAACGCCGGTGGTTCGTCAGGAGGTAGCGCGGCGGCGCTCGCCGACGGTCTCTGCGCACTCGCAACGGGTTCGGACGTTGGTGGCTCGTTACGTAACCCGGCTTCGTGTTGCGGCGTCGTCTCCGTAAAGCCGAGCCACGGCGTCGTCCCGCGCGGGAACCGCACGAACGGCTTTCGGGGTCACACGCCCGTCGGCGTACTCGGACCCATGGCGCGTAACGTACGTGACACGGCGGTCGCACTCGACGTTGTCGCCGGAAAGGACGCCACCGACCCGTTCAGCGTTCCCAAGGAGGGTTCTTACACCGACGCCGTCGAGGAAGCCCCCGACGTCTCCGAACTGTCGCTCGCCTACTCGCCCGACCTCGATCTTTTCGCGGTCGCGCCGGAGGTACGCGAAGCCGTCGAGGAAACCCTCTCGACCGTCGAAGATGCGGGAGCAACCGTCGAACGCGTCGAAGTCGGAACGCCGGATTTTGGCGACCTGACCTACGCATACACCGTCGCCGTCACGACGTTCTTCGCGACCGCCGTCGACGAGATAGACAACGAGTACGGTGTAGACCTAACCGAGGATCACGTCGACGAACTCCCGCGTGACCTTCTCACGCTCGTCGAAACGGGACGTACGAACGGTATCACCGAGTACACACGGTCGGACTTCGTAAGAACCGATCTCTACCACGAGATAGAGGATACCGTCTCACGTTACGACGCACTCGTCTGTCCGACGCTCGCCACACCGCCGTTGACACACGACGAACCGATGCCGACGGAGATAGACGGCGAGACTACGAACGGACTCCCTACATCATGGATGCTGTCGTGGATATTCAACATGACGGGACATCCGGTCGTCAATCTGCCTGCAGGAACCGCCGACGGTCTTCCCGTAGGCGCACAGTTCGTAGGCGGGACGTACGAGGAAACGTCGTTGCTCGGCGTAGCGCGTGCTGTCGAAAGAGAAACGGAGTGGACGTACCCGGACGTATAAGTCAAGAGAGAGGCAGGTACGCGTTTAGACCGTCTTAACCTTCCAGAAACTCGGATACGACCTTCCCCTCGGCGCGGTGGAGGATCTCGCTACACGTCGACTTGGCTATATCCATCTCGTTAGCCACCTCGGACAGTGAGATCTCGCGCGGTGTGTCGTAGTATCCGAGTTCGTGCGCTTTGCCGACCACCTCCCTCTGCTTTTCGGTAAGGAGACACGCGTCTTCCTCAACGTCACGGACGTACTCTATGGTGTACTCCATACCCATCGAATCGAATGCGGAACCGAGTTCGGAGAGGCTTTCGTGCGAAGCTCTCAGACGCCACTCACCGACGCCGTCCTGTATCTCGAACGGCATCTCCATTGGAACGCCCGACTGCGACGCCTTCTGCAGGATCAGGTGTTTCTGTGACTTCAACTGTACCAACGCCGTTCTGTTTTCGTCTTGCTCGTACAGAACCTCGCTATCGTGGATAGCTTCGTGCTCGGAGATGTCGTCAAGCGCATCCTCGTACCCCTCTCCCTCTATCTCTACGACGCCCACGCCGTGGTCGTCACCGGGTAGCGCCGAGACGACACGGAAGACTGTGTCGGGGTGGCTCTTTGAGACATCGTGAACCCACATCGACTCCGGAACGTTTGCGGATATCTTGGCTTCGGGCAACGTGACCAGCCTAACGGGACGCCCTCATATACCCCTTGCGCCCGTCGGTGAACATATTCGGCGCAAGAGTTGGTTCGGTCGACCGTGTAGGTTCTGTATGGAGCCGGAAAGCTACCTCGGAACCGACGGTGTTCCCGAAGACGCGCCGTTTGAGAGGATAGACGCCGTCGAACTCCCGCCCCCTGAACCGTTGACGAAGATGCTCGAAACCCTCGCCGAACTCGATGACAGAACCGTGCTCGTCCAGTCGAACGACCGCGCGCCACAGCATCTGTACCCCAAGCTTGAGGAGCGCGGCTACGACTACGTCACGCACGACGAGTCGGATCGCACGGTGACCGTCATCTGGAAGCCGGACTGAGTTCAAGGCTCGAAAACCCCTTTACGTAGACCTTCGCGCACCTTGTCGTGGTCGTCGTCGGTCGGCGGCGGCGATGTGACGAGAAGGGCTTCCAGACCTTCGTCGCCCGCGCGTACTCCTCTTTCGACACCTGCTGGCACAGAGACGACGTCGCCTACACCGACCTCGTGTTCGTCCTCGCCGTCACGCACCGTACCGTCGCCGTCCTGAACCACGACGGTTAATGTGCTGTCGGGCGCGTGTACGGGTATGAACTGTCGGGGTTCGAAGTATCCTAGTACGGTCTTCTGTGCACCGTCGGAGTAGAACACCCGTGCGGAAAACCTCTCGTCGTCGTACAGCCTCTCGTCCCCAAAGCTCGTCTCAGGCATACGTGTAGATGGCGCGCCGTAGAGGTTGGTGTTACCCCATACATGTTCGGGGTGAACGGTTCAAAAGCGGGGACTGTATGCTGTATATGGGAACCGCTCTGGGACAGGTGGATGCGGAGACGGGTCCGCCTTCCGCCGTACCGTTACAGCACTTCGTCGTCGCACTCGTCTTTCTCGTAACCGGCGTGTCGGCGGGTGCTCTCGCCGTCTTCCAGCTCGTCCACGTACTCCCGCACGTCCATCTCCTTCTCGTAGGCTGGGTCTGTATCAGTATAATGGGGGCTATGACACAGTTCGTGCCCGTCTGGTCAGGCGTTTCGCTCCATTCACGAAGGCTGGCACGTGCGGCGCTCGTAGCCACCGGTTTCGGGGTCGCAGGTCTCGCCGTGGCGTTCGGTTTCGGACGTTACACGGACGCCGTGCTACCGGGCGGTGTACTTCTCGTCGGACTCTGGGGCTTCGTCTACAACATCGGACGGACGCTCCCGACGGTCGACGTACGCCGCCTCGACGTTACGGAGACGCATTTTCTGTTCGCGCTCGTGTTCGTCCTCGTCACGACCTCGCTCGGCGTTACACTCGCCCTCGACTACCGGTGGAGCCTTCTCGCGGAGACGCCGTTCGGAAGAGGTGATGTCGTCGGTACGCACGCCGTCTTCGCCGTTTTCGGCATCGTCGTCACGACGGTTCTCGGAGCGATGTACCAGCTCGTGACGATGTTCACACAGACGGAGCTACATAGATTGGGTACCTACGTCAAGAGGTTCGAGATACGTGCGTATCCCGTAGGCGTCGTCGCCCTCGGCGTCGGGAGGCTTCTCTCCGCCGAAGCGGTCGTCCGTATAGGAAGCCTGCTCGTGCTCGTCTCCCTCTTGGGGTTCGGCGTCATCGTTCTCAGAAAGCTGTACGAGAGCCGTGTCAGCATTCTTGGACATCCGATGCTCGTCAGGTACGCCGTCGGCGTGCCAGCCCTGATCGTATGGACGGTCGTCGTATCCCCTTCGTGGGTAAGCCATCCCCTACCCTCAGGCTTCGCGGGCGGTACGGCGAGCGCGCACGTCCTACTCGCGGGCTTCGTCGGATACGTGGTCGTCGGTACTGTGTACCATATCATCCCCTTCCTCGTCTGGGTCGAGAGCTACAGCGACCGTCTCGGTCTGGAGGACGTGCCTATGATAGACGACCTGTACGACCCACGCCTCGAACGTGCCGACCTCACCATGACAGCCGTGGGGACTGCGGGCGTCGTGGCGGGTACGGGCGTCGGTAACGTAGCCGTCGCGGGTGCTTCGGGTGCGGTCGCAGTCGGCGGATACGCCGTCTTCGCCGTCAACGTCCTCCTCACCGTGCGGAGACACAAGCCTGGCGGCGTAACGGGTCTGTTCCGACGCGCCGACGCCGGAACCGAATGACGCGCGGGTGACATGTACGGGGTAGTTCTTATTCGGCTACGAGGTCTATGTAACGTATGTCACTACTCGGCGGAGAGGAGGATTTTGACGGGTACGACGACTTCGTACGGGGGAACATCCCGGAGACGGGTGGTTTTCTGCGCGGACAGGATGTTCTCGAAGGCGACGAACACGTCGAGTTCCACCGTACCACGCGTGATATCTTCGAGGAACGCAAGGTCTACGACATGACGTTCAACTACAACCTCACGCGTCTCAACCTCGACAGCCGACATCCCGACGCAGGGTACAGGTACGCCGAGGACACGGAGGACGACGGCGTTCTACGCGCCGAGTTCACGCCCACTACAGAGTTCTGTCCTCAGAGTCATACGCTCGCTATCGGCTCCTTCCGTGCGTGGAACGGTCTGAGCGACCGTCACGGCTATGACGAGGTTCGTGTCCGTGTCGACGACCACCACAACAGCGACGACATAAACGAACGTATGCGCGAGATAGAGGAGCGGTACGGTGGCGAGGACGTGGACGCCGTCAACGCCGCGGGGGGCGACGTTTCGTCTTCGGACGGACGGTGGGCGGAAGGACCGTGAAACGCCGTATACGCGGCTACGCCCTCGGCGACGATGGTGATACGGTCGCCGTACTCGACTGCGGTCATACGCAACACGTCCGCCACGACCCGCCGATGGTGCGGCGCGAATGGGCGACGACGCCCGAAGGCAGACGTGAGCATCTCGGTACGACGGTCGACTGCGTCGACTGTGACCGCGGCGAACCGCCTGACGTGAACCCACCCCGAGGTCAAGCCTCGGGGCTTCCTGCTTCCACGACGCGCTTTGCAGGAACCGCGAGGGTTCCCGTAGGGAGCGCAGTCTGCACAGGCATTGATTCGGAGCGTCCCGCCCCTATCTGTGAGCGACCGCGAGAAAGGATGTTCTTCGCCGCGTTCAGGTCCCTGTCCTCGGTGTGACCGCAGGCCGGACAGGAATGTTCTCGAATCCAGAGTGGTTTCGACGTTTCCACACCGCACTCGGAACACTCTTTGGTCGTTCCTGCTGGTTCGACTCGAACGACGTGAGTACCATGCAAGTCGGCTTTGTACTCCAAGAGGTCCAGAAAACGCGACCATGCGGCGTCCTGCTTGTTTTTGGCGTTCTGGCTGGTTTCCAGCATCGGCTTTACGTCCAAATCTTCGACGGCCACCAAATCGTACTCTCGAACTAGCCATGTCGTGAGTTTGTGCTGGTAGTCCAGCACTTTCCGCTTGATTTGCCGCTTCGCCGTGGCGACGGTCTGCCGTTGTTTCTCCCAGTTGTTCGACCCGTGTTCTTTCCGGTCGAGTTTCCGCTGTTCGCGCCCGTAGCGGTCGTACTCGTCGGAGAGGTCGAGCATATCCACCGCTGTATCGTCGCTGGTGTGGATGTACGAGAGAATCCCGAGGTCTACGCCCACGCAGTCGGCGGGGTCGAGTGCATCTGGACTGGGTTTCTCGGGTAGGTCCTCGTCCGGTCGTTCCGTGACGAGACAGACGAACCAGTCGCCGGTTCGCTCCTTCTTCAACACGACGCGCTTGATGTTCTCGGTGGCGGGAAGCTCTCGGTGCGCTCGAATCGGGATGTGGCCGATTTTCGAGAGTCGGAGTGTTGCGTATCCGTCTTGGCCCGTGGTGTGATTCACGTCGAAGCCTTCGGACTGATACGCGACTGACCGACGTTCGCCGCTCCCCTGCCACTTCAACCGGCCTGTCTTGTGGCCGTTTTTCCGCCGCCCCTTCTGTGTCTCGACGTTTTTGTGTATCTCCGAGACGGTCTGTTGGGCGGCGTGTGCCGAGACTTCCGAAAAGAGCGGCCACCGCTGTTTCCAGCCGGTGAGTTTGCGGTGCTGGTCGTAGGCGGTTGGCCGGTTTCCGTAGTCGTGTGAGTAGTAGTCGCGGATGGTGTGGTTCCGTATCTGTCGATGGATTTCGATGTGACGCCACGCTTCGCTGGCGGTTTCCTCGTCGGGATACGCACGACAGCGAAGCGTTACGTCCATGCGAGTTAGTCCAGTCGTTCGACAGTGAGTTTGATTCGGTCGCCCGGTTCGATACCGAGCGGGTCGCGTACATCTTCGGGAATTGTGACCTGTCCTCGGTCACGGACAGTCGGGTAACATTCCATCTCTTTCTGACCCATATAGACTTGTTCTGATTCGGTCGAATTAAACGTTTCGACACTGTAGGCCTGTGGGCCGGGAGAGACACCCCGGCGGCTGGTCGGCCACTGTCGGCTTCACCCTCGGGGTCAAGCCCCGAGGCACTCGCCTCGAACCGCCTGGGAGAGACACCCCGGCGGCTGGTCGGCCACTGTCGGCTTCACCCTCGGGGTCAAGCCCCGAGGCACTCGCCTCGAAC
>NZ_RKLV01000011.1:0-24197 GCF_026242195.1 Halorutilus salinus | reverse complement strand
AACCGCCTGTAGACCGTCGTGTTATAGACTGCCTTCGCGTACGCGTTCAGAGAGAACACCGGCGAAGGTTCTCTTCTTACGCGGATTGTAGTTCGAGACGAGGAGGAGTTCACCCTCGGAGGACTCTTCCATGACGGCTGTGAACTCCTCATGCGCCCCGTCCGAACCCCTGACTGCGTCGAGGTACCTCTCACGGAGATTCAGGTCTTCCCACGCCGAGTTGTGCGCCCCTTCGTCGCACATACCGCGCATCTTGCGGTCGCGTTTCTCAGTCTCGAAGGCGTCGACAAGTTCGGACGGCGGCGCGAGTGCGCTCAGGTTACGGTCGACGACCGACGAGAACCCCGACGGTGCACTGACGCCGAACGTGGTCGTGTCTTCGACAGGGTTTGTCTCCATTTCCCTAACCGACGTCGGTTCGACCGGCATACGTTAGATACACGACGCCGACGTATATCCGTTTCCGCTGTCTCTGTATCCCTCGGCGTACGGTGCCGACGCTAACCCCCTCAGAACTCTTCGGCGTACGGACGCAGGTCGAGTTCGAGCGTCCACGCCGACCTGTCCTGTTCGACGAGGTTCCAGTAGGAGCGCGCTATCTCGTCGGGATGGAGCGTCGCGTCGTCGTCCTCGTCGGAGATTCCTCCGTCGATGACCACGTGCGCGACGTGTATACCTCGGGATCCGAGTTCGCGCGCGACCGACTCGGCGAGTCCACGTACGGCGAACTTACCGGCGCTAAAGCCGACAGCGCCCTCGCGCCCGCGTACCGACGACGTTGCACCCGTGAAGATCACCGTCCCGCCTCCGTCGGCGAGCATGTCGTCGACAGCGTGCCGGGTGCAGACGAAGGAGCCGTACGCTGAGACACTCAACGCGCGCTCGAACCCTTCGGGCGTCGTCTCCAGTATACCGTCCCAGTCGGCGGCGGACGCGTTGTTGACGAGAACGTCGACGCCGCCGTACGTGTTCCTGATACGTTCGAACGCGTCGGCGATCTCTTCGTTGTCGGTGATGTCGCACGGAACCGCGAGCGCCTCGCCCCCTGACACGCGTATACCGTCGACGACCTCGTTCAGGTACTCCTCCGACCGCGCGAGACACGCGACTGCGCATCCTTCGTCGGAGAACCTTCGGACGATCGACTCGCCGAGGTTGGGACCGACGCCCGCGACAACCGCAGTCCGTTGGGTCATGCTCCCTCCGTCATGTCTACCTCGACGAGCGCCATACCGTCCGAAGCCACGGCTGATCCGAGCGCACCGTGGAGACCGTCGGCGGTATCGGGGCTGTACGCCTCGATCCCGAACGACTCAGCGAAGGTCGTAAGGTCAGGGTTCGACAGACGCGTACCGAACCCCTCGCCGCGGTGGTCGGTCTGCTTCTCTGAGATAAGACCGTAGTCGTCGTCCCTGAAGACGACGACCGTGTATCCGCATCCGAGACGCGTAGCGGTTTCGAGTTCGGCGGCGTTCATGAGGAAGCCACCGTCACCCGTCGCCGCGACGACGTTCGCATCGACGGCGAGATCCGCGCCTATCCCTCCGGGCACCGCGATACCCATCGATGCGAGACCGTTCGAGATTATGCATGTGTTAGGTTCGTACGTCGGGTAGTTCTGAGCGATACGCATCTTGTGGCTCCCGACATCGGATATCAGGACGTCTTCGTCGTTGAGCCTATCGCGTAACACGGGTACGACGCCTTCGACCGAGAACGGCGTGTCGGCTTCTCCGGCGACGTCCGTGACGATATGGTCGCGCAGGTCGTCGTACCATCCGTACTCGTCCTCGTCGACGAGAGGGCGGAGTTCACGTACCGCCGCGCCTACGTCTGCGACGACCTCCACGTCAGGGCTGTACGCCTCGTAGACCTCCGCGGGTTCGGCGTCGATATGTACGACTGCGGCGTCGCCCGCGTTCCATCCCGCGGGGTCGTGCTCGGCGATATCGTACCCTAACGTGACGACGAGATCCGCCTCGTCTATGGCGTGCGAAGCCTCCTCGTGGTCGCCGGAGTCGAGCGTCATCAACGACCGCGGATCGTCGTCCGAGACCACGCCCTTTCCCATGTACGTCGAAGCGACGGGGATGTCCGTCTTCTCAACGAGAGCGCGTACCTCGTCGGCGGCTTCTGTACGTGTCGCCCCGTTGCCAACGATGAGAATAGGCTTCTCCGCCTCGTGCAGGAACCGCGCCACCGACTCGGTGGATTCGCTGTCGGGGTCGGGACGACGCACCGGATCGCGTACGGGCATCGGTACTGCGTCCGTCTCCTCGGAAGCTACGTCCTCAGGGAGTTCGATATGCGTCGCACCCGGCTTCTCGTACTCGGCGACCTTGAACGCCTTACGCACCGACTCATGGACTATGTCGGGGTCGGAGATCTGCGCGTTCCATTTCGTGATCGGCGAGAACATGTTGACGATGTTCAGAGCCTGATGGCTCTCCTTGTGGAGACGTTCCAGACCGCCCTGTCCCGTGATAGCGACGAGGGGCGCTTTGTCGAGGTTGGCGTCGGCGACTCCCGTTATGAGATTGGTCGCTCCGGGACCGAGTGTTCCGAGACAGACGCCCGCGTCGCCCGTGAGTCTGCCGAAGACGTTCGCCGCGAAAGCCGCGCCCTGTTCGTGACGCGTCGGCACGAACTCGACCGATGAACCCCGTAACGAGAAAAGGAGATCCTCGTTCTCCTCTCCGGGAACACCGAAGACGTGTTCGACGCCTTCGTCTTCGAGACACGAAACGAGTACGTCCGACGCCCTCATTCGCCCGCCTCCTGCACCCAGACCGTCTTACGGTTTGTGAACTCACGTATACCGTCGCGCCCGAGTTCGCGTCCGTACCCCGACTTCTTGACGCCGCCGAACGGTAGACGCGGATCGGACTTTACGAGTTCGTTAACGAACGTGGATCCCGCTTTGATACGTCCCGCGACGCGTTCGCCGCGTTCAACATCGTCCGTCCAGATACTCGCGCCAAGACCGTACGGTGAGTCGTTCGCGCGGTCGATCGCCTCGTCCTCGTCCGAGACACGGAAGACGGCGGCTACGGGACCGAAAAGCTCCTCTTCGCTGGCGGGGCATCCGTCAGGTACGTCGGTCAGGACTGTCGGCGGGTAGTAGTAGCCCTCACGGTCGAGGGGTTCACCGCCTACGACCGCCTCCGCACCCGCTTCGACCGAGTCCCGTACCTGTCCGTGTAGTTCGTCACGTAGGTCGCCGCGCGCCTGTGATCCTACGTCCACGTCCTCGTCGGTGGGGTCGCCGACGTTCAGAGCCTCAACCTCTTCCACGAACCTCTCCAAGAAGCCTTCGTAGACGTCTTGGTGCACGACGAAACGTTTCGCCGCGATACACGACTGTCCCGAGTTGAGGTTACGCGACCTCGCGCCGACGCGCGCCGCCTCATCCACGTCGGCGTCGTCAAGGACGACGAACGGGTCGCTACCTCCGAGTTCGAGCACCGTCTTCTTTATTTCGCGTCCCGCGGTTTCACCGACGGCGCTCCCTGCGCGGTTGCTACCCGTGAGCGTCACAGCGCGGACGGCGTCGTGCTCCAACATGGGTTCGACAGCGTCCGTCTCTGCGAGAACCGTCGTGAAGACGCCGTCAGGGTATCCGGCACGGTCGAAGACCTCCTCTATGGCGAGCGCGCATCCGGGGACGTTCGACGCGTGCTTCAGAATCCCGACGTTACCCGCGGTCAGGTACGGCACAGCGAAACGGAACACCTGCCAGAAAGGGAAGTTCCACGGCATGATGGCGAGAACGACGCCGAGGGGTTCGTAGCTTACGTACGTCCGCGCACCGGGTTCGGTGCCGATCCGGTCGTCCTGTAGATGCTCGCCGGCGCGCTCGGCGTAGTAGTCACACACCCATGCGCATTTCTCTACCTCCGACCGTGCTTCGGACACGGGCTTACCCATCTCGCGCGTCATCGTCTCTGCGTACTCGTCGGTGTTGTCACGTAGAACCTCCGCAACGTCGGCGAGCAGTGACTCGCGTTCCTCTATACTCCGGTCGCTCCATCCGTCGAAGGCGTCGTCGGCTTTCTCGACGGCGTCTATGACCTCGCCTGTTTCGTGTCCCTCGTACGTCTCGATGACCTCCTCCGTCGATGGGTTGATGTCTTCGAACTCAGGTCGTGCCATGCTTTACATACATCCCCGTACGGTATACTTCTTCGGTGGCTCTGTCCAACACGGTTCCACGGAACCGGCGTAACCGAAGTCGGTTCCCGGTCAGGCGTCGACGAACACGAGAACCGCCACGGTGTCCTCGATAGCCCGCGGTGATATATCTTGGTCGCCGGAAAAACGGATCGCATCGCCTTCCTCGACACGGTGTCTCTGGTCGCCGAGGAGGAGCGACAGCGCCCCTTGGTGCACGAACAGCGTTATCTCCTTTCCGGGATGCTGGTGCTCCGGACGTTCGTATCCTTCGCTAAGCTTGAGACGGAGCGTCTGCGGAACGTCGAAAAGACGGTCGACGACCGCGTCGCCGTCGCCCACGGTCTTTCTCTCCACCATCAGTTCTTGGGTAGCTGTGCCACGAACTTGTTCTGCTCCTCCTTTTCCACCTCGTAAGCCTCCGCGTCGAACGTCTCCACCTCCTCCTTCATCTGGTAGTACAACGGCTTCGGCTCGTGGTCGTTGACGAGCGTCAACGTCTCACCGCGCTCCATCTCCTCGAAAGCCTTCATTATGGTCGGATGTCTCTTCGGCGGTGCGACGTCACGTAAGTCAAGCTCGTACTCGGACATCGTTCCTGATACGTCCGATGGGCTAATCGCCGTTGCGCCTGATATGTTCGGGTCGTCCGGCTCAGAGCCACCGTATGGACGTATATATGACTACATATTAATCTTTCCGCCAACATGTTCAGATTCTAAACCCTTCAACACACTTAACACTACATACGTAGTACCTGTGAATGTAGGTGACTTAGAATGGTAGATATACCAGCGTCTCGGCGGGACCTGATGAAGGGAATAGGCTTAGGAACAGGGATGCTCGCATCGGGCAGTCTCGCAGAAGGCGCGGTTGGTAAGGTGAAGGAGCAGATGGAGCAGGCGGAGGCGAAGGCATCGGAGTCCGTCGCCGCCGATCCGACCGACATACCGGAACCGATAGACAGGTTCGAGCCGAAGACACACGAGGTCGAACTCGTCTGCGAGGAGGTCACGGCGGAGATAGAGTCGGGTGTGACCTTCAACTACATGACGTTCGGAGGTGAGGTACCGGGTCCGATGATACGTGTCCGTGAGGGCGATACGATCGACCTGACGATACGGAACCCCGACAGGAACAACAAGCCGCACAACGTCGACTTCCACGCGTGCTACGGAACCGGCGGCGGTGCGGAGGCGACGACCATCGCACCGGGGGAGGTGGAGCGCCTCCGGTTCAAGGCGATGTACCCCGGTTCGTTCATCTACCACTGCGCCGTGGCTACGATGGACTTCCACATATCGAGCGGCATGTTCGGTATGATACTCGTCGAACCCCGCGAGGGTCTTCCCGAGGTAGACCACGAGTTCTACCTCGGACAGCACGAGGTCTACACCGACAAGGACAAGGGCAAGGAGGGGCACCACGGCTTCGACTTCGAGGCTATGAAAGCCGAGGAGCCGACGTACGTCCTCCTCAACGGGGAGGAGTACGCGTACACCGCCGACAACAAGGGTCCGCTCAAGGTTGAGACGGGGGACACCGCACGTGTCTTCCTCGTCACGGGAGGACCCAACGTTACTTCCAACTTCCATCCGATCGGAAACGTCTGGAGCAAGTCGTGGGCGGAGGGGGCGATAGAGTCGGAGCCTGAGATAAACGTACAGACGAAGCCCGTTGCGCCGGGTAGCTGTTTCATAGGCGAGATGGAGTTCCCCGTCCCCGAAACCGTGAAGCTCGTCGACCACGCGCTGTCGAGGGTCGTGCACAAGGGTATGATGGCGGAGATAAAGGCTGAGGGCGAACCCGACCGTGAGATATTCGACCCCAACCCTGACGAGAGCAACGGCGGAGGCGGCGACGGCGGAGAAGGCGGATACTGAGAAGGCTTGGCCGTCCTCTTGTCCCTAATCTTTCGTGAACATGTTCGGGGGCAAACGTTTTGTTTTAGCGCCCGTATCCCGGAATGGTGAGATAGCCGGAGGTGTACGACGCAGAATGCGAACTCTGTGGCTTACCCGCGCCGTCTTCGGAGGACGGACCCGACTTCTGCTGTGAAGGATGTAGACGTGTACACGAAGCCGTCGGAGAGGTACCTGAAACGGCGGAATCCGACGAGGTCGAGGGTAGCGCCGAAGCACCCGGTACGGAGGACGCGTTCCTCTTCGTGGAGGGCATGCACTGCTCGACGTGCGAGCTTTTCCTCGAATCCGTCGCCGAGGACGTGGAAGGTGTCGAAGCCGCTGAGGCGAGCTACGCGACCGACACGGTGAGAGCTGTCTACGACGCCGAAGAGGTAGACGAGGAAGCCGTGGCGGAGGAGGTCGACGGCTACGGCTATACCGTCCGTACCGAAACGGGTGGAAAAGGGACGGAGGAGACGGAGAAGCTACGTCTCATCATCGGCGGCTTCGTCGGCTTGCTCGTGATGCAGTGGTATATCTTCTTCCTGTACCCAAGCTACCTCGGTATAGGCGACGGCGAGGTGCTCGCCGGCTTCGCGCGACCCGCGACGCGGTACATACCCCTGCTTCTGGTAGCCGTCATGGCTTCGGTCGTCCTTTTCTACACCGGCTATCCTATACTCCGTGGCGCGTACGTCAGCCTCCGCGCACGACAGCCAAACATGGATCTCCTCGTCGCTCTCGCCGCCGTCTCGGCGTACGTCTACAGCACCGTCGCCGTCGTTCTCGGTGACGTACATATCTACTACGACGTCTCCGTGGCTGTTGTTATGGCTGTCTCCGTCGGAAACTACTACGAAAAGACAGTAAAGAGACGTTCGACGGAGCTTCTGTCTGAACTCACGTCGGCGCACGTCAACGAAGCCGAGTTACGCGACGCCGAAGGGACACGTACCGTCCCAGTCGAAGAACTCGAAGAGGGCGACGAGGTCGTGGTACGTTCGGGCGAACGCGTACCCGTCGACGGCACCGTGATCGAAGGAACCGCCGCCGTGGACGTATCCGTCGTGACGGGGGAGTCACTACCCGAAACCAAGGGGGAAGGCGATAACGTGGTAGGCGGCTCCGTCGTGACGGACAACGCCCTCGTCGTGGAGGTTGGCGAAGGTGCGCGAAGCACGCTCGACAGGCTGACGGAGACGCTGTGGCGTGTCCAGAGCGGTAGCCACGGCGCGCAACGTCTCGCCGACAGGCTCGCAACCGTCTTCGTCCCCCTCATCATACTCGTCGGCGCAACGGTCTTCGTCTACCGTCTGGCTTCGGGGACAGGCGTATCGGAGGCTCTTCTGTCAGCCCTTACCGTTCTCGTCGTCTCGTGTCCGTGCGCCGTGGGTCTCGCAACCCCTCTTGCTGTCGCCTCCGGACTACGTGAGGCGCTCAACGAAGGCGTCGTCGTAACCAACGGCTCCGTCTTCGAGGAAGCGGGCGAAACCGATACGGTCGTCTTCGACAAGACAGGGACGGTAACCCACGGCGACATGTCGGTTCGGCGTCTCCATGGCGACGAGGAAACGGCGCGGAAAGCCACCGCCGTCGAACGTTTCTCATCCCACCCCGTCTCCGACGCCTTCGTCGACGAGTTCGGCGTCCCCGACGCGACGGTCGAGGGTTTCGAGACGGAGACAAAAGGCGTGACCGCGGTCGTCGACGGCGAAAGGGCCGTTGCCGGCTCCGTCGGCGAGTTCGAAAGAAGGGGATGGGAGGTGGACGGCGCGTCCGAAACCGCCCGGCGTATCCGTCACGACGGCGGACTGCCCGTCTTGGTAGGCGTCGACGGCGAGGTTCGCGCTGTCGTAGAGGTCGGCGATACGACGCGCGACGGCTTCGAAGAGGCTGTCGAAAGATTCGACGGCAGAACGAAGATACTCCTGACGGGCGACGACGAGGAAGCCGCCGAGAGGTTCAGCGACGACTTCGACCGCGTTCTCGCCGGGGTACCGCCCGACGGCAAGATGGAGGCTCTAAGACGTTTCTCCGACGAGGGTACGACGACGATGGTAGGCGACGGTACGAACGACGCCCCCGCGCTCGCCGAAGCCGACGTCGGCATAGCCGTAGGCTCTGCGACGGCGCTCGCCTCCGACGCCGCGGATGCTGTCGTGATGACCGACGACCTCACCGACGTACCTGTGGTCTTCGATATAGCCGAGGGTACGCGAAGACGTATCAGACAGAACATCGGCTGGGCGCTTACGTACAACGCAGTCGCTGTGCCCCTTGCCGTCGTCGGAGCTATAAACCCGCTCTTTGCCGCCGTAGCGATGGCAACGAGCAGTCTACTCGTCGTCCTCAACTCGTCACGAAGCATCGTGTAGTCAGAGAAGTCGGGGCACGAAGCCCGCGAAGAGTATACCGAACCCGCCGACCTCGCCGAGTATAAGCAACCATACGGAGCCGCGGACGGCGAAGGAAGGTAGCTCGAAAGATCCGAGCACATGGGGTTTCTCAAACTGGTTGTCTGTGTCACGCAGGATCCCATGGACGACGTACGTCGTGACCGCGAAGCCGAAGAAGAAGACGGGGACAACGACGCCGACTATGTTCACGGCAGTCGACCAGACGCTAACGGAGGCGAAATGGAGTAGAACGAGACAGGCGAACGAGTACATAAGCGACGCACGGTGCGCCGTGTTGACGTAGTAAGGTGCCTGCGTCTCGTCGGAGCGCCATATACATCTGTACTTCCAGACGCCCGTGACCAGACCCATCATGAAGAAGACGCCTGACGACAGAAGCGCGAGCGCTACGGCGGGGTTCGTGGCTTCCATTGGCAACCGTTCGTCTCTCATGCAACCTAACACCGTTGTTTTCACCCCGAACCGGTTCGGGAGCCGTCTGTTGGGGAGAGGCTATCCGGAGCCGCGGTACACGGGATGCCCGTCACCGACGAGTACACCCGTGTGTATCACGACGAGACCGACGACGCTGACCATCATGATACCGACCTGTGCGGGCGTCGACAGGAGGCCGAGAGAGACGATGAGCGTGGTTGCGCACGCCGGGGCATGAACCGCGTCGACCGCTATCATGCCCCAGCTCGTGGCGACCACGGAGACGGTTGCGCTAACAGCGAGACGGAGACCTTCGGACGAGAAAGCTGTGGTCGGCTCGGTTATAACGATACCCGACGCGAGGACGACGTAGGCGGCGAGTCCTGCGACGCCACCGATACCGTGGCTGGCTACGACACGGTATCCGCGTCGGCGATCCGCGCGCCTCTCGAACGCGAGCATGAACGCCGAGGGTCCGAGGCTGGGGAACACGAACGGCTGACCCGTTGCCCATGCCGTCAGACCGAGTACGGTGAAAAGAAAGCCGGCGTAGAGGCTCGTACCAACCTCCTTCCTCATATTCGGTCTGTAAACCGTAGCGGTATATCTTCTCCGATCCGTACCACCCTAACGTGTTCGGTGAAACTCCGATACCACACGAGAACTTACCTCTCATATGGACAGCTCACGTAGCCCCGTCGTCCTCGTATGGGAGCTTACGCAGGCGTGCGAACTCGCGTGCGACCACTGCCGCGCCGACGCTCAGCCCGAACGCCACCCTGACGAACTCACGACGCGCGAAGGAAAACGCCTCCTCGATGACGTGCGCGACTTCGGTGAGGGACAGCTCGTCGTCCTTTCGGGGGGTGACCCTCTCAAACGAGACGATGCCATAGAACTCGTCGAGTACGGCGATGAGATAGGTCTGAGCGTTACGATGACGCCGAGCGGAACAGCGAGCCTGACGACCGACAACGTCCGCCGGCTCGCCGACGCGGGTCTGAAACGTATGGCGGTCAGCATCGACGGCGCGACCGCCGAGACACACGACGACTTCAGGGGCGAGAGCGGAAGCTTCGACGAGACACTGCGCGCCGTCGACGACGCGCGTGACGCGGGTCTTCCCGTACAGGTCAACACGACCGTCTGTGCAGAGACGGTCGATGAACTCCCCGAAATAGCCGAACTCGTCGACGAACTCGGCGCGGTTCTCTGGAGCGTCTTCTTCCTCGTCCCCGTCGGACGCGGTTCGTTCCTCGAACCTATCACGCCCGAACGCGCCGAGCGCGTCATGGGGTGGCTACACGATACGAGCGAAGCGTACGGCTTCGGTGTCAAGACGACCGAAGCGCCCCACTACCGCCGCGTCGGTGCAGAGACGGGTCGGTCGTCGCGCCGCGGAGGCGTGACCGCGGGCGACGGCTTCGCTTTCGTCAGCCATACGGGGGAGGTCTATCCGTCGGGCTTTCTGCCCCTTAGCGCCGGAAACGTCCGCGAGGAGTCCGTCGTAAACATCTACCGTGGCGCCGAACTGTTCGAGAACCTCCGCGACAAGGACGCGTTGAACGGCAAATGCGGGGCGTGCGAGTACCGCGCCGTCTGCGGCGGTTCGCGGTCGCGCGCCTACGCTACGACGGGCGACCCTCTCGGCTCCGACCCTCTCTGCGCGTACGTACCCGACGGCTACGACGGCTGAGAAGGTACCCCGAACACGTTCATGATTATCTATATTAGGCTGTATGAACTAACCGTAGTAACTTGCCAAAGGCGAGCCTGTCGATAGAGATACCCGACGACGCATGGGTGAGCGATGTCTCCAAGAGCTACCCGGATGCTGTCTTCCGCGTACTGTCGGCTTTCGCGTCGGAGGGACGCGGTGTGGGTATCGTTGAGGTGGAAGCCGACGGAAGGATAGAGGAAATAACGGACGAGATATCCGAACACGACGCCATAGCCGAGATACAGCTTCTCTGGAGCGAAGGTAACGAAGCCTTGGTCGAGTTCGAGACAGGTAAGCCGATGATGCTTCTCGCGGCGCGGCGTTCGGGTATACCCGTACGGATGCCTTTCGAGATACGCGACGGCACCGGAAACTGGGAGCTGACGACATCGCGCGAGAGGCTGTCGGAGCTGGATTCGGTCTTCGATACCATGGGGATAAGCTACGAGCTTGAGTACGTCCACGAGGTAAGGTCTGAGGAGTTCCTGACAGACAAACAGCGCAACGTGATGGAGACGGCGCTCTACATGGGTTACTACGACACGCCGCGCGAGTCTTCGCTGTCGGAGGTCGCCGAAGAGATTGGTATCGCAAAGTCGACGTGTAGCGAGATTCTGCACCGTGCCGAGGAGAAGATAGTCAAGGAGTTCTTCGGTTAGGCACGGTAAGCCCAACCGAACGGTGCGACGCCACGCCTATCGGACGCCCGGTTCCGAGTGCCGACGTAGACTCAGCCGGTCGGTCTGACGCTGAACAGGCTGTCGTCGGAGAGCACCGTCCGAACCCTGTCGTGCCAGTCGCGTCTGAACCTCTCGCGCTCCTCGTCGGTCGCCGTACCATCGATGAGGTTTCCGAGGTTTTCGGTGCCGGAACCCGCGTCGGGAACCTCCGAGACGTGGTAGACTACCTTCACAGCGTCGCCCGTGTCGGTGCGTTCGAAGACGAACGTGGGTCCGTCGCCTTCGTCGACGGCATTGAAGGAGATCAGATTCTTCCTTGCGCCGTACCCCCCTGCGAGTCCGCCGAAGCCGTCTTCCTCCGCCGCCCCGGTGATATACGAGATTATACGTGATATGACGCCGTACGCCGCATCGTCCTTCTCTCCGGCGACGCGGACGGCTATACCGCCGCGAACCGGATGCTCGTCGGTGTACAGTTCACCGAGTCCCTTCTGCACCACACGGAACGAACCGGCGGCGGTCGGACACGAATGCCCCGCCTGCTTCACAACGTCGTCGTAGGTGAAGACGAACGGCTCGCCGGGTTCGAGTACCGCCAGAGCCTCGGCGACGGGGTCACGTATACGTACCGGCTCGGCTTCGTTGTAGCTGACCTCCCGGATGGTGCTGTCTTCGCCCGTCATCGGTACCACGTCAGCCTCATTCCGTTCATGATCACCACGAGAACGCTGACGATATGTGCGAGCATACCTGTCGCCATCGTGACGTACCCCGTGAAGACGCCTGCGAGCAACACGACCACCGTGGCTACTGCGATACCGACGTTCTCTACTATGTTCCTACGTGTCGCCTTGCTCAGACCGACGGCGTACGGTATACGTCGAAGGTCGTCCGCCATCAGAGCCGTATCGGCTGTCTCTATCGCTGTGTCCGTACCCGCCGCACCCATTGCGACACCCACGTCAGCGACTGCGAGCGACGGGGCGTCGTTTATACCGTCGCCGACCATGGCTACGACGTTTCCTTCGCCGCGTAGCTCCTCTACTATCTCCTGCTTGTCCTCCGGCAGGAGTTCAGCATGGTACTCTTGGATACCGACCTCCTCGGCGACCGCGCGCGCCGTACGTTCGTTGTCGCCCGTGAGCATCACCGTCCGTACACCTGCGTCTTTCAGCTCCTCCACGACATCGGCTGTGGCGTCACGTACCTCGTCACGTAGCGATATCACGCCCACAACGGAGCCGTCGACCGCGACGTAGACCGCCGTCTCGCCTTCCTTCTCGCGGTCGGCGGAGTACTCAGCGACCTCCTGCGGAACCTCAACGCCTTCGTCTTTGAGAAAGAGGCTGTTACCTACGAGTACGCGCCTACCGTTGTACGTCGCTGTGACGCCTTTACCAGCCTCAACCTCGAACGTCTCCGGCTCCGGAAGGGGATGTTCGGCAGTTTCCGCGCCGCCGTCGGTCGCGTACCCGTCTCGACCCCTGTACTCGTCGAGAACGGCGTCGGCGAGATGGTGCTCGCTCCTCCTCTCCGCAACAGCGGCGTGGCGTAGAGCCTCTTCGTCGGCGACACCGAAGCCGCGCACCTCCGAGACCACCGTCTCGCCCTTGGTCAGCGTACCCGTCTTATCGAAGGCTACGAGGTCTATCTTGCCTGCCCTTTCGAGGTGTTCGCCGCCCTTCATGAGGACGCCGTTGCGCGCTGAGTTCCCGATAGCGCTGACGATGCTGACGGGCGGTCCGATAACGAGAGCGCCCGGACATCCTATGACGAGCAACGTGAGCGAAACCATGGCGTCACGCGTGACCACGTACGTTCCGACAGCCAGAAGGACGACTGCGGGCGTATAGTACTTAGCGAACTTCTCGACCAGCGTCTCTGTCGGTGACTTCGCCTCCTGTGCCTCCTCGACACGGCGTATGATACGTTGTAGTGTCGTGTCGCTCCCCGTCCCTGTGGCGCGTACGTCAAGCGCCCCGTCCCGGTTGACAGTACCCGCGTATACCTCGTCGTCCTCGGTCTTACGTACCGGCGCGCTCTCGCCCGTGACCGACGACTGGTCGACGGCGCTCTCCCCACGTGTCACGACACCGTCGACAGGTATACTGTCACCGGGACGTACGACGACCACCTCCCCTTCTTCGACCTCGTGCGCGGGGAGTTCAACCTCCTTTCCGTCGCGGCGCACGACGGCTGTATCAGGCGCTCTCTCCAAGAGTTCCTGAAGCGCGGCGCGCGTCCTGCGCATCGTACGTCCTTCGAGGTAGCCGCCGAGCGAGAACAGGAAGACAACCCCCGCCGCCTCCCAGTACTCGCCTATACCGATCGCACCGACGGCGGCAAGCGTCACGAGCGCGTTTATGTCGACCGTACCGTTTCTGAGCGTGTGGTACGCCTTCTTCGCAACGTCGTACCCGCCGACAAAAGCCGCAACGAGAAGGGCGACATCCCCCGACACACCGTAGCCGACGTAGACGAGACTCCAGCCGACGGCGAAGAGCACGCCGCTTACAGCCGTCGTGAGGAGCTTTCGATGGCTAAGAAGCCATCTCCTTACGTCCGTTATCCCCGTATCCGTCATCCCCGTACAGCCTCCGGTGTATATCCTTGGTTCTGTATCGCCGTCTTCAGCGTGTCCGTCTCAGTGTCTTCCTCGTGGTGTACCTCGATACGTCCCGTCGTGAAATGTACCTCAACGTCCTCGACCCCTTCTGTTCCTTCGAGCGCCTTCTCGACGTTGCTTGCGCACGTCGGACAGTCGAAGTCGAGCACGCGGTACTGTGTTGTCTGTGTCATTGCATTCGTCTATACGTCCCGTTGGAGTTTAACTATTTTCCAGATGCCGTGAAAAATAGTTGGATGTCCCGTGACAGCGTGTTAATGTCCCGTGACAGCGTGCTAACACTCCGTGACAACTTACCGACAGCCTGCCGTGGGTTTGACGGTCAGAACTAAGTCGTGCCGGTTCGAACGGACGGTATGGCGGAGTTCTCATCCGATGTACGTCTGAAGGATATCGTCGTCCGCGACCCGGAGAGTTCGGCGGCTGTTGACGACCCGGTGCGTACAGCCGTACTCGACATACTCTCCGAGGAACCGATGAAGGTCGGCGATGTCCACGAGGCGCTCGCCGGCAGGGGTATAGAGCTTTCGGAGAACACCGTCCGCCACCACGTCAACCGTCTCAGGGACGCCGGACTCGTCGAGGTTGCGCGTCTGGAGGAGGGGCGCGGCGGCACGACCAAGTACTACAAGGCGAACACCGTCGTGGTTTCGTACACAGTACCCGATGAGATGTCCGAGGCTGTCGAAGAAACCGCCGACTCCGTCTCGCCGGAGGTCGAAGCCCTACTCGACGCTCTCGAAGAACAACACGGAGACGAAATCGACGATGCCGTCGCCAAGATGGCTGACTGCGAGCACTGCGCGACACAGAAGAAACGCGAGTTTCTCATACTGACTGTTATACGGCGCGCCCTCGTCAGGGAGATGACCGACGTCTAACCGTCTCCGTCGTGCCAAGCACCCGAACGGGTTCGGGGCTGACCGTATACGGACGGAGACCTATGTCTATCTATGGGTAAACTGTCCTCCGAAGCCGACGAGTTACGCGAGGAGACGTGGTCCGCCGACCTCGAACGACCTGAGTACGCCGACGACCGCGGTAAGGTCGTAGAGGATGGACTGGACGCCGTCCGGCGTACCGCGCAGGGGTACTTCGTCAACCTCGTGACCCACGGAAACCACGGGCATCCGTCCGACTACCTACACGGTGCCGTCGAGGACGAGTTTGACGGCGTCCGTGTAGAGTACGTCGAAAGATGCGGGTGCGGCGGATACGTGACGCGGGTGCATGTCGATGAGTAGCACGGTCGGTGTGGAGGCGGAGGAAGCCGAGGAAGCCGGGGACGATGTACCGGAGCGTGTACTTCGGAAACGCCACCGTCTCGTCGACGAAGCCGTCGCCACCGCCGTACGGCGTATGGAAGCCGACGACCGTCAGCGCGAGATACTCCGCAGGGCGGCGGAGAGAACCGCGGAACGTATCACAGAGCCGTTCGGGTCAGCGGACGGAGACGCCGTTGAGAGCCTCTTTCTCGACTGATACGAACATGTAAGGCAGAATCCCTATGATAAACGCGTGGTAACATCGGAAAGAAGATGTCCGAATCCAAGAACAAGGAGAAGCCGTGGGTACAGAGGCTGTACGACAGGATCTGGCTGTTAGCCATCGCCGCGCTCATCTTCTTCGCTGTGTCTTACGTGGGATGGGGCTTTGCAGACATACTCCTGATACCGGAGGGATGAGATGGGTTCACCCATAAAGCCGCCTGACGAAGACTGGTGGGACGTTCCCGTCAACAGACGCGAGTCGATCTGGCTGGGTCTGAGCGTCGCGTGGTCGATGATACTGTTCGGATGGATGAGCCTATGGACACGTATAGGCGACCAGAACCCCATAGGCGAGACGTACGACGTTTCGACGGAGGAGTATCAGGAGAAGGTCGAGAGCTACAGGGAAGAGGCGGAAACCCTTGACGGCTCTATCGTACCTCCGAGCGACGATATCTACGTCGCAGGTATACGTTTCCAGTGGCGCGGTCTACCCGTCGTGGTTGAAACGGGTAAGACGTACAAGTTCCATATAAGCTCGTACGATGTCCAACACGGCTTCTCGATACGTCCTGAGGACGTGCTGAGCCAGCATACCAATCTTCTGGCTCTACCCGGATACGAATGGGTGATAGAGATGGAGTTCGACGAACCCGGTACGTACCACGTTATCTGCAACGAGTTCTGTGGCGTCGGTCACAGCAGTATGCACGGGGTTATCGAGGTACGTGATGAGGTGAACGTATGATATTCGATCTTTTCGACAACGACTACGACGAGGACGGCTTCAGGACGTGTAACGTGACGGGTATGAGCATACACCGCTCCGTCGAGAACCCCGTCAAGGTCTTCGGTCTCACGGCGGTCGTGGCTCTCGTCGTAGGCGGATTCTTCGCAATCGGCGTCGCTCTGACACGGTGGGAGTTCGTCGGTCTTCTGGGACCTGAGGAGTTCTACAGATGGCTTAGCCTTCACGCATGGAACCTCCTCATATTCTGGATGGTCTTCATGGAGATAGCGATACTGTACGTCGGCGGGCCGATGGTACTCGGACGCCGCCTGCCCATTCCCAAGATAGCTAAGGTCGGATGGGGGACGATGGTCACGGGCGCTCTCGTCATAAACTACGCCATATGGACGACGGAGGCACCTAACCAAGCGCCGCTCCTCACGTCGTACGCTCCGCTTCCTTCGTCGCCCTACTTTTACGCCGGAGCCATAATCTTCATACTCGGCTCAGTCGTCGCCGCGTTACCGTTCTTCGTCTCACTCTGGCAGGAGAAAAGCTGGGGCGAGGGCGGAAGCCTACCACTCGTTACTTTCGGCGCGTTTGTGACATCCATAATCGCCGTCGAGGCGCTCCTCGGCGGACTCGCGGTCATGGTCTACGCCTTCCTGTGGCGTATAGAGATACTCGAATCCATAGACGCCGCCGTGTACAGACAGGTGTTCTGGATAATCGGACACGGAACCCAGCAGATAAACCTCGTTGCGATGGTGACCGTCTGGTACTTCCTAACACATATCGTCGGAGGCGCGGAGGTCGTGAGCGAGAAGGTTTCGCGTACGGCGTTCGTCCTGTACATCTTCTTCATCAACCTCGGAGCGGCGCACCATCTCCTCTCCGACCCCGTCGTCTCGATTAGCTGGCGTATCTGGAACGCTTCGTACGCATTCTACGGCGCTACGCTTGCGAGCCTCATACACGCCTTCGCCATACCGGCGGGCATCGAAGCCGGACGCCGCAGACGCGGGAAGGGCGGCGGTCTTTTCGGCTGGCTTACCAACGCGCCGTGGAAGAACCCCGTCTTCTCCGCAACCATATTCTCCATAATACTGTTCGGCTTCGTCGGCGGTATCACGGGCGTCGTCATGGGACAGGTTCAGCTGAACATGACGTGGGTACGTACGCTCGCAACCGTGGGGCATTTCCACGGAACCGTCGCGCTCGGAACCACGATCGCGTTCATGGGTCTCGTCTACTTCGTGATAAGGACGATGTTCATGCGAGAGTTCCGTTTCGGTAGGCTCGCCTCACTTCAGCCCTACCTCTACGCCGCTACGATGACGGCGGCTACGCTCATGCTGATGTACATAGGTCTTCTGTACGGGGTTCCGCGGAGGATCCACAGCGTCGTACGTGATATACCCGGAACCGACTTCAGCCTCTCAGCCGCCGAACCCCTGATGATGATATTCGGTCCATTCGCACTCCTCGCTATCATCTCAGGTGCGGCGTTCGTCGTCGTCGCCCTCGCCTCGGTTCTGTTCGGTGAGAGGAAGCTACCCGGTTCGGATCTCGTACCCGACGAAGGTGTTGAGTTCGAGAGCGACGAACCCGTACATAAGTTCGACATGCGCGGTACGTTCGTCATAACCCTGATCTTCCTCGGCGCGTTCATCGTAGTGTATATCGCCAACTGGTACCTGCTTTCACAGCTCTGGAGCATAGGACCCTGAGATGTTAGACGCCGTCACGAACCTCGTCCGGCAGGGGTGGCGGAACACCCTCAGTATCTACTACGCCAACACGCCTATCTGGCGTCTTCTCAAGAGCGGTGCGCTCGCCTTCCTTGGCGTCTTCCTCTGGGCTGGCGGCAACCTGTTCCTTTCGTACCTACCCGGTGCGCGTATCATCGACTACGTCATAGCGTACGGCGTACTCGTCTTCTTCTACGGACCTTTTACGCATCTCGTAATCATACCTCTCGTCATAAGATGGAGAAAACGACGCGGCGGTCTACGTAACAAGCTCGCAAAGAGGATGTCGAAGATCAACCTAACGTTCTTCATACTCCTCGTACTCGTCGTGGGTACGTACGCACCCGGCTTCATGTTCCTCAGCTTCGACGTCGCCTCAGGCGGTTCGAACATCAACCCCGAACTCGGATGCGTCGACAGGGGCGAGGTCATCGAATGCGAACTCACCGAGGCGGAAGGCGTCGGACAGGTCGTCGTGAGTTCGGGCGAAAGGACTCTCGTTACCGTGGAGGAAAGACCGTACGGGTTCGAGGTGCGTAAGGACGAGATGGTCGAGGTCGTAGGTCAGAAGAGCTACGTCGTGGAGATACGTGACGAGGACGGCGAGATGCAGAGAAGGTTCAGCAGATCGGCACCGCCGTAGCGTCCGGTCATAGTCGGCGTCGAACCGTGTCCGACCCGGTGGCACCGACGCGTCGGGTGACGGTAGCGCCTGATCAGTGGTCGGCGTCGAACATCGATGGAAGCCACCGACGCCGCCGCTTTTCGCCAGCCGTAACTAATAACCACCAGCCTCTGACAGCCTGCGCGGAACACGGACGGAAACCGGAACCGTTATGTCTTTTTAGGTTAGCCTAAAACATGGGTTCGGACAGATGTGTCAAGAAAGCATCGACCTATCGGAAACCACCGCACACAGGGCGCTCCGAACGGTGAAACGGGAGAAGGAGATAACCTCGGAAAAGCTCACACAGATCGAACGTTTTCGTCAGAAGGTGCACGGTATGAACGGTGCCGACACGGCTTCCGTAGCCGGCTTTCGGGGTGACGGGAGCGGCGGCGTCCGTACCGTAGCCTCGCCCGATCCGACGACGGGGTGCGTATGCGGCGATGTCGTCGAAGCCTTCGACGAGACGTTGAACCGATGCGAGCCGGAAAGGGATCTCACGAGGAGCATGTCGGGCGAGCTTGGTACCGAGTTCGCCTCGGTGCTTCTCCGCGACCGCGAAGCCGGGTTCGGCTCGGAGCTTAAACAGGCTGTACTTTCGTCGGTGGACGAGAGACGGTCACAGCTACGTGTACTGGAAGAGGCACTCGGAACCGAGAAGGCGTCGGTAGGGGCGGCTATCGAAGCCGTCGAGTCGCTCGACGAAAGCCTCGTCACCGAAGACGAACTCCTCGGTCTCGGCTTCGACGAGCTTAGGCAGAAACACGGAAGCCTGATCTACCTCCACGACGACTGCGAAAGCCTTATTCAGGAGAGACAGGAGACGCTGTCTAAGACGACCAAGGAGGCGACTGAGGCTGGACTGAGACATAACTCTCTAACCGGATACCTTTACGAGGAGCTACAGACCGACCATCCCGTGCTCTCCACATTGACCGAAGCCGTACGCGTATGCGAGGATAGGGAACACGAGGTACGTAAGCATATATGCAAGGCGGTCTAAGCCCTGAGTCTACGTCGAGGGGCAGGGACGACGTTTTAACCGTGGGTCACGTATACCGTACATGAATCCGGTTGATGTCGCGGTTATAGCCGTTGCCCTGACAGCGCATCTAACGGCGTCCGTGTACGCCTACCTCGACGCCCCCGACCACGGTATGGACGCCCGGAGATGGGGGTTACGGTCGGTCGCGGTTCCCATGTTCGGGTTCTTCGCGTACCTCTTCGAGAAGGAGGAGAAGAAGCGCGAGACGACCGACGACGACAGGGAGGATATGTTCTCCGACGGGATCTTCGAGGTTCACGAGTCACGCGCCGACGACACGTCTCTCGCCGACTCCGACGAGTACGACTACGATCCGGAGGATGTCTGATCGGAGAAGGGCGCGCTCCTCTTCGAAAGCCGAGGTAGAACGGGTAGAGGGGTTCGTCGGTTAGGAAGGCTTGAAGATGAAGCCGAGCAGACACAAGAAGATCCAGCCGCCAGTCCTCCGTTCTGTCTTCTTTCTGTGTCATCTTAGCTCTCCGAAACGGTCACGACGAACCGTATTGACGGTTTCGGTGTACATCCACAGCTTCAATATGCATAGACGTTATAGGCGCACTAATGAGTCGAACGGAGGAGGAACCCGGTGTTAGACTGCTCGACACGGACAGTTCGGACGTGCGGTTCAAGGATGCGCTGTCAGAGCTTTTCGCCGGTGACGGAACCGTCTACATCGTCAGCGGATACTTCACGTATCAGGGATACCGTGCGATACGTGACGACATCGTCTCTTTCCTCGAAAGGTCTCACGAGAACGAACTGGTGGCGGTCGTAAGCCCCGCGTCGGATCAGTTCTCGCCACGGATCGCGTACGACCTCTGGGGTATGGACGACAACGATCAGGTTCGCCTCTACAAACAGCCGCGTGGACTTCACGCAAAGCTCTACATACGTGACGGTCCCGAACCGACCTGCATACTCGGCTCCGCGAACATCACGCAGATTGCGTTCAAGTACAACACGGAGATAAACGTCCAGATAACGCGTGATACAATCGACCACCCCGACGTGAGACAGTTCCGTGATTGGATGGTGGAACTCGTGGAGTCGTCGGAGCCGTTACGCCGCCGTGACCTGTTCGCACCGTTTCAGGTAGGAGGCTCCGTTATCAACTGGTCGAACAAGGCTCGGCACCTGCCCAGACGCAACGTCGCGCTTAGGGCTGTGCCTGTCATCATCATCCTGATCTTCTTCTCAGGGATGTTTTCGTGGCTTTTCAGCCTGATCTGAGCCTGCGACGAACGCCCGTTTCCGTGTGTCCCGGTGCAGTCCCGCGCCTAACACCAGACAGAAAGACTATCTACCTCAACAGCGTATAGACCGTGTGAAAGGAGATTCTCTATGAGCCGGGTCGTCGCTGTGGGTGACGTCCATCTGGGTGCCAAGAACTCCGACGCCGAGGCGTTCAACGCCTTCCTCGGTGAGATCTACCAGAGCCGGGGTTCTGTGGAGGAGACCGTCCTACTCGGTGACCTTTGGGACATGGTTCGGCGTGACCCTTTCGGTGTGGCTTGGGAAACCTCCGAAACGCTCGGTCTTCTCAAGAGGCTCGCCGACGCGGTTCCCGTCAGTCTCGTCCTCGGCAACCACGATATCTACCTTGACCAGCTCGACGGGGCGCGGTACGAGATCGACTTCCGCGGTAGCTACACGCTCGATCAGGACGGAACGCGTATCCGTTTCACCCACGGCGACGACTTCGACGGTCTCCATTCCAAACGTCTGTCGGGATACCTCTCAGGAGCGGGCGATAGGGGCGAGATAGACCCCACGCGGGGGCGTAAGGATCCGTTCGTCGCTGGTTTCCGGGACGTTGTCGGTGGCATAAAGACACGTCTACGACCCGACGGCGGTTCGTCCGAAGACTGCGAGTACCCCCGACGCGAGAGACGCGCACACGGATACCTCGACGGAACCGACGCCGACAAGCTCGTCTACGGTCATACACACGCGCCGTACGTCCGTAAGGACAACACGGTTGCGAACGCGGGTTCGTGGAAGTCGACGGCTCCGGTGCATAACACGTACGTCGAGGTCAGTGACGGTGAGCTTGCGCTCTACCGGTACGTCTCCGACGGCGAGGACGAACGTATGGGGTAACGTGCCTGATATGGGTGGCTTTGACCTTTCTCCGACCACGGCGGAGTTCGCCCTCATCTAAAAGCCGTCTTCGGACGACCGTGTTAATGCCAACCGGAACGACGGTTTATAGCTCAAAACACAGTAAGTCGGTGAATCTTCTTGTCGACGCCGGGGAGGGGATTTGAACCCCTGTGGGCTTACGCCCACCTGCTCTCGAGGCAGGCGCCTTACCAGACTAGACTACCCCGGCTTGTCGTAACCGTCGTAGGCGGGGCACAAAACGTGTACGGTTTACGCCGGTCTATCAGTCGAAGGCGTCCTCTTCGAGAACCTCACCGACCGCGAAGTTCTCCTTGACCTCGTCGACCTCGACCTTTACACGGTCTCCGACCTCGGCGTCGGGCACGATGATGACGTAACCCCGCTCGACGCGCGCGATACCGTCGCCCTGCTTGCCTATATCCTCGATCTCGACGTACCGTATCTCTCCCTCCTCCACGGGCGGCTGTAGCTGACCCCCACCACCAGACGACTCGGGCTTTCCGCCGTTCTTACCGACGAGACCGACGCTGTAGACCTCACCCACCTGTACGTCGCCGTCGTCTATCTCGCTTTCGGGGATCTCTACGACGTAAGAGCCATCTTCTTCCTCGACGCGCGAACTCACCAGACACAGGAGCTTGCCAGAGACTTCCAAAGACGTTTCCTCCGGTGTAACCTCATTAACGTACGTACTTGAATCTGTCGCTAATCCCTCCGACCGTGAACCGAAACTCAGAGGTAGCCTTCCTCGCGTAGCTCGTCCGCCGCCTGACCCTCGTACCGCCAGTTTACGTCCGCCTTCTCGTCCTGCCAGTCCCACGGTTCGACGATTACGACGTCGTCCTCGTTTATCCAGACGCGTTTCTTCATACGTCCGGGTATACGAGCCGTCCGTGTCTCGCCGTCCATGCACCGCACCTTGAGCCGGTTCGCGCCAAGCATCGACTCGACGATACCCAGTACCTCGTCGTCGTCGGGGAGGCGCAGGTCCGAGTCGTCCGACATACGCGGGGTTAGGCGCCGGCTTCTTATTAAAAGTCCGAATCAGAAGACAAGGACAGCCGCTGTTTCGGGGACGAAGGCGACGCCAACGACAGAGAGAATGACGACGAGTACGACGCCCGGTACGCCCGCGACGGCGACGAGTGCGACGGCGAACAGTGTTATGTCGACCTCGACGAAGCCCGTAAAGTTGACCGCCGCGAGTAGGACGAGACCCACGATAGCGTTGTACGCGAGAGGCTTGACTACCTTCATCGTGAGGTAGACGGCGGCGAGCGCGAGTACGGCGAGTACGAGCAAGCCAACCTCTATTATAGCCATACGCCACGGTTCGGCGCTACGGTCAAAAGACTTGTGCGTATCAGCCGTCGTTTATCCCTTCCGCCGCAGTCCGGAAACGTCTGCGTGTCTCGGGTGCTGTGAGACGTTCCGCCATCCTCTCGCTTATCTCGTCGTAGTCGTCACGCGCCGTAATACGTTCCTTTGTGACACGTGTAGCCTCTGCGTCCGAACGGGCTATCGACGAGACGGTGTCCATGACCTCGTCGTCTACGTCGTCGGCGGGTACGGCGCGGTTGATAACGCCCCAGTCCGCCGCCGTCTCCGCGTCTATAGGTTCGCACGTGAACGCCATCTCCGCGACCCGCTTCCGTCCTGCCGTCTCCGCGACGCGTTCGACAGTAAGGGGTGGCTGTACGCCCATACGTGTCTCAGGGGTGCCGAAACGCGCGTCCTCGGAGGCGACGGCGAGGTCACACGCGACGACGAGTTCGAAGCCTGCGCCGAAGGCGTCGCCGTCGACGGCTGAGATGACAGGGACGGGGGCTGTCTCGACGGCGCGGAGCAGGCCCACGACGCCGTCGGCGAAGTCGCGCGCCTCGTCGATACCGTCTATCGACGCTATGGCTTCGAGGTCTCCGCCCGCGCAGAAATGTTCGCCCTCGCCGGCGAGGACTGCGATGCGTTCGTCGGATGCACGTCCGAGGAGTTCGACAGCCTCGTCGAGTGTTTCGGGCGTGAGCGCGTTCGCGCTGTCGGGACGGTCGAAGGTGAGCCATCCAGCGTCTCCGCGTGTTTCGTACCTCATGGTCGTCGTTGCGGACGGCGACCCAAATGTCTACCGCCGGACGCGTGAGACGGCTTCCTCAAACTGTTCATCGCGGCGCACGAGGTGCGCGATCATGTCGCCCGCGCCGCCGAGGACACCTGCGAGAACCGCGACACCGACGGTGCCTAAGCCGAGCGAGACGGCTGTGAGACCGCCTACGAGACCTCCGATCACGGCGGCGACAGCCGACTGGACGGGTGTGTCACAGAACAACATGGTCGGGTTACGTCGTCCGGCGTAAAGACGGTTGGGGAGGTTCGCGCCGATGATGACGGCGGTGTTCAGATAAGGAATGAATGAAGAATGAGGCGTGGCGTTTTCTGAGTGCCTATGACAAAAAACGCACGCC
>NZ_RKLV01000010.1 GCF_026242195.1 Halorutilus salinus | reverse complement strand
GTCACCGAGTCGGAGAAGAAAGCGAGAAGAACCAGACCGATAGCCACCCCGACAGCTGTCCGGGCGTTTTCGCTCCGATGTGCCGGCGTAGCCCTGCTTCCCATGTGGGTTACGTATGGCTATCACGTGGAGTATAATTTATGGACTCCGTCTATCGCCGTAGCTGCCGGTAGTACCGTCGGGGTGATTATCCCGTCCGACGAGACATCCTGTTGGAGTTACCCTGCCAGTTGGAGTCCGACACCGATAACCGCCAACAGAGCCGCTACAACGACGAGGGCGACCCTAGCTCGTCCCACGGAGAACTCCTCGGGGTTCGCCGTAGCGAGATCGTACACCGCTGCGACCAACAGTCCAACGCCACCTATGCTTGCCAGCCCGAGGGGAGACTTAACCCGGCGGTCAGCATAGTTGAGACCGAACCCATCCCCAGCGCCCCTCCGGTGACCCCAAGAGAGAGGTGGTACAGGTAGAACTGTCTCATAGACCCCTTTCTCTGAAAGCCGTCTCTACTGCCTCGTACGCAGCTTCACCCTGGGTCGTATACAGCGAGGGTAGGTTTACTCTGCGTTTGTACGTGGACCCTCCCTTGGAGTACCTGATAATGACCCTGGGACGTGTCAGTGCTTTCCTTCCACGGGTGATAGATACGCCCTCTATAGAGTCAAGCGGGATACGGTCAGGTGACCGGAATCCGCGAGCGTAGTCCAGCACTAACAGGACGGCTAACAACCCGACGGTGGCGGTTACGAAAGGGAACCCTCCTCTCTGGTACACCGTCGACAGCGACCAGACCGCCACAGGGTAAGCGAGGAGGTAGCTGACAAACATCAACTTTCGCCACCATGTACCGCCCTTCCAGTACCCCGAATATAGCCGCTTGACGAGTCCGGGCAAGGACTCCTCGAAACGAACGGCTCTGTCGGTGAGATAAGCCGTACCGCGTCTGGTCGGGAAGGACTCGCCGGAGTCCATAATCTCAGTTGCCTCTCATATAAAAAATACATAACGATGGAGAAGATATTCGTTTTTCATAATGGGGTGAAGGTATATGGCATATACTTCCGGAAACGAGAAATTTAGGAACCGGTGGAGTCGGTTAGTTCTTGACAGCCGCATAGATAGACGCCACGAGGAACAGGACACCGAACCCGGTTAGCACAAGTGGCTCGGCGCTACGCTCATGCTTCAGATATGCGTTCTCGGGTTCCCCCTGTGGCACGTACGCAGTCACCGTTTCCTCTTCTTGATAGCCTTCGAGTGCTGACTCGGCTGCGTCTTCGGTTTTTAACTTCTTGCTTAAAGGACCAGGATAGACGTTCGAAGATGTGTACTCCTCGCCGTTGTACGTGTACGTGAAGGTAGCCTGTGGTATGTAGTCTACCCCACGCCTTCTTGAGTCCTCCTCAACCGACGTCGATGTCACGGTGGCGTCGACCTCTACCGCGGAGTTCAGTGCCGATGCCTGTGAGGTATAGCTATACGCCCCGTAACCTGTAACACCTATTCCGAGTAGCACGAACAATACTATCCGTAAGGTGCCCGAAGGTCCGGATATACTGAAACCCATCTCTCGTGTTACTGTAGGTTACTGAGTATTCATTATTCCGACGTAATACAAAAACGCGCTTTTGCCTTCGGAACTCCCCTCATAAATTCGGTTGTGGGAATCTCGTTGTACTCCTCCATCGCGATTCTGAGTTACGGCTCTCAGAATTCTGAGACCCCGTTAGGCACTTTTTCTATACTAATAGTACGTTCAGTTACGCCACCGACGATGTATAACTGAAATGAACGTTTCTTCCTACGTTACATACAAACCCCGTCGGGGCATACAGGACACCGAATGAGCAGAAACCCCTCAGAGGCGCTAACTCTGCGGTCACAGATGCAAAATACGGTAGAGGGTATACCTCTCGCTATCGCCTTACTTCTCCTGTTTGTCGTCTCTTCCGGATGTATACATGCCGACGCTACGGCAAGCTTCGAACGGTTGGACGGACCGACAGAGGTAGCAGAGTCGACAACCGTAGATCCGGATTCGTTACACCCGTCCGTCAGGACCGCACTAAGTAACGGAACTTCAGAAAGAACCACCGAGGATTCCTTCCTTACCGGCGAGTTTTCTGACAAGGATACAGTCCAGTACAGAGGCGCATACTACAGACTATCACAGAGAGAGGTGGGAAAGGTCACGGCGGAGGGGATAAGAGTAAACGTGACGAGGACACAGAGACCTGCTCAGTATAGGCTGAGAGAACTACCAAATGTAGACAGGGAACCGATAGAGAGAAAGATAGACAGTATCCGAGACTCTAACCCCCGTATCATTACTGAGCAGTTGTATGAACTCAAAGAAAGGAACAGATCGGTACTGCTTGAGGAAAGAGAGATAGTGGTAAGCCATCGTGGTAGAAACTATACTGTCGCAGCTAGGGATCATGAAACATTGGAGAGGAACTTGTACGTATATGAATCCTCGGTGGTGGCAAACAGCTCTGTGGAGTACAGTAATAGACTACTCAGGAACCACTCGTTTACTCTAGAGGCTCCACCTGAGAGTTCCGAAAGCGTCCTGAATGAGGCGATAGATGACACCTATTACGGCGAAGAGACGGAGGGATTCAGCTCGTTGAAAGATAGATTCATGCAGGAAAACCCGTATATCTTAGATGATACCAGAGGTGTCTGGTTCGTAAGGTACAACGACAGCCTGTACAAGGCTGAGCTTAGGTGGTAGTTCAGTCGATGGGTACCGATTATGCTCTGTCTTGTCCGGGATGTTGCTGAACTACGGTTACTCGCTTCCGCGTTCTTTTATAGTAGTTTAAGTAAACACTTTGACTATACTATCCCCGCTATTTCCTCCTTTAGGTCCCTCTCTCGCTGGAGCACGAAGTCGTCAAAGTTGTTGTTCTTTAGATGACGGTAGGCTGTCTCAGATATAAGATGATTCTCTAGCAATTCTTTTACTTCCTGTTCCCCACCATTTCTCTCCTCCATTCGCTCAAGATACTCGGAAGGTTTTCTATTCTTTATTTTGTTATTTGTCTTATCCAATATTAACGTCCGATTGACTATAGAGTCCCGAAGGCTATCAAATGTCTTGGATGTTTCCTCATCAAGCCCGTCCACCTTCTTCGGGAATATATGATGGTCGTTTATCTTGCTGTCAACGAAGTCCCCGGTGCCGAGTATACTGGCTCGGTAGAAGTCCTCCGCGCCGTTTAGTGCTATCAAACATATGATTGCATTGTACCTTCCGGAACCTTTGTCCACGTCTTTGAGGTCTAGTTCCCTCACGAATTCCTCATCAACCTTCGATATCTGTTCTATGGTCTCCCCCGTCTCTAACCAGCTTTTCCAGTCCCTGAAGTCCTTGCCCATCATGGTATCGGAAGACCCGCTGTAATCCTGGGAGAAGACAGCCGACCAGTACCAGCGTTTGAGTTGTTGCTTGAACTCGGTCTCATCTACTTGTCCGTCGTATTCCCAGAGGATAGCGGCTAAAACGGGAAGTATCGTTGCGTGTGGTATGAAGTCGCTTTTTATTGCTCCGAACTCGCGGTCCCCCATGTTCATTATCATGGAACGTGCCTGCTCCGCGTAGCCCACGGCTTCTTCCCAGAGTTCCTCAAACTCCTCTCCGGATTCAACTAAAACCTCTTCATACCTGGTTCCATCGGGCTCTTCTCGAACGGTCTCTTCGCCAGGAATTAGATTGTACAGGTACTTCGAAGAGCAGTAGTTCTGCTTTCGGAGGGAGATTATCTTCAGGAGATTTTCGTCCATATTGGAGTCAAGGCTCTTGAGCTGGTCGTTGTCCAACCCCTCCCAGAGGTCCTTTCTCAGCTCTATCCCGGACGGGTAGAGGAAGGCATTCATGAGGTCAAACGTAGAGAGCTTCATTCCTGTGTCGTTCACCTTAGCGAAGATGTTGCAGATATCGTCGATTCCACGGTCGCTGTCAAGCGGATATACGACGAAGTTGTAGTCGAGTATGGTTTCAAGAATATCCCGGATGTCCCATGGTGCTACGTCACCTGGGAGACTAGCAGAGTTCTCTTCTATGAACTCACTAGCCCATTCTCGAAACTCAGTAGAGCCGATGTATTCGCCGTTAGCATCGTCCGGGTCATCAGCCGAAAGGATACACAGGGGCACTTCCCCCGTTTCTATCCACTCGTCCCTTTCCTGTCTTAGTTCAGACCATCCTTTGTAGTTTCTAGTCTTCCAGCGGTACGAGATTGCTTCGTCAAACTCGCCGTTCAGTGCGTCGATTAAGTCAAGGTAGAATATGTAATACGATTCTCTACTCGGGAACTTCTTACTGGGATTATGAATAGCGTAGTAGAGAGAGGACAGACGTTGTTGCCCATCCAGAACCGCCTTCTCCGGGTCAGAGTTGAGTTCTGCACCCCATACCGGGTCCCACTCTTCCTGTTCAGAGCGGGCTTCATCGAGCTCCCAGAAGAGTAGCAGACCCGTATAGTAGTTTTGGAGGATAGATTCAAACAGCTCGGAAACCATCTGAGGCTCCCACTCGAATCCCCGCTGAAAATAGGGTATCACGTAGGAGCCGTCGTCGATATCGTCCAACAGAGTACTGACCTTCTTTGTCCCAGGATTTTCTACCTCAACCATGGACTGAGTTTATTGTCCCCGTTGTTATTCCTTTCCCTAATTTAACCAAGGGAATCGGTGTACCCGAACGAAAAGCTAAACAACGTACCCACACAGTTTGAGCATACTGTGACTGAACCAGAACAGGAGACATTATCCGGAGTGGGTTCGCCAGACACGCTGGGGCTAGACACCCTCCGTAACCACCTCTGGGAAGCCGCGGACATACTGCGCGGTAGCATCGACTCCGCGGACTACAAGAACTACATCTTCGGTCTTCTGTTCCTCAAGCGCGTCAACGACCGGTTCGACGAGGAGAGCGAGGAGATAGCCGACGAGAACCCCGTCTCGGTCGAGGAGGCGCGCAACGACCGTGACCTACACGAGGAGTTCTGGGTGCCCGAGCGGGCGCGCTGGGACCACATCACGGCGCAGGACGCCGATATCGGTGCGGCGCTCAACAAGGCGCTCGAAGCCATCGAGGACGAGAACGACGAGATAGCAGAACGCGTCCTGAGCAGCATCGACTACAACGACAAGGAACGCCTCGGCGACAAGGTCCTCGACAAGCTCGTGACGCATTTCGACAAGCACCGGTACAGGAACGCCGACCTCGACGACCCCGACATCTTCGGGCGCGCCTACGAGTACCTGATACGTCAGTTCGCAGACGACGCGGGCAAGAAGGGCGGCGAGTTCTACACGCCCCGCGAGGTCGTCCAGCTCATCGTCGACTGCGTAGACCCTGACGAGGGAGACCGCGTCTACGACCCGTGTTGTGGTTCGGGCGGTATGCTCATCTACTCGGCGCGGCACGTCGCCGAAAACGGCGGGACGATGGAAGACCTCTCGCTGTACGGGCAGGAGCGCAACCTCAACACGTGGGCTATCGGTCAGATGAACATGCTCCTACACGAGGTGAAGGACGCGGGGATAGCGAAGGGCGACACCATCACCGACCCGCAGTTCGTGACGAAGCACGACGAGCTCGAACAGTTCGACAAGGTCATCGCGAACCCGATGTGGAACCAGAAGGAGTGGAGCAAGGACTGGGTCGAGGACAACGAGCCGTACAACCGGTTCACGTACGGTCTCCCGCCGTCGAACCGCGGAGACTGGGCTTGGATACAGCTAATGATAGCGTCGCTGAACGAGACGGGCAGGGCGGGCGTCGTGATGGACAACGGCGTTCTGTTCCGGTCGCGTTCGGAGAAGAAGATACGGAAGCCTGTCTTGGAGGACGACCTCGTTGAGGCGGTTATCGCTCTCCCCGAGAACCTGTTCTACAACACGTCTTCGCCGGGCTGTATCCTCGTCATCAACAAGGACAAGCCCGAGGAGCGCGAGGGGGCGGTACAGTTTATCTACGCCGAGGACGAGGAGTTGCGAGAGTCGGGCGTTCAGGTGTACGAGGAACTTTCGAACCAGAACCGGCTCACCGACGAGGGCGTGGCGCATATCGCCGAGACGTACCGCGAGCGACGTGAGGAGCCGCATCATTCGCGTGTCGTGGAGTTGGACGAGATAGAGGAGAACGACTGGAACCTCAACGTTCCGCGGTATGTCGATACGACCGAGCCGGAGGAGCCTATCGACGTGAGCGAGAAGCTGGACGAACTGGAGGAGCTTGAGGCGGAGAGGCGTGAGACGGACGAGGAGCTTATGGGGTACATGGAGGAGATGGAGTACAGATGAGCGAGGTGGCAGAGCGAGCGGAAGAGAACGAGGTGCGCGACGGGTACAAGCGGGTGCAGTTGGGACCGAAGGAGTTCGAGATACCGGAGCACTGGCGACATACGCAGTTCAACGAGGTTATCGAGCTAAATCCGGGATACGATAAGCCAGACTCCGGCACCTTTGACTTCGTGCCGATGGACGCGGTAAGCGAGGACGAGAGGCGTATCACATATTTCACGGAACGAGAGAAGGAGGACTGCACAACGACGTGGTTCAAGAACGGTGACACGATATACCCGAAGATAACGCCCTGTACCGAGAACGGCAAGATAGCTTTCGTTGAGGACGTTGAAACGGAACTTGCGTCGGGTTCGACCGAGTTCCTTGTCTTCCATCCCCGCGAAGGCGAGACAGAGCCAAAGTTTGTCTACTATCTCGCTAACATGCAGCAGTTCCGGGCGGTCACTATCTCGTTAATGGAAGGTTCCACGGGACGGCAGCGGGTACCGAACGATATATTCGAGAACAATCTTCAGATTCCCGTTCCCCCGCTCCCTGAACAGCGACGCATCGCCGCCATGCTCTCCACCGTGGACGAGGAGATACGGCAGACCGAGGAGATTATCGAGGCGACTGAGGAACTGAAGCGCGGGCTGATGCAGGACTTGCTGACCGAGGGTATAGATAACGACGGGTTCAAGCGGATACATCTCGGTCCGCGTGAGATGGAAGTCCCGGCGGACTGGGAGAAATCGAAGCTTGACGGGGTCGCGGAGACTATCACCCGCGGCAAACAGCCTACGTACGTAGAGGAGGGCGGTGTACCGGTCCTGAACCAGTCGTGCATCTACTGGGACGGCTTCCACCCGGAGGAGCTCAAGCGTCTCGACTCAGAGGTAGCCGACGAATGGAAGGACAAGTACTTCGTCAAGAGTGGCGACGTACTGGTCAACTCAACGGGCAAGGGTACGCTTGGACGGGCGCTTGAATGGACACTTGAGTCGAACGAATACGCGCTCGACTCCCATATCACGCGAGTGCATACGGATGAGTCGCTTCTTGACCCGACTTTCTTTAGGTACTATCTGGAGTCGACTCACGGTCAAAAGATGCTGTACGCGTTCTGTGTCGCGGGTTCGACAGGTCAGATAGAGCTTTCAAAGACCGACCTTCAGTCGATGCCTGTACTGCTTCCTCCCGTGGAGGAGCAGCGCGAGATAGCCGAGAAGTTCGACGAGGTAGGTACGAAGATCCGCGAGGAGAAGCAGAAGAAAGAGAAGCTTCAGGAGCTCAAGCGCGCCCTGATGCAGGACCTGCTCACCGGCGAGGTGCGCACGCCGTCCGACCTGCTGGACTAGATAGGTGGATCTCCGTTGTTGCCGCACGACAGCGTCGGACAAGTCGCCGTTGGGTGCGGCAAGAAACTGACGCGGAACTGCTTATTTTATGTCAGTATCACGGTTGATATGGGGATAAAAGCTTTTTGTAATTAACTTTATTATGCTCTAGTTATTCTATGTAGTATGCTCGGAGCCGTAGTAATCGGTGTTCTGGGAATAGCGGCGCTCTACGCCGCGGCGGATGTCGCTGATAACGTCGCAGGACAGCCTCGAAAGAACGGCATATACGATAAAAACCGCACCACAAAGATAGAGGACGGTCTCCGAATAGCTGGTGTCGCCGCGGTTACGGTTCTGGTTATTGATCTGCTGTTTAATGGCGGTGAACTCGCTCGATATCTTCTCTCTGCACTGTAGCTGAATAACTGTTCCACACCAAGAACTCGCACATCATCTTCGCTAGCGAACAGACCCATCCTCAGTGCTACAAGCTACTTGCCTATACTCTCTTATGTGATGCCTCCGTTATCCTATCCAACTGGATGCCCAACGAGTACGACACGACCGAACGCCCCGCGCTTGACGCCTTCGAGACCCTCGGCTGGGAGGTCGTGGACCGCACCCAAGAGCCGTGGGACGACCCGCGCGAGAAGCGTTCGACAGCCGTGCTCGAACCGCGGCTACGCGACGCCGTCCGCCGACTCAACCCGTGGATAGACGACAACAACCTCAACAAGGTCGTCCGCGAGATACAGCAGGTTGCGGGGCGGAACACGACGCACGAGAACAAGCAGATACACGAGAAGCTCGTGCGCCACACGTCCGTCGAGCAGGACCGCGGGCACGGCAACAAGCACCAGACGGTGCAGTACATCGACTACGAGAACCCCGAGAACAACGACCTCCTCGTCGTCAACCAGTTCGCCGTCGAGGGCGAGCGCGAGACGGTCAAGCCCGACATAGTCGCCTTCGTCAACGGGATACCGCTCGGCGTTATCGAGTGCAAAGATCCGACGATAGGACCCCCGGGCGGCGACAAGCCCAAGTCGGAGGCTCTCAAGCAGCTCGCGCGGTACCAGAACGAGCGTGGCGGTGAGTCGGAGGGCGCGGAGGAGCTGTTCCGGTACAACCAGTTCTCCGTGGCGACCTGGTACGAGGGCGCGCTCATGGGTACGTACGGGACGCCGCGCGACCAGTACAAGCCGTGGCGCGACGCCTACCCCGTCGACGACGACTACCTCGAAGACTACTTCGGTCTCGACGGCTTCGTCCCCGACCAGCACCGGATGCTGTACGCGCTTTTCGAGCCCGAGCGCCTCCTCGACCAGCTCCGCAACTTCACCGTCTTCGAGGAGGACGCGGGCGGTATCACGCGGATGGTGGCGCGGTACCAGCAGTACAGGGCGACGTACCGGGCGCTCGAAGCCATACGCGAGCGCGACCGCCGCGAGTCGCAGGGCGGCGTCATCTGGCACACACAGGGCTCCGGCAAGTCGCTCACGATGCTGTTCCTCGGTCTCAAGCTCCGGCGCAGGAGGGACGACCCGACGCTCCTGCTCGTCACCGACAGGCAGGCGCTCGACTCACAGATACACACGACGTTCGAGCAGTGCGGCTTCCCCAACCCGATACAGGCGAACGACATAGACGAGCTACGCGACGAGCTCGGCAGCGGCGCGGGGCAGACGATAGCGACGCTGATACACAAGTTCCAGCTCAAGGACGACGAGGAAGACGAGAGTGTTGACCACCCTGTGCTAACCCGCGACGAGGACGTGTACGTCATGGTCGACGAGGCGCACCGGACGCAGTACAAGCAACTCGCCAACAACATGCGGACCGCGCTGCCGAACGCCTTCTACGTCGGTTTCACGGGCACGCCGATAGAGAAGGACGAGCGCGACACGCGCAGGGCGTTCGGCAACTACATCGACACCTACACCATCGACCAGTCGCTTGAGGACGACACGACCGTCGAGATTCTGTACCAGGGGAGGCTCGCGGACATACACCTCGACGGCGCGGACCTCGACAGGGTCTTCGACGAGGTCTTCGAGGGCTACACCGAGGAGGAGAAGGCGGAGATAAAGAAGAGGTACGCGCGCAAAAAGGACCTCGCTGAGGCGGAGAACCGCATCGACCGTGTCGCCGAGGATATTGTGAAACACTACGACGAGAACATAGGCGAGCCGTTCAAGGGCATGGTGGTGACGGTGAGCAAGCGCGCCGCCATCGAGTACAAGAAGCGCCTCGACGCGCACGGAGGTCCCGAGTCCCGCGTTGTCATATCGAAGGGGCACAACGACCCCGAGGAGATCAAGGAGTACGCACCGAGCGACGCCGAGAAGAAGGAAATAAAGGACGACTTCAAGGACGAGGACGGCGACGTGGAACTCCTCGTCGTCTGCGACATGCTCCTCACTGGGTTCGACGCACCGGTGGCGCAGGTGATGTACCTCGACAAGCCCCGCAGGGAGCACAACCTTCTCCAAGCCATAGCCCGCGTCAACCGTCCGTACGAGGACAAGAATCACGGTCTCGTCGTCGACTACTACGGCGTCTCCGACAACCTCAAGGAGGCGCTCGCCATGTTCAGCCAGGACGATGTGGAGCGCGCTATGGTACCCCTCTCGGACAAGAAGCCCGAGCTTGAGGCGGCGCACAACAAGGCGTTCTCGTTCTTCGACGGTCTCGACGACGTTGAGTCGTGTCTCCAGACCCTCGAACCCGAGGACACCCGGGTCGAGTTCAACAACGCGTTCCGCCGGTTCTCAAGTCTCATGGACATCGTGATGCCGGACCCGATGGCGAACCCGTACAAGGAGGACCTCGAAAGGCTGACGGAGATACACGCACGCGCCAAGCAGAGGTACCGCGACGACGACCTGAACGTCGAGGGCTGCGGTTCGAAGGTGCGCGAGCTCATAAACGACCACATCGAGTCTTCGGGTATCGAGGTGCTGAACGACGAGCCAGTCTCCGTCATGGAGGCGGACGAGTTCGACGCGCACGTCGAGTCGCTTGAGGACGACGAGGCGCGGGCGAGCGAGATGCGGCACGCGATAGAGCACGAAATAAACGTCCGGTACGATGAGGACCCCGTGCACTACGGCTCGTTGCGTGAGCGCCTAGAGGACCTCATAGAGGAGTACCGCGAGAAACGTATGTCCGACCAGGAGGTCATAGAGGAGCTGCGCGACCTGCTCAACGAGATGCGTTCGCGCGACCGCGAGGCGGAGAAGAAGGGTCTCGACAGCTCAACGGAGCTCTCGTTCTACCACGCCGTCGAGGAAGTTCTCGGCGAGGGGGGCGAGGTCGGCCAGGACCGACTCATCGAGCTGACGCGCGACGTTGTTGGCGTCGTCGAGGAGCACGCTTCGGTGGTCGAGTGGAAGCGGAAGGTAAACATCCAGAAGTCAATGCGCAAGGACGTGAAGCTGCGTCTGTACGGTGCGGACGCCGACCTGTCGGACGAGGAGCGCGACGAGCTGACCAACCGCATCATAGAGCTAGCGAGGGCGCACTACGGAGAATGACGCACGCGTACCAGTACCACATCGGTCAGACCGTCGTCCCGTACGAGATTACCTGGTGTGAGGGGCGCGAGACAGTCGGTCTCCGTATCGACGAGTCGATGGAGATGGAGGTACGCGCTCCCATGGAGGCGACCGTTTCGGACGTTGAGTCGGTGCTTGACGAGCGGAAGGACTGGATACTGGAGAAGCTCTACGGTCTTGGCGAGCAGGCGGACACGCCGCGCGGAAAGGAGTTCCTGAGCGGCGAGAAGCTGCGGTACCGCGGGCGGCAGTACCGCCTCAGGGTCGTCGAGACCGGTTCTCAGAGTCCGGAGCTATCGTTCGACGGCGACACGTTCACGCTTGAGGTGCACAGGTTCGACGCGCCCGACGACGAGGTCAGCGTACGCCGGAAGCGCGAGGCTGTCGTCGACTGGTACAGGGGGCGCTCGGAGGAGGAACTGCCCGAGCGCGCCGAGAGGTTCGCCCCCAAGCTCGGCGCCGAGGGCGTGTCGGTCGGGGTCGGCGAGCCCGAGGGTAGGTGGGGCGAGTACAAGGACGGCGGCGTGCTCCTGAACTGGCGTCTGGTGCTCGCTCCCGTACGCATACAGGACTACGTCGCCGTGCACGAGCTCGCCCACGCCAGCCACGACGAGCACAGCGCCTCGTTCTGGAACGCCGTCGGCTCGCTCCTGCCGGACTACGAGGACCGGCGCGAGTGGCTCCGAATTAACGGTAATTCACTAACAGTATAGCGACCGAATAGACCCCTGTTTCGAGTGTTTCGACTGGAACGCGTCTCTTAGAGGGCGTGGGTATTTTTTCGCGCGTCCCCTTAGGGACACCTCCTAAGGGGATATTCGCACCTCATGCGAATATTCCCCAATAGGATCCTCGACGTTCGACACCGCAGTGGAAACGAACCTTCGGAAAATGACGAATATACGTCAGCTACGGACGAAATACCACGAAAAACGTCGGTCTGAGTTTAGCTGTCGCTAACCGATTAGGAATTATCTGCGGCGAGACTTAGCCGGTACAGTGCCGCGGCGGTTCGCAACTCCGCCTATATCCGCGAAATCCTTCCTGTCGAGACGGGGATGGTCGTACTTGACTGTTCCTAGCTTGAGCCTACGCACGCTCTTACCGACCTTCTCCCAAGCGCGTAGAAGCTCGCGTACGGCTTCCTTGATATCCGTTCCTGTGAGGTTGCGTATCTCAACCATTGGAACTTCGTTCTCGGGGTCTTCTATCTCGCCGCCGTACTCCTGCATCCAACGTACGAGCGCGCTTCCGCGTCTGTCGAGTTCCTTCTCGCTCATGTCAAGAGCGCGCGCCGCCTTGTCGACAGTCTGCTTCAGAACCTCTTCGGCGTCCTGTACGGCGTCGTGTAGACGCTGGGCGAGGTGACGGCTCGCCACTCGAACACCGTCCTCGCCGCGTTCAACAAGCTCTTCGAGACGTTTCAGAGCGCGGTAGACCGTCGAGAGGTGGTACTCCGTGTCCTCGGCTATCTCGCGCGGCTTAGCGCCGCCATCGGCGACGATTTCATCGATAACCTCAACGTCGGACTCGTTCATGTCTCGTAGTTTCTGTACGACGAGAGCATCTTGTTCGTCGCGTATCTCCGGAGTCGGGTCGTCTATTAGCTGTAGGTCACGCTCCGACTCGTCGACGTCGTGGTAGCCGTCGCTGATGTATGTGTATCCGTCATCGCGGAGAGGCAAACCTGTCCAGCCAAGGAGGTTGAGAATCTGTTCTTCGAGTTCGCGTTTGAGACGGTCACGTTCGTGCCACGGCACAGCGCCGCTCTTGTTCTTCGACTTCTGGAACGACGTTTCGAGCTTAGGGTGTCTTAGGGGGTCGTCCTCGTCGAAGGAGTCCGGGTGCTTCGTATGATAATGTTTGATTTCCTTCGCATATCGATGCTGAAGGAGTTTATGCGCGCCGCTGGAGGAGAACGTGACTGTATGGTAGTACCCGCTCTTCTTCCTGTCGTCCTGGACAAGTTTCCGGTAGTCGGTCTCGGCGATGAGTTCACCGATACGTTTCAGAACGCCGTTCCGTGAGTGTATCTTACGGCTCTTCTCCTCGCGGACGCGGACATACCGTGCGGCGTCGTAGATGGTCGAGTAGTCGTGTACCTCCTCGAAATACTGCGCGTTAATGTCGAGCCGACGCGCGGCTTTCCGAAGGAGCGTCGGATACGCGTCGGGTTCGATGTTCGCACCCTGGGTCTTGACGTTGACGCCGAGTACGTCGGGTGTCGGTATCGGCTTGCCTTCCTTCGTCTCCATACTTGCCCAACGCGGCTGTATCAGGAAGCTCGCTTTGCGTTCGGGTGCGTCGACTTCGTGAACGCGTATCCTGTACTCGTGGACCTCGTTAATGTCGTCCTTGTCGCGCGGTGCTATACCGCTACTCTGGTAGCTGAAGGTTATGGTGTACGTTCTCTCATTGTGCTCGAAAGTGGCTAGGTCAGAGCCGCCGCCGTCGTGTTCCTGTATGCTGTTACGCGCCGCGAAGTACGGCTTCAGGTCGTACTCGGTGAAGAGCAGATGCGCCCCGAACTCGTGCGGGTGCGTTTCGAGAAGGGACGGCGCGGTCACGCGCGCACACCTCCTATGATGGGCGTTGTCGCTCGGCGACCCGACGGCTTACTTATAATACTACGCGGGAATGTGTCGAAATTTAAAGCGTTCCGACGGGGATTTGAACCCCGGTCCCGGGCTCCGCAAGCCCGGAGGATAGTCCACTACCCTATCGGAACTCGTCCTACCGTTGTGCGGAGGTTCCCAAAAGGGTACCGAATTTACGTACGGGCACCGTAGACGTTCTCATGCTAATCGATGGTTCGATGGGAGAAGGAGGCGGTCAGGTTCTGCGTACGTCGCTTGCGCTTGCGGCGGTTCGCTGTGAACGCGTCGTTGTAGAGAACGTCCGCGCGGGTCGTGAAACTCAGGGTCTGAAGGCGCAACACCTCGCCTGCGTGCGTGCGCTCGCGGCGGTTACGGACGCGACGGTTGAGGGCGACGAGATAGGCTCGGAACGTGTCGTCTTCGAACCCGGTGCGCCGAAAGGCGGTGAGTACGAGGTCGATGTCGACACCGCGGGTGCGGTGACGCTCGTGGCGCACGCCGTCCTACCCGCGGCGCTGAGCGCCGACGGCGACGTTGTCTTCACGATACACGGCGGTACGCACGTACGTTGGAGTCCGACGTACGAGCATTTCGCGGAAGTCTTTCTGCCTATCGTGCGTAACGCGGGTGCCGACGCGGAGGTGGAACTCGTGCGGCGCGGTCATTATCCTCAGGGCGGCGGCGAGGTCGTTCTACGTGTCTCACCGTCGTCGTTGTCGCCTATCGAACCGCGTCGCGGCGCTCTCGAACGCGTTAAGGGCGTGTCGCACGCCTGCGGGCTTCCGGAAGGTATAGTCGAAAGGCAGACGGAGGCGGTGCAGGAGCGTCTGCGCGAACTCGGCGTGTCGGTCGGAATCGATGAGAACCATGTCGACGAAGCGCCGTCACGCGGTACGGCGGTCACGCTCGTCGGTCACGCGGGTACGCGTCTTGGCGGAAGCGCGTTAGGCGAGCGCGGGAAGCCTGCGGAGGAAGTAGGCGCTGAGGCGGCGGAGGAACTCATTGAGTGCGTCGAGTCGGACGGCGACGTAGACGCCTACACCGCCGACCAGCTCGTGCCGTACGTCGCTCTCGCGGGCGGTTCGTACGAGGCTCCGCATGTGACGTCGCATCTGCGTACGAACGTTGAGGTAGCGTCGCGTTTCGGCGACGTTTCGGTTGAGGGTACACGCGCCGTCGGGACGCAAGATAGTTAGGCGGCGCGCCCGGTTCTCCGGTATGAAGGAGCTGTTTCTGCGCGCTGTCCGTGGCGAACGGACGGAGCGTCCGCCCGTCTGGCTGATGCGTCAGGCGGGACGTTACCTGCCTGAGTACCGCGAGATGCGTGACGAGTACACGTTCCGCGAGGCTATATCGACGCCCGACGTTGCCGAACGCGTCTCGCTCCAGCCGTACGAACGTTTCGCTCCCGACGGTGTCGTGATGTACTCCGACATTCTGGTGACGGTCGAACCTCTCGGATTCGACTACCGTATAGAGAGCGGCGTAGGACCCGTCGTTGACGATCCCGTTGAGAAGCCGGAGGACGCGAACCGCGAACACGGCGACGTGCGCGACGGGATCGGATACGTCGGCGAGCTTCTGGAACGTCTCTCTGCACACCTCGGCAACGACGCCGCGACTATAGGCTTCGCAGGCGGTCCTTTCACCGTCGCGTCGTACGTCTTCGACGGTGGACGTGACGAGGCGCGGCGTTTCCGCGCACGCCACCCCGACGCTTTCGGTGAACTTCTCGACGCCTTCGCCGACGTTACGGAGGAGTACATGCGTTTTCAGGAGGAGAGCGGCGCTGACGTAATACAGCTTTTCGACACGTGGGCGGGCGAACTCGCGCCAGACGACTACCGCGAGTACGTCCTTCCGTACCATCGGCGTCTGTTCGACGCCGTCGACGTACCGACCGTACTTTTCGTACGTAACCCCAACCTCGACCTTATGAGCGAGAGCGGCGCGGACGTTCTGTCGCTCGACTGGACGGTCGATATGAGCGAGGCGCGCGACGAACTCGGCGACACGCCCGTACAGGGAAACCTCGACCCTGCGCGTCTGTTCGGTACGCGCGAATCGGTGCGGCGCGAGACGGAGCGCGTTATCGATGAGGCTGGTGACGCCGGACATATACTAAACCTCGGGCACGGTGTGATGCGTAACACGCCTGTAGAGAACGTCGAGGAGTTCGTAGAGACGGCGAAAACCGTCGAACGGTGAGAAAGCGGACGGTCGGCGGTCGTCGCTAAACTTCCTCAACCGTCACACGCCTGTTCGCGTCGACGGCGTCTTCGAGCGCCTCGGCTATATCGCTACCGCGCGACACCTTTATGTCGCCCTGTCTTCCGACGGTGGCGGTGAAGAGGTACTCGCCGTCGGCGTAGACCTCGACGGTTTCGCCCTCCATACCGTCTAACTCCATGATTACGTGGCGCGAGGTGACCTGTACGTCGGCGGGTTCGCCGTGTGTCTCGACGCCCGCGCCTGCGCCCGACGACTCGTCAACCATCTCTTCGGGGCGCTCTTCGTGCGACTTGACCTCTATATCTATACCGAGGCTGTTCTCTATCTCGTTTATCGTCGCGCCGTTCTTTCCTATGACGAACGGTATGTCGTCCTCGTCGACGTAGATAACGGCTTGGTCGTCGCCGACGAGTTCGACATCGACGTATCCGCGTGCGACCTCTCCGATCTCGCGCTGTATCTCCTTCTTGACGAGGTTCCACGCGCCGCCCGTCTTGCCGCGCTCCTCCTCACCGATGGGCATTACGACGACCTGACGGTTGTACGAGTAGATCTCGTACTCGACGTCACCCGTCTCAAAGTTCGAAACCTCGATGACGGGGCGGGCGAGATCCTCCTCGACGAGACCTTCGGGTACCTTGACGACGCTTTCGAGGTCGTAGACGCGCTCGACCGCGCCGTCGGCGATGTTTACGACGGTGTCGACAACCTGCGGTATCATACCGAGTTCGACACGTCCGATAAGGCGCTGTACGGAGTCGATGGCGCGCGTCGCGTGGACGACGCCGACCATTCCTACACCCGCGAGACGCATGTCGGCGAAGACCTCGAAGTCGTCCGTCTTACGAACCTCGTCGTAGACGGTGTAGTCAGGGCGCACCATGAGGAGAACGTCGGCAGTATTCTCCATGCTACCTTCGAGCTTTGAGTACTGCGTTACCTCACCGCTCACCTGTAGGTCGCGGGGTGACTCCATCGTCTTAACAGAGTACTCGTGGTCGTTGAGGAACTCCGCCACAGCCTGCGCGAACGTCGTCTTACCCGCGCCGGGCGAACCCGCGATGAGCATACCGCGCTGATCCTCTATGAGGCGCTGTTTGAGATCCTCGCTAAGACGGTAGTCCTCCATGTCGACCTTCGCCACCGGACGCACCGCCGTAATCTCGTGTCCGTTCGAGAACGGCGGGCGCGCGATTGCGATACGCATACTCCGCAGTTGGACGATCGTCATGCCGTCCTTCTCGACCTCGGTAAAGCCCTCGTCGCTCCTGTTGACGACCTCTATAATCTCCTGCGCCATCCGCCGGACCTCGTAGCCTTCGAGCGCGCGGTCACGTATCTTACGGAAACGCATCGCGCCGATGTCGCCGCGTTTCGCCTTGGGTTCGACATCCTCCTTGAGATGGACGGACATCGTCTTCTCGTCGAAGTAGCCCTCTATCTCTAACTCGCCGTACTCAGGCTCCTCCGGACGGAGGTAGATTACCTCAAGACCCTTCGCCTTCGCTATCTCGCTCTGAACACCGTCGGAGGTTACGAAAGTCGCGTTGTGTTCGACGGCGAGCGCACGTATCATGGCGTCTATCTCGCCGCCCTTCGCCATCTTGACCTCCTCAAGCGTCGGACGTTTGCCCTCGTACTCAAGGACGATATGCCCGTTCTCGGCGAGTTCGCTCAGGTGCTTCAGCTCCTCGATGCCGTTGTGACCCGTCTCGCGCCCCTTGTTCGCCTGCGATTCGAGTTCGGCGACGACCGACTCGTGGACGATGACCTTAGCGCCCTTGAAGTCGCCTTCCTCTATCTTCTGTGTAATACGACCGTCTACTACGACGCTCGTGTCTGGAACTATCTTCATCTAAAACCTATGCGAGAACGTCGTCAAACTCGCCTTCGTCTATACGGCGTGCGGCTTCGCGTGGATCCTCCCCCTCTATACGTACACCGAGAGGGACACACGAACCGGCTACCTCCTTCGCGGCGTTCTTGGTGTCGTACGAAAGGAGATCGTCGGACTTCATTTCCGCGACCTTCTTTAACTCCTCCGCGGACATCTCGGCGACGAACTCCGCCTGCGGGCGTCCGCTTCCTGTCTCGAAGCCGAGTTCGTCCTTGATCAGCGCCGACGTTGGAGGGAGACCGACCTCTATCTCGTAGTCGCCTTCCTCGACGGTGACAGTGACGGGAACCTCCGTCCCTTCGAAGTCCGCTGTTTCCTCGTTTATCGCCTGTACGACCTGTCCGACGTTCACCTCGGTCGGTCCAAGGGCGGGTCCGAGCGGTGGTCCCGCCGAAGCCTCGCCCCCTTCGACCAGAAGCTCTATCGTTTCAGCCATATGTCAGACTGTTCGGGTCGCGTATTAAGGATTTTGGAACAGGGGGCGCAGTTACAGCTACTGATACGGTTACAGTCACTGAGGATTATATAAAAAATTATATAACTATAACGATCGTACCATCGTTAGGGTAGGTACACAAAAACGAGTATGTCGGGGGAACAGACCGGAAGAAGGGGGGGGGTAGTAGACAGTTGAAGTACAAGTTCGGGGTTCCACGGATAGACGACGTTATCGGCGGAGTGGACGGAGGCACGAACGTTCTGGTAGCCGGTTCAAGCCCCTCCGCGAACGACGAGTTCTTACGCAGGTGTGTCTCGGAGGGCGTGGAGAACGACGAAGGCGTGGTGTACGTAACCACCGACAAGTCTGCGGAGGATCTCCTCGAAAGCTACGGGGCGGACGGCAACGACCGGTTCGGCGTCGTCGACTGCGTTAGCGAGAGTCAAGGCGTCGACGTAGAAACCTCCGCAACGGTGAAGACGGCGGGTTCACCGAGCGACATGACGGGTATAGGTATACAGGTCTCGGACGTTCTGGACGACTTCTGGGAGGGAAGAGGTATCGAACGCAACCGTGTCTGTCTCGACTCGGTCTCCACGCTCCTGATGTACTCCGACCTCGAAGCAGTCTTCCGTTTCCTCCACGTCTTCACCGGACGTGTCAGGAGCATCGACGGCGTCGGCTTCTTCGTAATCAACCCCGGTATGCACGACGAAAGGGAGTACTCGACGCTCCGACAGCTCTTCGACGGAGCCGTGGAGGTCAGGGACGACGGTGGTACGGAGGTTCGTGTAACGGGTCTGACGAACGGAGCCACCGACTGGGTGGCTCTCGGCTGACCGTCTGAGGGGTCGCGTTGAGTACATCAGGCGTAACGCGTCGTCGTTGTCGGGGATCGAGACGCGGGCGTCGGTTAGCTGTCTTCGAGGACGTAGCCACGCGCGGGACACGAACCGTAATGGGGTACGTCGGGGGCGTTGACGCCGTCCGTGGCGTCAGTCATACGCCCCGTGTCGTATATCACGGACGAAAAGCTCGTCTCGGTCCTTGTCCCAATCTATTATCACGCGGTAATCCCCGACACGAAGACGGTAGTAAGGGCTATCCGTGAGACGGCTAAGGTAGTGTCCCGGGAAGTCGGTTATGTCGTGTAGCTTGTTCCGTATTCGCTTACTCGTCTCACCTTCGACGTCCCGTAGCCAATCAGCGGCACGGTCCGACACTACGACGTCGGTCATACCTACGCTTCGTCTTCTCCGTCGAGTTCTTCGTCGAGTTCGTCGAGGGGGACGGCGTCGTCCCGGCGCGCCTCCTCGACGCGTTCTTTGGCTTCGTCGGAGAGTTCGGGCGCGACCTTAGCCCACCACACGACGGCGCGTGCGCCCGCGTCCTTCTTACCTACGAGACCACCGTCGTGCATATCACTAAGACGGCGGTAAACCGCGTCCCGACCGACGGGAAGAGCGTCGGCTAAGTCCGACGCCGTCAGAACCGGGGTGTCGGCGCGGTCGAATATCTTTAATATGTCCTGTTCCGTCACCTTCTCCTCGAATTTACCGCCTTCGTCGCGGGTTCGTTTACTCGACATATACGACGGTTGTATCTTCAACCACTTAACCGTTCACGTCGTGGTGAGTCGATGGCTTTAATACCATACACTACGTAGTGTGTGGTAAAGGCACGGAGGACACGGACGCCGACGTAGTTCGGTAGAAGTGTCACGGGCGCTGGAACGCCCGCGACGTGTCTCCTCAGGTGAGAAGACATGAACGGATACACCACGACCGACGAAAAGAGTACCGAAGCGGAAGACAGACACGACGAGTTCACGAACCGCCAACTACGCGCCGTCGAGGAGTACCTCACGGTCATACCCGACCCCGTCGACGGTTCCGGTCTCGTCGAGGTCGTTGGTCACACGAAAGAGAAGCTACGTCGCCGACTTTCGGGAAGGGCGGTGTGAGTGTCCCGACTTCGGGTAACTGACCGGTTCGCGCCGAGTAATCGCTGAGCGGAGCTCAGCGGACTCGGCGGTTCACTCACTTCGTTCGTTCACGCGCCGAGTAGGGTTAATCAAAGATTGACTGACTCGGCGCTCACTCGTTTCACTCGTTCGCGCCGAGCAGGATTTGAACCCGCGGGTTGCTGGTCCGAAGCCAGCCGCTCTGTCCAAGCTGAGCTATCGGCGCTGTTATGCGGTACGTGGAGGCTTCGAATAAGATTTCCGTTTGGCGAGCGCGGCTTTCCTTTAGCTTTATGTGCGCCGCGGGCTACGTTCACCCATGCTCGACATCGACGACTCACCGATAACACGGAACGGGAACCTGCTGATACTCGCGTACGACCACGGTCTCGAACACGGACCCGTCGACTTCGAGGACGTGCCCGAGAGCGCCGACCCCGAACACGTCTTCAAGGTGGCGCAACACGACGCCGTGACCGCTCTCGCCGTACAGAAGGGTGTCGCCGAGACGTACTACCCGGAGTACGAGGACGACGTCAACCTCCTCGTCAAGCTCAACGGCACGTCGAACCTATGGCAGACGGAGCCGTACTCGCCCAAGAACTGCACGGTCGAGTACGCGGCGGAGATAGGCGCGGACGCAGTCGGCTACACGATGTACGCGGGTTCGAACCGTGAGGGCGAGATGTTCGAGGAGTTCCGCGAGGTACAGGAGGAGGCGCGTAAGTACGACCTTCCTGTGATTATGTGGGCGTATCCGCGCGGTCAGCCCGTCAAGAACGACAAGAAGACGGATACCATCGCCTACGCGTCGCGTATAGGTCTCGAACTCGGCGCGGACGTGGCGAAGGTCAAGTACGCCGGCTCTCAGGACGCCATGGAGGAGGTCGTCGATCTCTCCGGACGTATGAAGGTCGTCATGTCGGGCGGTTCGAAGAAGTCGGATCGCGCGTTCCTTAGCGACGTACACGACACCGTCTCGGCGGGGGGTCACGGACTCGCCGTCGGACGTAACGTCTTCCAGCGCGAGGAGCCGTCGGGTATACTCGGCAAGCTCGAAGGCGTCGTCTTCGAAGGGAAGGGCGTCGACGGCGTTCTATGAACGTAGACGCCGAGGAGGCTTTCGAAGCCGTCGTCGACGAGGTTGTAAAAACAGCGCCGCGTATAGCCGACGGATTCGCCGACGGACGTACGTACGAAGGCGACGAGAACCCGTCGGGTCATGAGGTTCTCGGCGCAGACCTGCACGCAAACCGTCTGCTCAAGGAGTGTATCACCGACCTCGAAGGCGTCGGTGGGTTCGCCTCCGAGGAGGAGGAGGGCGTCGTAGACTGCGGCGACGGCGTCGGTGTAGCAGTCGACCCTCTTGACGGTTCCTCAAACCTCGTGACCAACAACCCCGCGGGAGTAATCTTAGGCGTCTACGACGCCCCGCTTCCATCTCCGGGCGAGGGCCTCGTAGGTGCGGGGTACGTCCTTTTCGGACCTCTGACGACCGCTGTCGTAGCCGACGGCGACGGCGTGGTGGAGTACGTGGTAGAGACAGAGAGAGGAGAGGAAGGAGCTGAGGGGGTACGCGTCGACGAACGTGAACTCACGCTCCCCGAACCGACCGTCTACGGCTTCGGAGGCGGGCGCGAGAACTGGACGGACGGCTTCGCGGGGTTCGCCGACGAGGTGGAGCACGAACTCAAGCTACGTTACGGCGGTTCGATGGTCGGCGACGTGAACCAGGTACTCCACAAGGGCGGTATCTTCGCGTACCCCGCGCTCCGTGAACGTCCCCAAGGCAAACTCCGTACGTTGTTCGAGGGCGCGCCTATGGCGTACATCATCGAGACGGCGGGCGGCGGTTCGTCGGACGGCGAGGGTTCACTTCTCGAACGTGAACCCGACGGTGTACACGACCGTACGCCAGTCTACCTCGGTAACGAGACGGTTATCGAGAGGCTCGAAGAAGAGGTATAGCTACTCGCGCTCGTCGATAGGAACGTATTCGACACCGCGTTCGCCGACGTACTCGGCGCGCGGACGTACGAGACGGTTGTCGTCGTACTGCTCCTGAGCCTGTGCCGTCCATCCGACCGAACGTCCGATAGCGAACATGGGCACGAAGAAGTCCACGGGTACGCCGAGCGAGTAGTAGACGGTTCCTGAGTACAGATCGACGTTAGGCGATATACCTTTCTCGTGTATACGTTTCTCCTCGCGGAGGAATGCCTCGACCTCTTCGAGCATCGAGAACCAGTCGGGTCCGTCGGTCTTCTCCGATACCTCCTTGGCGATCTTCTTGAAGACCTCGGCGCGCGGATCGAACGCCTCGTAGACACGGTGTCCGAATCCGGGTACACGTTCGCCGTCTTCGAGCATCCCGGCGAGGTACGACGAGACGTCCTTTTGGCTGTCCTCTATGTCGAGCAACATCTCCATAACGTCCTGATTCGCGCCGCCGTGGAGAGGTCCTTTTAGAGCGCCTATAGCGCCCGTGACCGCGGAGACGACGTCAGACTCGGTCGAGGCTATAACGCGTCCCGTGAACGTCGATGCGTTCAGACCGTGGTCTGCGTGGAGAAGTAACGCCGTGTCGAGTATCTCGGCGTGACGTTCGTCGGGTTCCTCGCCGTTGAGCATGTAGAGGAAGTTCGCCGCCGTATCGAGGTCTTCGCGGGGTTCGACGGCTTCGTAACCGTCGCGCGCACGTCCGAAGGCGGCGAGAGCCGTCGGTGCCTTGGCGAGTACGGAGAGCGACCTGTCACGCGTCGTCCCGTCACCGTCGCCGTAGACGCTCGTCGCCGAGACGGCGCTACGGAGAACGTCCATGGGCACCGCATCCTCGGGCGCGTGCTCGACTATCTCGGCGACGCCGTGCGAAAGCGAACGACGGTCGTCGAGTTCACCGCGGAAGGAATCGAGTTCGTCGCGCGTCGGAAATCCTCCGTTCCAGAGAAGGTATGCGGTCTCCTCGTACGACGACTTCTCTGCGAGTTCCTGCGCATCCACACCGCGGTACAGGAGTTCGGGCTTCTCGCCGTCTATATGGCTTAGCTCCGTGTCCGCGACAACCACGTTTTCGAGACCTATACGGCGTATCGGTTCAGGGTCGGTCATCGTTACCAGCATATCGGCTCAACGCGTTAACTTTCTTGCGATAAGTTTAGCCAAGCCCGTGTCTGTCGAAGACCGACGGCGCAGGAATCCTTCACCGGGACGCCCGACGGGGTCTACTTACGCACGTACTCCATACCACAGCTCCTGCACCAGATAGCCCCCGTCTTGTCGTGCTCAACCGTGTCTGTGCATCCATAGTCCGGACAGTTCGCCTCGGTGTCACTCCAGTCCCCCTCCCCCATGCTAATCTGTTTTACAGAGATGGTCAAAATACAAGTAAACTGTGCTTTTCAACCGTTCGGGTAACGAGAACGGAACGTTCAGCCGACGTAGCCGAGGGAACGGAGACGGTCGGTTACCTCTTCGTCACCCGTCTCCGGCGACGCCTTCCACGTCTCAGGCGTATGCTCGCCAGTATCCGTCGCCTCCACCTCGACCCAAGGAACCGTACGAACGGCGGGGTGTAGGAAGCCAACCGGGTGGTCGTAGACACCCCACTCGCCGAGCGCGTCGCCGTGATCCGCTGTCACCGCAACCTTGCCGTCGACGTTCGAGAGAAGGAGTTCGAGGTCGTCGAGGACGGCGCGGAGGTTGTCGCGGTACGCCGACATGAAGCTGTCGCGGTCTATCTTACCCTTGCGCAGTGCATCGACGACGGTGTCGGAGGAGTCGGGTCCGAACGTCGCCGCGTCGAAGCCGTCGATGGACAGGAACGGGTGGTGCGGCTGGACGTAATGGACGATGAGTCTGTCCGGGTCGTGTTCGCGCGCCGCATGCAGAGCGCGGTCGGTGACGGGACGCGGGAGTACGGTGTCCTCCTCTTCGTCCCACGCGTAACGCCAGACCTCGTCGATTTCGAGGAAACTTTCCTCGTCGAGGATACGTTCGGAGAAGGCGTTCGCGGTGACGTAGACAGTCTCAGCAACCTCATCAGCGTGGTCGGCGTCGAAGGTCTTAGCCATCCACTCCTTCGACATGCTACCGACGGATTCGACGCGTTCGACGTTCTCCGACGACCCTATGAAGCCGTACTCGTCGGCGACGGAGCGCAGGAGATCAACACGGCACGCGTCGAGTATGACGAGTACGTCCCAGTCGCCGCGGTCGTAGACGTTCGTACCGCGGGGTATAGGGTAGGCGAGCCACCAGAGTCCGGCGTACAGGTCGTATGCGATGTCGCGGACGCCGTCTAATCCGTTCTGACGGACGTTCTTCGCCTGCTCGCCCACCCAGTCGCCGAGTCCCATCGCGTCCCGGTTGTCGTCTGTACCACTACTGTCTTTCGTTTAGAGGTAGACGACGCCGATACCCTTACCGAACTGCTTGGGATGAGCGACGATCTCCTCCGTCTCGTAACTGGCGTTCTCGACGAGTTCGTCCCAGAACTCGCTGACGCCCCAGTCGGGATGTCCGACACCGACGTGGCGCTCCTCAAGATCGTCGTACTCGGCGAGACGTTCCCTACACCCTCTACGCGTCTCGGCGTGGGGAACGATATCGTGGAACGCGACCACGGCGTCGTCGGCGGCGAGCTTTCTGTACCTCCCAAAGTCGTCCTTGACGCCCTCGTACGTATGGTCTCCGTCTATGAACAGGAAGTCGACGGGTTCGTCGAGCGTATCGGCGACGCGTTCGAAGGTCTCGTCGTCGTGTGAGTTTCCGCGCACTACGTTGACATCCTTCGACGGTGCGAACTCGGTCAGGAGGTCGTCGCGTCGCGTCTTCAGATCCCTTCCCGGAAGGTCGAGGCTGACGAGATGGTCGGCGGTGTCGAGGTGCCTGCACCAGACGTAGAACGTACCCCCGCGGAGCGTCCCGATTTCGAGGACGTTTTGGGGTTCGTGTTCCGCGGCGACCTCCGCAAGACCGCGTATCTCCTCCCGTATCTGTGAGATCTCGACGTTGAAAGGCGAACCCGGCTCGACCTCAAGCACCGTGTCGAGAATGTCCTCTAAGCCGTCCTCCTCGTCGGTACGTCGGCGTAGGTCATCGACGGCGCGGCTGTACAGGAGACGGTCGCCGTACGAACTCTGTATCGTGAGGTAGGTGGCGAGGTACAGAGCGCCCTTCTCAGCCACCGTCGCCATGCTCTTGTTCCTAAGGATGCGTTTTACAGTCCCCAGCTTCGATACCATGGATTAGCGCAGTCTTACAGGGGTATAATACTTGGGAATAGCCCGTAAAGCCAAACGGATATTTTTCATTACCGGACGAACGTAACGTTGATTATACCCTAACAGAACTGTAAGGTATGGCACCGTCTTCTGCACGTGCCGTCGAACTTCTCGGATCCGCCGGCGGCGTCGTGGCTCTTCTTGCTATCGGTATCATAACCGGTGTAGATGTCTGGACGGTTGAGTCGCTCACGTATCCGCTCGTCTTCTTCGAAGGCGTCGTTTCGGTCGTCATATTCACCGCGGTAATCTGTATCACGGGTGCGATCGTCGTCGCCGACGTATGGCGGGACAGCGACGGAGCCGTCTACAACGGTTCTGAGGTACGTGCGGTCGTTCCCGCGTACCGCGACGCCGAAGTCCTCGACGTTAGCGTCGAAAGCCTCCTCGAAACCGAGTACGAGAGGCTTTCGGTCGGTATCGCCGTCGAACCCGACGACCCTGAGACACGTCGGCGCGCGGAGAGGTTCGCCGACGAGTACGAGGATGTCGACTGCTTCGTAAACGGTAACCCCGGATCGAAGGGGACGGCGATAAACCACGTCGTGAGCGAAACCGATGCAGACTACTACGCCGTCTTCGATGTCGACGAACGCGTCTCGCCGGGATTCATACCGACAGCGATGGGTAGACTTACGGACGACGCCGACGTATTCCAAGGGCGGCGTGTGCCTCGTGCCACCGGCGCGGTCGAGACGCTCGCGTACTGCGAACGTCTCGTCGTCCATGCTGGATACGCCTTCGGCGAGCTTTTTAGCTTCACCAACTGCCTCAGCGCATCGACGGCTTTCACACGCGAGGCGTTCGAGACGGTCGGGGGCTACGACGACAGGCTTACGGAGGATATAGAGTTCGCGCACGCGTGCTACCGCGCCGACCTCGATGTCGTCCACGACAGGAGCGCGACCAACACGATGGAAGCGCCGCATACGTTACGCGACCTCTGGGGTCAGCGCAAGAGATGGCGTATCGGACACGTCGACGTCTTCCAGTCGAGGGTGCGTGAGGCTCTCGGAGGAAACATCAGCCTGAGTGACATCGGCTCCGTCGGGCGCGCCTCCGCGGCGATGGTCGGCGGCGCTCTCCTCCTCGTCGGTCTGTCGCAGATAGCCGCCCTTGCGGTTCAGGGTGTCCTCTGGGCGTTCCTCGTACCCTACGTCCTCTCGCTCGCCTTCGTCGGCGGTGTCTGGGCGAAGGACGCACACGACGGACGTATCGGTCTTCCGTCGCCGACCGTGGTACTGATGCCCGTTATCTACGTAGGACACGGCGGGCTTACGGTAAAGTCGTTCTTGGAGTACTACCTGACGTGGGAAGGGGAATGGTATCAGGTTACAAAGACGGGATCGTGACGACCAGCGGGGAGACGTGACCGAAGACGAAGACGGTGTGGGTAGACGGAAGCCGGTCAAGATACTCGTCGGCTTCGGTATCGCTCTCGTCCTGATCTATCTTCTCGGAGTAGCCGTAGGATGGGAGGGTACTATCGACAGGCTCAGCGGAGCGCATCTCGGCTGGGTGGCGGCGGCTTGCCTTTCGACGTTGGTATGCCTCTGCGTCTGGGCGCTCATGTGGCACCGTATACTCGCCGCTATGGATGTCTCGGTCGGCTACGGACATCTCGTCGTGACGTTCTTCGCGGCTTCTTTCACCAACTACGTGACACCGATGGGGCAGGCGGGCGGTGAGCCGGTTATAGCTTACATACTGTCGCGCGACACCGAAGCGGGGTACGAACAGAGCCTCGCGAGCGTCGTGACCGCCGATGTTCTACGTCTCCTGCCTTTCTTCAACGCCGCAGGCGTAGGTCTCGCGTACGTCGTAATCGGTTCAAGGCTTCCGGGTCGTCTCGAAAGCCTCGTCTTCGTTCTCGCAACACTCGCCCTCACGCTTCCCGTCGTCGTAGTTGCGGGATGGCGGTACAGACGCGCCGTCCGCGGGTACGCGTTACGTCTCGCGGAACCCGTCTCGGCACGTACAGACCGTTTCTCCGTAGACGGTTTAGACGAACGTATCGATAGGCTGTACGCCTCCGTCGGTCAGGTCGCAGGGTCGCCGCGTACGCTTCTCGTCTCCGTGGCTCTCGCGTACCTCGGATGGGTACTTTTCGCTGTACCCCTCTACTTCTCGGCTCTCGCCCTCAACGTCCCCGTTCCTATCGTACTCGTCGCCTTCCTCGTACCCGCGACGGTCGTCGTGAGCTTCACGCCGTTACCCGGCGGTCTTGGGGCGATAGAAGGTACGCTCGTGGCTCTGCTTACGGCGCTCGTAGCCGTGTCGTCGGCGGACGCCTTCGCTGTCACAGCACTCTACCGTCTCGCAAGCTACTGGCTCGTCGTCCTCATAGGCGGTATCGCGGCTCTCCGGGTCGTCGCGCGCGCCTGAGCTTCATATGGCGCATCCGACGTCGCGGTAGAGCCAGTGTGTCATGACGTAGACGCCCGCGATGATACCCGCGGCGGCGATGAACGAATGCACCGAAAGCTCAGCGATCCCTGAGTAGATGTTACCTATGTTACATCCGGGGGCGAGGCGCGAACCGACGCCCATCAGAAAGCCGCCCCCAACGGCGTTGGGCAGGCGTTCGCGTTTGGGGACACGGAGACGGAAGTCGCCGCTCCAGAACGCCGCGAGGAAAGCGCCGACGATTACGAAGCCTATCATCACCATGTCGACGGTGATAGAGACGCCGTCACCCGCGAAAAGGACGGAACCCCAGTACTCGTAGCTACCCGAGTCGATGCCGACGGTCTGGAGTAGGTAGGCTGTCCAACGTGACTCAGGACCCGTTACGCCGACGATGGAGACCTGTGTAAACCATACGACTGCGACGACGGTTATACCGAGCGCCGCTGTACGTGGATCCCACGGACGTTTGGCGGCTGAACGCAGGTCGTCTATCTCCGTAAAGCCACGGAGGTACTCTACGGTTCCGTCGTAGAGTGAACGGAGACCCGACACCGTAGCCGACGGTGCGAGCGCGACAGAGGCGGCGTCCGGCGTCTTGGTCTTCTCGCGCCCCTTCCCTTCACGTCCGAGTACCGTGGCGTAGACGGCGAGGAAGCCGGCGATGAACAGGACGGCGACGACGGGCGCAGGCAGAGGCGTCGAGTCGAACAGCGTGAACCCCGTGCCGAAGGTTAGAGGGTCGAAGTATAGGCTCTGTAATGTCGGGAACGCGACGGTGAAGACGGCGTATCCGACACCCATCGAAACAAGGACGAGCCAGAAATGGAGGTAGCCCTGACCGGCGCGGTACAGTGTTCCGCTCGCACATCCCCCGGCGTACGTCATACCTATACCGAAGATGAAGCCGCCGATGAGTCCCGTCAGACCCCATCCGGGCGTCCAGAAGCCCTGGTAGTAGCCGAGTGCGTACGCGACGCTCCAGAAGAACATCGTAAGACCCGTTGCGGCGATTACGCCCTTGGTGACGCGCGTGTCCTTGAAAGCGAAAAGGTCACGGAAGGCGTGTACGAAACAGAAACGCCCCTTCTGGAAAAGTATCCCTAACGCGATACCGACGGCGGCGGCGATTAGTAGCGTTGACATCGGCGTAGGTTAGGGTGGGATCGGATATAGTAGTAGCCGTACCGACAATTATTGCGGATTCCGTCGAACATGTTCGGCTACCTCTTATGGAGGAAGATACGGTAAAGACCGTCGCCGCTTCGCCAGACCTTCGCGTCCGCCTCGTCCTCGACAGCCTTAGGTACGTTCTCGGTGCTCGGCACGTGGTCGGTTTCCTGTACGAGAAGGTCGCCGTGGTCGAGCGACGACAGCGCCTTCTTCGCCTCGACCTGCGGGTACGGGCACATCTCGCCCTTCATGTTCTGAAACTCGTCCGCCTCCTCCGCGAGCGCCTCCGCCGTCCCATCATCGAGTTCGTCGGGCATCTCGACGACATCCTCCCATTCTGGTGTGCTCATGGTTATGGTAGGTGGTTACGATGAAAAAGGTCTGCGAAAGGGGCGGGAGTTGCCGGTTATCCGCCGCCCCGACCGTCGGCTATCGCGTCGGCGACGCGCGACGCGTGCGCGAGGCGTCCCGTAACACCCGCGCGTTCGACGTAGTTGGTGCAGAGATGTACGCCGTCGGGGGGTCTGAGTTCGTCGAGGGCGTCCCACGTCTCGTCGTACGCCGGCATACCCGGAACCCACCTGTGGACGTGGAGAGGCTCCGCCGACGCACCCGTGAGGTGTTCGAACTCGTCTACGGCGACCTCCGCGAGTTCATCGTCGTCTGCATCGGGCATACCGGGGAAGCTCCACGGGTCGACGTAGCACGTGAAGACGCCGTCGCGTCCGAGGAAAGATGCGTTCCACGTAAAGCCGCTGACGCGTACGTCCTCGTGGTCGGGTACGAGAACACCGACGCCGTCGCCGTCGTAGCCGGAGGCGAGATGTACGACACCGATACGGTTGTAGCTCAGACGCCGGAGGGGGTGCACCGACGGCACGGCGCCTTCGAGTATCTCCGCCGTGGTGGGCGCGGGCGTCGTGACGACGACATCACCGGCGCGTGTCACGCAGTCTTCGGTTACGACCTCGTAGCCGTCACCGTCGCGGTTCACCTCCTCGACGGAGTCACCGAGATGGACGGCGTCGGCGTTGGCTTCGTACAACGCGTCTGTCAGACGTTCCAGACCCTCGTCGAAGCTAAAGACGGGCGGTGTATCACGTTGGCTCAGGAGCTTCTTTACCGCCCAGACGAGGACGCTTCTTCCGACGCCCGCGTCGTCGAGCGCACGCGCTACGGAGTGCTCCGCGGGCATCTTGTCGGCGGGCGTTCCGTAAAGACCGCTGTACAGAGGAACGAGGAAACGCCGCGCCGCCTCACGTCCGAACTTACGCGTAAGGAGCCGGTCGACGGTTTCGCCGTCGTGCGCGGGACGCGTCAGAGGTTCTGCGAGGACGCGCGCCTTACCGCGCCACGAAAGAAGGTTCGTCGTGACCGCTTCGCCCACCGAAAGTGGCGCGACACGTAGTTCGCCGTCGTGGTAGACGTACAGCGGCGCGTCGTCGCCCTCGCGCACCTCGTCGCGCAGACCGAGTTCGTCGACGAGCCCTTCGACAGGGGGGGTGAGACGGAGACGCTGGGGTCCGAGTTCGAGCACGCGACCGTTGTCGTGAACAGTACGTACAATGCCTCCGGGTCGGTCGTCCGCCTCGAAACAGACGGTGTCGACACCCCGTTTTCGGAGTCTGTGAACCGTGGCTAAGCCGGATACGCCCGCGCCGACGACGGCGACGTCTTCCTCGGCGCTCATCTACCGTACCGCCTCTCGCGTTCGCGGTAGTCGTCGATACAGCCGCGGAGGGTGTCCTCATCAAGTCTGTCGACGTAACACAGTTCGGTGTAGACCGTCTGCCAGATGAGAACGTCCGAAAGAACCGTGTCGGAAACCTCGATCAGGAGGTCGGGTTCGCCGGGAACCCCGAGACGATCCGCCACGGCGTCGGCATCGATACCGTCGGGCGATAGGTCGCCGGAATCGATATCGCGTGCGAGACGACGGAACGCGTCGACCAGCTCCTCACGTCCGCCGAGGTAGCTTAGGACGCGTCCGTGTTCCTCACCGCCCCTGCCCTCCGCGGTGTCGATCACACGGACGGGTGGTTCGAGTTCGGCAACAGCGTCGTTGTAGACAGCCCTGTTCACCACGTCGGGCAGACACACGGTCGTGGTCTCAACACCGACTTCGTCGCACCAGACGTAGAGGTCGCGCACCGTCGACGGGTCAGTGCCACCCCCGAAGACGACGGCTACGTGCCCCGGTAGCTCTTCGCCGCGTTCCGTCTCGCCGGAGCCTGATGTCAGCATAACCACGGAGTTATAAAGGAGACCGAGCAATAAATACTGTCGATGAACAGCCGGATACCGGCGGTCGCCGTCTTGGTTGCCTGCCTCGTTTTTCTCTTCGGTTCCGAAAGCTACACGGCGTCTTTCATACTGCTCGCCCTCGGCGCGACGGAGACGGATGCCGGTTACGACGACAGACACCGTGTAGCCGCGGTTACGGTCGCGGTCGTGGCGGTTCTGGCGGTGACCGCCGTCTCCGATATCTCCGACGCCGTGGCGGTTAGCGCAGTTACGGCTGTCGCGGTTGGCGAGGCGGTTACGTACCCGTCCGGCGGTAAACGCTCCGTCGACTCTTTCACGGCACCTTTCTACATACTCGGTGGCGGCGGTGCGGGTGCGGTCGCGGGCTTCGCCGCCGGCATGGACGCCGCGGTCGGCGTTACGGTAGGCTTCTTCGCGGCGCTTACGACGGTGACGGCGAGGTCGCTCGGAACGAGTCTCTGGCTAACCGTCGTCGTCGCCTCCGTCGGTGCATGGGCAGGGTCGGTGGTAGGTGCGACGGCGTCAGCACCCGTTCTCGTCGTCGCTGTCGTCGGTGTCGCGGGTCTCGCGGGCGGTGCGAACCTCGCCGACCTCATGACGGTATCGGGTGCCTCCGCAGGGGCGTTGCTCAGCTACGTCGTTCTCGTAGCCGGGGGTGTGGGGTGGTTTGTCGTACTCGGTACCTTCGTCGTGACGGGCGCTGTTACGACGGCGTACGGACGCGACGAGAAGACGGAGATGGGTCTCGCCGAGCATACGGAGGGGCGCGGCTTCGAAAACGTCGCGGCGAACGGCGTGGTCGCGCTCACGTCGGCGATCGTCTACGCCGCAGAGACTGATCCGACGATCGAGATCGCGGCTGGGTTCGCGTTCGTCGGATGTATGGCGACCGCCGCCGCCGACACGGCTTCGAGCGAGATCGGGACGGTTGCGGGCGAACCACGTCTCGTAACGACTTTGGAACGTGTACCGCCCGGAACCGACGGCGGTGTCTCGTGGCAGGGCGAGGTGGTTACGGTCGTCGCCGTCGCCGTCGTCGGAGCTACGGCTTACCTCGCGGGCGTCGTTCCCGTATCAGGAGCCGTCGCAGGGGCTTTCGCGGGTCTCGTCGGCGCGCACGTCGACTCGGTTCTGGGTGCTACCGTAGAAGGGCGTTACCTCGGAAACAGCGGCGTGAACCTCTCTGCATGCACGACGGGTGCCCTCGTCGCGTCGTCGTTCGTTCTGTTTTAGACAGCCCAGTCGAGGAGACGTGAGCAGAAAGGATCGGTTCGGAGTGCGTCGGGGTTTCCGACGAGAACGAGCGCACGTTTGGCGCGCGTCAGTGCGACGTTGAGCCTACGCGGATCGTCGAATACGGGGCTGTCGAGGTCGTCGGATGCGACGAACGAGAGGACGACGGTGTCTTGGCTCGAACCTTGGAAACGGTCGACCGTATCGACGGGCGTCTCGTCGGGTAGACGGCGTCCGAGTTCGGCTACCTGAGCCCGGAAAGGGGCGATGACAGCGATCGATCCGGACGGCACGCCTGAGTCGACGAGTTCGGCATGGACGGCTTCGACCGCCTCCGCCTCGTCTACGTTGACGTTCTGACGTTCCTCGCCGTCGACGGGTACGAAGGTCACGGGGTCGGAGTAACGGTCGGGCGGGTCGGCGATGTCTTCGATAGACCTACGTGCTACCTCGTCGTCGGCGGGGAAAAGCGCGCCGTCGTAGAACTCTTTCGACGAGAAAGACTGTATACGTTGCGCCATCCTGTACTGTCTACGTAGGGTGACGGCGGACTCAGGGTACTTGTCGGCGAGACGTTCGAACATCGAAGGTGCCTCAGATGCGGAGACGGGGGGTAGCTGTTCGTGGTCGCCGACGAGTACGAAGGTCGACGCGAGGTTGACCGCCGAGAGCGTCGCAGGCTCGGTAAGCTGTGACGCCTCGTCGACGACGGCGTAGTCGAACCCCTGTTCACGCATCACGCGCGAGGCGCACGTGGCGGTGGTGCACGCGACGACGGATGCGTCGCGGAGCGCCGAGGCGCGTTCGGTGGGTTCGCCCGCCTCATCGAAACGGTGTTCGAGCATGTCGGCGCGTACGCCGTCGCGGGTTCCGAGACGTACGAAGCCGTCGTACCCCTGTTCGAGGAGCGCCTCAAGGGCGTTGTCGACAGCCCGGTTGGTGAAGGAGGAGAGAAGTACGCGTTCGCCGCGGTCGACGAGTGCGCGGACGAGACGCGCGACCGTATGTGTCTTCCCCGTACCGGGAGGACCCTGTATCAGCGAGAGGTCACGCGCCGCCACGGAACGGGCGACGGCGCGATCCTGAGCCTCGTTGTTTTCGATGTAGGTTCCGTCGGACGCTGTACCGTCGAACCCCGGCGACGCCCTTCCGAGCAGGACGTCCCTACGGCGTTCGTCCGCCTTCAGAACGAAGTCGTGCAAGGCGACCATGTAACGGTCGACCGTGACCGTCGAAGGGTACGCGTCTATACGTGTCGCGTCGATACGTTCGCCGACGCGGACGGCTACGGCGTCTGCGGTTACGTCACGTACCCACGCGGTTTCGGCGTCTTTCGAGGGATCACCGTCGGAGACGAGCACGAGATCCCCCTCGGTGATACGTGTAGGTTCGTCGGAAGTTCTGGAAAGTTCGAGCCTCCACCCGCCGTCGGCGAGGGGTTCGGCGTCACGGACGCGGACTTCGAGAGCACCCTCATCGTCGGAAAGAGACGAATGTTCGTCGTGGACAGCGCGGCGCTCCTGTTCGAGAACCGCGTGCTGTTCCTCGAAGTAGTCGCGCTCCTCATCGGGAAGCGGTTCGCCGACCGTCCCCGCCTTCGACTCCTGATCCAGCCTTCCCGCGACGACGGTACAGGTGTCGTACTCGAAGCATCTGGAGCAGTCTGCGTTCGCCTCGTGTCCTGTCGGCGTCCGCCCCGCCGTCTCTGAGGCGGCTACCTCGTTCCGTTTGCGTAGTGCGAAGTCGAGCAATCCGTCGGAGAGACGGAACTCACGCGCGGGCGCTCCGTCGGTTCCCGTGTACAGAACCACCCCGGTTTGGGGGTTCGTTTGGAGCATCAGCGCGTAGCACGCCGTCTGTATCTTGTCCTTGAAACGCGCGTCGCCGTCGCACGAACCCGTCTTTAGCTCTACGGGTGAATCCGCGCGTAGGGCGTCGGCGCGCCCCTTCATACCCAGAGACGCGTCGAACAGCGTCTTCTCCGTCCGCCATCCGTCGTCGCCGTCGCCGAGACGCGTCTGTTCAAGCCAGCCCTCAACGGCGCGGGCGTGTTCACGTACCTCGTCACGTACCCCGTCGGCTTCGCGTCCGAGAAGACCGAGTTCGAGACCCGCGTCGCGTACGCGTTCGTCGACCGACCCCTCTACCTCCTCGCCGTTGAGCATATCCTCGAAGACGCCGTGGACGACTGTTCCACGTACGACCTCGTACTTTAGAGGGACGCCCGTCAGCTTGTTTAGGTACTCGATACGCGGGCACTGTACCCACGCGCGAACGTCGGTGGCGTTTACGAGGTAAGAGGGTTCGACAACGACGCGTGAATCCTCACCCGTCGCGTACCCGGTACGCCCCTCGTTCTCGGTGACGTTGGGGTTAAGGACGGCGACAGTATGCCCCTGTTCGACGTACCCGGCGGTCTCCGCCCAGTCGCCCCAGAGCGTCACCTTCGTCGGCTCTCCGTCGACGAGGAGGGTCAACTCTGCGAGTTCGCGTTCACCGTACCGTGTGGCGACTGTACGCGTCTCACCTACTTCGAGAACGGTTCCTTCGACCTTGTCCACGCGTGAAGTTGTCGCTCTCCGAACAAGTCGGTTGTGGTAATCACGTCGCGTTTAGGAGTCCGACAACGCCGAACGACTCGGCGAAGACCCAGAGCACGAAGACGGTGTAGGTGACGAGAAGAGCGCCCGCCTCCCACCGCGAGAGTTCGAAACGCGTCCGCATCAGCGTGAAAAGAACGACGGTGGCGAGGACGAGGTAGGCGAGCAGAGGTACGGAGCGCGAGAAGTTGACGTACGTCCCTCCCGCGACGAGTACGCCCGCGGGGACGGCGACGAGCAGGTCGAAGACGTTGCTACCGAAGACGTTTGCGATGCTCGTCACGTCGTTCTGCTTCCGTGACGACGTAACGCTGACGACCGTGTCGGGTAGGCTCGTCGCCGCGGCGACGACCGTGAGACCCCATACGAAGCTCTCGGTGCCGAGCGCATCGCCTACACCGATGGCGAACCTCAGAAGCCCTTCAACACCGGCTGAGATGAGTACGAAGCCGACGAGTAGGGTGAGCCACTGTCTACGGACATCGACGCCTTCGGCTCCCTCGGCTTCGTGATCGACTGTGTCGGCGTACTGTAGGAAGATATACAGACCGTAGACGGCTATGGGGACGAGCGCAAGCCCACGCGTCACGTTACCTCCTACGCCGAAGTCGGCGGGCGCAGGGTTGTAGATAACGGCGAGCGAGAGCGTGAGTATGAAGACGCTGACGGAGAGGAGGTAGAACTGCGCTTCCTTGTAGACGAGATCCGGGGTGGCGTTGAGCGCGCCGTCGCTGGCGAAAGCCGCGACAGCGGGTATGACGAGGACGTTGAAGACGGCGGAGCCGACGATGACGGAGACGCCGAGTTCGAAGTTACCGTGTAGTAGAGGCGCGAGAACAGCGGTGAGTAGCTCGGGCATGCTCGAACCCACTGCGACGATCACAGCGCCTTGGACGACGGGCGGAAGGGCGTAGTAGGAGGCGAGCCTGTCGGCGGCGCGTTCGAGACGCGTTCCCCCGACCCATACGGCGGCGGCGGAGAGGACGCCGATTACTGTAAGGGCTATCACAGTACCAGATCGTCGTCACCCTAAATAGAACCCACGACGTAGTCCGACGTATGTGCGGAAGGTACAGCCTCCGTGCCACGGGTGAGGAACTCACAGAGAGGTTCGGAGCGGACGGTGTCGGCTTCGAGCCGACGTACAACGCCGCGCCGGGTCAGAGCCTTCCCGTGGTGCGTGAGGAGGAACGCCGCTCCTTAGACCTCCTCGACTGGGGACTCGTCCCGTCGTGGTCGGACGACGCCGACGGATACATAAACGCACGTTCCGAGACGGTCGCGGAGAAGCCGTCGTTCGCGGAGGCGTACGAAGGCAGGCGTTGCCTCGTCCCCGTCGACGGCTTCTACGAATGGGACGACGACCCTTACTACGTTGGGTTCGAACGCGTAGCCGGACTCGCGGGTATCTGGGAACGCCGGGTTCCCGATAGACGGCAGTCGGGTCTGGATGAGTTCGGCGGTGAAGGTGACGGACAGGAGGTGCAGGAGACGTTCGCTATACTAACGACGGAGCCGAACGAGCAGGTCGCACGACTCCATCACAGGATGGCGGCGGTTCTCGCGCCCGAAGAGGAGGACGGATGGCTTGACGGCTCTTTGACCGCGGACGAACTCGATCCGCGAGACGAACCCGCGACGGTTCGGCGTGTCTCCGAACGCGTAAACGATCCGTCCAACGACGATCCCTCGCTGGTCGAGGGGATGTAGACCGACCGCGTAAGAAAGAAGTACCACGCCGACGATCTACCTGACAGGTGGTACAAGATGGGAACCGTACTAAACGGAGAGGTAGAGCAGAAAGGCGAACTGTCGTTGTCCAGCCCCGACACCGGAGACGGCGGGCGTCTCCCCGACTCGACCGGGAAGGCGAACGGGAACCTAAGCCCGCGTCTTGAGGTAGACGGTGTTCCCGACGACGCCGAGAGCCTCGTGCTGGTGTTAGACGACCCCGACGCGGAACCCGTCGCGGGGCATACGTGGGATCACTGGCTCGTCTGGGGCATAGACGCCGACGTGAACGCACTCCCTGAGGGCTGGGAAGGCGAGGGCGCGACGGTCGGCTACAACGACTACCTCGAACACGGATACGGGGGACCCGCGCCGCCGGAGGGCGAGCACCGTTACAGGTTCAAGCTTCTCGCACTCGACTCGTCGCTCGGAGCGCCGGGGTACACGCGTAAGACACGTCTCGGTAGCGTTATAGCGATGAACGCGGACGTACTGGCTTCGACGCAGATCGACACGACGTACGACGCAGAGCAGGGTACTGTCTTCTGAGGGGGGTTCTTCTACCTCATCCCCGACCTGTGCCCGAAGTATCGACGTTCGACGTACCATAGCTTTATGAGCTTTCGCAAGATATACAGACCGGTTGAGTGACAAAAATCGGGGGAGGGGGGAAGACGGCGGGAGTTCGAACCTACTTCACGGTGTGACCGAGTGGGAGCCTCGGTCGGCGCTAGATATCTTCTTCTACTACCTGTACGGCGCTCTCTTGACAAACGCTAAGCTTGTCGCCGTCGGTCTTCTGGTGGTCATACTTTTCACCAATATCTCGCTCGCGCTCGCGGGTCTTTTCCTGAACCCCATCGTCGGCGGTTTCGCCGTCGTTTCGGTTCTGCCCGCGGGGTTTATAGCCGTCTACGTCTGGGAGTCTGATCCGACGGCAAAGAGACCCGCGCTTTACATCGCCGTTACGTTCGCGCTCGGCACCGTCGCTACGACGTTTGCGTACTTTCTCAACAGTTCGTCTGTCGGCTGGTTCGAGTCTCTGCCCGTCGCCCCGATGGCTTTCTTCTTCTTCCTCTTCGTCGGACCCATTGAGGAGGCGCTGAAGCTCGGTGCTGTCTACGTCTATCCTTTCGACACCGACGGCTTCGGTACGGCGCTCGACGGTGCCGTCTTCGGCGCTTTCGCTGGCTTGGGCTTTGCGACGGCGGAGAACGCGCTATACATAGCGACAGAGGGGCTTATCAGCGGCGGCGGTCTCGGAACCGTGATCGGACGCGCCGGTGTCGCTCCGGCGCACGTAATGTGGTCGGGTATAGCCGGCTACTACCTCGGTCTGGCATACGTCACGAAGGAGTACGCAGGCGTCCTGATCTTCAAGGGACTCGTCGCCGTCGCGGTTCTACATGGAACGTACAACACGTTCATGACGTACGCGCCTCTCGCCGTCGGTATAGACGCCGGAGAGGTTGCTGTACAGGTGGTCAACTTCGCCTTCCTTATCGGTTTCTACGCGGGCGTTGGCTACTTTCTCTACTCGTTGGTAGAAGGGTACCGTCGTGCCGAACTCGAAGTCGGTGTAAGGGAGGAAGGAGACTTATGATAAAGCGCTGTATGTGTTCGTTATGACCGGGGGAACATGGAACACACGGACTGGCTTCCTGCTCGCGGCGATCGGTAGCGCCGTCGGTCTCGGGAACCTCTGGCGTTTCCCTTTCGCGGTGGGTCAGGACGGCGGCGGTACGTTTCTTTTTGTCTACCTCGTCTGTGTAGTCGGTATAGGCTTTCCTCTCACACTAGTCGAGCTATCCGTCGGCAGACGGACGGGTAAGAGCGTCGTAGGTGCGCTCATGGAGATAGGTGAAGGCATCTGGGAGTACCTCGGCTGGCTCCTCGTAGCATCCGCATTTCTGCTCCTCTCCTACTACACCGTGGTGGCGGGATGGGTTCTCCGGTACGGCGCTTTCGGATTCATCGACGGCTACCCGTCGACGGTCGAGGCGGCTTCGGCGGGGTTCGCCGACGTCGCCGTCGGTCTCGATACGGTCGGTTTCCACGGCTTGTTCATGCTGGCTACCGTCGTCGTCGTGGCTCTCGGTCTACGTAGAGGTATCGAGTTAGCCGCTAAGCTCATGCTTCCTACCCTCATCGTTCTACTCGTCGGTATGGCTTACTACGCATACGGTCTGCCGGGAGCAAGCGAGGCGTACGCCTACTACCTCGTGCCTGACATAGGCTTCCTGCTCGGTAACTGGTCGACAGTGCTACCGGAGGCGCTGGGACAGGCATTCTTCAACCTCGGACTCGGCATGGGAATAATGGTGACGTACGCCTCGTACGTCGACAGGGAGGAAAACCTCATCGAGGACGCGGGTGTCATAATCGCGTTCGACACGGCTATATCCGTCGTAGTCGGCCTCGTGGTCTTCCCCATACTGTTTACCGCGGGCGTCCCGCCGTCGGGTGCGGGACACGGAACGGTCCTCATCAGCCTCTCCGCCGCTTTTGGCGGTATCACAGGCGGCGGTATCGTCGGCGTCGTCTTCTTCGGTACCGTGGTCGTCGCGGCGCTTCTTAGTACGGTGAGCCTGTTGGAGGTCGTCGTCTCTTACATGTTGGAGCAGGAGGATTTCGCGCGATCGCGTAGAGCGACGACGGCAAGCGTAGGCGTCGGTCTCTTCCTCGTCGGCGTCCCGGCGGCGTTTAGCCTCTCGGTCTTCAATATCTACGACCTTTTCATAGACAGGGTGCTCCTCGTCTTCGGCTCTCTCCTCCTAACCGCGTACGTCGGATGGAGGTACAGGGACGAAGCTCTCGACGAGGCTTTACGCGGGAGCAAAGGAACACGACGGCTGGGCAAGGCGTGGATATGGACTGTTCGTTACCCCGCGGTCGTATTTCTCGTCTTCGTGCTCCTCCTCGGTATCACCGACTACGTCGAGATGGTTCGGGGACTCGCCGAGAGGTTTCTGGTATAGACGGCGTAATCAGGCGAGCGCGACGAGTTCCTCTACGTCTGGTATATCGCCGTCATCGTCGAGTATCTGCCTCATACGCTCCTGATGCTTCTCCGCCGTAAACTCGGCGGCGTCGCCGGGTCCGATAGGGAAGACCGTCGGGTCTTCGAGACCCTCGTACGCGTAGTTGACGATCTCGATCGTGAGAGGAAGAAGCCTCTCGATGGTGCTCGTCACGAGTTCCTCGTCGACATCGCCGTTCTGGACGTGGTTCTTCACCTCGTTCATACCGAAGCCTATATGTCGCCCCTCGTCGCTACGTATCCTCTCTATACCCTCGACGAGACCGGGTAGACGGGGTATCTCGACTGTATCACCCGCGATCTCGACCTCAGTACCCGCGTGGTCGCTGAAGTTCTCGGTGATACCCCAGTACCCCGTCTGAGCGATGATACCCTCCGCAGTAAGCTGGTAGGTGCAGTAGGCGCGTACACGGTTCTCGGGCGTGTCTTCTTCCAAGAGACGTTCCGTCGCCTCGTGTTCAGCGTCGAACAGCTGTTCGTACTCGTCGCAGAACCACCGGTCGTCGTTCGGCGTCGTGACCTCGTGTCCGTGCGCCTCCTCTGCGGCGTTTATGACCTCCGACCAGTAACGGTCGAACAGGGTCGCGTGTTTCGCCTCCTCGTACATATGCGACGATATGAACATCTGTTTCTCGACCGAGTCGAAAGCCATCGCAAACGGCGCTATGTCCTCAGTCACCGACGTTTCACCCGCACCGAACATACCCAGAAGCTTCTTCATAACCGTCGACATCTGTTTCGCCGCCTCGTCGCTAACACCTTCGTACGCCTCAATAAGGTTCTCCCGATCCTGGTCGAAGCTTATCTCGTTAGGGTTCCAGAAACGGTCGACCGAGTTCTGAAAGTACCTGAACGGGCGGTTGCTCTCGAACCCAAGCATGCCTCCGCGGTATCCGTTAGACATAAACGAAACTTCGACCGCAGGTACAAAACGGATTCTCCGTATATGTCCGGCTACTTATTAGCTCAGTATACGGCGTCGACGATCTCGTCGTCAAGGTCGTCGAAGCCTTCGAGGTAGCGCCGTCTGTCCTCGCGGAGTCGGGCAAGGCGTTCGTCGGCGTCCTTGATGTTTTGGGAGATCGAGAACCTTTCTATATCGAACCCGGGCACATCTTCGGGTACCGTCATTCCGGTCCCGCTCTCGCGCCAGTCGACGTTACCGCGTGCGATTTCGCGCAGTACGGTGACGGAGTCTTCGACGCAGATATCCGTCGGGTTCTCGTCGCCGATGCATCCCGTGTTGAGGACGTAGCATTCGACATCGAGTTCGGCGACGAGGTCACGGAAACGGTTTCCTTCCTCGCCCTCCGAACCCAGTATGAACGGGTTGGTTCCGACGACACGTACCGACTCGCCCGCACGGTCGGGGTCGCCGGCGCTCGTCTCGATCGACTCACCGAGCATGAAAGCCGCGGCGGCGCGTGACGGATCGAGGCGTGCGACGGGCGGCATCGCGGGGTTACGTGTGATGAAGAAGACCTGATCGACGCTGTCGAGGTCGATACCTTCGCCCGCCGACGGTAGGTTGTCACGGAGTATCGCGGCGCGTCCGTTCGTCGTGTACCTGTCGGAGTCGAACTCCACCGCGCCGTCATCCCCGACATCGACGTTTTCCAACACCGCCGACCCGTGCGTGACAGCGGCGTACGTCTCAGGCTGTTCGTCCTCGTCGAGTCCGATCGTCTTGACGTACAGACCCCGTCCCTCGCTACCTACGACGGTTCCGTCAGGGAGTAGACCGCATACGTCGTCCTGTAACATCGTCGCGTCCTCAGGAGGTTCGAGACCGAGACCGTGCGCCGTGAGCGTCGACTTACCGGTTGCGGAGAGACCGAGGAAAAGCTGTCCGACCTCGCGCTCCCCGTCGTCGTTGAGTGTGACGCGTTTGCTTCCCGCGTGGAGACCCAGACCGCCCGCCTTCTTGACGTGGTACATGAACAGACGTAGGAAAGACTTCTTCGCCTCGCCCGAGTAGTCGGTGCCGACGACAGCGGTGACACCTTCGTCGGGTAGGACGCGTATAGCCGTCTCGTCGGCGTCGGGTATCTGCACCGTAACGAAGTCGGGTTCGTCGTCGTCGGCGGGGTCGAGTAGCTTGGTAAGCGTGAGAGCGATACGCGCGTGTTCGCGCGGGACGTAGAAACGGCACGTGTAGCTGTGTTCGGGATGCTCTCCGACCCGACGGTCGACACAGACCATACCGTCGCCGCGCGCCGCGTCGAAAGCCTCGTCGATGTAGGCGTAGTCTTCGTCGCCGAAGTCGTGGTCGACTACGTTACGTGTCCTGTCGGCGCAACGCGACCTGTACCCGCTAACGTACGACGGCGAGCCGTACTCGGTCGTGGTTTCGAGGTGGCTGGAGAGTTCGCGGAGCCTTTCCTCCCGCGGATCGTAGACGACGTTCTGTGCGTCGGACGGGTCGGGAAGTTCCGAAGACGTCGGGCGTACCGCCCTCTCTGTATCTGTCGACATCTCTACGGATGTATACGTACGCTCGTGCATAAATCTGTGTCATCTGTCCGCGCGAACTTCGACGAACGACGACCGGGAAGTTAAGCCGTTCGACGCGCTACACCCCTGCATGACGGACAAGACCTATGACGTCGCTGTCGCGGGCGCGGGTCCGGCAGGCGCACAGTGCGCGCGCGACGTATCAGCACGGGGGTACGACGTCGTCGTACTCGAAACAGAGGAGGAAGACGCGTTTCCGAGCACGAGCAACAAGTCGACGGGGGGAACGTTTCCCGATACGCTCGCCTCCTTCGGGATTCCGGATGATGTCGTACAGAACTTTACCGACTCCGTCGTAATCGAATCGCCTAACTCACACTACGTTCAGGAGCACCCGGGTGGCGTCCTTGACTTCGGCGCATTCAAGCAGTGGCTCGTCGACGACGGACGCAGGAAGGGTGCCGAGTACCGTTTCGGTGCGCGCGTATCGGAGCCTGTCGTTGGGGACGGGCGTGCGGTCGGCGTGCGTTACAACGGCGACGAGGAGGTACGCGCGAAGATCGTCGTCGATGCGACGGGACCGAGCGCGGCGCTCGCAGAGCCGATGGGCGTCGTAGACCTGCGCCGTGACAGACAGGCGATAGGTGTCGAGTACGAGATGGAGAACGTCTCGATGAACCCCGACGGCTACGCCGATCTGCGCGGCGCTATGATGCTGAGGCTCGACCATGATATAGCTCCGGGAGGCTACTCGTGGGTCTTCCACACGGGCGGCGATACGGCGAAGGTAGGCGTCTGTTACATACAGAACGAGGTACACGAACGCCGCGCGGATGGCGAGACGGTGGACGGCTATCTTGAGAGATGGATAGAGAACGACCCGCGTTTCGAGGACGCGGTACGTATCGACGGAGCGCACCACCGGGGTTCGGCGCACGTACAGAAGCCGGAGTCGATGAGCGCGCCGGGTCTCATGGCTGTCGGCGACACGGTTCCGTCCGTGGATCCCGTCTGGGGCGAAGGTATAGGAAAATGTATGCGTTCGGGACGCGCCGCCGGCGTCACCGCAGACACGTGTCTTCAGGCGGACGAATTCTCCGCGGAGGCGGTGTCCCTGTACGACGACATCTGGCACGACCGCGTCGCGCCCAACGTCGACGCACGTCTTCTCCTCGCAAACCTCCTGTACGAGGTTCCGAACGAAAGGTACGACAGGTTCATGCGTGATCTGCGAGCGACGGATGACGAGGTGTTGAGCAAGGCGAACGAGGGGAGCAAACGCGCCATGATGAAGCTGATACATCTCGGCGACGTACCCGCGCTGGCACGCGTCGGTAGGAGGCTTCTGTCGCCGTCTTAGTCCTTGTCCAACGGATCCTTGAGTTCGCCCATGATCTCCTCGACAGCGTCCGTGACGGTCACGAGACCGACGGTTTCGCCGCCGTCTATAACGAGAGCGAGTTCGTGCCCTTCGGCTTGGAACATGTCGACGGCGTCGCTAACCGTCGTGTCACCCGCAAGCGTCATCGGGGGTGACGCGGCTTCCTCAAGATCGACCTCGGCGAGTTCGTCGCTCCTTAGAAGCGCAGGGGCGTAGACGATACCCACGAACTCCTCAAAGCCGTCGCCGACGAGCGGGTAACGCGTATGCGGGCTTTCCTGTATACGACGGACGTTTTCGTCATCTTCGACCTCCGTCGAAAGCGTCACTATCTCTTCCACGGGGACGGCTATCTCGCCGACCGTCTTTTCGTCTATATCGAGCGCGCCCAGAACCTCGTCGCGGCGCTCGTCGGGCAGGTCGCCCTTTTCGAGTACGTCGCTCATACGCGCGCGGAGTTCGGCGCGTGACTCGAACGTCTCGACCTCTGTTTCGAGCCAAGCCCCCGTCATCTCTACGCCGAAGAGCGAGAGAGTCCATTTTGCGACGGTGTCACCGATGGAGATAACGGGGGATATGAGTAACGCGAAGTAGTAGAGAGGCGTCGCACCGTAACGGCAGACGAACTTCGACCGTTCGACGCCGAGGTACGTCGGTGTCTGTTCGCCGTGTGTGAGATGTGCGAGGTTTATGATTATGAACGAGAGTATACCGCCAGCGCCGAGGGATGCGAGAAAGGTGTCGTGCAGAAGGGGTTCGAAAAGCGCCGCAAGCGCAGGCTCCGCGACTATACCGAGCGCGATACTCGTCGCCGTAATACCGACCTGACACGACGTCAGATATATTTCGAGGTCGTCGGTCATCTTCCAGGCGCGTCTAAGACCGGGTTCGTCAAACTCCTCCTCGGGGAACTGACGCGCACGCGTCAACGCGAACTCGATAGCGACGAAGAAGGCGTTTCCGAGTATGAGGAGAACACCGGCGGTTAGACGTGCGACTATCTCCAACATACGCAGGAATGTAGGCTCCTACGGTGAAAAGGCTACGGAACCTTTCCGATTCACTTTACCGTCTCCGGAACGTATGTGAACTATGAGTGAAGAAAAAGGGCGCAAGAACCTACGTATGCCCAACGAAGACGAGATGTTCGCGGTCGTAACCAGACACGACGGGGGTAACCACGTCCGTGTCGAGTGCGAGGACGGTGAGAACCGTATGGGGCGGATACCCGGACGTATGAAGTACCGTAACTGGATAGACGAGGGCAACGTCGTCCTCGTAGAGCCGTGGGACTGGCAGGACGAGAAGGCTAACATAGAGTGGTGCTACTCGGAGGAGGACGCCGACCAGCTCCGGCGCGAGGGTCATATAGACCCAGCCAGCTTCTGAGACGGTCAACAGATTGACGTAGCCCGGCGACACAGTTAGTGCGTCGATGAACGTGTCTGCCCCCCCGGAGGCGTGTGTATGATCGCGGCACCGTTAGCCGTAGGCGGATCCTCGAACACGCTTTTCATAGTCGCACTCATAGTCGTCCTCGGTGTCACGGCGCAGGTTCTCGCCGACCGTTTCCGTGTTCCGAGCGTTCTCTTCCTGATACTCGCGGGTGTCGCGGTCGGTCCAAAGGGTCTGTCTATCGTGACGCTCGACGTCTTCGGCTCTCAGCTTTCGACCGTCGTCGGTATCAGCGTAGCTATCATAGTCTTCGAGGGTGCGTTCCATCTCAAGGTGGATAAGGTACGTGAGGCACCCTCCGCCGCCTTCCGTCTCGTGACCGTCGGCGCTCTCCTCGCGTTCGTCGGCACGACCGTCGCCGTCCATTACCTCCTCGGCGTCGGATGGGGCATCTCAGCGGTGACCGGCTCTCTTCTCGTCGCCACGGGTCCGACGGTCATCACACCTATACTCGACGTCGTCCCTGTACGCGATCCCGTCGCGGCGGCGCTCGAAACCGAGGGTATCGTAAACGACGTTACCGCCGCCGTCGCCGCTGTGGTTTTCTTCAGCCTTCTGTCCTCAACGTCGGCGAGCGCGCTCGAATACCTCGTTGAGTTCGTCGAACGTATCAGTCTCGGCGTCTTCATAGGTCTCGTAACCGCCGCTGTCATCTGGTACCTCCTGACGCGTGTCGAACTACCCCGCGGCTGGATGCCTCAGAACGCGCGTCTCATGACGCTCGCGGGCGCGGTTCTCGCCTTCAGCGTCGCCGATACGCTCGAACCTGAGGCGGGTGTCGCCGCGGTTGCGACGGCGGGCGTCGTACTCGGAAACGCCGATCTGCCGTACGAGGACACCATAGAGGAGTTCAAGGGCGACGTTACGATACTCGTACTCTCGTTCGTCTTCATCGCTCTCTCAGCGCTCATAGAGTTCGAGACGCTGTTCTCGCTCGGCTTAGCGGGTCTTGCCGTCGTCGGCTTCGTCGCACTCATTCTGCGTCCTCTTCTCGTCTTTGCGTCGACGACAGGGGGAGAACTCACGCGTGACGAGAAGCTGTTCGTTAGCTTCGTCGGACCCCGCGGTATAATCCCCGCGAGCGTCGCGACGCTTTTTGCGCTCGAACTCAGGAACGCGAAGCCACCGTCAAACCCCGAAGGTGCGGGTGTTCTCGCGGGTACGGTGTTCCTTGTCATACTCGTGACGGTCGTACTCGAAGGCGGTTTCGCACGACAGATAGCCGAAAAGCTACAGGTGATACCGATGCATGTAATCGTAATAGGTGGCGGTCGCGTTGGCAGAGAGCTGGCAAACATGCTGGAGGATCGGGGCGAGAACGTCGTCGTACTCGAACACGACGCCGACGTAGCCGAGAGGCTACGTAAGGACGGCTTTACCGTACATGAAGGCAACGGGACGGAGATAGGCGACCTACGTGACGCAGGCGCGGATCGCGCGAATATAACCGTTGCGGCGACGGGCGACGACGACACCAACCTCCTCGTTACGCAGTTGGCGGAGACACGTCTCGGCGTCGAACGCGTCATAACGCGCGTAAACGAGCCGGACAACCTCAGCGCTTTCAACGAACTCGACATAGAGACGGTCGCGGCGTCGTCGTCGACGGCGTGGGCTATCGACAACCTCATAGAACGCCCCGCGCTGTCGAAATGGATGGGCGAACTCGGCAGAAGCGGCGACGTTCAGGAGATAGAGATGACAGACGAGGAGACCGTAGGCAAGACAGTGGGCGAGATAGACGAGATACTCCCTAAGGGGTGTGTCATAGCCCTCGTAAGCAGGGGAGGCGAGAACAAGGTTCCCGAACTCGACTTCGTGGTAGAGAGCGGCGACCGTCTGACGGTTCTCGGAAGAACAGACGCCGTGGACGAGGCTATCGAACGTCTGCATCCCCACGACTGAAGACGCGCGAGCTTCGACCGTGTAAGCCGTTTCGGATCCGGCGCGAGGCACCCCGGACACCGACGCTCTCCAAAGCTTTTTTTACCGGGTTCCACAAAGCCGCGCGTATGAAAGGTCGCCTGTACGGAACGCAAAAGACCGGTTCGTAGAACGATACCTGTTCTGAGTCACTAAAATGACACCAACCAAGTCTCAGCGGGTACAGAAGTCGTTCCTCAAGTACCAACACTTCTTGGTCTTTGCGTCGCCGATCGTCTTCATACTGATAGTCGTCCTCGCCGCGCCTGTACCACACGACGCCGGCGCGGGCTACTGGTTCGAGTACTGGTGGCTCTTCTTCTTCTTCCTCTTAGGCGCGACGGTCGTAAACACGGTCGGGATCAGCGGCTCGGCTCTGTTCGTGCCGTTCCTCATATTCATCTTCCCGGTTCTGTCCCATAGCCTCGAACCGCCGACCATCGTCAAGGTGGGTCTCATAAGCGAGTCGTTCGGTCTTTCGAGTTCGGCGGTCGCGTTCATACGTTACGGTCTGGTCGACAGACGTCTGGCTCTCACGCTCGTGTTGGGTAGCATACCGTTCGTCATAGGCGGTGCACTGCTTTCGTTCGTGATTCCCGAGCCTCTTTTCCACGCCGCCTTGGGCGTCGCACTCCTCGCCGCGTCATACCTCCTCCTCTCGGCGGATATCTCACACGGCGAAGGCTCCGAGGACGACGGATCGACCGAAGCCGTTGCCGACGGCTCCGGCGACGATCTCCCCGACGACGCAGGTAAGCTCGGACCCGCTGGTGTGGAGGTCGAGGAGGGTGACGTGACACGTGTCACACAGGGCGGCGAGTCTTACTTCTACACATGGACGGGCTACCTCGAACGTTTCGGCAACTACAGCGTCGGAGGCGTGTTCCAAGGTCTGGCGGGGTTCGGTATAGGCGAACTCGGTATCATATCACAGCTAAGAACCAACGTCCCTGTACGTGTCGCCATAGGAACCAACCATATCGTCGTGGCTGTTACGGCGATAATCGCCTCGCTCGTCCACGTCTTCGGCGGCGGTCTGGTACCCGGAGGTCATTCACTCGACCTCGCGTCTACGCCGTGGAACATGGTCGTCTTCACAGTACCCGCGACGGTGACGGGCGGTCAGATAGCGCCGTACGTCTCCAACGCGCTCGAAACGGGGACGCTCACAAAGGGCGTCGCGGCTCTTTTCGCCGTCATATCGATCGCACTGTTCATCATGGCTACGGGGGGTATCTGAGCCACAACCCGTCGGTTTAACCCGCAGGGGCGTTAAGGAAACCGTATGTATACGAAGATCCTTCTACCGACCGACGGAAGCGAGGGCTTCGACGGTGTGGCTTCCCACGCCGGAAGCCTCGCGTTAGAGTACGGGGCAACCGTACACGTCGTCTCCGTAGCCGATACGAGGAACCGTTTCGAAAGTCCGAGTAGCGGTCTGGCTCCCAACGCATGGGAGGAGTCGGAACGCGAACGCGCACAGAAAGCCATCAAGGACGCCGAAGCGTCACTACCCGACGGTATACCCGTAGAGACAGCCGTAGAGTCGGGTATCCCGCACCGTGTCATACTCGACTACGCCGAGGACGAAGAGGTCGATATAGTCGTGATGGGTACACACGGGCGTCAGGGCGTCGACCACTACCTCATAGGAAGCGTCGCCGAACGCGTCGTACGTAACTCGCGCGTACCCGTTCTTACGGTGAGTCTGAACGGAGGTGACTGAGCCGAGAACTAACCGTCGGACTCGAACATCTCGATACGTTGCTCGACGTAGAGACGCGACCACGTTTCGTAATGTCTTCTCAGGAGCTTGGATACGAGCTTTACCGAGTCGACCCCTTTCTTCGACCCCGCTCCGCCGACGGTTCTGTCTCTCAGGCTCATGGTGGTCTATACTATTCTATCATGGGATATAAATGTTGGTGTGCCTCCGGGAAGACTCCTCAGCTTCCGGGGTTCGCCTTCATCTTGTTCCGAAGCGTCAGAAGAGCGACCGCACCGACGGGTATTCCGGGCCAGTAGGTGGTTAGGCGGAAGAGAACCGCCGCTGTCACCGCTGTCGTCAGGTCGACGGAGAAGAAAAGCGTCGTGAGACCCGTGAACGCCGCCTCGTACGTCCCCGTACCTCCGGGTGTGGGTGAGAGGGTGGCGATGACGGAGAGGTTGACGATGAGGTAGATAGGGACGAACTCCGTGGGTAGCCCGAGCGACCGGAAGACGAAGTACAGCGAGGCTATCTGTGCGAGTATTGCGAGGTGTGAGATAGCCGCGGTGGTTATGAGGAAACGCGGGTCGTCGCCCGCGTCCTGAAAGGCGTTTTCGACACCTTCGACGCTCTCGCGCACCGACTCGAAGACGGATTCGCCGCGTCCGAGACGGGCTTCGAGCGCGTCGGTCAGACGTATGACCGTATCGCCTAAACCCCGCTTGTCTGACCAGAGAAGGTACGCGGTCAGGCTCAGAAGGGCGAGAAGGACGACAGCGAGCGCGGCTATATCTACGAAAGGTCCCCGGAGGGAGCCGGCGACGGCGAGGTACAGTATACCGCCGAGCGTGAACGTGAAGAACGGTGTCGCGTTCACGACATCCGCGGAGACGACGCATGCGAGGGTTCTCTTGTACTCGGCGTCGGTCGTCTCGGAGACGATGTAAGCCATTATAGGCTCGCCACCGAACTGACCGAGGGGCGTGATAGAGTTTAGGAAGTTCCCCGTCAGGAACATACGTACCGTCTCAGAAGACGTGGATTCGATGCCGACCTTCTCAAAGAAACGGTGCCAGACCCACGCCCAGACGAGGAGTGAAGAGAGACCGAGTCCGAGCGCGATCAAGAACAGTGAGGTATCGGCGCGTCGGACGGAGGTGACGAACTCGCCGAAGTCGGCGATGTAGACGAGACCGGCGAGTAACGCCACCGAGACGCCGACCCAGACCCATCCCCTCCAGCCTATATCTACGAGGGAGTCCCTGAGCGTGTCTTCAGACATCGTCTGTCCGAACCATCCCCGTGTTTTTGTCTCCGCTCCTTCGGATGCCCGTGGTCGTCACGCCGTCCGACCACCTGTTTCGAGCGCCGACAACGCCTCCAGCCACCGGGACATCTTCTCGACGGTAAGGTCTATGAAGCCGCTGTTACCGTAGTCCGAGAAGTCGTACGCGTCGACGGCAGAGACCATCTCCTCGTAGGCTTCGAAGTAGTTGCTTGCCGAGTCGGGTGCCTTATCGAGCGCCTCCCAGAAATGCTCGTTTAGCTCCAACGCAGGAACCTCGTTGTTGAGGTCGCTGAATGTACTCCGTTCGGCTTTCTCGTGTATACACAACGGATAGCCCGTGAGAACCGTCTTGTCGAGCATGTCCGCCGCCTTCTTTAACGTCAGACCCGACCAGATGTCGTCGAAACGTCCTATATCCCATTCGTTGTCGTCCATAGGCATCTGGTAGAACGCGGGTACCACCTCCCTGCGGAACGCGAGGTTCATGGAGCAGACGGTGAGGTAGTTACCCTCGGAGACTGCGAAGTTCCCCGTGAAGTCGCCTGCGCTCGTACGTGTCTGCGCCTGTCCGCGTAGGTCGCCGTCCATCAGTATACGGACGGCGTCGAGGTCAGGGACGTCCGTCCAGAGACCCTGAGAGGCGACTATCTCGTCCGTACGCCGTGTCTCCGTCTGAACCGTCTCGTCCATCGCCGAGTACGGATAGCCACGCGGGTACAGACCGTGCTCGTCGACGTTCTGGTAGAGTACGTTTACCCACTGCTCGTCGGATCCGACGTGTTCGACCTCCTTCTGAGAGCCGATATGATCCATATGCGTCCCGAAAAAGTCGAACTCGTCGTGCGGTCGTGTGTCGTCGTCAAGGAAGACGCCGTACTCGAAACGCGGGTTCGCCCAGATGTACAGAAGACCGAAGCTCGTCTCGGCGTGCGAAGCCGCGGGTACGAGATCCGAGTAGTCCTCTATACCGTTCTGTTCGTACCAGTCTTCGCGTTCCGTACCTCCGAACACCTTTCCATCGACACCGAGTTCGTCGAGCGTCGCGCGTATGCTTTCCTTGTCACAGAAGTCCTCGGTGACGAGAACGACGTGGAGCCTGTCGGTGTCGAAGCCGTTGGCGCGTGCGTTCTCGATATACTCACGTATGAACTCCGGGTTTCTTACGGTCGGTGCGACGACGCAGATATCTGGCTGGGTCATATGTATCTGTAACCTCGTCTACGGTCTACTTGTATCCAAGGTCTTCTAGACGGCGTTTGACAGCCTCGTCGGCTTCGTCGCGGTCGTCCGAACCGCTCCCGTCCTCGTGCGACGCGTCGACGGAGGTTCCGTCGACCTCGTCGGCGAGATCCTGGGGCACCTGTATCTCCTCGCCGGTTTCGAGGTCGTACGCCTCGTAACGCGGTTCGCCGTCCTCGCCGACCGACTTGACGACCTTCTTTCCGTCCTTTTTTGCGTACCTGTACTTACGGTAGTACTCATCCCAGCTCTCACGGGGGATATAGCCGGTGAAGTTTTCGGGAAACTCTAATCCGCCCTTTACAACGTCGCCGAAGATATCGTCCGGACGCGGCGCTATCCCCGCGTAGTAAGGAACGAGTTCGTTCAGCCTTCTGAGTTCGAAAGGACGTTCCTCGGTGCCGGGAGGTATGTCGGGGTGATCGATCATCAGAACAGTGTTGACCACAGGCTCGGCGACCGTAAACTGGTGACCGAAGCCGTCGTCCTCGCCGAGCGCCTGACCGTGATCCGAAAGAAGGACGACGACCGTCTCCTCGTCTATACCGTTCCGCCGGAGCGCATCCGTGATCCTTCCTACGAGGTCGTCCGTGTACTCCACCGACGCGTCGTAGAGCCTCCTGAGGCTGTCGAAGTCGGTTTCGTCCTGCGTAAAGACGTCCTTCTGCCTGTGCGGTACGTTGGCGTCGTCGTCGACACCGTGTTTCTCGACGTACCTCTGAGGCGGTCTGTACGGTTCGTGTGGCTCCATCAGGTTGACGTAGAGGAAGAACCTCTCGTCGGCGTCGCGGCCGTCGAGATAACGTTCCACCTCACGGACTGTCTCCTCAGACTTACACGAGTCGTCGACGTCGAACAGCCTGAAAAGACGGTCTATCTGCCTTCCCAGAACCCGGCGTGTCACCTCGTCGAGGCTGTGGTACGCCTTCGCACCGAGGCGCGAGAGGGCGACGCTAAGCCGGTTGTCCGCCTTTCCGAGGAAGTTCTCGACGTGATCGAAGTCGCCCGTCATCCCTTTGTGCGGCGTAATCCAGACGTTGGGCGTGATAGCGGCGGTCGTGTACCCCGCGTCCTGAAACCCCGATACGAACGTCTCTGAGTCGGACGGAAAGTAGCTTCTCGCGTGTGTCGTCCCGTGCTCCCACGGGTACTCGCCCGTGAACATCGATGCGTGCGAGGGTAGAGTCCAAGGAGCCTGTGTGACGGCGTTTTGGAACACGACCGACGAGTCGGCGACCTCGCCTATACTCTCGGTAAACTCTACGTCTTCGTTGTACGCGGATGTCCTGTCCTTCCGGAGCGAGTCGAGGACGAGAAAGACGACGTTCTTCTCCGGAACGGTGTCCCGCATGACCTATTAGGGTTCCAGCCCACAGTTAGTAACTTCGGTTTGTCGTCCGCGAACCGGTAGTTGTATCTATACGCCCGGTACAAAACGACGTACGTATGGTCGAAAAGGCGGCTATCGTCTACTGGTGCGACGGGGCGGGACACGCCGCAAGGAGTATACCCGTCGCACAGGAACTCGAATCCCGCGGCGTCGAGGTCTCGGTCGCAGGCGGCGGGCAGGGAAAGCCGTTTGTGGAGATGAACGGATACGAACACCCCGACCTCACGACGGTTGCGGTGAAGGGTAGCAACCCTCTGTCGTTTCTGAAGCACAGCCTGTTCGACGTCGTACCGTCGTCCGTCCGTCGTCTCAGGGAGCTAAACCGGTGGCTGAAGCAGGAGGAGCCGGACGTGCTCGTGACAGACGACATCTTCGCGTGTATAGCCGCCGTCGCACAGGGCGTCGATTTCTACAGGATCGACCATCTCACACCGGGTATGCTCGATCTCAGATGGGACGTTCTTCTGCGTCTGTACGACAGAACCTCGCTCGCGTTCTGTGAGAAGATAGTCGTAACCACGCTCTGGAAGGAGGAGGAAGCCCCCGACGGCTTCGAACTCGTGGATCCTCTCGCCCAGGAAGGCGACGCGGAGGTAGAGGGGTACGACGTGCTTCTCAACCCCGGAACCCACGGCGATGACTTTGAGGAGATCAGGGAGAGGTTAGAGGCGAAAGGTCTTGAGGTGAAGCTGGTGGGATCCGACGACTGGGAGATACAGCCCTCGATGACCCCGCATACCGAAGCCGCGGACTGTGTCGTCTGCACGGGGTACTCGTCTATCGCGGACACCGTCGTCGCGGGCACGCCGTGTGTCGTCTACCCGTTCCTGCCTTTCCAGAAGAGCCTCGCGGAGAAGGCGGAACGTAAGGGTACCGACGGCGTCATAAAGGCTGATACGGTCGACGAGGTGGTTGAGGAGGTGGAGAGATGCTGTAACGGGGAGGTGGAGAACCCCGAATACGGCAACGGCGCCGAGGCGTTCGTGGATGTTCTCCTCAACTCCGGAAAACAAAACTCATAACCCACACCCGATACGGTAGTTTAATATGGATAAACTGAGCATAGGGTTCTTCACCGACTCGTACTTCCCGGAGATCGACGGGGTGAGCTATACCCTAAGACACTGGAAGGAGAGGTTGGAGGAAAGGGGTCACGAGGTCTTTATCGTCTACCCCGGTTCCAAGAGGTACGACCCCGACGAGGGGGAGATACCCGTCAGGTCGCTCCCCAACCCGCTTTACAGGGGCTACAACATCGGCTTACCCCTTGGTTACGGTAAGCTTCCCGAACTCGACGTGGTTCACTGCCACGGACCCGCCTTCGTCGGAAGGTACGGAAGGCGTTACGCGGCGAAGGAAGGTATACCGAAGGTCTACACCCACCACACGCCTATCGAGGAGTACGTCGAACAGGCTGTCCGTAGCAAGAGGATAGCCAACGCCGTAGGCAGGATATACGTACCTATCGAAAACAGGTTTCTCTCCAAGTTCGACGTCGTAACCGCGTCTACGGGCAGGATGGACAGGGATGTGGAGGCGAAGAAGCTGACCGTCGGTGTGGATATAGACTTCTTCGAACCGTGCGAGGGTTCCTTCGTGGACGAGATAGACGTAGAGAGACCCGTCGTGGGTTACTCAGGCAGGGTCAGCCGTGAGAAGAACATAGGTCACCTGTGCAGGTTCGCGGAGGGCTTCGACGGTAGCGTGGTCATCGTTGGCGAAGGACCCGACAGACCCCGGATTCAGAAGATGGCGGGTGAGAACGTCGAGGTGATGGACTTCCTCGACAGGGAGAGGCTACCCGAGTTCTACTCAGGGATAGACGTCTTCGCAACGGCTTCGACGGGCGACACGCTGGGTCTTTCGACGTTGGAGGCTAACGCCTGCGGAACACCCGTGGTCGCGGCTGACGTGGAGCCGTTCAGCCGTACGATAACCTCACAGAACGGTGAGAGGTTCGAGTTCGGTGATACGGGAGACATGTTGCGCGCGGTTGAGACGGCGCTCGGCAACGACTACAGCACGAGGGGGACTGCGGAACAGCACTGTATCAGGGAGACTATCGACATGTTGGAACGTATATACGAGGAGGAGACTGTCGGTGAGGTCAAGGAGATGTACCAGACGGCGTGAGGCGGTACGTCTCAGGCTGACCGGTAGAAGTACATACCGATCCGTTTAGACTCCTGCGACGTCCTCGATAGCGTCGGTGAGTTCCTTTATGCTCTCGACCGTATGCTCGCCCATATGTCCTATACGGAAGCTGTCCTCGCTTATGTCGCCGTAGCCGCTGGAGAACAGCATACCGTGCTCCTCAGAGACGCGCGCGACCGTCTCGGCAACGTCGATACCCTGCGTGTTCTCTATACACGTCACCGTCCGTGACTCGTAGCCCTCCTCGGCGAACAGGTCGAAGCTATCGCGCGCCCAGTCGCGCGTGTACTCAGCCATCTCGCGGTGGCGCTCGTCGCGCGCCTCGTGCCCTTCTTCGAGCATACGTTTCATCTGTTCGCGGTACGCGAGCATTATGGGGATCGCGGGCGTCGAATGCGTCTGTCCCTTCCTGTCGTAGTAGTCGAGACAACGTTGGAAGCCGCCGTACCACGACGACGAGTCCTTCGACAGTTCGCGCTCGTAGGCGTCGTCGCTGACGGTACAGACGGCGAGACCCGGCGGCATAGCGAACGCCTTCTGTGTCGACGTAAAGATACAGTCGATGTTGTGCTCGTCAGGGACGATACGGTCGCCGCCGAGGCACGAGATCGCGTCGACGACGAAGTACGTGTCGGGGTAGTCGCCGAGCACCTCGCCGATCTCCTCGACCGGGTTACGGACGCCCGTCGATGTCTCGTTCATAACAACGCCGACGGCGTCGTAGTCGCCGGGTTCGAGCGCGTCGCGTATATCTTCGGGCTTGACTGCATCGCCCCAGCCGTACCCTATACGGTCAACGTCCTTACCCAGACGTTCGGCGACGTTCGCCTGACGTTCGCTGAAAGCGCCGCTCGTGGGGACGAGTATCGAGTCGTCGACGAGGTTTAGGGTGGTCGCCTCCCAGAACTCCGTACCCGACGCCGTGAGTACGATAACCTCCTGTTCGGTACCGAGGAACTCCTTGGTGTCCTCAACGATGGTCGTGTACAGGTCGGTCATACGTTCGGTTCGGTGACCGAAGATGGGCTGAGCCATGGCGTCTATGACATCCTCGTGTACCTCCGTGGGTCCCGGAAGGTACAGCGTCTTGTCTTCGTAGTCGTCGGTGTACTCGGTCTTCTTCGTCACGGTAATCATAAGTCGCGCCAGCGCGGTTTGGGTGTTTTGATAGACACGCTCCGCCTGTGCCGTCGTCGTGTCCCCGGCGCGCCGGGGTACAGCCCGCGCCCACGGTTCTGTCGTACAGAGAAGTTCGGCGACCGAAGCTTTCGGCGCGTCCACCGTGTCGTCCTAATCCATCCCGAAAGGTTGCTCGGAACGTCGTGGATGAACAAAGCCGGTTCGGCATGGTTTCTAACCAAAGGTCCATTAAACTAAGCTTAGTTAACATGCGGTAACGACCCTTTCGAACCGATCGAACGTCTACCGCCCCTGTAACACGAACACCGGTTCATACATCTATGATACGTGGTCAGTTGATTACCCGCGTCGAAGACGTGTTCGCACCGGCTATCGAGGTACTGAGACCCATACTGTCGGATCCGATGGTCGCCGTAGCGTGGGCGCTCCTCGTCGGTATATCCATCGGCATCCTCGTGTGGGACATACGTAACCGCAACCGGGCGCTACCGTCGCTCATGAAAGGCGTCTGGACGCTCGTCACAGTCTACTCCGGACCCTTCGGACTCGCCCTCTACTGGTACGCAGGTCGAACACAGATTAGCAACGACTCTGTCTGGCGGCGCGGCGTCCGTTCGACCGCCCACTGCTACTCAGGATGTGGAGCGGGCGAAGTCTTCGGCATCACGCTCGCACAGGGGGTTCTCGCGTTGGCGGTCGGCTGGGTCGCGGCGATCACCTTCGGGCTCGCGTACGTATTCGGCTACAGCCTCACCGTAGAACCGCTGATGCAGGAAGGCGTCGGGTTCCGGGAGGCGATGGCGGACGCGTTCTACAGCGAGACGCCTTCGATCACGATCATGGAGGTCGTCGCTATCGGCGCGGATCTCCTGCTCGCCTCGCATGCGCATACGGGCGACATACTGTTCTGGATGGCGCTGGCACTGTCGCTCTCGCTGGGCTTCATCGCCGCCTACCCCGTGAACGTCGTTCTGGTTAGACTCGGCGTCAAGGAAGGTATGAAGAACCCCGCTGAGATGGGTGGTGGTTAGAGCGCGGAGGTATCGCCCTTGTTGACTCCGTCCGGGGAAGCTTCAGAAACCCACGCGCCGAGGGACGGTTCGCACGGGGTTTCTCGGTGAGCTTGCTCGGACGTTACACCTGTCCCGTCTTCCGCTCAGCCTCGGAGAGTTGACCTAGCAACCATCCAGTAACGGATGCTGATGTATATGAGTATAATCATGAACGTCACGGCGAACAGCCACTCGTCCGCCGTTACCGCACCGTACAAGGCGATCAGGTTAAGCGCGATGCCCGCGACGTACACCAGCCTCAGCCGACTGTCCGTAATCGGCGACGAAGCCGATTTCTCGGCGTCTTCCTCGGTCATCTTTACTTGGGGTTCGTACGAGGCAGTGGTCAAAAGCCTCTTTGGTTGGATGAGGGGTAGAAGTCGGTGGAAGACGCCGTCCGGTCTGTTCCGGGAACCGTGGTTAAGCGGTCAGCCTCGGTACTCATGACCATTCGGCTCCCTGTATCTCAGTAGGCCTCAACTTCAACGCCGAGCCTCTTGAAGTCCTCAACGTTATCCGTAAGCACCGGTTCGTCGTACCCTTCACCAAACGCGGCTATCATCGCGTCTATCCATCCGATGCCGCTCTCTCCACCGGACTTACGGTCAGCGCGCGCGAGCAGTTCCCCCGCGTTTCGTGCCGTCTCCTCGTCCTGTTCCACGACAGGATACATGCGTAGAGCGTTACGCACATTCCTACGCTCCTCTTCGTCGCCGAACTCCGCTCCGTAGGATATCTCCGTGACAATGGGCGAAGGAACGCGTTGCACCACACCGACCTCGGAGAGTTCGACGCCCTTCTCGAAAGCCGCGCGTTCGCCGTCGAACAGGTCTATCAGAAACGACGTGTCGAGTATCACTCGAAACGCTCCCGTAACTCGCGCTTCCCGTCGTCACGTCTCTCCTCAATACGCTCGCGCATCCCCTCCGCCGTCTCGGAGGACAGGATACCTGCGACCGCCTCCGGGTCGGGTTCGCCGATGAGTCTACGCAACGTCTCCTCCATCGTCTCATCGTCGCGACTGTGCGACCTCACGAACTCGTGGAACTCCTCCGAGATACGTACGGACTTGCTCATCACTGTATACTTAGGTATACGCAGATATGAGTTTTTGGTCTGGTCAAGCTCTTTTACATTTAGTCCGCTCAATAAAATGTCCACGGTCTGAGGAGGCATGGGAAACCCGACGGATACCGTCCTCAAAGAGAAGAGACATCCTACACCGGTTCCACTCGCAAATCTGTGGTCAGGGATACAGCCTCGGTACTCATAGGGTTCGTCATCCGCTTTCGCGTCGGAGGGTGAGCGTCGTCATCGGCTACCTGACATACGTGGTTCCGCGTGAAAACACCGTCGTTGAGGGGTCACCGTTCGGCTTTTGTGTGACCCGTCCTGTATGTCTGTATGTCAGTCACAGTCGGCGTCGGTGTGGTTCTGGTTACAGTCCTGCTTGGGGTTAGCGCGTTCTTTTCGAGTACGGAGATAGCCGTCTTCTCGCTTCCGTCCGAGAAGGTAGGGGTCGGAGAGGATAGCGAGGCGCTCGCGCGTCTGCGTTCCGACCCTCATAGGCTTCTCGTGACTATACTCGTCGGTAACAACGTCGTCAACGTCGCCGTGTCGAGCATCGTCACGCTACTCGTGGCGCAACGTCTGTCGGGTGGTGCCGCCGCGGTCGTCGCGACCACGTCGGCATCCGTTCTCATACTCATCTTAGGCGAAATAATCCCAAGTCGTACGGTCTCGGAAACGCCGAGTCGTGGGCGCTACGTGCGGCGCGTCCGATGGTCGTTATCTCCGTCCTCCTCTACCCCGTCGCGGCTGTCTTTGATGTCGTGACAGAACGTATGAGCGGCGTCTTGGGAGGCGACGTCGGCGTCGAAAAGGCGTACGAGGGGTAGCTAAACGAGTGTCGGTTGGTCGATGTAGAACGTATCGACGCTGAACTCTTCGTCTACGAGAGCGCGGAGCGCGCGCACGCCGAACGTCTCCGTATGGTAGTGCCCCGCGAAGACGACGTTGAGGCTGTGCTCGCGCGCATCGTGGTGCGCCCTGTGCTTGGGTTCGCCCGTGATGTAGACATCCGCGTCGGTCGCCGCCGCTTCGGCGACGTGTCCACCGCCCGCGCCCGTCAGGACCGCGACGCGTTCGATCTCGTCGGATCCGAAGTCGAGTACGTCGGGTTCGCTGTCGACCGCATCGGCGACGCCGTCTGTGAAGCTTTCTAAGCCGACCGGCGACGCGAGTTCGCCTACGTATCCGACCTCGTCGGTACCGAAGTCGGCGAACCGTTCGACAGGCTCAGCGTCGAGAGCGTCGAGGAGGAGGACGTTGTTTCCGACCTCGTCGTGCGCGTCGAGAGGAAGATGAGAGGCGTACAGGGCGATGTCGTTCTCAATGAGAAGCCTAAAACGGTCGTAGTCCTGTCCGACGACCGCGTCCTTTCCGCCCCAGAAGAAGCCGTGGTGGACGACCATCATCTCCGCGCCGCGTTCCACCGCCTCCTCGACCGTCTGTGTCGCGGCGTCGACGGCGAAGGCAACCGTGTCGACACGTCCCGAGTTCTCGATCTGAAGACCGTTCGTCGCGGCGTCTACGGGGTTCCATTCGTCGTTACCGAGTATACCGTCGAGGTGTTCGGTGATACGTCGGAGCATGTCCGGTTTTGGTACGTCCGCCGCATATTTCCTTCGTCTAAGGAAGCGCATTTACACCGGTGCGACGTATCCCGTATATGGACGCTCTGTTCGTCGCCGCCGACGGCTTCAACGACCGCGAACTGCTTTACGTTGCACAGAGGCTACGTGAGGAGGACGTAGAGGTCGTCAAGGCGCGCGACGTGGGCGACGGTACGAAGACGACGCTCGACGACGGGTACGACCTCGTACACGTCACCGGAGGAGAGCGTGGAGAGAAAGAGCGCGCGCGGGTCGGGGATACCGTCCGGCATGGTACCGAAGACGGCGCGCTCGTCACCGCCGTGGGCGAAGGCGTCGAAGTCCTTGTCGAAGCGGGTGTTGCGGGGGACAGACAGGTCGCCGCGAGGGGCGATACAGCGGAGAAGGTACGCGCTGTGGACGGACGCGCCTACGACGAACCCGTCGTCGTCGATGCAAAGATGCTGACGACGGTGGGCGGCGATGCGCTCGCGGAGTTTGGCGCTGAGGTTGTCAGAAAGGTACGTCGTGCGCGTCTCAAGGATCTCTAACGATCGCGTACGTAGACCGCCGTGTGTCCGCGCGTGTCGACGAGTTGCGCGCCCGCCTCTTCTGCGAGTTCGCGCGCGAGTTCATCCGTCGTCGTACCGCCCCGCGACGAACGGAGGAACTTGACCTTCCTCGGTTCTTCGTTGCTCAACTGGTCTGCGAGTTCGTCAGCGACCGCCTCGACACCTTTCTTGCCTACGCGTACCGTCGCGTCGAGTTCATGCGCCTTCTTGCGTGCTTTTTCCTCTTCCATCTTCACCAGTCCGTGTACGGTAGGTCGTCGTAGGTGTCTTTCGCCTTGTCGAGCGACGAACGCATCAACGCCGTCGTGTCCCAGATTCCTTCGACAAGCGCCTCCTTCTGTGCGTCCGTGATACGGGCGTCGTACTCGTCACCAGCCACGACGACACGTTCCTTTTCGACATCGACCTCAAGCGGCGTGTCGGGTTCGTCCTCCACACGCGTCTGTATCTCTTCGACACCGTCGGCGTCGACCGTCACGGTCGGTATACCGAGCGACTTACAGTTGTCGGCGAAGATCTCGGCGAACGACTCGCCGACGATAGCCTCGACACCCCAACGCATCAGAGCCTGAGGCGCGTGCTCGCGCGACGAACCGCATCCGAAGTTGTCGTTTACGACGAGTACGTTACCCGTGTAGACGTTGAGCGGATGGTCGTTCATCCCACCGTCATCGTCCCTGCGCGCGTCGTGGAAGGCGTACTTCCCCATGTTGTCGAACGTGACCTCCTTGAGGAAACGCGCGGGGACGATCTGATCGGTGTCGATGTCGTCGCCTCGGAGGGGTACGCCGGTTCCTGCGACGCGTCGAACGGCTTTGCGTTCATCGGTCTCGTCCGTTTCCGACATTCAGAGCACCTCCCTTGGATCCGTTATCTCGCCACGTACGGCGCTCGCCGCGAGCGTCGCGGGCGAAGACAGAACCGTCTTACCGCCCTCAGCGCCCTGTCTTCCGACGTAGTTACGGTTCGAAGACGAGACACAGAGTTCGCCGTCTTCGATACTGTCGCCGTTCATCGCTATACACATTGAGCATCCGGGTTCGCGCCATTCGAAGCCACCGTCCGCGAAAACCTCGTCGAGTCCCTCGTCCTCCGCCTTGGCGCGTACGGTCTGTGAACCGGGGACAGCGAGCGCGCGGACACCGTCGTGTACCTCGCTCCCTTCGAGAACGCGCGCCGCCTCGCGGAGATCGGAGAGGCGTCCGTTGGTACACGAACCGAGGAAGACGACATCAACGTTCACACCTCGCATCGTGTCGCCGGGTGAGACGTTCATATGCTCCTGCGCCTCGCGCGCCGCCCGCGGGTCGTTCGTCTCGTCGGGTTCGGGCACGGCTTCGTCGATACCGACGACCTGTCCGGGGTTAGTGCCCCACGTCACCATCGGCTCTATACCGTCGCCGTCTATCTCCACCACGTCGTCGTAGACTGCGTCGTCGTCCGAACGTATCGAACGCCAGTACCCGACCGCCTCGTCCCAGTCGTCGCCCGACGGCGCGTACTCGCGCCCCTTGAGATAGTCAAACGTCGTTTCGTCGGGGTTGACGTATCCCGCGCGCGCACCGCCTTCGATGGACATGTTACAGAGCGCGAGGCGTCCCTCTATGTCGAGATCCTCGACGGCGCTACCCGCATACTCGTAGACGTAGCCTATGCCGCCCTCGACGCCCAACTCGCGTATGATGGTCAGTATGAGATCCTTTGCGTAGACGCCTTCGCCGAGCGTACCGTCCACCTCGATACGCCGCACGTCCTGTTTGTCCGCCGCGATACATCCCGTGGCGAAGACATCGCGTATCTGGCTCGTGCCTATACCCATGCCGAGAGCGCCGAGAGCGCCGTGTGTCGACGTATGCGAGTCGCCGCAGACAACCGTCATACCGGGCTGTGTCAGACCGAGTTCGGGACCGACGATATGGACGATACCCTGTCTTCCGGAGTCGAGACCAAAGAACTCGACGCCGTGTTCGTCGACGTTCCCTTCGAGCGCCGAAAGCATCGTCTCAGCCTGTTCGTCTTCGAGCGGGCGCGACCGGTCTTCGGTCGGTACGATATGGTCGGTCGTCGCGTACGTCCTGTCGGGGAATGCGACATCGTAGCCGCGCTCCTCAAGCATACCGAAAGCCTGCGGACTCGTCACCTCGTGTATCATATGGAGACCCACGAACAGCTGTGTCTGTCCGTTGGGTAGCTCCTGTACGGCGTGGTTGTCCCACACCTTGTCGTACAGTGTTCTTTCTGACATCGTTGTTTGTCGTGTGTTGTGTCTGTAGTTCGTGTAGACGTTAGAAGTTTGTTACGCGAGTCGCGCCGTTAGAACGCGACCCCGAAACAGCAGTTAGTCCTCCTGAACTGACGTCATGAGCGAGCGCAACTCTCCCCCAACGTCCTCGATGAGATGCTCCTCGTCGCGTTCCTTTAGCTGGTTGTACGACGGACGCCCCGCTTGGTTCTCGTTTATCCATTCGCGTGCGAACTCGCCGTTCTGAACCTCCTCAAGAACCTCGTCGAGGTTGTCGCGGACATCGTCATCGATCACGCGCGGTCCACGTGTCAGGTCGCCGTACTCGGCGGTGTCGCTTATGTTGTCGCGCATCCCTGACAGACCCCCCTCGAAGATCAGGTCGACTATAAGTTTTAGCTCATTGGCGCACTCGAAGTACGCCATCTCGGGCGAGTATCCCGCGTCGACGAGCGTCTCGAACGACGCCTTGATGAGCGCGGACGTGCCGCCGCAGAGTATCGCCTGCTCGCCGAACAGGTCGGTCTCGGTCTCCTCGCGGAACGTCGTCTCTATGACGCCCGAACGTGTGCACCCTATCGCGTGTGCGTACGCAAGTCCAAGGTCGCGTGCGTCGCCCGTGTGATCCTGTTCGACCGCAAGAAGACCAGGGACGCCGTCGCCGCGTTCGTACGTCTGGCGGACGAGGTCGCCGGGCGACTTGGGAGCGACCATCAGAACATCGACGTACTCGGGCGGACGTATCTGGCTGTAATGTATGTTGAAGCCATGCGAGAACATCAGAGCGTCGTCCTCGTCGAGGTTCGGCTTGACGTGCTCGTCGTAGACAGCCGGCTGTACGGTGTCAGGCACCAGCATCTGGACGACGTCGGCGCGTTTTACGGCTTTCGGAGTCTTCGCCACGTCGAGACCGTGTTCGCGCGCATCATCGCGCGACGACGAGCCTTCGCGTAGACCCACGACTACGTCGACGCCTGAGTCGTGTAGGTTACGCGCCTGCGCCTCACCCTGCGATCCGTATCCGATCACGGCGACCGTCTTGTCCTCGATGAAGGAGGGGTCTGCGTCTTCGTCGTACAGCGGCGTTATGTCGAACTCGTCCTCTGTCATGCTGTTCCCTCGTACCTCCTCCGTCTTTAGTTACCCGTTTCGTCGGTGGTCTTCTCACCGCGCGCGAGCGAGATACGTCCCGTACGCACCGTCTCCTTTATCCCGAAGCCACGGAGCATGTCCTCCATAGCCTCGACCTTCTCGGTGTCGCCCGTGACCTCGACGACGACAGCCTCCGCTCCCATGTCGACGACGTTCGCGCGGAACGACTCCGCGATCTGCATGATTTCGCCGCGCGTCTCGGGGTCGCACGACACCTTGTACATCGCGAGTTCGCGGTCTACGGAGTCGTCGTCGGTTAGGTCGCTAACCTTGATCACGGGTATGACCTTGTTGAGCTGTTTCTTGACCTGCTCCACCGTCTTGTCGTTGCCCTCGACGACGATGGTCATACGTGAGTACTCGGGGTTCTCCGTCTCGCCGACTGCGAGCGAGTCTATGTTGAAGTTTCTCCGCGTGAAAAGACCCGCGACGCGCGAAAGCACACCGGGCTTGTTCTCGACGAGTACCGAAAGCGTGTACTCGGTCTCGTCCGCACCGCGCGCAACCGCGTCCTCGCGGACACCCGTCGACAGCCTGCGTGAAGGCGCTCCCCTGCTCATGATATTCTGCTCCCTTGTGTTCCCTTACCCATTATGAACTCGTCGTTTCCGCTTCCTGCAGGCACCATGGGGAAGACGTTTTCGTTGGGGTCTATGACTGCGTCGATGACGCTCGGTCCGTCGTACTCAAGAGCCTCTTCGAGAACCTCACCGACGTTCTCCGACTCCGTTAGCCTCCAGCCCTTGGCACCGAAAGCCTCGGCTATCTTGTCGAACTCAGGCAGGTGGGGTAGTTCGCTTTCGGCGTAACGTTCGTCGCTGAAAAGCTCCTGCCACTGGCGTACCATGCCCATGTAGTAGTTGTTGATGATGACGAGCGTGAAGTCGAGTTCCTCACGAACCGCCGTCGCTAACTCCTGTACGGTCATAAGGAAGGAGCCGTCGCCGTCGATGCAGACGACCTCCTTGTCGGGCGCGGCGAGCTTAGCGCCTATCGTCATGGGAAGTCCACAGCCCATGGTGCCGAGTCCGCCGCTCGAAATCCATGTACGCGGCTCGTTGTACTCGTACCACTGCGCCGCCCACATCTGGTGCTGACCGACGCCCGTGCAGACGATCGTGTCGTCGGGCGTCCTGTCGTCGAGTTCCTCTATGACGTACTGTGGCTTGAGTTCGCCGTCTTCCTGTTCGTACTCCATCGGGTACTTTTCGCGCCAGTCGTTCAGCGTGTCGAGCCAGTCCTCCGTGTCGGGTGACGCGTGCGAAGCCATCTCGTCGTTGATGTCTCCAACGACACGTTTGGCGTCGCCGACGATAGGTATGTCAGCGTGTATGTTCTTCGAGATTTCGGCAGGGTCGATGTCGACGTGTATGACCTCGGCGCTCGGCGCAAACGACTCTATCTTGCCCGTTGCACGGTCGTCGAAACGGACGCCTATGCCGATCAGGAGGTCGCAGTCGGTGACGGCGCGGTTGGCGTACCCCGTGCCGTGCATACCGAGCATACCGAGCGACAGGTCGTTGTCCTCAGGGAAGCCGCCGAGACCCTGAAGGCTCGTCGTGACGGGTATACGGTTCTCGTTTGCGAGTTCACGTACCTCGTCCGCGGCGTCCGCCATGATAGCCCCGCCGCCCGCGAATATGAGCGGCTTGTCGGCTCCCTCTATCGCCTCCGCCGCCTTCTTAACCTGACGCGGATGCCCTTCGTAGTTAGGGCTGTACCCCTCGATGTTTAGCTCGCCTCGGACGGCGTCGGTATCGTTCTTCGAAACGTCCTTGGGCATGTCGACGACGACGGGACCCGGTCTCCCCGTGTTGGAGACGTAGAAAGCCTCCTGTACGGTGTCGGGCACCTCGTCCTCGTCCTTTACGAGGTAGTTGTGCTTCGTAACCGGCATCGAGACGCCGCGCATGTCTGTTTCCTGAAACGCGTCGTTGCCTATCATCTCCGTCGGAACCTGCCCCGTAACCGCTATGATGGAGCGCGAGTCCATGTCGGCGTCGGCGAGACCCGTTATAAGGTTGGTCGCTCCGGGACCCGACGTGGCGAGACATACACCCGGTCGTCCCGTCACAGAGTGGTACGCCTCGGCGGCGTGTGCCGCGCCCTGTTCGTGTCCCATCATAATATGGTCGATATCCTCGTCGTCGTACAAGGCGTCGTAGACGGGCATGACCGCGCCGCCCGTGATGCCGAACATCGTGTCGACGCCCTCCTGTTTCAGACCTTCGACGAGCGCCTCTGCACCCCTACGTGTCGTCGGAGCCTCCTTCTCTTCTGTCGTTTCTCCGTCTTCTCTTGTCTTGCTCATGTCTGTCTATGGCTGTCTCGTTGTACTGTCTGCGGGTTTTTCATCGCGCGCCTCCTTACGGACGAGATGGTTGACGGCGTCAACCGTAGCCTCGACCGACGCCACCGTAATATCCTCGCTCGAAGCCGAGGCGTTCGCCTCCACACCGTCGCGTTCGACGCCTACGTAGACGTTCGCCACGGCGTCGCTACCGCCGCTTATCGCATCTATATGAAAGTCCGTGATCTCTACCTCGCGGTCGTCACCCATGAGCGACGAGACGGCGGACATAGCGGCGTCGACAGGTCCGACACCGACATCCGCCTCGACGCGTTCCTCCTCCTCAACCTCGGCGCGTACGCTCGCCATCGGTGTACGTTCGTTGCCCGTCGAGACGTTGACCTCCTTGAGGTCGACCGTCTTCTCGGCTTCGGGAACGGCGGACATGACGCTCTCGGCGATCGCGAAGACATCGGCGTCGGAGACCTTCTTGCCCTTTCCGCCCATGCTCTTTACGCGTTTCGTAATCTCGCGCACGTCGTCGTCGTCGGGTTCGTACCCCGCCTCTTCGAGCGTCTCACGTACGCTGTGCGTACCCGTGTGCTTGCCCATGACGAGACGGCGCTGGTGTCCAACGTCCTCCGGCGTCATTATACCGGGTTCGAAAGTTGACGAGTCCTGTATGACGCCCGCGGCGTGTATACCCGACTCGTGCGAGAAGGCGTTGTCGCCCACGATGGGCTTGTTCCCCGGAAGCGGTATGCCCGAGAGGCGTTCGACCGTCTTCGAAAGGTCGTATATCTCCGTCGTGTCGACGCCCGTATCGACGTTGTATATCGATTCGAGCGACATGACAACCTCTTCGAGAGCCGCGTTACCCGCGCGCTCACCGATACCGTTGACCGAAACCTGACACTGGACAGCGCCCGCCTCGATACCCGCGAGGGCGTTCGCCGCCGCGAGACCGAAGTCGTCGTGCGTATGTACGTCGTACGGCACGTCGACCTCGTCGCGGAGCGCCGAGATAAGCCTGTGCATCGCAGTCGGACGTATCACACCGACCGTGTCGGGTATGTTGACGATATCCGCGCCCGCCTCCTTCGCCGTACGGACTATCTCGACGAGGTAGTCGAACTCCGTACGTGTCGCGTCCATGGGCGAGAACATACAGTCGACGCCGTGATCCTTAACGTGCGAGACGGCGTCGTAGGTCATCTCAAGAACCTCCTCGCGCGACGAATCCATCGACTTCTGAATCTGTATGTCGCTCGACGAGACGAAGGTGTGTACGAGGTTCACATCAGCATCAAGCGCGGCGTCGAGATCCTGCTCGTGGACACGCGCAAGACCGCAGACCGTGTTGTCGCTCGTTGCGGCTATCTCCTCGACAGCGGCGAACTCCTCGTCGCTGTTTATGGGGAACCCCGCCTCAATGACATCGACCCCCATACCGTCGAGCGTCTCAGCTATACGTATCTTGTCGTCGTGCGAGAACGAGGTACCCGGCGACTGCTCACCGTCACGTAACGTCGTGTCGAATATACTGACGTTATCTACGTCGTGCTCCCAAAAAACGACCCCTTTCCTTCGGCTCTCCGGGTACAAATCCATCACCCGCGGAGCCGTCCTTGTTTTGGGACATCTTACACTAACGCAGTCACCTTTCAGACTTAAGCCTGTCGGTTAAAAGGGTGGTTGGGAGACGGTGGCACGGTCTTTCAGGTGGTTTTATTCTGAACCGCGCTACTGTTGGTCATCGGGTTCGAGTGCCAGACGCTCTACGCCGATACCTTCGAACGCTTTGTCGCTCGAAACGATGCTGTCGTCGGCTAGCGCGGCGTGGAACGCGTCGAACGTGTTCAGACCGTCGTCGATGTACTCCGAAGCCTGATAAGGAACGTTCTCATCGCCGTCGAAGGACGCGAGTTCAAGTATGCTCGTAACGGCGCGTTCGCGTTCGAAGGAGCACCTCTCCTCGACTAGGAACAGTTCGACGAAGGTCACGAGCGAGACCTCAAGTTCGTCGCCGTGCTCTTTGAGAACCTCCTCCGCGCGTTCGGCGAGCGAGTCGTCGTCCTTGAGGAGCGCGACCCAGAGGTCGGTGTCAGCGTACATTCTCCTCCGCCTGTTTCCTGCCTTCCTCGCCCGCTGATTCGCGTAACTCGTTCATCGAAGCCTGTTTGAGTTCGTCGCTCGCCGACTCACGCAACGCGCCGACGGGGTCTTTAGGTACGGGTACGAGCCTTACGCTGTTGCGTAGTTCGACAAGACGGTACCTTTCGCCGTACCTCTCGCGCACATCCTTCGGTATGGTTACACGACCGCGAGAGTCGGTTTCGACTTCAGTCATTCCTATTTAGAGGTAGAAAAGGGAAATAAATAAATCACTCCCATTCAATCAAAGAGCTACCCGCGGATAGTTCGGGCTACGTCTCAGCCCTGTTCGCGCACCCTCTCCGCGACCGTCTCACCAAACTCATCTGTGCCCGCATCGCCGCCGAGGTCACGTGTCAGCGTCTCGCCTTCTGCGATTACGTCCTGTAGAGATTCGAGTACGAGTTCGCCCGCTTCCTCCTCGCCGATATGGTCGAGGAGGAGCGCGCCCGCCCAGATCGTCGCCGTCGGATTAGCACGGTTCTCACCTGCGTACTTGGGCGCGCTCCCGTGGAGGGGTTCGAACATGCTCGTTCCGTCGGGGTTGATGTTCCCGCCGGGTGCGAGACCCAGTCCTCCTTGGAGCATAGCGCCGAGGTCCGTGATTATGTCACCGAAGGTGTTGGGGGTGACGACTGTCTGGTAGTGGTCGGGGTTCTTTACGAACCACATCGTCGTCGCGTCAACGTAGTCGTACTCGTGGTCGATACCGTCGTAGTTCGTCGCCACGTCGTCCATAACCTCGCGCCACATGCCGTAGATGTCGGTGAGGACGTTCGCCTTGTCGACGCCCGTCACGAGGTCGTGGTCGTTCTCCTCGGCGTGGTCGAAGGCGTACTCGACGACGCGTTCGGTGCCCTCGCGCGAGATGGAGCCTATCTGGTACGCGATTTCCTCGGCGTCGGTCTCTATGTCGAGACCGAACTTTGTTTTGTACAGCTTGCGTTCAACCTCCAGTTCAGCCTCCGTCTTGCCCGTCTCGGCGCGTCCTCCGATACCGACGTAGAAGTCCTCCGTGTTCTCGCGCACGACGGTGAAGTCGATGTCGTCAGGACCGCGGTTGCGGAGGGGCGACTCGACGCCTTCGAGGAGCTTTATAGGACGGAGGTTGACGTACTGGTCGAACTCGAAACGGAGGCGCAGGATAATTCCTTTTTCGAGTACGCCGGGTTCGACGCGTGGATCGCCTATCGAACCGAAGTAGACGGCGTCGTACTTCGAGAGTTCGTCGAGCGCGTGATCCGGAAGAACCTCGTCGGTTTCGAGGTAGTGATCCGCGCCGTACGGTAGGTCGTGCCAGTCCAGACCGAAGTTACGCGCGTCGCTCGCGGCTTCGAGCACCGTCTTTCCGGCGTCGATTATCTCGGGTCCGATTCCGTCGCCCTCTATGACGGGGATCTCGTGCATGCCCGACACGGGCGCGCGGTGCTCATAGGAGTTTCGTACTCGTTCCGCGCCCCCGGCGACGGACGGCGGAGAGTATCTGGTACGTGTTCCAAGCCGTGACGCCGACGCCAAGAGCGACGACGCCGGAGAGTGCTGTAATGCTCAGGACGTTGTTTTCTGCGACCGTCCGCCATGAGACGTAGATGAGGGCGACGCCGACCGCCTTCATCGGTACCATCGCGCGGACGCCGAAACGGTCGAAGACGCGCCGCGGAACCGGGTTGCGTTCGACGCCTCCGTAACGCGTAACCGCGAGGTAGGTTGTCACGGTGTCACCGACTCCCCAGAAGGCGACGAGTAGGAGCCAGAGGACGCCTTCGAGGGGTGACACGCCTTACCCCCTATCGATTCCGGGGTTGGTGTACGCGCCGTACTCCGCCGACGCGAACGACTCGCCGTACTTGGCGAGGACGCCGCTCGTGTAGTTGGGTTCGGGGTCGTCGCGTTCTTCGAGGCGTTCGTGTATCTCGTCGTCGGAGAGATCGACGGAGAGTTCACGTTCCGCGATGTCGACGGTGACCGTATCGCCGTCTTCGAGCGCCGCGATGGGTCCCCCGTCGTACGCCTCGGGCGCGACGTGTCCGATGGACAGACCCCGTGTCGCGCCGGAGAAACGCCCGTCGGTGATGAGAGCGACGTCCTCCGAGTGTCCCTGTCCTGCAACAGCGGAAGTGACGCCGAGCATCTCGCGCATACCGGGACCGCCGCTCGGACCCTCGTTACGGACGATGATTACGTCTCCCGTCTCCGCACCTTCGGTCTGGACGTACTCCATGGCGTCCTCCTCGTTCCCGAAGATACGTGCGGGTCCCTCGTGGTGTATATCCTCGTCGGCAGTTACCTTGAGAACCGCCCCGCCGGGTGCTAGGTTGCCCTTGAGTATACGTATAGCGCCCTGCTCGTTCTTGGGTTCATCGACGGTGTACAGGAACTCGGCGTCTATCTCGTCTATCGCGGGCGGATCGATACGTTCGATCTCCTCGCCTATCGTCTTGCCCGTGACCGTCATCGCGTCTCCGTGGAGAAGGTCGGCGTCGTACAGCGCCTTGAGGATGACAGGGACGCCGCCGACCTCGTGTAGGTCGTTCATCACCTTCTCGCCTCCGGGCTGGAGGTCGGCAATCTTGGGCGTCCGTCGGCTTACGTCGTCGAACTCGTCTATCGACAGGTCGATATCCGCCTCCGCCGCCATCGCAAGTAGATGTAGGACGGCGTTCGTGGAGCCTCCGACGGCGACCTGTAGGGCGATGGCGTTCTCGAAAGACCTCTTGGAGAGGAAGTCGGAAGGACGGCGGCGTTCCTCGACGGCTTCGACGGCGAGTTCGCCCGCGCGTCGCGCCACCTCGTACCTCTCTTCGTCCTCTGCGGGCGGTGAGGCGCTACCGAGGGGCGCGAAGCCGATAGCCTCGGTTATCGATGACATCGTGTTGGCGGTGAACATACCGCCGCACGCTCCCGGTCCGGGGCACGCGTTTCTTTCGAGTTCGTCGAGTTCCTCCTCTGTCATCTCACCCTTCGCCGTCGCGCCGACGCACTCGAAGACGTTCTGTATGGTGACCTCCTCGCCCTGAAAGCTACCGGGCATTATGGAGCCGCCGTAGAGGAAGACGCTCGGAAGGTCGGCACGTATGGACGCTATCATCATGCCGGGCATGTTCTTGTCGCATCCGCCGAGCGTAATGAGACCGTCCATGCGCTCCGCGAACGAGATGAGTTCGACGGAGTCAGCGATGACCTCGCGCGAGATGAGCGACGCCTTCATACCCTCCGTACCCATCGAGATGGCGTCGGAGACGGTGATGGTGCCGAACTCGATAGGCATACCGCCCGCGTCCTCGACGCCCTCGCGCGCCGAGTCGGCGACATCGTCGAGATGGACGTTACACGGCGTTATATCCGCCGCGGGGTTGGCGATACCTATCATAGACGACGCGAGGTCGTCGTCGTCGTACCCCATGGCGCGGAACATCGCACGGTGAGGTGCGCGGTCACGTCCCTCGGTAACCTCCTGACTCTGTATCTTCTTGCTCATGTACGTAAAACGTCGCGCCCGCTAATATACGGTTTGGTACGCGCGTTCAGTAAGGCGGCGAACCCGAACGTATGACGTTCGAGAGGCTTGTCATCTCCTCGGCGATACCGTCGAGTTCAACAGCGAGGAGTACGGCGATGTCGTCGAGCGTAACTATACCCGCGATCTCGTCGCCGTCGACGACGGGCATACGGCGTACACCCGCGGCGTCAAGCGTCTCTATGAGTTCGGTTATCTCGTCGTGCGCGTTTACGACGACGAGGTCACCGGTCATAACGTCGCCGGCGGTTGTGTTGTCGGGGTCGTTCTCCTTCGCGACACCCCGCACCGTTATGTCGCGGTCGGTGACGATACCGACGGGTTCGCCGTCTTCGATCACTACGACGCTACCGACGTTCTCGTCACGCATAGTCTCCGCAAGCTCTCTTACGGTCTCGTCGGAAGGGGATGTTACCACGTCTTCGGCGTCTCTGGCTATTTCGTCTACCGTGGGCATACGTTTACGGTACGTCGGCAGGAACTTAACTCTGACCCACGTCACGTACACGCCGGAGGAAGTTCCCCATCATCTCGTGTCCGTACGCCGTTAGGACGCTTTCGGGGTGGAACTGAACGCCCTCAAGCGGCTTTTCGTCGTGGCGTATCCCCATTACGACACCGCCGCCGCGTGCGGTCACCTCGAACGCGTCGGGCACCTCGGTTACACAGAGCGAGTGGTAACGTCCGACGGGGAAGCTCTGCGGCAGGTCGGAGTAGACGCCTTCGCCGTCGTGTTCGATACGCGCCGTCTTTCCGTGTACGGGTTCGGGTGCGTGACCGACCTCACCGCCGTACGCCTGAGCCATCGCTTGGTGTCCGAGACATACGCCGAGCGTCGGTGTGTCGTTGAAACCGTGGAGTATCTCAAGGACGTTACCTATATCGCGGTCGTTCGCGGGATGTCCGGGACCCGGCGAGACGACGATGCCGTCGGGATCGATCTCGTCGACGCGTTCGACCGTCACACGGTTGTTCTCGACGACCGTCTCGACACCTTCGATACCCGTGTAGTCGACGAGGTTCCACGTGAACGAGTCGAAGTTGTCGACGAACAGGACGGTTGCGTGGCTGGTACCGGTCACGTTCCGTCCTCCAGAGTTTCGAGCGCCGTCACGAGTGCGTTCATCTTGTCCTCCGTCTCGTCGTACTCGCTCTCAGGCACCGAGTCGGCGACTATACCCGCGCCCGCCTGTACCTCTACGTCGCTGATGCCGTCGCCGTTCCCGTCGAACGTCGCCGTACGTATGGTGATAGCGAAGTCGGAGTCGCCGTTCCAAGAGAAGTAGCCGACACCGCCGCCGTAGACGCCGCGTGGTTCGCGCTCTAACTCTTCGATTATCTCCATCGCACGTATCTTTGGCGCGCCTGAAAGCGTACCTGCGGGGAAGACGGCGCGCGTGGCGTCGAAGGAGTCAAAGCCGTCGCGCAGACGCGCCGAGACGGTCGACTCTATATGCTGTACGTGCGAGTACTGAACAACGCTCATGAAGTCGTCGACCTCGACGGTTCCGCCTTCGCCGACGCGCCGTACGTCGTTACGACCGAGGTCGACGAGCATGACGTGTTCGGCGAGTTCCTTCTCGTCGCTCAGCATCTCGCCCGCGAGTCTGCGATCCTCAACGGGGGTTTCGCCGCGCGGACACGTCCCCGCGATAGGGTTCGTCGTTACGCGGTCGTCGTGGATGCTGACGAGTGTCTCGGGACTCGAACCCACGACGCCGAAGCCGTCGAACTCGACGAGGTACATGTAGGGCGAAGGGTTGATATCGCGGAGACGTGCGTAGAAGTCGCACGCGTCGCCGCGTACGCGGTAACGTTTCTTACGCGAAAGAACGACCTGATAGACGTCGCCGTCGTAGACGTGTTCGCGTCCACGGCCGACAGCCTCCTCGTAAGCCCCACGGTCGTCGGCGTCGTCGTCGAGTATCTCGAAGCCACCGGTTCGGCGCTCTTCGTGTGCGTCGAGCGTCTCCATAGCTTCGCGGGCATCGGAGACGGCAGAGTCATAGATACCGCCGGCGTCGTCTTCGCCGGTGAGCACGGGTGTGAAGACGAGACGGGCGTCGTCCTTGTTGTGGTCGTAGACGAGGTTCCGCGTCGATAGTACGAAGACGGCGTCGTCGGTCGGCGTCTCCAGAGGTTCGTCTAACCAGAGGTCACCGACGGCGTCGTACGCGAGAAAGCCGACGAGTCCGCCCTCGAAGACCTGTCTGTCGCCGTCGTCGAAGTTGACTGTGCGCGCATCGGGGAAGAAGGAACGTAGGGCGTCAAGTGTGTCGGCTCCGTCTACGATACGACCGTCCTCGACAGCACCGAGACCGACGACCGTCGCGTCCTCGCGGAGACGTTCGACGGAGACGCGGCGCGCGTTCGAACGGAAGACTGCGTCGGGTGCGAATCCGACGAACGAGTAACGGGCGCGTCCGTCGCCACCGCCGCCGTTATCGCCGACCTGTCTGAGTGCGGAGACGTCGGTGTCGGCGCTTTCGAGCAGAAACGAATGGTCGGTACGTAACGCAGAGTAGGCTTCGAGAGGCTTAGGTGCGTCGACGGAAGCGGTCAGGCGGACGACAGCAGGGGGTTCGATGTCGCAGAACCCGTCGCGCGTCAGTTCAAACGGCGTCGGCATCGTCCACCCCGCGCACGAAGTTCCCTACGAGAACGTCGTCCTTCGTTCCGTTACGTTCGACGCCCGACGAGACATCGACGGCGTACGGTTCGACGCGTCGGATAGCGCGCGCAACGTTCGACGGTTCGAGACCTCCGGCGAGGACGACGGGAAGCGCGGTTTTGTCGACGAAACGCGCCGCCGCCCCCCAGTCCGTCTTCTCGCCCGTACCCCCCGCACCCTCGGCATCCGTGGAGTCGACTATAACGGCGTCCGCCTCATCCGAGGGTTCTTCGAACTCGGTGCGCTCCACGATCTTTGCGTGGCGCGCCGCGCCCGAAGCACCGACGCCGTTGTGTACCTGTACGGCGTCCGCGCCCGTCTCGCGTGCGAGCGCCTCTGCGTTGTCGTCGTCGTCGGGCATCGTGACGGCGACGGTGGTCACGAACGGCGGCGTCTCGTCGACGAGTTCGCGCGTCTCGTCGCGGTCGAGCTTCCTGTGTGTGTCGACGGGTACCTCGGTAACGAAGCCGACGGCGTCGACGCCCGCACGTACGACTGCGTCGAGTTCCTCACGTGAGTTTATACCGCAGACCTTGGTACGCGTCATTGTGTCTCTGAGAGCGCTTTCAGCTTATCGGTCGCGGAGCCTTCGTCGACAGCGTTCCGCGCGACCTCGACACCCTCCTCCACCGACGAGGCGATACCCGCGACGTACAACGCCGCGCCCGAGTTGGCGAGTACGATGTCGCGTTTCGCGCCGTCCTCTTCACCCTCGAAGATACCGCGGAGGTCACGCGCGTTCTCGGCGGGCGTCCCGCCTGCGACCGCCTCAACGGGGGCGCTCTCGACGCCTATCCCTTCGGGCGAGACCGTGTACTGTTCGACATCCTCACCGTCAACCTCCGCGACGGTTGTCTCTCCGTGAAGCGCTATCTCGTCCATACCGTCGCCGTGTACGACGAGCGCGCGTTCAACGTCCATATGCGCGAGCGAACGCGCCATGAGGGGGACGAGTTCGTCGTCGTAGACGCCGACGACCTGCGCCTCGGCGTCCGCAGGGTTGGTGAGGGGACCGAGTACGTTGAAGATCGTACGTGCGCCGAGTTCCTTACGCGGTCCGATAACGCGTTTCATCGCGGGGTGGAAGACGGGCGCGAGCATGAAGCCGACGCCGGCGTCCTCTATGGCGCGTTCGACCGCAGGCGGTTCGGCGTCTATCTTGACGCCCATCTCCTCCAAGACATCGGCGCTCCCCGACGACGACGAGACGGAGTAGTTACCGTGCTTCGCAACCCCGGCACCGCCCGCCGAGGCGACAATAGCGCTTGCGGTCGAGACGTTGATCGTGTCGTGGTCGTCGCCGCCGGTTCCGCACGTATCGACGAGCGGCGAAACGTCGGGCGAAACCGACCGCGCGGCGTCTTTCATACCCTGCGCGAAGCCGGCTATCTCCTCCTCCGTCTCGCCCTTGACCCGCAAGGACGCGAGAAGCGCGCCTATCTGGGCGTCCGTAGCGTCCTCGAAGACGGCGTCCGCCGCAGAACGCGCCTCGTCTAACGTCAGATCTTCGCCGTCGAGCGTCTTGTCTAAGTATTCCTGAACCATGATGTACAACTCTGTACTTTGGTGTACAGAGTAGTTCAGGGAGTAAAAGGGTTGCTGTCTGTGAGCGGTCGTCGCGTCCTACCTACACCGCGTCGGGTCCGCTCTTACCCGTCCGTATCTGACGCGCCTCGTCGACGGGTAGGACGAACGCCTTTCCGTCGCCGGGTTCTCCCGTGCGCGCCGCCTCGGAGATAGCGTCGACAACGTCCTCCGCGGGAACGTCGGCGACGACACACTCTATCTTGGTCTTCTGGTGGAGATCGACGGTGTACTCCTCCCCACGCCACTGGCTCTTCTTCGAAGGCTGACTGCCTCGACCGCTGACGTTTATGACCGTGATGCTCGGCGCGCCGACCTCGACGAGCGCCTTCTTGACGGCGCTAAGCTTGTCGGGACGTATGTACGCGACGATCATCTGTATCTCGCCGTCAGTCATCGTTCACACCTCCGTCCGTGAACGCGTTGTCGGCGGTCGTACCCCCTCCGTCGGAGACGGTTTCGGGACCCCCGAACTCGGGGTACGTATCGACGCCATGTTCGGATATGTCGAGTCCCTCGTGCTCGTGCTCCTCGGAGACACGCGCCTGTCCGACAGCCTTGAACGCACCGAAGACGGCGGCGGTCGCGGCGACCGTCCAGACGGTGATGACGACGACACCGACGACCTGTGCTACGAGCGCGCTAACCGAGAAGCCGCCGACGGCTATGAACGGGTACGCAAGTATACCGAGAACACCCGCGGAGCCGTGAACCGGGAAGACGGCGCAGACATCGTCTATCTTCACCTTGTGCTGTATGAAGTTGAAGACGATGGGCAACTGAGCGCCTGCGAGCAGACCGAGGGCGAGCGCCCCAGGCCAGATAACGTCGTCCACGATACCCGTGACGCTCACGAGACCCGCGAGCATACCGTTTGCGACGTACAGCGTATCGACCTTGCCGTTCATGTAGAGCGCGAGCGCCGCCGCGCCGACACCGCCCGCCGCCATACCGAGCGTCGTGTTGAGGGCGACGAGACCGACGATGGAGAACGAACCGAGCGCTATACCGCCTTCGCCCGAAGCGAGAGGCGTCGCGGCTGTGCCGACGTTGAAGCCGTACCAGCCGAACGCGAGTATAAGCGTGCCGAGCACTGCGAACGTCAACGAGTGTCCGGGGATGACGTTGACGCTACCGTCGGAGTTGTACCTGTCTATACGCGGACCGAGTACCCATGCCGCGGTGAGACCCGCGATTCCGCCGACGGCGTGAACTATCATACCGCCCGCGAAGTCCTTGAACCCCGCGCCGATGACGCTACCTATGAGACCGTCGGCTGTCAGCATCCCTCCACCCCATGTGAACCCCGTGACGACGGGGTATATGAGGGCGGCGAGAACGACGGTGTATCCGACGTACGCGCGGAGCTTTGCGCGTCCCGCGACAGCGCCGGAGACGATCGTCGCGGCTGTCATCGCAAAGACGCCGCCGAACAGCCACGATGTCCACTGGCTCGTGCCGCTAAAGCTCGTGTACTCGGCTGTGAGATGGCTGAAAGCCCCCGCGAGCGAGTAACTACCGCTACCTGTCAGACCGCCAACTATCCCCGATACCCCTGCGCCGACGAGGAAGAACGCGAGTATCCCCACGCTCCACGTCAGCATGTTCTTCGTAAGCTGGTTTGCGACGTTCTTGCTCCTCACCTGACCGGATTCGAGCATAGCGAATCCGGCGTGCATGAAGAAGATCAGGAACGTCACCGTCAGCACCCACACCGTATTGATACCATCGACCAGCGTTCCAACGTCCTCTACCTGTAGTACGAGTTCGTCTACCATGTTTTGTTACCTTGTTACGCCTTCCAAGCCCAAACTTTCAGTTTTGGACGTTTGGGCATGTGTTTCGGCAGTTACACCAAATACACGTAGGTATAAAAGCATTACTAACTCACAACGGGTGAACTTAGAGAATTCAGGTCGATACTGTCCAAAAATAGATGTGACAATAGTTCGTGTCAAATACCTGAACGTTCAGCGAAAGAACTAATAGATTGTAGCACTAAGGTATAGGTTTGCAGAACTAAACCTTCGGTAAGAGGCGTTAGACGTACGTTGTTTCGTGGGTGTTAAGAGAGCCCAGAAGCGGAAGGCGCTATCCCGTCTCCTCACGGAGGCGCGCGACGTACCCCGCGCGCACGTCGCCGTCGGCGTAGAAGCCCGCTACGTCGTACTCGCCGTCGGAGAAGTCGCCGGCTATCTCTAAGGCGTAGTCGATAGCCTTGTCGTACCCCACGAGGTTCTTACGGAGCTTGCGCGCCGGAACGTCGGCTTCGATATGGAACGAGACGCGCCAGCCGTCGCGTCCTCCTGCGGTTCCTCTTGACGCTTCGGTGACGGTTACGAGAGGTAGACACGCGCGCGGGTATTCGTCGCCGTCAAAGATACCGGGCTTGTAGCACGCGACGAGTCCGTCGTCCTCCGACCAGACGTACCAGCCGTCGGGTAGGCGGCGACCCGCGTGCTCCTTAGGGAGATCCATGTCGGTGATACGTGCGCGCGGTAAAGAGTCTTGTCGGCTTCGTCCGGTCTCTGCGTCGACGGGTGAGGCGCGGGTCTTCTTCGTCGAAGACCTCTACTCGCCGAGTATACCGCGTTCGGTCATCTCGCGGACATCGAGGTAGTCGTCGAGTTCGTCCTCGCTCAGACCGTGTTCAAGCGCGACCTCGCGGACGGTGAGCCCTTCCTTCATCGCCTGCTTCGCTATCTCTGCGGCGTCGTCGTACCCGATATGCGGTGCGAGAGCCGTCACGATAGAGAGCGACCTTTCGGCGTCGTCGGCGCACGTCACACGGTTCGCCTCGATCCCTTCGACGCAACGGTCGGAGAGTAGGTCGGAGACGTTTGCGACGAGTTCGATAGACTGGAGCAGGTTGTGCGCCATGACGGGCTTCATGACGTTTAGCTCGAAGTTGCCCGCCTGACCGCCGACGTTTATCGCCGTGTCGTTCCCCGTTACCTGCGCGACGACCTGACAGACCGACTCCGGAATGACAGGGTTTATCTTGCCCGGCATTATCGACGAACCCGGCTGTACGGCGGGGAGGTCGATCTCGCCGAAGCCCGTGCGCGGTCCGCTCGATAGCCAGCGGAGGTCGTTGGCTATCTTCATCAGCGAACCCGCGACCGTCTTGAGCGCACCGCTCGTCTCTACGACGGCGTCGCGTGCCGCCTGTGCTTCGAAATGGTTCGACGCCTCGACGAACTCGACACCCGTCTCTTCGCTCACGTTCTCGACGACGAGTTCAGGGAACTCCGGATGCGTGTTCAGACCCGTACCGACCGCGGTTCCGCCGATTGCGAGTTCACGTAGCGACGAGCGCGCGCGCTCGACGCGTTCGACGCCCTTGTCTATCTGTTCTGCGTACCCACCGAACTCCTGACCGAGACGGACAGGGGTGGCATCCTGAAGATGCGTCCGTCCCGTCTTTACCACGTCGTCGAACTCGTCCGCCTTTTGGTCGAGAGAACCCGCGAGGTTACGGAGCGCTGGGAGGAGGTCGTCCTCGACGGCGGTGAGGGCGGCGACGTGTATCGACGTGGGTACAACGTCGTTGCTCGACTGTCCCATGTTTACGTGGTCGTTGGGATGTACCTCCTTCGAACCCTTCTCCGCGCCGACTATCTCACACGCACGGTTTGCGATGACCTCGTTGGCGTTCATGTTTGTCGAGGTACCGCTACCGGTCTGGAAGATGTCGACGGGGAACTCGTCGTCGTGTTCGCCCTCGGCAACCTCGCGCGCCGCCTGCCGTATAGCGTCCGCCTTGTCGGCGTCGAGCAAGCCGAGTTCCTCGTTTGCCTCCGCCGCTGAGTACTTGACCGTCCCTATGGCACGTATGAAACGTCTGCCGAAACGTAGGTCGGAGACGGGGAAGTTGTCGACGGCGCGCTGTGTCTGTGCGCCGTAGAGGGCTTTTTCGGGGACACGTACCTCGCCCATGGAGTCCTGTTCTACACGGTAGTCGTTCTCATCCGTCATAGGTCGACGCAGGCGGGCGCGGTACAAAAAGCCGTCCAAACGGGCGCGTGGTACGCTCCGTCAGTAGGCTCTGTTGCCGGGGTTCCGTGGGGGTCGGAGATAGACGTCCAAACGGAGGCGTTCGGCACGGCTCCGTCAGTATGCGGGTCCGTAGCAGTACGTGCCCTCGGTTTCCTTGCATCTACACTGTCCCATACCGTAGTCGGCGAGGCTTTGGTCACCGAGTACAGGCTCGACGAGGTCGGCGAGGACGCCGGGGAAACGCGGGCTGTCGTGCGGCACGGGGACACGGTGTAGCTCGACACCGAGTTCGTCGCAGTCCTCGCGTAGCTCGATGTCGAGTTCGGAGAGCGTCTCCGACTGTTCGCGCATGAACGAGACGGGTTCGACGACGACGTGATCCGCCTCGACCTCCTCGATCACGTCCTCGGTGTCGGGTTCCGTCCAAGAGACACCGCGGTTTTCGTGGTTCTGGTAGCCGAGGAGGTAGTCGTCGACACCGATCCGGCGCGCCATCCAGTCGCAGAACTCCTCGACGTACTTGTCGTATCTGCTTGCAAGGTCGCCTTCGAGGTACTTGGTCGGTGTACCGTGCGCCGAGAACAGTAGCTCGGCGTCGCCGTCGTCGCCCATACTGACACCCTCGTCCTCGATGAAGCCGGCGAGGTTCTCGGCACGTAGCTCGACGTAGTCGGGGTGTTCGTGCCACCCCGTGATCTCGGTGTACTCGGGCGACCAGTCGAACCCTTCGAGTGCGTCCTCAGCCATTTCGAGCGACTCGACCGTTGTGGTACGTCCGCACAGGGGGTAGACGGGGAGGGCGACGAGTTTCTCGACGCCGTCGTCGCGCGCCTCTTTGAGGGCGTCGCGGACGAACGGTTCGGTGTACTGCATACCGTTGTAGACGTGTGCGTCGAATCCGCGTTCGTCGAGTTCGTCGACGAGCGCGTCCGCCTGCTCACGCGCCTGCGGCTTGAGCGGCGACGGACCCATCTCGTCGTACTCGGCGAGAAGACCGGGTGCGCGTTTCTCTGCGAGTTCATGTGCGCGTTCACGTGCCTCGTCCTCGTCGTCTATATCCTCCATCTCCATGTTGCTCATGAAGATACGTTCGAGGTACGGCACGACGGCGTCGCGGGTTGTTTCCTCGGGTTCGCCAAAGTTGAGTAACAGGACTCCGGTCGTCATGATGGGCTATACGCGCGCGTGACGTTTCACTCCTTCGTCTTAGTCATAGGTTGGCTCGAAGTCGTGGAGGTAAGCCGTCGAACCGTCGTCCCATTCGGTGTCGTGGGTCTCCTCTATACGGCGCTTGTAGGCTTTGAGGTTCGGCGATCCTTCGGCGCGGGCGTCCTCGTCAGTGAGCTCGCCAAGACGGCGCTCGCGCACCTCCACGAGTTCGTACTCATTTCCGTCGACGACGAACGTATCGCCCTCATCGGCGTGTCTGTCGCCTCGGTGTATCTGTGTTATCTCGCCGTCTGCGACGGCATCGCGTAGGCGCTGTGCGGGCAGTAGGTCGGTGGCATCAATGCGTGCCATACATCACGTGTTGCTCGGCAAGAATGTTAAAAACACCGGATGGGTTAATACCTACTTCAGACGGAAGTCGTAGCCGTCGACGTCGTCGTCTCCGAGAACCGAGGCGACGCCCGCACCGAAGGAGTAAGCGACGGAGCGCGCCCCTCCGCCTATCTGTTCGCGGAACGAACGTCTCGGCGAGAACTCACGTACCTCCGCGTCGGCTTCGATCATATCGCCGACCCGATCCTCTACGTCGTCGTACGTACCCGTCTCGTCGACGAGACCTGAGTCGACGGCTTCCTTGCCGAGGTAGACGCGCGCCTCGGTGTCGCGCACCTCCTCCTCGGTCATACCGCGACCCTCGGCGACGCGGTCGACGAAGACATCGTAGAAGCCGTCTATGAGACCCTGTAGGTACTCGCGCTCCTCATCGTCGGTCTCCTTCAACGGGTTGCCCGCGTCCTTGTACCGTCCCGCGACGAGACGCTCGTACTCGACGCCGAGATTTTCCGCCGCCTCCTTGGCGTTGAGACGCGAGCCTATAACGCCTATGGAGCCGACGAGCGACGTGTCGCGTGCGTAGATCTCGTCGCACGCGCTCGCTATCCAGTAGCCGCCGCTCGCGCAGACATCCGTGGCGTACGCGACAGCGGGACCATCGAACTCAGCGACAGCACGGCGTATGTCGTCGCTCGGAACGACCTCTCCGCCGGGGGTGTTCAGACGTACGATGAGTGCGTTAACGGCTTCGTCTTCGTCCGCCGCCTCGATGGCGTCCACGACACGGTCGGCTCCGAAGCCGGGTGTCGGTACCAGTCCGCCGGTTCCGTCGCGCGTGATAGGACCGTCGACGGAGACCTCCGCCGTGTTGTAAGGCGAGACGAGCGCCGAAGCGATCCGCTGTGAGACGAACAGACCGCCGAAGCCGAGGGCTACTATGAAGAAGACGCTCCATACGGAGACGTCGGCGATCCGGGGTACGACGACGAAGCCCGCGTAGCCTGCGACGAGCGCCGTAACGGTTCCTAAGGCGACGACGAAGCCCTGTCCTGCGGTTGAACTGCGTGCCATACGTGTATGTGTACAGGCACGCGTAAAAGTAGGTCGGCTGTCGTAGGTCTACTCGACGTCTATGTCGGTCGTCTCGTCGTCGTTACCGCGCGGAAGAACGTCTTCGAGCCACTCACCGACACGGTCGGGAACGCGGCGCACGAGTTCCGTGGGGGAGATAGCCTTGTACTCGCCGGACTCGACCTCCACGATGCCGTCGTCCCTGAGGTCGTCGAGAACCGCCTCGACCTTGTCGGGGTTGAGACCTGTCGCCTCCGATACCTCTTCGACGGAGCCACCGCCCTCCTCGCGGAGACCGACGTAGACAGCGACGCGTGCACGCGTGTCGAGTATCTCCGAAAGGAGGCGGTCGACGTTGTCGTCAACCGAGTCAAGAAGTTCCTCTGCGCGCTCCTCGACCTTCTCGCGCTGTTCCTCTACACGTTCCTCTACACCCTCTGACTCTGCGTCGTCCGCCTCTACCGTCTCGTCTAACTCTGTTTTTTCGTCGGACATGTACCGACCGAAGTATCCCAAGCTTATATTTCTTTTTAGATAGTTTGACAAGGAAAGCCCGTCTACCGCTCATCGATGATAACGGTTGGACTCGCGGGGAAGCCGAACGCGGGCAAGTCGACGTTCTTCCGCGCCGTGACACGTGCAGAGGCGGAGGTCGGCAACTACCCGTTCACGACGATAGACGCAAACCGCGGCGTTGCGGCTGTACGAACCGACTGCCCGTGCGACGAGGTCGACGGTCTCGACGGCTACTGCGGAAACTGCCGCGAAGGACGCCGGTACGTCCCCGTCGAGGTTATCGATGTCGCGGGTCTCGTACCCGACGCACACGAGGGGCGTGGACTCGGAAACCGGTTTCTCGACGAACTCCGGCAAGCGGACGTTATTCTGCACGTCGTCGACGCGTCGGGTGGGACGGACGAGGAGGGCGAACCCGTCGAGGTCGGTGCACACGACCCTCAGGAAGACGTCGAGTTTCTCGAACACGAGATGGAGATGTGGATAGCCGGCGTCTTACGCGACAACCTAAACGGTCTCGTACGCCGTTCGAAGACACCGGAGTTCGAACTCGACGAGGCGCTCGCCGAAATCCTAACGGGCGTAGGCGCTTCAGAGACGGACGTACAGCATGCCCTCCGACGCGTCGAACTTCCGCCCGTCGGTGACTGGGGGGACGAGGAGATCGAGGTGCTCGCGCGCGAGGTTCGGGGTCTCAGCAAGCCGACGCTCGTGGTCGCAAACAAGCTCGACGTTGCGCCCGACGGGTTCGTGGATGCGCTCGTCGAAGACGGTGCGGTTCCTGCGAGCGCCGAGTCGGAACTCGCACTACGGCGCGCGGATGAGTCGGGTGTCGTCGACTACGCCCCCGGCGACGGTTCGTTCAAGGTCACGGGCGATATCTCCGACGAGCAGGGCGCGGGGCTTGAGAGCATCCGTAACACGGTCGACGGGTACGGCGGAACGGGTGTACAGAAGGCGCTTGACACCGCGGTGTACGGTACTCTGAACCGTATCACCGTCTACCCCGTTGGGAACGAGAACGGATGGACGGACGGGAGCGGTAACGTCCTACCCGACGCGTTCCTTCTGCGCGACGGAGCGACGCCGCGCGACCTCGCGTACGCCATACACTCCGACATAGGCGATGCGTACCACCATGCGGTCGACGGACGTACGAAACAGCGTATGAGCGACGAAACCGAGTTAGAGGAAGGCGACGTGGTGAAGGTGGTTACGGCGTAGCGTGGTCTATATTCAACGGTGGGGTGCGCGACTACCGACGGTTACGGTATGCAAGCATCCCGATCAGGGCGAGTACAACCGCTACCGCGGTGAAGCCGGGTAGGTTCTCCCCTCCGTCGGTCTCGGTTTCGTTACCGTCGTCAACGCCACCTGCCTCCGTCGCTTCTTCATCTCCATCGGTTCCGTTTTCGTTATCGATCTCTTCATCGCTCGTATCGTCGGCGTCACTGGCTTCATCCCCATCCTGGCTTCCGTGCTCGGTTTCGTTCTCTGTATCGTCTCCATCATCCTCAACGGTAAACGTGTCTATACTCTCGCCGTCCACTACGACCTCATACTCACCTGCCACGGAGCCGTATGACAGGGATACGATCTCGGACAGGTATCCCGGCAACGAACGGACAGGTGCGGTGTCGACAACATCATCCCCATGTACAAGTTCGACCGTCGTATCCCCTTCGCTAACCCCGGTGTTGGTAACCTCAACCTCAACCCTGCCATCGTCGGAGGAAACCGACACAGTGGTTTGTTCGGTGAAGTTAGCGGGCGAGACACTACCCCCGCCTAGTCCGCCTACAGACTGATCATCGACAGACCGGTCGCCGGTAGACACAGCTTTGACTTCGGTGCTGTCTTCGGTTGACACAGAGAGTATCACCTCTTCGTCGTTATCCGTGTCTACCTCAGCCGAAAGATCAACGTTCTGTGTTTCTCCGGGTTCGAGCGAAACCACTATTAAATCTTTGGCTCTGGTGAATCACTAGGTAGCGATGGATTGTATCGTTAGAGCAAGGAGAATGAAGCGGGAAACATCGAGTTGGA
>NZ_RKLV01000001.1 GCF_026242195.1 Halorutilus salinus | reverse complement strand
CGCGAAGAAGGTGTGAGACCGCTGATCAAACATCGTGAGTTCCATCCCATCGATCACGCGCATAACGCGCGGATCGATACGGATGACTACGGTCAGCGAGCACTCTCGGAAACAGTATTTTCGTCGATTAAACGCACGCTCGGCCACGCCGTGCGTTCCCGAACTTGGTACCGTGAATTCCGCGAAATCGTTCTCATGTGTTCAGTCTACAACATCAAACGAGCTGTTACACACCCGAATTAACTCATGTATGGCGATTCACCAGAGCCGTCAACTATATCTTCGAGGCTGTCGAGACGTACCTCGCCGTCGGCGTCGAACCGTGAGACGGAGCCACGGGATATCCAGTCGTCGAACTCGTCGCGTTCCTTGTCCGACTCCAGACGTTCGACTGTCTCCGTCGGGAGGTCGAAGACGCCCTGACGCCGTGCGACGAAGGTCGCCGAGGCTCCGAAGATACAGAAGAAGGCGACTATGAAAGAGACGTACGCTTCGAGGAACGACGGCTCAACCTCGTTTACGACCGTCTCCGTGGACGGATAGCTACGTCTACCGTCCGTCCGGGGTGCGACCGAGTAGGTACCTGCGCCGGGTTTGATTACGAGGGTTTCGTTCCTCGCCTCTGAGAAGTTCTCCCCGGCTACCCGTGTCTCTATCGCCGAGGTGGCGGAGACGAGAACCTGAACCTGACCGGGGGTAGCTCCGAGGTCGGTCTGTATCTCGTTTATGCTTTCGAGTAGCTCAGGGACGTCGGCTGAGAAGTTGACGGAGAGCGACTCACCCGGCTGTAGCTGTTCCGCCTCGGCGGATCGGCTGTCCTCGATAGATGTCCAGTACTCCACGGTTCTACCGTCGTCGTTTCCGACGGCGCGTATAAGGCTCGTTATCGACCGTATCAACCCGCAGGCGGAGACGGTGATCGAAGAGCTGTTCGTCGTCGGCTACGACGGCGAGGGAACCGCCGAGATCTGGATAGAACACGGCTCCGACGCGGTTACGTTCTACGACACCAACGGCTTGCCGATAGAGAATAAGACGGAGACGGACAGGATACTCCTCTCCAACAACGAGACGGAGCCTGTGGGTATGTCGGTCAAGACAGGCTCCTCAGGAGTAGCCGTGGACGAGGTTACTCTGATCGCCCTGCTTCCCGAACAGGATGGATTGGAGGTCGATATACCCGGAGGCGGTGGAACGCCCGCCACGGAGCCTGCTCCGCCCGAACCCGACACCCCTGAAACGGGGGACAGGGAACGTCTGTCGGTCGACATGGGCGAACTGAGCGTCAGCTTCAGACAGCCGGAGTTCGAGTTCACCACCTCCGTCTCCGATACCAACGTAGATATAAGAGCCGCGGGTATCGCAGGACAGGTGGCTACGGTGGTGAACGAGAGAACGCCCGATACGGAGGAGGAGATCGTCGTCGAGTCGACGGTACGGAACACGGGCACGGCTTCGGGTACCGTTACGGCGGCGTTACGTCTCAACGGACGTGTTGCCGACAGACGCCAGCTTGAGATCGGATCCGGACGGTCGAGGAACGTCTCTTTCAACGTCGGCTTCGACGAGCCGGGACGGTACGAGGTTGCTGTCGGGGATTCGGAGCCGGTTACGGTAACGGTTTCAGAGGTTGGCTCCGGCGTTCTGCCGTTAGCCGCCGTCGCTTTGCTCGCCTCGGTGTTCGCCGTCTACATGACGGTTCGCCGCCGGAGACAGGGGGATGAGTAGACGGTGCTAACGCCGAAGAGGATCGTTACAGCGATCTTCGTCGTCGCCGTAGCGGGGCTTCTCGCAGGACAGGTACTCGGATACCCTATCATACTGGGCTTCGTCGAGACGGGAAGCATGTCACCGTCCGTAGAGAAAGGAGACGGCTTCGTTGCCATACCTTCTTTCGTGACAGGATCGCCGTCGGTCGGCGACGTCGTTGTCTTCGAGGCGGAGGAGGTTCAGGACGGGGGTCTTGTTACACACAGGATAGTCGGTGAGACGGAGGAGGGTTACATAACAAAGGGCGACGCCAACCCGTTCACCGATCAGGACGGCGGCGAGCCGTACGTTACAGAAGACGACGTGCTAGCGGAGGCTCTGAGTATCGGCGGAACCGTCGTCGCAGTCCCACGTTTAGGTGTCGCGGTCAGAACGGCGCGTGGTACCGTGGCGGGTATCTTAGGCTTAGTCGGGATCGGTACCGCCGCGGGTACGCAGATAAGCGGCGTCGCTCTGTTCGTCTTCGGCGTCGCGCTCGTCGTGATCGCCTCCGTGGAGGAACGGGCTGGTGCGAGCGACAGGGACAGGAAGAGATCACGTAAACGCGGGTCGGTTATAGATTCGCGTCTGGTATTCCTCGGCTTCGCCGCCCTCATTCTCGTACCAGCCAACTTCGTGATGGTGGGTCAGAGCGGTGTACAGGAGATATCCACGGACGCGGGCGTGGAAGGTGTCGAACCGGGCGGAAGCCTCAACAGGGAGGTGACCGTACGTAACGACGGCTACATAGCGATGCTCGTGATCGTGGAGCCGACAGGGGAAGCCGAGGTTGAGAGGGGGTCGGTAGGTCTACCCGCGGGCGAAAAGACAACTGTGACCGTTACGACGCCGGTTCCCGAATCCGGAGGCAAGAGAACCGACGGTATACGCGATAACAGATACTTCCTACTGCTTCCCGAACCCGTGCTCCGGAGCCTCTACTCAGTAAACCCGTTGCTCGCACTCGTCGGTGTAAACGCCGTCCTCGTGGTCGGTATTGCGGGTCTCGTTGTCGGCTTACTCGGATACGGTAAGGTTCGTCTACGTGAGACCGAAAGCCCGAAGCCGTACGCAAAAGGTCTATGGAGCTTTCTGAGGTAGAACGGCGGTCTACAAGATTATAACAGAGCGTAACCTCCATACCGTATGCCGACCGTCACAGAGACGTACATAGAGAACCGCGACATCGTACAGCCTAACGACACGAACAACCACGACACGGCGCACGGCGGCGTCGTTATGCGTCTTATGGACGAGGCGGGCGCGATGAGCGCGATGAGGCACGCGGGTGAGACGTGTGTCACGGCGCACGTCGAAGGAATCGACTTCGCAAAGCCCGTTCCGCGCGGTAGTATCGCCGTCGTCGAATCGTGGGTGTACGACGTCGGCACGACGAGCGTACGTGTCCGTCTCAAGGTCGACAAGGAGGAGCCGCGGACGGGTGAGAGGGAGCGCACCGCGGGTTCGCGTTTCACCTTCGTCGCCGTCGACGAGGACGGTAGACCCGTCGAGGTTCCGCGTCTTGGCGTTGAGACCGAACGCGACGAGGAACTCCGTGAACGCGGTCTCCCCGACTCAGAAAAGACGGCGTAGAGCCATGTCACGTACCTTCGAAGGTAGGTATCCCGACGCAACCAGAGGCTTCGACGCCGGACCGACGGTGTAACGCGCGTCGGGGTCGTCCGCCTCCGCCGCCTCTACGACCGTCTCGGCGACATCCTCAGGCGACGACGCGAGTGTACCGCTCATAAGGTCGTTGGCGCGCTCCTTCAGACGGTCGTGTAGTTCGGCGTACGGTTCATCGGTGTCGAGGCTCTCCTCGACGCCTTCCTCAAAGCCCGTCTCTACACCGCCGGGTTCGACGAGGACGACATCGACGCCGAAGGGTGCGACCTCAACACGGAGGGCGTCGCTCAACGCTTCGACGGCGCTCTTCGACGCGCAGTAGGTTCCGACGCCGGGGAGTGATACGCGTCCGAGTACGCTCGACATGTTTACGATCGTACCGTCGCCCTGTTCACGCATGTACGGTAACGCCGACCGTACCAGCCTGTGAGGTCCGTGGAGGTTGACGTCGAACTGGTCGCGCGCGTCCTCAACGTCGATCGTCTCGACAGCGCCCGCGAGCGGATCGCCGGCGTTGTTGACGATACAGTCGAGGCGTCGCGTGTCGTCGGCGATACGGTCGACGGCTTTGTTCGCGTCGCCCTGTTTGGTAACGTCGAGTGAAAACGAAACGTCGCCCGCATCGACCTCGTCGGCGTCAAGATCGGTCGCGTAGACGCGCCATCCACGGCGGTCGAAGAGGCGCGCCGTCGCATCGCCTATACCCGACGCCGCGCCGGTCACGAGAACGGTGGGTTCCATACGGTTTCAGGGACGGCGCGCGACAAGAAGCTGTCTACTCCCAGTGGTCGTCGAGATGCGGGTTCCGTATACTGTCGCCGTTGGACACCTCCCCCGCGTCGTCCAAACCGTCGCCGAATGACCCGCCTTCGTCGTCGCCCCGGTTCCCGTCTCCGTTTCCGTTGGCACGATCCTGAGGAGGATGGTAGACGCTCGAAGCGTCGTCGGAGACAACGCCGAGGGGGAGACAGAAACGGCAGAAGTCGACGCCGAAGGGCGTAAGATGTATGCTCCTACGTACTACCTTAGGACGCGTGCATTCGTCGCGCGCCTCCATCACCTTCGGCTGAGCCTCGACGAGCTGGTAACGTCGTACGTCGTCGACCTGCTCGTCGGAGAACCAGACGAGTCCGAGACGTTGGAGGTTGTTGAGGTACGCCTGTGTCCTGTCCTCGTACCGACATCCCGCCTCTGTGCCGACCATCGAAAGACCCGCACCGACGAGTTCGGAGGTGACAGGTAGCCATCCGGAGTCACGTACATCGACGACGGGCTGGGGTCCTTCGGTAGCGAGGTAACGGAGCATACGCGCCTCGTCGGGCGAAAGCTGATCGAGTATGTCGGGGTACGCGGGATGTACCGACTCCTCGTACTCGACATCCGCCGAGAGTTCGAGGAGATGTTCGCCCCTCTCACGGAGGTCGGTGACATCCACGGTACCCTCTTGCCTACCGTTCTTCGCCCTCCGTTCCTCGGAGAAGTCGACGCCGACGCGATCCATCTCTTCGAGAGCGACGCGTTGCGACTCGGCGAGGAACTCGTCGAGCGAACGCGACGTGCCTACAGCTTGGAGCATACGCGCCCCTGTACGCACACCCGAACGGAGCGAGTAGCCCGCGAGACGCCGCGTGGTCGAGACGGCGATACGCGCGACCCACAGGGCGTCCCTGACGACATCGAGCAAGGACGGCGCTTCATCGACCTCCGACGGTTCGCGCGCGGGTTCGACAAGCGCCGCGCCGAAAGCCGAAAGGCTCCCGTCGATACGATCCGGTTCGACAGCGACGGGAAAGGTATCGGCGTTCCGTGCGACGGAGACGAGCGCCTCGGACTCTTCGTCCCCAAGCGGCGGTTCACCGCCTGCGAGGACGGCTTCGACGACAGACCGTGCGCGTTCCGTCAGGTCTGCGCCGCTGTCGATGGCGTCGTGCCCGGAACCCCGCTCGGACTCCCGTGTGCGCGAACCGAAGCGCCGGACGCGCACGTCAACGCCTTCCGCGCCGTCCGCGTCGCCTTCGCCGTCGGCGGCTTCCGTCGGCACGTCCTCGTTCCCTTCGGTCATAGACCGGTCACCACGAGTAGCTGTATCCATCCCGCGACGAATCCAAGGACTGCGCCGACCGCTATAAGCAACCATTCGTCCTCCTCGAAGGCGGGGCGTAGCATCAGGACGTACTCTTCGGGCGGAAGCTTCTTCATCTCTTTGGCGATCAGCTCCTTCATACGTATGCTCCTTTCGCGGTTGAACTCGGGATCCTTGAGGAGTTCGTAGCCGTACTCTATGGGTTCGGTGGCGAGCGCCTCACGCATCGCCTCGTAGCTCTCATCGCCAGTCGTCGCGCGGACGATCGGCTGTGCCGCGCCGACCGAACGGTCTATCTCAGGACGTAGAGAGTCACGTATCATCTTACGCGTCCTGTCCGACTTAGGACCGTACAGGAGATGGCGCGCTATGTTGCCGACGGTCAGAACCTCCTTGGCGACGATGGAGGCGTACTTGTCGACGCTCTCGTCCTGACGTTTGATAAACAGACCCTGTATACGGAAAGGTCCGACCTTGTACTCGTTTACGGGGTTGAATATAGCCTTGATAGCGATGAAGTTGGTCATATATCCGACGAGAGCGCCTGAGACGGGAAGAACCCACCACTGGTCGATATAGACGAACAGCGGTATGGATATACATCCGAGAAGTGTACCGAAGATGAGACCCGAGTTGATGAGGAACTTGAGTTCCCTGTCACCGACCTCCAGAAACATCCTGTTGAGAAGCTTGGGGTTGGCTTCGAGATGGTTGATTATCATCATCTTGACGTTCATCAGCTCGTTTATGTTCTTACCCGTCTTCTCGAAAAGACGGCTGGAGATCTCGGGCAGACGCGACTGTGTGTGTTCGTGTATCACGCGTTTGACGGATTCGGGTGCTTCGTCCCACAGGTCGGGGTACTCGGTTCTGAGTATGTCGTCTACGAGGGAGTGTATATCCTCCCTCCCCTCCTGAACGACGTACTGGGCGACGACATCCGGATCGAACTGCTCGTAGAACTCACGCTGACTCGCCACCTTCTCAACGCTGTTGTCGTAGGCTATACTACCCATCTTGGCGGCGCGCGAGGGGACGATACCCTGCCATCCGAACTTCCCCTCCATCATACCGGGTATCTGCTGTATCTTCCGCGGCATGAACTGCGAGATCTGATCCATTCCGGGTACCTTGAACCCGCGGAACTCTATAGGGTTGAACATCAGACGTATACCGACCCAGTTGGTGATGTAGCCGATGATACCCGTGATAGGAGGTATGAGGAGGAGACGTAGGTTGAGACCTGAGACGAAGGAGGTTATGTCCTCGACACCCGGAACCGACAGAGGAACGGTGTACGCGAGGCTGTCGACGACGGCGGACAGAGCCGGTTCGATAGTTTGCATCAACATACGACCACCCGATCCTTCGGCTACGAGCCTTCGAGCGCGCCGACGTTCGGTAAACGACCCCTGCCCCGTCCCCCGCCCGTGTGGGTTCGTCGTCCGTCGACACCCCGCCCGATTCCTGTCCGGGACATCCTCTCGTTGGAGCATAAAGCCTTTGATGTAGGTGGCGTGTTCCGCGCCGAGGTTAGATGTTTGTCGATATGACATTACCCTGCATTATCGTACGTTACAAGTAGACGCGGGGCTTATCCGGGGGCATGAAGCCTTTTGTTGTAATCGGCGGGGATGCCGCGGGTCTGAGCGCCGCGAGCAAGCTCAGACGTGACGACCCCGACCGCGACGTGATCGTCTTCGAGAAGGGTAGGTGGGTTTCGTACGCGCACTGCGGAACGCCGTACTTCGTCAAGGGTGACGTGGATCACCTTGTCGATCTACAGTCGCTGTCGCCTGAGGAGATAGACGGACGTGGTGTCGACCTGCGTAGGGAACACGAGGTCATCGATGTCACGACCGACGACAAGACGGTGACTGTCGAGGGATCCGACGGCAGGTTCGTTCAGGAGTACGGCGACCTTCTGGTTGCGACGGGTGCGCGCGCTTTCGTACCTTTCGACGGCGCGGAACTCGACCGTGTCTTTACGCTCCACGGTCTCGGCTCCGCGGCGAGGGTGCGCGCACTCCTCGAAGAGCCTGAGGGGTTCGACGTCGGTTCGTTAGGCGGTGGCGGCTACATAGACGAGGAGGAGGTGGCGCGGTACGGGAACGCCGAACCGCCTGAGACGGTCGCCGTGGTCGGCGGGGGTTACGTCGGTGTCGAGATGTGTGAGGCGTTCCGCGCCTATGACGTCGACGTAGATCTGTTCCAGCGCTCCGGTGAGGTTCTACCAGACTTCGGCGACGCCGTCGCCCAACGCGTGGAGGGGGTTATGCGGGAGAACGGCGTCACCGTACATACCGACACCGAGGTCGAAGCCCTCGTAGACGACGGCGAAGGCGGTGTCGGTGGGGTGGAGACGCCGGAGGGCACCGTGGGTACCGACGCGGCGCTCGTCGGTGTGGGTATACGTCCCAACTCCGAACCCGTCCCCGACGAGGTCGAGACAGGGGAAAGCGGTGCGATCGCCGTAGACAGGTACGGAAGAACGTCCGCCGAGGATGTCTACGCCGCGGGCGACTGCGCCGAGGCGCATCACGTCGTGACGGGAGGGACGACATGGGTACCGCTCGGTCTGACCGCGAACCGCGCAGGTCGTGCGGTCGGCGCGACCGTAGCGGGCGAACCGACGCCTACCGGGGGCGTCGCAGGCACGGCGACGGTCAAGGCGTTCGAACTCGAATGCGGACGTACAGGGCTGGTAGATGAGGAGGAGGCGCGCGCCGCGGGGTACGAACCCGTCGTCGAAACCGTCGACACGCGTTCGCGTGCGGGATACTACCCCGGCGGTTCGGAGATAACCGTACGTCTCGTCGCTGACCGCGGTACAGAACGTCTGTTAGGCGGCGCTACCGTGGGCGAGGATCGGTCGGCGATCCGTATCGACACGGTTGCGACCGCCGTCGAGGCGGGTATGTCGGTCGAGGAGGTCGAACGTCTCGATCTTGGGTACGCTCCGCCGTTTAGCCCCGTCTGGGATCCGGTTCTCGTCGCCGCGAAGGTACTCAACGGGAGGCTCCAAGGATGACCGTCGTATGGCTCGCCGAACGTACGTACTCCGACGACGAGGATCTCGCGTCCATGATAGACGACGAGACACGTCAGAGGTACGCCGCCGAGGCGAAACGTATGAAGAAGAAACACGAACCGGGGGAGGTCGTATGACGTTTTCCCCCGAACGTCTGAGCCTCGGAAACGAGGAGTTCGAGGGCGACAACTCGTCGTACGTCGTACGCGGAGAAGGCGAGACTGCGCTGATCGACACGGGTGTCTCGACGCCTGAGACGAAACGCGGTTTCGTGGGGAGTCTCGATGCCGTCGGCGTTGATGTCGCCGAGATCGACGACGTCTTCCTTACGCACTGGCACGCCGACCACACGGGTCTCGCGGGCTACGTTCAGGACGAAAGCGGCGCGACGGTGCATGTCCACGAGAACGACGCGCCGATAGTGGAGCAGGACGACGAGGCGTGGGACTCGATGTACGACGAACAGCGCCGTCTCATCGACGACTGGGGTATACCCGACGGTAAGAGCGAGGAGCTTCTGAGCTTCATGGAAGCTATGGAGCCTGCGTACGGCGAACCGCCGTCGGTCGAGACGTTCACTGACGGCGACCGTTTCGCTGTCGCGGGCGTCGAACTCGAAGCCTTAGGTGCGCCGGGTCACACGGCGGGTCTGACGTGTTTCGCGGTCGGCGAGACGGTCTTTACGGGCGACGCACTCCTCCCCGTCTACACACCCAACGTCGGGGGTGCGGACGTACGTGTCGAGAAGCCGTTGGAGAAGTACCTCGGTACGCTCGTACGTATCGCCGAACGCGGATTCGACCGCGCGTATCCGGGACACCGCGACGTTATAGAGAACCCGACGGGACGAGCGGGCGAGATACTCCGGCACCACAGGGAGCGCGCCGAACGCGTCGCCGGTGTTCTAAACGACCACGGGGCGCTCGATGCTTGGGAGGTCGGTGCGCATCTTTTCGGCGAACTCGAAAAGATACATATACTCCATGGACCCGGCGAGTCGTACGCGCATCTCGAACATATGGAGGACGCGGGTGCTGTAACGTCGTTCCGCGACGGAACCGTCAGGTACCGTTTGGACGACGACGGGGCGGTTGAGGACAGCTTCCCCGGTATCTGACGGTTACCGGGGAAAACATGTCGGTGCGCTCGTCTTATCAACCATGGTAGACAACGGTACGGAGGAAGCCCTTATCGACGAACTCCGGCGTCTGCACGACGCGCTCGGCGTTCCGCCTCGAACCGTCGACATGGGGAGGCACGGACGTTTCAGCCCCGCGCTCTACGCCGACCTGTTCGGTTCGTGGGACGAGGCGCTGGAGGCGGCGGGTATAGACGGCGAACCACAGCGTCCGTCCGAGGACACCGCCGAGAACGCGGGGGTTGCCGGGACGGTGTCGGACGACGGTTCGGTACACGACGGGAGGAGAGAGCGAGATGGTGCGGAAGGGGAAGACGGAGAGAGAGAAGTCGATGAAGGGGAGACGGAGGACGAAGGGAACGGGGTCGGTGAAAGAGGGACGAAGGAAGAGGAGGGTGAAGATGATGGGACGGAAGGAAAGAACGGGGCGGGCGAAGCCGGTGAGGGGGGAAGAGGGAATGAGAGAGACGAGGCTGACGAGAGGGACAAAAAGGACGAGGGCTTAGACGCGGTACGGAGATGCAACGACCGCGTCGAAGGCGATCCGACACCCGACGACCTCAGGGAACGCGGCTACTCGGTCAACGCCGTCCTCGAAGAACACGGGACGTGGAAGGAGGTTCTCGAAGCCGCGGGTCTGGAGACGGAGTACGTCGACCGATCGCCGACGCGTCGACGTGGTGAGGAGGAGAAGCTTCTCGACGACGTACGCCGGTACAGTAACCTCTACGATCGGAGACCGTCGGAGGAAGACCTGCGCGGTACCGAATGGATGCCTTCCCCGGAGGAGTACCGCGAAGCCTTCGGGGGTGTCGGCAAAGCTGTCGCCGAGGCGGTCGACGGAGACGACCGTAAACCCGACACCGAAGCCGACGAACTCGTCTCGGAGGTCAGACGTTACTACCTGAGACAGGGCGACTTACCCGACGCCGACGACGTACGTGCGACCGAATGGATGTCGTCGGTGGAGGAGTACCGCGAAGCCTTCGGGGACATGAGGGGCGCTGTCGAAGCCTCCGGTGTAGACGGCGGGTAACGCCGAGACAGTCTTTTTACGCGCGGCTACGTAGCCGTAACATGACCGACGAAGACCTAAGCTTCTGGGGATGGGGGTACGCGTCCAAGCTTCCCAACGACGACGAACGACGGAGGCTCGCCGAGATGGCAGAAACCTACCTCGGGTTTCCGGAGAGAACCTTGCTCGAAACACCGAAGCTCGAGGACGTAACCGTGCCGGCTTCGGGTATCGAACCGCCGTTTTCGTTCTGCACGACCGACGACGAGGAACGCGCGCGTCATACGTACGGAAAGGGGTCACCGCGACCTCGTACGCGGCTTCCACGGCGACTTCTCGCCCGCACCCGATGCCGTCGCCCGTCCGGAGAGCGAGGAGGATACCGTAGAACTACTCTCATGGGCTTCGTCGAACCGTGTGGCTGTGGTTCCGTTCGGTGGCGGTACGAGCGTTGTAGGCGGTGTTGAATGCGACGGATCCGGATACAGGGGCGTCGTCTCTCTCGACACCCGCTCGCTCGACGAGGTGGTTGAGGTCGATCCCGTTTCGAGATCAGCGCGTATACAAGCCGGTGCGACGGGTCCGCGTCTACAGGAACAGTTAGACGAACACGGTCTACAGCTACGCCACTACCCGCAGTCGTACGAGTTCTCGACGATCGGAGGCTGGTTAGCGACGCACGCGGGCGGACATTTCGCCACCGTCTACACCCATATAGACGACTTTGTGGAGAGCGTACGTATGGTCACGCCGTCGGGTGTCGTGGAGACACGCCGGCTTCCGCGTTCGGGTGCGGGTCCGGATCCGAACGCGTTTCTTCTCGGCTCCGAGGGGGCTTTCGGCGTCTTTACCGAGGCATGGATGCGCGTACAGCCGCGTCCCGAGTACCGCGCGAAGGCGACCGTAGCGTTTGACGACTTCGGTGACGGTGTGGGCGCAACACGCGAGATAGCGCAGGCGCGTCTCTATCCGGCAAACTGCCGTCTTCTCGACAGGAACGAGGCGGTGCTGAATCAGGTCGCGTCGACCAACCTTCTCGTCCTCGGCTTCGAATCGACCGACTCACCCGTTGACGAACGGCTCAGACGCGGTGTCGAGATAGCCGAGGAGTACGGCGGCGAGGTACGTGAGACGACGGTCGGTGACGACGACGAAGAGCACGGCGGTGCGGAGGGTGACTGGCGTAACTCTTTCTTCGAAGCCCCTTACCTGTTCAACGGTCTGGTCAGCATCGGCGTTCTGGTCGATACCTTCGAAACATCGGTAACGTGGGAAGGGTTCGACGCGTTACACGACGATGTTCGCTCCGAGGTCGTCGGCACCGCCGAGGATCTCTGTGGAGGCGGCTTTCTTTCGTGCCGTTTTACGCACGTCTACGAGGACGGTCCCGCGCCGTACTACACCATACTCGCGCCCGCCGACGTGGGGAACGAACTCGAAGGGTGGCGGGAGATAAAGAAGGTGGCGTCGGACGTTCTCGACAGACACGGTGCGGCGACCACACACCACCACGCCATCGGGCGTCTACACCGTGACGCGTACGAGAAAGAGACGCCCGATGAGTTCCGCGACGCGCTCCGTGCCGCAAAGGACGTTTTCGACCCCGACGGTATAATGAATCCGGGCGCTCTTCTGAGCCGGGAGGGTTGAGAGGCGTCTGCGTATCCATTCCACGTCTCTCTGCTTCCTCAGTCAGCGACAGCCGCGAGGTTGGCGGCGAGACCGCTGAAGACGAGTAGGACGGTGACGCCAAGGTTGGCTGTCTGACTGTTAAAGACGACGGGAACGGCGTCTATCGAGCCGCTGAAACCGTTTAGGACGCCCGCGACCACCAGCGTTACGCCGACAAGACCGAGTACGAGGCTACCGATTGTACCGAGACGGCTTCCGCCTCGGCTTTTCATAACCTCGGAGACCGCCTCCTCGACGTTCTCACGTACGCTGTCACCGACGTATTCGCGGAGAACCTCCTCCTTCTCGTCGAGTTCGTCGGCGCGCTCCGAGAGCTCTCGTTCGCGCTCCTCGATAGCCACCTCCCTGTCGTCGAGTTCCTCCTCGCGCTCCTGTATAACTGACTCCCTCTTGTCGAGGCTCTCCTTACGTTCGTCGAGTTCGCCTCGTGTCTCACGGAGTTCGCGTTCACGTTCCTCGATCTCCTCCTCCCTCCCATCGAGTTCGTCGGAGAAGTCGTCGAGTCCGCGTTTCGCTGTTCGAGTTCCTTCCGTTTCTTCCTTACCTCCTCCTCGGTCTCAGGCTGATCGTCACCGGGGAACGGGGTTTCGTCTTCTCTCATGGGCGTTTATCTCTTCGGACAGCATAAAACTGTATGGGTGGGGTGACCGAAACCGATTTACACCGGAAAGGGTTAGACAGTTAGGAGATAGATCATGACTGTTTCTGACGATACCGAACTCGTGACGTTACAGCCGGATCAGGCGTTGTTCGAGACTGTGTACACGCCGGCACCGCTGGTGATAGTCGGCACACGCGAACCCGACGGTTCCGACGACCTCGCGCCCAAGCATATGGCGTTCCCTATCGGATGGTCGGATCGTTTCGGCTTCGTCTGTACACCGGAGCATAGTACGTACAGAAACGCAAGGAGAACGGGCGTCTTCACCGTCAGCTACCCACGCCCCCAGAACGTCCTCGAAGCGACACTGTCGGCGGCTCCGCGTGACGACGAAGGCGACAAGCCATCGCTTAGCGAGGTAGAGACGGAGGTCGGCGACGAGGTCGACGCCCCCGTCGTCTCGGACGCGTATGCGGTTCTGGAGTGCGAACTCGAACGTACCGTCGACGACCTCGGCGAGGCGGGTATCGTCGCCGGCGAAGCGGTCGCCAAACACGTCCACACCGACGCTTACAGGAGCGACGACGACGAGTCCGAGGAGGTTTTTCAGCGCGCACCGTCGCTCGTCTACTTCTACCCCGACAGGTTCGCCGAGGTTGACGAGACACAGGCTTTCCCTTTCCCGGAGGGTTTCAGCCGATGACGGCGTCGGGTTCCAAAGCCGACGCCTCCGTCGAGGAACGTATACGCGACAGTGCGGAGAGCCACCGCGACGCGGTAGAGGACTACCTCCTCGAACTCGTCAGAACGGAGACGCCGACGGAGAACCCCGAGACGTTCGACGGCTTCTTCAACCGTCTCACGGAAGACCTCCGCGACGCGGGGTTAGAGACGGAGCGCATCGAGGGCGATGAGACGGGCGGACGTCTTGAGGCGTGGACGGAAGGCGCAGAGGAGGCTGACGAGGTTCAGCTTATCGTAGGGCACGCCGACACCGTCTGGCCCCTCGGAACCGTCGACGAGAACCCGCCGGAGGTACGCGACGACGTGCTTGAAGGTCCGGGTGCGCTCGACATGAAAGGCGGTCTGACGCAGGCTGTCTTCGCTCTCCGTATCCTCGACGAACTCGGTCTCGATCCGCCGCTCCCCGTCCACGTCCTGTTTTCGAGCGACGAGGAGGTAGGTAGCCCCGAGTCGAAGCCACGTATAGTCGAACTCGCGGGAAGCGCCAACCGTGTCTTCGTTCTCGAACCCGCGAGCGGTCCCGAAGGAAAGATCAAGGTTGCGCGTAAGGCGGTCGGGCATTTTACCGTTACCGTGGAGGGGAAGGCGGCGCACGCAGGTCTCGAACCCGAGGAAGGGGCGAGTGCGACGGAGGAACTCGGAAACGTCATCCACAGACTACACGACATGACGGACGTCGACTCCGGGGTGACGGTCAACGTCGGCGAGGTCGAGGCGGGTCTACGGTCGAACGTCGTCGCACCTGAGGCGCGCGCAGAGGTCGATGTCCGCGCACCCACGGAAGCGTCAGCCGAGGAGATCGAGAAAGAGATACGTGGTGTAGAGGCGTCGACGCCGGGTACCCGGCTATCCGTCGAGGGCGGATTCGGTAGACCGCCGATGGAACGGACGCCGGGCAACCGTCTTCTGTGGGAGACGGTCGAGGAGACGGGGGAACGTCTCGGTCTTTCGGTCGAAGGGACGCGTTCGGGAGGCGCGAGCGACGGAAACGACGCGAGCCAGCACGCACCTACGGTGGACGGATTCGGTGCTGTCGGCGACGGTGCTCATCAGGAGTTCGAGTACGTCGATCTCGACATGCTCATCGACCGCGTCGCACTCCTCGGTGCGTGTCTCCTAAACGAACCTTTACCGAGCGATCCGGGGAACGAGACGGAGGGCGATCCATGACCGCGGACGTACACGGCTCCGTGACACGTATCGCAGACCTCAGAGAGCGCGGGTACGAGGTCGAGGCGCGTCCGAAGGACGACTGGGCGAGGGGCGACTACGTCTTGGCGCGCGTTACGCACCGTCCCGACCCCGACGTTAGGATGGAGAACCCGGTGGGTCGGCGCGTCGAACTCATGGAAGGCGAAACCGTCGTCGGCGCTCTCGGAACCCGGCGCGCAACACGTGGCTTCGTCGGGAGCTGGCGCGATGTAGGCGACGACGGGGTTATGAACGTCATGACGGGCGGTGGAGTCCTCGGCAATGTAACCTCGACATCGCCGTACAGCCCCTCGCCCATAGAGATCGTGTACGAGGGTCACGTCGTGACGGACACGGGAGCGGAGAGAATGCGCGACAACGCGGTGGAGGGCGAAGCTTCACCGTCGGATACGCCGGTGGTTCTCGTACTCGGAACGAGCATGTCGTCGGGGAAGACGATGAGCGGACGTGTCGTTACACGCGTACTCGTCGAGAACGGGTACGACGTGGCGGCGTGTAAGCTCACGGGCGCGGGAACCTACGGCGACATACTTTCGATGGAGGTCGCGGGCGCTGAGCCTATCTACGACTTCGTGGACGCGGGTCTTCCGACAACGGTCGTTCCCCAAAACCGGTACACGGAGGCTGTCAAACCCGTCCTCGGACGTATGGGGAAAGCCGATGTCATCGTAGCCGAGGTCGGCGCGAGTCCCCTCGAACCGTACAACGGCGAAGCCGCTGTGGGTATGGTCGAGGACAGTGTAGCGTTCACCCTTCTGTGTGCGACCGACCCTTACGCCGTCGTCGGTATCGAGGAAGCCTTCGGACACCCACCCGACCTCGTCGCGGGGATTGCGACCAACACGACCGCTGGCGTCGATCTCGTCGAACGTCTCACCGACTGCTCGGCGCTCAACCTTGGGGACGAGAGCGCCAAGGAGCCGCTGGCTGAGATGCTTCTGGGGTCTATCTAACTGGACACGCCGAACCGGCTTCGTGGGGCACGCGCGGTTCGTCTCGACGTAAACCGTAACACGGGTAAGCCGAGCAGTCCGTCACGGGTAGCGGAACCCGCCTCTGTCCCCGTCTATATACGTCGCGGACACGTGGTATGGGTATGAAGCCCAAGGTGGGTTCGCCACCCGACTACACGCTCGACGACGACGAGATACCGTGGGTGCTGGGTACACAGCTCAACGAGGACGCAGGACCCCTCGGTCGTGTCGACGGAGGTAAGGTTCTGATGGTGGAGTCACACGGTTTCGCACGGAGGAAGCCGTACCACGCACAGAAGCTCACGCTCGTCTTCTCCGCGATGCGGTGTTTCCGTGACCGTCTCTCGGACGAGGGGTACGACGTCGTCTACCGGAAGGGCGAGAGCTTCGCCGAGGCGCTCGGAGCCTTCTTCGACGACTACCCGGATACGACGCCGGTTGTTATGAGAAGCCCGAGCTACGGCTCCGCCGACGGTCTCCGCGATGTCGCGCGCGAGGCGGGCGGGGAGGTACGCGTCGTCGAGAACGAACTGTTCGTCAGCACACGCGAAGCCTTCGACTCTTGGGCTGACTCGACCGAATCGGACGCGTTCAGGCACGAGACGTTCTACCGCTGGATGAGACGACGCTCCGGCGTTCTGATGGACGGCGACGAGCCGGAAGGCGGGGACTGGAACTACGACGACCAGAACCGCGAGTACCCGCCGGAGGGGTGGGGGTCACCCGACGAGCCGAGTTTCGAACACGGCGAGATCGTCGACGAAACCGCCGACATGGTCGCGGAGGGTTTCGAAACATGGGGCAAGGCTGTCGACGCGTCAGGTTTCCCCTGGCCTGTGACACGCGAACAGGCTCTCGACGCCCTCTCCGTCTTCGTCTCGGAGCGCCTCGGAACGTTCGGCTCTTATCAGGACGCGATGGTCTCCGACGACTGGTCTGTCTCCCACTCCCTACTCGGCTCTTCGATAAACCTCGGTCTTCTCCATCCCGTGGAGGTCATAGAGGGTATAGAGGAGACGTACCGCGAGGGCGACGCACCCATAAACTCCGCCGAGGGTGCTATCAGGCAGATACTCGGATGGCGCGACTTCATGCGGCACGTCTACAGGCACTCGATGCCCGAACTCGCAACGGCGAACCGGCTCGACGCGGAGCACGACCTACCCGAACTGTACTGGACGGGCGAGACGGATATGGAGTGTCTACGGAGCACCGTCGAGGACGTACGCGAACGCGGCTACTCGCACCATATACAGCGCCTCATGGTGCTCGCCAACTTCGCCACGCTCTGGGGCGTCGTCCCCGAGGAGCTGAACAGATGGTTCCACGCAACCTACGTCGACGCCTACCACTGGGTGACGACGCCCAACGTGATCGAGATGGGTATGTACGGTAGCGGCGTATTCGCAACAAAGCCGTACGTCTCGTCGGCGAACTACATAGACGAAATGTCGGACTACTGCGGTTCGTGTCCGTACCACAAGACGAAGGACACCGGCGAGGACGCGTGCCCGTTCAACGCGCTCTACTGGGACTTCCTCGACAGGAACGAGGATGAACTCCGTTCGAACCACCGCATGAGCCTGATGTACGGTCACGTCGACGACAAACGCGGTTCGGGTGAGATGGAGGATATACACGAACGCGTCGAGGAGCTACGGAGGATGGAGGAAGACGGGGTGCTGTGAGTTTACGCTGTTCCGTCAGGGATTTGAACTCGGTCGCTCCGAAAGTCGCTCACTGTTCAAATCCCTTGCTCGCAAAAATCTACGGCTTTTGCTCCGTCAGGGATTTGAACCCTGGTCATTGCCTCGAGAGGGCAATATGATTGGCCGGACTACACCAACGGAGCGCTCGTGCCTCGCGCTCCGAGCCTTCCGCTTGCACGGAAGACAACGGAGCTTCAGATCCGCTCTGTTCCGCGGTCTGTGCTTTCACGCGCGGCGGCGGAACGCGGATTGTGGTATACCCGTCCGGATATTAACGCTTGTGTTTTCCGTGACAGGACGCGTCGGAGACGGTATTAAACGGTGCTGAAACGTCTAAACTGTCGCGGAGAAAGACACGTACCCTGAACTCTTCTGAACTATGAGAACTGGTTTAACCGCGACCCTCGTAGGGATACGCAAGATAGATGAGAGCTTCCACCACCGTCTTCGTCTCTCTCCTGATAGGGATCGTGCTTCTAACGGGGACTGCGGGTGCTCTTAGCGTCACCGTCGCCGAGGGCGAGAGCGATATAACCGTGGAGGTGAGCCAAGAGGGCGACGGTGTTGGAGGTGCAAACGTGACCGTCTCCGGGGTTACGGGTGAGACGCCTCTCGACGGTGAGTACGTGACCAACGACGACGGACGTGTGGTTTTCGACGAGGACGCGACCTCTCAGCTTTCGGGTGTGATCCATCTCCGTGTGACAGTCGACCACGCGGGTTCGTACAAGTCGGTTCTTACGACGTTCACGAGGGGTCCCGAAGCGGGTTCGACGCCTATCGGTCACAGGATCTCGATGAGCCTTCAGGAACCCGTGGCGGGTACACACGGGAAGATAATGGGGAGGTTGAACGCCGGCGACGAGGGAGGTTCGGAGGTACACGCGACGGCGGACAGGATCGATATACTCCTTTCTAACCTGAGCGACGCCAAGTTCCGGCGTGAGGTTCTCGGAAGGGATCTTGCGGCGGGTGAGATCTCCGCTTCGGAGTTCTACCTCGGTGCGGTCAAGAACGCGCGTCGGTCGGCGATGTTGAGGGGCGCGCTGAACGAGAACGTCGACGTTCTGACCGACTACGACGACGAACGTCTGCGTGACGAGGGTATCGATGTCAGGGAGCTTCAGGCTCTGAACGAGAGCCTGAACAGGGGTGGTGCGGTCGATACCGACAGACGTCTGTTGGAAGGGGAATAGGAAGAAAGATACGCGCCGACGGCTTTTGTCGCCCATGCGTCTGTTGGTCTCGCCCGACGGTGACGGCTACAAGGTGCTTCCGTCGAAGGGCGGCGAGACGGTGTTTCACGGTCGTCTGGAGGTGCGCGAGACGTCTAAAGGTCCACGTCCTGCGAAGCTACGCGTACGCCGCGACGGCGACGACGAGACGCGACAGCCCGACGAGTTCATAGACCTCGCGCGTATGGCTGACGGTGTCGTCTACCCCGCGAGCGCCGACGGCTTCGGCGAGATGGCGGAGCTACTCGACGCGTACGACGTCGGACTGGGAAGGGAGGAGGTCTGCCGTCTCTGTCTTGTAAACGGTAGGTTCACGTCGCTGTGGAAGAACGACGCCGTTCTGTACGACGGCGAACGTATATGCGTCGACTGCGCGCGCGACGAACTCAGACGCGAGGCGTCGTTCCGCGGTGTCTCGTCGGCGACGCGCGACCGTCTCAACGATCTACTGCGGCGCGTCGGTGAGGTAGACAAGGTCGTCGCCCTCCTCGAAGGAAGCCTCGATCCGGAGCTTACCAAGTTCGACGAGATGGACGAGAACGTCGCCGAGTCGGTACCTGTCGAGGATACGCCGTTGAGCGACGAGGTGCGCGAACTGCTGGAGTTCGACTCTCTCCTCCCCGTACAGGCGGAGAGCCTCGGAGCCGGTCTTCTCGACGGTAACGATCTTCTCGTAGCGAGCGCGACTGCGACGGGGAAGACGCTCGTGGGCGAGATCGCGGGTCTGCACAACCTCACCGAGGGGCGAGGAAAGACCCTGTTTCTGGTGCCTCTCGTCGCGCTCGCAAACCAGAAGTACGACCGTTTCGACGACCTGTACGGTGACCGTTTCGACGTTACACAGCGTGTGGGTTCGAACCGTATCTCTGCGCGCGAGAACCGTTTCGATCCCGATGCCGGGATAGTCGTCGGTACGTACGAGGGCGTCGACCATTCGCTCCGTACGGGACGCGACCTCGGAGACGTGGGTACGGTCGTTATCGACGAGGTGCACAACATGCAGGACGACGACCGTGGGCACCGACTCGACGGTCTGGTGGCGCGTCTCCACGAGGCGCACGACGCACAGTACGTCTACCTTTCGGCGACGGTCGGCAACCCGGAGGCGCTCGCCGACGCGCTCGGTGCGCGTCCCGTCGAGTACGAGGAACGTCCCGTGCCCATAGAACGTCATCTTACGTTCGCCGAGGGTACTGAGAAGGGCGACATCGTCGAACGTCTCGTAAAGAGGGAGTACAATCAAAAGTCGTCGAAGGGTTACCGCGGGCAGACGATCGTCTTTACGAACTCACGACGACGTTGTCACGAACTCGCGGGTTCGTTACCGAGCGCCTCGGCGTACCATGCGGGTCTATCAGGCGGTGAAAGGAAGAGCGTCGAACGCGCGTTCGGCGAACAGGAGGTTGCGGCGGTCGTCACGACGGCGGCGTTGGGCGCAGGCGTCGACTTTCCGGCGTCGCAGGTTATCTTCGAACGTCTCGCCATGGGGATCGAATGGCTCACCGTCGGCGAGTTCGAACAGATGCTCGGACGCGCAGGACGCCCCGACTACCACGACCGGGGTGTCGTCTACGTACTCGCCGAACCCGACGCCGTCTACCACAACAGCATGGAACGGACGGAGGACGAGGTCGCGCTTGACCTTCTCAAGGGCGAGACGGAGGACGTCGTCGTGGAGTACACGCAGGAGGCGGCGGACGAACAGGCGCTTGCGAACGTCGCCTTCGCGGGTGACGAACACAGACGTGTCTCTGAGGCGCTTCTCGGCGGGTTCGATATCGACCGCGCCCTCGGACGGCTACGCGACGCGGGTCTCGTACGCGGCGACGAGATCACGCGTCTCGGACACGTCTCAGCGTCGCGTTTCCTTTCCCTCGAACAGGCGACGACCGTCATAGAGAGCGTCGAGGCGGGCGACGACCCTCTCGACACCGTCGCCGAACTCGAACTACTCGACGCGAACGAGTAGCTTAAAGTGTACGGACGAGGTTGGGCGTACATGGAGTTCTGCCCCGAATGCGGCTCTATGATGTACCTCGAAGACGGCGTCTTCGAGTGCGGCGAGTGCGGTGCTGTCAAGGTTCAGGAGGAGGAGACGGAGTACACGTCGACCGAGGAGGGAGGACGTGACGACGTGACGGTGATGGAGGACGCCGAGGACAAGGGTCTGCCGACGACCGACGAGACGTGCCCCGAATGCGGAAACGACGAGGCGTACTGGTATCTACAGCAGACGCGCGCCGCCGACGAGTCGGAGACGCGTTTCTATATCTGTACGGACTGCGACCACAAGTGGCGGGGTTACGACTGACGGAAAGCTTTTAACTCAGCCGGCGTCTCTGTAATGTAGTTGAAACGTATAGGCGCGACCCGCGAAGCCGGTGTCTCGGAGGTGATCGGCGTTGTTCTGATCATAGGCTTAGCCGTTACGCTTATTGCAGTCCTACAGGTCTCCGCCGTCCCTATCTGGAACGAGGCTGTCGAGATAGACCACAGTAGGGAGGTGCAGGACGAGATGGTAGGTATGCGTGAGGCTATACTGACGACAGCAGGAACCGGCGGAACGCGTTCCGTATCCGTCAAGCTGGGTACGGGCTACCCCAACCGTATCGTTCTGCGTAACCCGCCCGCGTCGACGGGGACGTTGAGAACCGTCGGTGAGGGGCAGGTTTCGGTAAACAACCTTAGCTTCGGGGGCGGTGACAGTAACGCCGACGGCTACTGGAGAGACGTCGACCCTAACATACAGACGCGCGCGCTCGTCTACACCCCCGACTACAACGAGTACCTCGACGCGCCCGATACGGGTTACGGGAACACCGTCGTCTTCAATCAAGGAAACGGCGAGGCGGCGCTGTCCGATGGTGTGCTCGTCGACGGCGACGTTATAACACTCCCGGTGCTGAACGGAACCGTCTCGGAGACGGGAAGCCGTAGGGTGACCGTCGACCTACGTCCGCGGAGCGTCTCAACCGACGCCGTAACGGTCAATCGGAGCGGGGCAGGTCCGCATTTTGGGATGCCGACGCGTCTGTCTCAGGACACATGGGACTCGCTCCTCGGCGACGAACAGGGGATTAGCCACGATGTCGACGGGGGTAGGCTCGAACTCACGCTTACGGATGAAGACGAGGAGTACCGTCTCCGTATGGCGGAGGTAAGCGTCGACGGCTCCGGGGCGGATCTCGCGCCCGCTTACATCACGAAGGTCGACGCCCTCTCGGTCGACGAAAGGATAGTCGTGGAGGTACGCGACAAGTACAACAACCCTCTCGCGGGCGCGGAGGTTGAGGCTTCGAGCAACTGCGAACGGGGGTCGCGCACGACGGGTCAGGAGGGGCGCGCGACCTTCGACTGCGACAGATCTCAGGAGACCGTCCTGTCGATAAACGGAACCGACAGAGAGGGGTACGAGGAGGTGAGGGTTCCCGACGAGGATGGGGCGGTCACCGCCAGACCTGAGGTGGACTCGGCTACCCTTACAAAGGACGGCACGAGATTCGAGAATAACTCCGTCGGTGCCACACAGTACACGGTCGACTACGAGGTATTATCGGTGAGTGACGTCGGTCTCAGGAGCGTTCTGATCACCCTACTCGACGCGAACGATGACGACGACGTAATTACCTCGGCGAGCAACGTACTGAACGGACAAGGAAGCTACACGGGTAGATGGGTCTCACCGTGGCTGAAGAACGGAACCTACGAGCCGGACGATGTGAGCGCCAACATAACAGTCGTCGACGAGGCGGGTAACTCGAACTCATCCACCGTGGATGAGAACGGAGGCGTATCTCCGGATCCGCCCAACGGGGGTGAGGAAGAGGAGTTCACGAGTCTGACAGCCGAGGTCGATATACAAGAACAACAGGATAGGATAAGGAGAGGGGAGTTCAGCTACAGTCTGGGTTCGAGTAGCACGGTGGAGTTCAGCATAGTGGAATTCGATACCGAAACCGTGACAGGTTCATCGGGAGACGTGACGGTAAAGGGTTCAGGGCAGTACGACCTGCCCGCGACGCTCAGGGGTGATATTCAGGGCGGCGAATGCTTGGAGATAGAGGTGCCGTCGGGTACGGACGACGGAGTGACGTTCGATCTCGTCGCGGACGGAACCGGGTGTTAAGCACAGTAGTCCCAAACCACTATAAGCCACGCACAGGTGTGTAACACAAACGATGACACCAGACCTTTCGGAGAACGAGCGGGATGCGGTGGAGTATATCAGGTCGGCGGGCGACGCCTACCAGAGCAAGCTCTGGAAGGAACTCGACGTTACGAGCAGGACGGGAAGCCGTATCGCCAAACGGCTGGAGGAGAAGGGCGTCGTTAAACGCGAACAGACGACACACGACGGGAACAACACGTACAGGCTCGTCCTCGCCGAGGAGTACCGCGACGACGACGCCGAGGAAGAGGAGGACGAACCCGCGACAGCGGGGTACGAACTCGAATCCGTTGAGCGGCGAGCGTTGCGCCTCATAGAGTCGGAGGACGGTCTCCCACAGAGTCAGCTCTGGAAGGAGCTCGACGTTTCGAGCCGTAAAGGAAGCCGTATCGCAAGCAAGCTCGAAGACCGCGGTCTCGTGGAGCGTGAGGAGGGTGTGCACGAGGGGAACCGGACGTACATACTGTACCCCGTGGTCGAAAAGCTCGACTACTCCCTGCTCGTCGCGGGCGACATGATATCGCCGTTCATAGGAGAGGAGAACCCCGATCCGCGTTCGGGTAGCTTCACCGAGTGGGTGTACGAACTCGCGTACAGCGAGTAGGTCAGTCGCCGGGCAGTATGACCCAGACGCCCGGACGTCCGACGTTGCAGTGGACGGCGCGGGCGAGGAAGTCGAGACCCGCCCATGAGAGGTAGAGACGGACGCGCGCCGCGTTCCACGCCCCTCGGATCGGCTCTTCGTCGGTGTCGAGACGTTCGACGCGGCGTTCGACCGAAGGTATGGGATGGAAGACGGACTCGACGAGACGTGTGCGCTCCTCGTCGTCGCCCTGTGTCTCGTTTATCTTACGTATCGCGGAGCCGAGTACGTCTGCTTCTACACCCGCGTCGACGGTGCGGGCGTCGACCTCGAAGACACCCGCGCGTGTCGGTGTGGGGAGGACGAGGAGGGCGATGAACGACCAGATGACGTACCCGAGAACGAGGCTTACGAGCGAGGCTACGTCTGCGAAGCCCGCGCCGGGTACGAGGGTTACAGCGCCGACGAAGCCGACGAGGTTCCACGCGACGGCGAGGGCGACGCCGCGGCGTATACCCCCCGTCTCGACCGCTGAGGTGCGACGCGCGAGGACAGCGGTGAGTTCGTCCTGTGACAGACGTTCGAGCCACAGCGACGGTACGACGACGCCGGAGTACGTGGAGGCGCCTACGAACGAACCGTCGTCCGAGTCGTAGACGGTAACGTCGGGCGGTTCGAGTTTGAGGTCGTCGAAGGATTCGAGCGCGGATCCGAGACGGTCGTCGGTGTCGGAGACGCGTCTGTTCCCACCGACGAGACGGGAGAGGTACGTGCGTGCGACGAGGAGCGCGACGGTGACGATACCGAAGAAGGCGGTAGCTCCCGTCACGCCGGCGGCGCGTCCCGCGTACAGTAGCCCCGCACCCGATACGACGAAGACGGTCGACTGTACGCCGACGCCGCGGAGCCATCCGACGACAAACTCGGAGGGTTCGGGGTACGGTCTGCCGTACCTCTTGGGTAGGACGTATCCTCCGGCGACGTCGAACGGCGCGTTTGCGACCGCGTAAAGGGTGACGACGGTCAGAAGACCCGCCGTGTCGCCGACGGGCGTAGGCTCGAACAGCAGGACGCGTTCGGGTAGGTCGAAGACGAGAGCGACGAGGGCGGCGACTGTAACGAAGCCGACGTTGAGTATACCGACACGGAGACGTGCGCGCGAGTAGGTCGCCGCCATTACGACGCCTCCAGTTCGTCTTCGAGTTCGTGTAGGTCGCCGACCTCGTACGTCGGTTCGGCTTCGAGGGTAGCGTCGGCTCTATGCTCACGTCTCACGAACGCCGAGTCGGCGTCCGCGCCATGCGCCGCGACAACGTCCTTCGGCGAGTCACCGACGTAGAGCGCATCGACAGCCCCGATGTCCTCAAGCGCGCGCTCGACGTAGTGGGGCGACGGCTTCTTTCTACGGAGGCTCTGGAGCGAATGTTCGCGTCCGTAACGCGTCTCAACGTATCCCATACCGAGGCTTTCGACGACGTGATCGACCGTGGCGCGCTGGTTGTTGCTCACGACACCGACAGGGCACCGCGACGCGATACGTTCTACGACGCCTATATCGTCGTACGGCTTCTTCTCACCGGCGTCAAAGGCTTCGCGCTGTACACGCGAGACGTTGGCGTCGCGCCTTCGCCAGAACTCACCGGGGTCGACGCCGTACCGACCGCAGACATCGACCACGGTTTCGGCGTCGCATCCTACGAGACGTTCGACATCATCACGTGACGGTTCGACGCCGAACTCGGCGAACGTACCGTCAACGGCGTCGTGGATAACCTCAAGCTCGGTGAGTTCGACGAGCACGCCGTCTTTGTCGAACAGAACGGCGTCATACATCGGTTGTTCTACACGCTCGAAGGTCTTAACCGACACGAAAGATTGAAGCGACGCCAGAGGTTATTCTACACCGGGGTCGGTGGTCTAGTTGGCTATGACACCGCCTTCACACGGCGGAGATCCGCGGTTCGAAGCCGCGCCGACCCATCCTCGCTTCGCTCGGAGTGATTCGAAGTAAGGCGTAGACCCCTTATATGGGGAAGAGCCGTTTGGCGGACATCGTTTCGAAGATGTCTGCGGTTGGCGGTCAGTTCCTTTAAGTGACTACAAAAAGGCAAACATGGTGTACAAAGTATTCTGGAACCGAAGGGTGGGAGACCGTCGTCATTAGCACAGGATCCGTCTGACATTAGTATGACAAAATACCAATAGCTTATGAGGAACCATTCAGGAACATTAGGTTGAGAGATGGGCAAAAAGAGATATGACGCCGCAGATTATCTATCCTACAGACTACTTGAGCGGCTACTGAAAGCCCAGCACGACGGAAGGGATGTAACTAAGACACAGTTCTGGAAGCTTCCCTGTATAGCTGATAGATACCTACAAGACGAACTGGACATTAATGTCAAACTACCCCGGTACTGGTATCAGTACGGGGAAATTTTGAACGCCTCTGCTGTTAGCGACGGTCTATTCATGGAGAAAGAGGATACAGCATGGGAAGGTACCCGGATAGTACTCTCGCCGGGGATAGATGACAGTCAGTTTGAGATAGGGGACAGAGACCGGGTGGGCGTGGACAGGGCAGTCCACAAAGTGGTATCAGATTTCGCAAATGAGGACTCACATAGACTGAAGGGTTACCAGTACAGAAAATATTCCCCGACGGAGTTTATACGGGTATTCGATGAGTTCCGTCAACAGTTGAAGATGGAAGAACCGTCGACAACTTTGTCCGATTTCGGCGAAGGTGGTGAAGCGCCTTCCGAACTGGCTCTCAAAACCCTTGATGATGTTTACGGTACGTACCCCAAGGATATGTATGGTGAAGGATACTCCCTGTTCCTACGGTGGGAAGATACTGTCCGTATGGTTCTGGAGGGTGATGATATAGAAACCGCAAGCTCACTTACGGAGTCATTCTGGGAGACGTTCAGTAAGATAGAGCTTCGTCTCAAGCATGAGCAGAACACTCCTGAGGCACAGATGTTGAGGTGGGAGCAAGAGAAGTCCACCGTAATATCCGAGTTCCGGAACAGGCTTTCGAATATTCGCGGGGACGTGCTAGCTGAGAGAGACGATAACGGAGATAGGGTTCTCGATACTATCTCCGAATCTTACTCCGACACAGTAAGGGAGATGCTGTAGGAAAGTTATGAGCCGGAACGGGTTTCTGGATACCGGAGTAGTGATTGCGTTCTGTTTCCTCCTTGACAGTCACCACCAGAACTGCAAGGAGTATTTGGGAGAAATACTTCGCCGGTAAAGAAGAGGTTCTGGAGGAACTCCGCAACCTCTCACGCGAGATAGAGAAAAAAGCGATAGAAAGAAAGAGTGCTGTAGACTCGGCGACGGTGGAGTGGGAGAAACGAGATGAGTATCCTGAACTGCGTTCACTGCTATCAGTTATACACGGCTCAGACCGAGATATCTGTATCATGGCTCACGACTTGGCGTGTCATGCAGATGGTCAGACTGAGTTTGCTACAACTAACCCACGGGACTTCGTTGACGATGGGCGTGAAAGGTTGATACTTGAGAATACGGAGATTGACCGCGTGGTTGACTTAGCTCAACGTTAGCTTTTAGAAACCTCACGGTTCGAAGCCGCGCCGACCCAGAGCGAACGAGTTTTACGAGTGAGCGAACGGGGAGTGCGCGCGGTTCGAAGTAGTGAACGAGTGAGTAACGCGAACGAGTGACCGTAGTTCGAACCGCGCCGACCCATGAACCGTTCGGAAAACGAAGACTCGGGTAAGTAAGCTGTTCGGCAGGTACGCGAAGCGGGGGTACGTCCGTTCCGTCTACTTACGTCCGTAGTAGACGCCGGTTGCTACGCCCGCAACCACCCAAGCGCCCATCCAAGCACCGAAGAACGTCATGTTGTTCTCGAAATGCGTGTAAGGCCAAGGGTAGACCTCGTTTACGACACCGTTGTACAGCGAGAAGGTCAGGAATCCGGCTATGAAGAACGCGAGGGCTACGATGCCCACGTATGGGACGACCTCCTTCACGCTTCTCGTTTCGTTTGCCATACCTCCGGATATGAAGCCGCGCAGTTTATGTTTTCCGTTTGGTGGCGGAGGTCTTCATCCGAGTTCGGCGTACCGGTCACGGAAAGCCGATTCGCACGACGTACAGCAGAAGTGGTAGACGTCGCCCGCGATACGTGTCGTGACGCCCTCTTCGTCGACCGTGTTTCCGCATTCGACACAGTCGGGGGCGAACGAGGGTCGACGGACTGTGGGTGTATGTCTCTCGTCGACGACAACCTCGACATCTATCCGGTGTACTTCGGCGTCGGCTTCCTCGGCAAGGGATGACGCCTCGTCGGGTTCGGCGTTTGCGATAACCGTCACGGTCGCATCGGCGGAGACGTAGACGTTCTCGACGCGTCCGTCGTGTGCGAGTGTATCCGCGACGGAGCGCGTGTCGGAGGGCGAGACACCGAAACGGACGACGAGACGTGTGGTTCCGAGAACCGACGGATCGAGGCGCGCCTCGAAGCCCTCTATGACGCCTTTTTCGCGCATACCGTCGACGCGGTCGATGACCGCGGGCGACGACATACCGACCTCGTCGGCTATCTCCGAGTACGGCTTCCTGCCGTCTTCGACGAGAGCGCGGAGTATCTCGGCGTCGGTGTCGTCGAGTGTGGTTTTCATGGTTAGGTTATACGCGGGCTAAGTTAAGAAAGTTAGGTAAAAGTCGGTGTGGGACGGCTTCTAACCGAGTACCTCACGACGGCAACGGCTTAATTGGTTAGCGAAAAGAGACATTAACCTGAGGCACCTATGTACACACGATGACACGAAACACTCGTATAGGGATCACAGGGATGTCCTGCTCCACCTGCGCCGAATCGGTCGAGGACGCCGTAGGCGGTCTCGAAGGCGTCGAGAACGTCGATGTCAACTTCGCTTCGGACGAGGCGACGGTCGGGTACGACCCTGAGGTCGTCTCTCTCGCTGAGATATACGACGCCGTCGACGACGCGGGATACACAGCCGTCTCGGAGACGGTGACCGTCGGTATCTCGGACATGACGTGCGCCAACTGCGCCGAGACGAACGAGGAGGCGTTCGGATCCGTACCCGGTGTCGTTAAGCCGGACGTTAACTACGCCACCGACGAGGGTACGGTGCGGTACAACCCGGAGGAAACGTCCGTCGAGGATCTGTACGACGCCGTTGAGGACGCGGGCTACACGCCGGTTCGGGAGGAGGGGGACGGCGGCGATGGCGCGGATGCACGCGACACGGCGCGCGAGGACGAGATACGCCGGCAGTTTCGCCTAACCGTCTTCGGCGCTGTGCTCTCCGCGCCCCTTCTTTTCCTTCTCGTCGAAAAGTTCCTCCTCGGCGGTGAGATTGTCCCCGATTCCGTCTTTGGTATCGGTGTTGAATGGGTACAGTTAGCCCTCGCCACGCCCGTCCAGTTCGTACTCGGATACCCGTTCTACAAGAACTCGTACAAGGCTCTCGTCAAGAACGGGCGTGCGAACATGGACGTTCTCATAGCGCTCGGTTCCACGACGGCGTACGTCTACTCCGTCGCCGTCCTTGCGGGTGCTATCGCGGGCGGACTCTACTTCGACACCGCCGCGCTTATACTCGTCTTCATCACTCTCGGAAACTATCTTGAAGCACGGTCGAAGGGACGCGCGGGCGAGGCTCTCCGTGAGCTTCTGGAGATGGAGGCGGAGACAGCGACGGTTGTTGACGAGGACGGTGACGAGGAGGAGATACCGCTTGAGGATGTCGAGGTCGGCGACCGTATGAAGGTACGTCCGGGCGAGAAGATACCCACCGACGGTACCGTCGTGGACGGTGAGTCCGCCGTCGACGAGTCGATGGTAACGGGCGAGTCCGTCCCCGTCGAGAAGTCGGAGGGCGACGAGGTGGTTGGCTCGACCGTAAACGAGAACGGCGTGTTGACCGTCGAGGCGACCAAGGTGGGCGAGGACACGGCGTTACAGCAGATAGTGCGTACGGTCAAGGACGCCCAGTCACGTCAGCCCGATATACAGAACGTCGCCGACCGTATCTCAGCCTACTTCGTCCCCGCGGTTATACTCAACGCGGTTCTGTGGAGCGTCGTCTGGTTCATGTTTCCGGAGGCGCTCGCCGGCTTCGTCGATGCGCTCCCTGTATGGGGACAGGTCGCTGGTGGACCCGAGGTCGTCGGCGGTACAGTGTCCGCCTTCGAGTTCGCAGTAATCGTCTTCGCCTCCGCCGTCCTCATCGCGTGCCCGTGCGCCCTCGGACTCGCAACCCCCGCGGCGACGATGGTCGGCACGACGATCGGCGCGGGTAACGGCGTACTGTTCAAGGGCGGCGACATACTCGAACGCGCAAAGGACGTCGACACCGTCGTATTCGACAAGACGGGGACGTTAACCGAGGGAGAGATGGAGCTAACCGACGTGGTCGTCTTCGACGGTGACGGGCAAGCAGTCACCGACGGAGGTGATACAGCCGCCGATGGTGGGGAGCTGACCGCCCGTGACAGGCTCTCCGAGGACGATGTCCTCCGGCTCGCGGCGGCGGCGGAGAGCGGGAGCGAGCACCCGCTCGCCCGTGCAATCGTCGAGGGCGCGGAGGAGCGCGGCATCGACGTGACCGACCCCGAGGAGTTCGAGAACGTCCCTGGACACGGGGTTCGCGCCACGGTCGGTGAGGGCGAAGTCCTCGCCGGCAACCGCAAACTGCTTCGGGACAACGGTATCGACCCGTCGCCTGCCGAAGAGACGATGGAAAGGCTCGAAGGCGAGGGTAAGACGGCGATGCTCATCGCCTACGAGGGCGAACTCGTTGGTGTCGTCGCCGACGCCGACACGGTCAAGGAGAGCGCCGGAGAAGCCGTCTCGGCTCTGAAGAAGCGCGGCGTCGATGTCATGATGATAACCGGCGACAACGAACGTACGGCGCGCGCGGTCGCCGAGGAGGTCGGTATCGACACCGGAAACGTACGCGCCGAGGTTCTCCCCGACGACAAGTCGGACGCAGTCGAGGAGATACAGGACGGCGGTAGGAAGGCGATGATGGTGGGCGACGGTGTAAACGACGCCCCTGCGCTCGCCGTCGCATACGTCGGCACGGCGATAGGTTCGGGAACGGACGTTGCAATAGAGGCGGCGGACGTGACGCTGATGCGTGACGACCCTCTTGATGTCGTCAAGGCGATACGTATCTCCGACGCGACGCTTCAGAAGATAAAGCAGAACCTCGTCTGGGCGCTCGGTTACAACACGGCGATGATACCGCTCGCGTCCCTCGGTCTCCTCCAGCCCGTACTCGCCGCCGCGGCGATGGCGTTTTCGAGCGTCTCGGTGCTGACGAACAGCCTACTTTTCCGCGGCTACACACCCGACCATGACTACAGGCTTCTCGACCGTCTCCGGGGTCGGCGCTGAGGGTGGACGGTCGGTAGATACCGCCGTATTCATTACTATGCGTGTCGTAGCGGCAGTTTGAGGCAGACGGAGTCCCGCACGTTGGGAGTTCACAGGGACGTAAAACAACGGTTAAGTGGGATTCCCGTCAAACGTGACCAAACGGAGGACACAAGTTTGAGTACAGAAGATACAGCAAGACATTCATTCGGATCTGAGTGGGAGGAGGACGCCCGCGAGACACTTTCGGAGGTCGAGTTCGATACCGAACTCGGTGTCGAGTTAGCACGTGACGCACAGAGGCTGTCGCAGGGTAAGATCTCGGAGGAGGAGTTCTACTCACGCCACAACGACAAGGTTGGGGAGGAGTTCGGTATAGACGCGCGTCCGACCGACCCGACGAGCGCCGAACCCCTCGACGAGGAGACGGTCAGTACGGCGCTCGACGACGAGGTGGTAGCGGAACCCGTACCTAAGCCGTACGACAACGGAGGCGCTATCGGCGGCGGTGACGGCGGTGAGGGTGGCGACGGTGACGGCTTCGACGGCGGCGATGACGACGACGGCTTCTCGCGCCGCTCCGTCCTCAAGTCGGTCGGTGTCGCCGCGGCGGGTATCGCGGCGGGTACGTGGAGCAACCGTAACCCAAGCGGTATCTGGGACGACGATCAGGAGGAGCAGGTAGCGCCCGCAGGACCCGGTACGAAGAACGACAGGGTTCAGATGGGTTTCGTGATCGATGTCGACGCCTGCATAGGCGGTGCGCACTGCGCACAGGCGTGCGACTACGAGAACCAGACGGCGAACGGACAGCTATGGCAGTTCGTCTTCCAGTATCAGGAGAAGGACAGGGACGAGGCGGAGTTCCTCATACGTCCGTGTCAGCACTGCTCCAACCCGCCTTGTGTCAGCGTCTGTCCCGTACGCGCAAGGCACAAACGCGAGGACGACGGCATCGTCCTGACCGACTACGACATCTGTATAGGATGCCGTTACTGCCAGGTTGCGTGTCCGTACGGCGTCAACTACTTCCAGTGGGGAGAACCCGACGACGAGAAGATAGCCAGCTTCCGTGAAAGGAACTCGAACATGCCCGCGCTCGACAACGAGGGTCGTCCCGACGATCCCAAGTACGACAAGAACGGAAACCACACCGCGGGTCCCCAACACGAGAAAGGTATCATGGGCAAATGCGTCTTCTGTGTCCACAGGCAGGACTCGGGTAACCCCGAACTCGAAGGCACGACGGCGTGCTACGAAGCCTGTCCCACCGATGCCATACACGTCGGCGACCTCAACGACCCTGAGAGCAAGCCGCGTAAGTACCTCGAAGAGGTACAGACGAGACACAGCGAGGACGGCTCCGAGAAGGGTCAGCCCGAGGCGGGCTACGACACCACGTCCGAGGACGCCGAATGGAACGAACAGCGCCACGTTCCGCGCTGGAGGTTCCAGGAGGAGTACGGCACACGCCCGAACGTAATCTACGTCGGACACCAGCCGTCGGCGGACGCCAACGACCAGTGGGTCGACAAGCCCGGAGACTACGAGTCGTACGGTCTCCATAAGAAACGTGACGGCTTCGACCTCGACTACGGACACGGGGGCGATGACGGTAACGAGAGCGGAGGGGATCACTGATGTCGCTCGACGCCGAACCCGAAGACCTCGTACGTCCGATGAGGAAGCCGGGAAAGAAGTACATGATCGTGGGCGCGCTTGCGACGGTCGGCTTCCTCATATTCGCGGTCGCGTACGGCTTCCAGCTTGAGAACGGTCTTGCGGTTACGAACCTGTCCGACTGGGGTAGCGGAGGCGGTGTGACGTGGGGTCTCTACATAGGCTCGTTCGTCTGGTGGGTCGGTATCGCCCACGGCGGCATACTCGTCTCCGCCGCGGCGCGTCTGTTCGAACTCGAAAAGTACGAGCCTGTCGCACGTATCGCGGAGTTGCTGACCATAGGCGCTCTGTCTATGGCGGGTCTTATGATCGTCGTCCATCTCGGACGACCCGACCGTATGGTCTGGAGTACTGTACAGTCGTACCCGACCACTGTACATACGTCGCCGCTCGCGTGGGATCTAACCGTCATCACACTGTACTTCGTGATGACCGGGACGTACCTCTCTCTGACGCTGAGAAGCGACGTATACCAGCTACGTGACAAGCTACCAAACATACTCAGCCCTGTCTACTCGGCGGTTCTGTTCCGTTACGACCCCGACGAGGATCCGGTTGCGGAACGTATGGCGTGGTGGCTGTCGCTCGGCATCATCGTTCTCGCACCGCTTCTGCTACACGGCGGCGTCATACCTTGGCTGTTCCAGCTAACGCCCTCGATGCCCAACTGGTACGGCGGTCTGACAGCGCCACAGTTCCTTTCGGCGGCGCTCACGTCGGCGATGGGCGGCGTCATGTTCGTCGCCTATATCTTCCGTAGGGTATACGACTGGGAGGATGTCCTCCCCGACGAGATATTCCACGGACTCGGATGGTGGATGGGTCTGTTCGGACTCCTCTGGCTATGGTTCCAGCTACAGAAGCTCATCACGGGTGCTTATGCACCGACGCGCGACGTTGAGCCTGTGGTCAACACGATGCTCCATTCGAACGTCTACTGGCTCGCGGTCGGTCTTGTCGCCGTCCCTCTTGCGTACGTCGCGTTCCAGCACTTCGGTATACTCGACTTCAGCGTCCGCGGTACCGTTATCGCGGGTGTAGGCGTCATACTCGGTGTTCTCATCGACAAGACGCTTTTCGTCGTGGAAGGTCTCATCTACGCGTCGACACGTCTGTACGAGAACGTGCCGGGTGCGTACGTCCCGACGCCTATAGAGATGGCATCTCTATTGGGTACGGTTTCTATGATAGTGCTGTTCTTCCTCGGTATCTCGAAGCTCGTACCTATAGTAGAGCTAAAGGCTGTAAAGGAACACGAGACGGAAACAGAAACAGGAGGTGACTAAGAATGCTCGACTTAGCACTCGCGGTGGGATCGAGCGCAACCGAGTACAACGCGATACAGCCCGGCACCATAGTAATATTCGGCATCGTGTTCGTGCCGCTTTACTCGGTGCTCATAGGCTGGTTCGCGGGTGAGCCGAGCGACGCCGAGGTAGGCTTCCTCGGTGTCGGTATACTCGCCAGCTTCATAGCCTCCCTATGGGGCGGGCTGTTCGTCCTAACGATCCTACTGGGATTCCTGTTCTGGTAGGAGGAAGATAGAAAATGAACGAGGAACAGGTACACGAAGTACTGTCCGAGGTTGAAGACCCCGTTCTTGAGGACGACATAGAGTCGCTCGGTCTCGTAAAGAACGTCGAGATGGGTGAGGAGGATATCGTCAGTGTCTCGCTCGCCTTCGACGCGCCGCACTCACCCGCCGAGACGATGATGGCGGAGCGCGTGGGTAAGGTGCTCGCCAACGAGGGTCTACGACCACGGCTTAGAACCGAACCCCCGCGTATACCGTCGAAGCTCAGGGATATCAAGAACACCATCGCCGTCACGTCGGGTAAGGGCGGCGTCGGCAAGACGACTGTCGCGGCGAACCTCGCCGCAGGGCTTGACGAGATGGGCGCGGAGGTCGGTATACTCGACGGGGATATACACGGACCCAACGTTCCCCACAAGATGGCTCTGGAGGGCGAGCTTTCGGCTCTCGACGACAAGACGCTCGTACCCCCGGAGTCGAACGGCGTCAAGGTTATGAGCCTCCATTCGATGCTCCCCGACGGAGAGGCGGCGACGTTACGTGGTCCCAAGGTTCACAAGGTACTCGATACGTTCACGGAGGAGGTCGAGTGGGGCGGTCTCGACTACCTCGTTATCGACATGCCACCGGGAACCGGCGACGTCCCCATCTGGCTCGTACAGACGCTTGAAGTCACGGGTGCGGTCGTCGTAACGACGCCTCAGCAGGTAGCCGTCGACGACTCGCGCAGGGGCGTACGTATGTTTCAGGAACACGACGTCCCGGTTCTGGGTGTCGTCGAGAACATGCGCGAGTTCCGGTGTACGTGCGGTAGCGAGTACGAGCTTTTCGGCGCGGGAGGCGGTAACAGTATAGCCGACGAATACGACCTCCCCGTCCTCGAATCACTCCCGCTGTCGATGGAGATGGAGGGACGCAACGTTCCGATAGCGCGCGACTACGACTCCGAGATGGGCGACGAGATGCGTGTGCTCGGCGCGACCGTCGCCGACCATATCGGTATGGTAAACAGGATGTACGTGTCGAGAGGACGCGGCGGCGGTCCGCTCAGGGCGTCTAAGTAGCTCTTCGCCCGTCTCAGCTCACGCAGTTTCGTCTTCCGACGGACGGGCGGCGGTTTCCGACGTGGTGGTGCGTGAGCGCGGCTTTGTCTATTATCCTGAAGCCGCGTTTGTCTAACTATGTTAGGCGTTTCAGACCTATACGCATACCCATCCGGAGAAACACAGCGATGAAGCCGCCTAACTTTCTTAACAAAAAAGGAGATAAACCTACGGTTACAATATTGAGATGTGTTCAGAAGACTAACACAACTGCTGGTAGGTGCGGTTGCACTGTACCCGTTGAGCATGACGGCGGTAGCGAACGGCGCGGACGGATACCACCATGGATGGGACGGCGGTGCGATGGGAACCGGCGGCGGCTGGTTCGGTGTCGGTATGATGTTGCTGTGGATGGTCGTGCTCGTCGCCGCCGTCGTCGGCTTCGTCTACTGGGCGTTCGGAGGGAAGAGCGACGGAAAGGATAACGAAGCCATGGAGATACTCCGCGGGAGGTACGCGAGAGGCGATATAGACGAGGAGGAGCTCAGGGAGCGTCGCAGAAAGCTCACGGAGGACTGAAGAATGGGAGAAGGATACACCGTACGAACCTCCGTCGACGCCGAGTTCGACGAGGTCGTTGAGTTCGCTATCGACGCGCTCGAAGACGAGGGTTTCGGCGTTCTCTGTGACATCGACGTTCAGGCGACGTTCGAAAAGAAGCTCGACGAGGGGTTCCGACGGTACCGGATTCTCGGCGCGTGTAACCCGAACCTCGCGTACGAAGCCCTGAACGAGGAGGTGGAACTCGGCGCTCTCCTTCCGTGTAACGTCATCGTGTACGAGAAGGACGACGGCGAAGTCGTGGTGAGCGCGGTGGATCCACAGAAGCTGGTAGGAACCGCCGACAACCCCTCGCTCGACGGTATCGCGGAGGAGGTTCACGAACGTTTCGACCGTGTCGTTTCGGTGGTCGGCGATGAGTTCGGCGCGGTATCGTGAGAGCCACCGTAAGAGGGATACGGCAGGTTGGTGTGGTAGGGGTATAGTATGACCGACCCCGAGACTGAGGCTGACCAACACACAGACCACGCCCAAACAGACGGTTCGGGCACCGAGAAACCGACGGAAGACGACCACGACGGTCACGACCACGGTGGCGGTGCGATGGTCGACCATTCGGGACACGAGGATATGTTCCGTCGCCGTTTCTTCGTCTGTCTCGTCCTGTCTATACCCGTTCTGGCGTACAGCGTAACGCTTCAGAGCTGGCTTGGCTTTAGGGTGCCACCGTTTCCGGGAAGCGCGTACGTGACGCCGGTGTTTTCGGTAGTGGTCTTCGCGTACGGCGGCGTTCCTTTCCTACGTATGGGGGTCGTTGAGGCGCGCAACCGCGAACCCGGTATGATGCTCCTAATCTCGCTCGCCATCACGGTCGCCTTCGTATACAGCGCCGCGTCGGTCGTTCTCGGTATAGGCGAACCGTTCTTCTGGGAACTCGTAACTCTCGTCGTAATCTTCCTTCTCGGACACTGGATAGAGATGCGTAGCATACGTCGCGCGTCGGGTGCTCTCGACGAACTCGCAAACCTGATGCCCGAAACCGCGGAACGCGTCACCGAGGACGGAACCGAGGAGGTTCGTGTCGATGAACTCGAACAGGGCGACGTGGTTCTCGTCCGTCCGGGGTCGAACGTACCCGCCGACGGCGTCGTTGAGGAAGGCAGGTCGAGCGTCGACGAGTCGATGATAATCCCGACGGTTGCGTTCCTGATAGCATCGACAAACTTCGTCATCGGTCTGACCTTCGTCATATGGGCGCTTCTCGGCTGGGAGTTCGCCGTCGCACAGGCTGTCGGCGCGCCCATCTTCATACTTATCTCTATAACGTTCGTCCATCTCACGATATCCTACGACGAAACGGAGTGGGTGCGTGAGCGTCTAATCAAGGAGGAACAGCCCGTCGTTACCGACCCCGTCTGTAAGATGCGTATCAACCGCGAGAACGGTATCGCCGTGGAGCACAAGAACGAGACGGTCTACTTCTGTTCCGAAGGCTGTAAGAGGCTTTTCGAGCAGAACCCCGACGCACACACGAGGTCGTGGAAGGAGAAGATACGGTCGTGGAACGGATGGGTCGAGGCGGCTAACCAGACGAAGAAAGACCTCAGGATGCTGTGGAAGGAGCTCGGTATCGGCTTCCTCCTCGCAGGTATCATCGCCGCCGCTGTTCCGGACAGCCTCTGGACGGTTCTTTTCGAAGGCGGCGGTACAGGGACGGTGCAGGTCGTCTACAACAGCGTCTTAGGACCCCTCATCTCGGTCGCCACCTTCGTCGCCTCCATAGGAAACGTGCCGCTCGCCGCGGTGCTCTGGGGTTCGGGGTTCGCATTCGGTGGCGTTATCGCCTTCATCTACGCCGACCTCATCGTGCCTCAGCTGATTCTCATCTACCGCAAGATATTCGGTAAGAAGATAGGTAACAGGCTTACGCTGATACTTTTCGTCTCCATGGCTATGACGGGTATCATCGTCTACTACATTTTCTCTTTCCTCGGTATCGTGCCCGACGCCGCGGTTACGACGGAGGGCGAGGGCTTTACGATCTTCGGCGTTACGCCGACCACGTTACTCAACACCGTCTTCCTCCTCATCGGCACCGTCTTCGTCGCGCTTCTCGTGAAGGGTCGTAGAGGCGCGCCCGGCGACAGAACCGTAGAAGACCCCGTGACAGGCACGGAGATAACCGTCAGGGACGCCGACTACTGTACGGTACACGACGAGTCTATATACTACTTCGAAACCGAGGATTCGAGGGCGGAGTTCAACGAGTCCCCGGAAACGTTCGTATAAACACCGGTAGATATACTAAGCTTCGGAAAGAAGGCTGAGGATATGTACGACACAGTCGTGTTCCCGACGGATGGCGACAAAGGTACGAGACGCGCCGCGGAGAGTGCCGTGGAGACGGCGGCGGCGCACGACGCGACGCTCCACGTTCTCTACGTCGTTGACGAGGACGTGTACAAGGCGTACAGCGGCGACGAGTACGTACACGACCATGAGGGGCTGGAGACGGCGCTCGAACAGGAAGGAAACGAGGCTGTCGAAGATGTCGCCGAGAGCGCACGCGAGGCGGGCGTCGAGGTCGTGACGACGGTCGAACACGGTACGCCGCACGACGACATACTGAGCCACGCAAAGGGTGTGGACGCCGACCTGATCATCATGGGAACGAAGGAGCGTACGGGCGAGTACAGACAGCTTCTGGGTAGCGTAACCGACCGCGTCCTGCGTACGTCGAGCATCCCCGTGACGGTCGTAAAGACGCCGGTTTAGTCGAGACGCAAGACGGGTTCTTCGATACGTTCGCTCTTACACGACGGACACCGTGAAGGTCGGCCAAGAGGGTCGTCGAACCCCGAGAAGCCGCAGTTGGAGCATTCGGGAGGCACGACGAGGAGACGTTCGTCGCCCGCCTCAACCGACCGCGAAACGTGGCTCAGGCTGGCGTATACCGAACGTAGATGTAGATCGAGAGCCTCGGCGAGTTCGGACGGTGTTGCGTCCTCGTCGCGGAGATGGTCGGCGATACGTCTACGCGTCGTCTCCTCGTCAACGCCTTCGCTGTCGCCGTTACTCATTCCTCGTCGAAGCCGAGCGCGACGCTGTTTATGCAGTACCGTTTACCCGTCGGCTCAGGACCGTCGTCGAAGACATGTCCAAGATGTCCGTCGCAGGTCGCGCAGACGACCTCCGTCCGCACCATACCGTGGCTCGTGTCCTCACGGAACTCGACGGCGTCTTCCTTAGCGTCGTAGAAGCTGGGCCAGCCGGTTCCGGATCCAAACTTGGTTTCGGAGTCGAACAGCTCCGCGCCGCATCCCGCACAGACGTACGCGCCGTCGTCCTTCTTGTCGACGTACTCGCCAGAGAACTTGGGTTCGGTGCCCGACTCGCGTAGTATACGGTACTCCTCCTCTGTTAGGCAGTCGCGCCACTCGACCTCGGAAGAAGGTAGTTCGTCTTCGTCCATATAAGAGATACGTCACCGACGGTTAAGACTCCACCGACGTTACGCAGTCGTCTACCCGCCGTTGTCGTATATCCCACCTTCGCCCTCGAAAGCGACGTATCCGAGGGTTTCGTCGGTATGGCTCGTCTCGGAGTCACCGCTCGTCTCCTCCTCTATCTTGAACTCAAGACCGTACGAGTAGAGCGAGTCGTAACGCAGGTTGTGTGTGTTCTCGCCGCCCTCGTTGAACGTCTGTGTCTGGGCGACCACGACAGGCGTCGATTCGTAGTCGAAGTACGCGTCGAAGAAGGTGTAACCCCACGAGTCTCCGACGGTGTCGGATGCGGAAGCGTCCCAGACGTTACCCCCGTTGGAGCCTGTTCCTTGCTCAAAGGCGATGTATCCGACAGGTTCGGCGGGATGTCCGTCACCGTTAGTGCCGTCGCCGCCTTCCTGCTCACGTATCTCGGTTCTGAATCCGGAGGCGTCGACACCCTTGACGCGCGTCACGGCGGAGTCGTAGATGTTGTTGAGCCATCCGCCGCCCGACTCGGTCTGCGACCCCGCGATAACGACGGGCGTCGAGTCGAAGCCGGCGTCGAACGAGACGTCGTACCACCTGTTACTGCATCCGCTGAACCAGCCGGAACAGTCAGGGTGGTTGCCGCTGTTCGTGACGCCGTTACGGACGCCCGCCTCGACCGTCACCGTTCCGGAGCCGGTCGGTATCTCGTGGACGCCGCTCTCCATCACTACGTAGTTCGCAGTCTCCGTAACGTGCGAACCCATGCCGTCGTTTATCTGGTAGTCCCACTGCTCGACCTGTACGTAGAAGCCGTCGGACTCGACGCCGTTGAGACGGAAGTGTGCGGTCTGTCCGCCGTTGTATGACGCGGGCTTGACGACCACGACAGGATCGTCGTACTCGTTGTCGAACGGTACCCACTGCGTGTCGCCGACACCGCCCGCCGACTCGTCGTCGGCGGTTACCTCAACCCTGCCGGTCTCGCCGACAAGACCACGTACATCGAAGGCTTCGGAGACCGTCGTCGAGTCAAGTCGGGTGTGTCTGAACCCGTCGCTCGACAGCGCCGTGGGTTCGACAGCGGGATCGCCCTCAGCCTTCCAGACGGTGACCGTAGCGTCGTAGCTACCTGCATCCGAACCGGCGTCCCACGTCAGCGTTACGGTCTCGTTACCGCCGGCGGGGATAGCCCCGACCTCGCGTTCCTCTGCGGTCACCTCACCGTTTGAACCGTTGACGGTGAACTCAACGGTGTAGTTCTGCGAAACCTCGGCGTCGTTGACGACCGTCGCCGTTGCTTCGACCGTGTCGCCGTAGGTGTAGACGCCCGAACCTACGTCCACACCGGTGAGTTTGGCGTCGTGCTTGCGCCACTCCTCGTATACGTCCTTACCTATCCTTTCCCTCGCTGTTTCGTTTCCGTACGCGATGAGCGAGGATAGGTAGAACAGCCCCTGCTCCCAGATATGGGGCTGACCTTGTGCGGAGTCTATCTCTCCGTCGGCGTACGTTTCGCGCACCCATGCCTCACCCATTATGTAGGTGGAGTTGGATCGTGCATGGTTGTCGGCTATCCAGTTCAAGCCGTCCCTTATGTGGTCTACTTCGACAGCCGGATCCTCGGATCTCTGTGCCGCGAGACCGAGTCCGATAAGCGTCTTTGCTTCGTATTGACCTTGGTCAAGTTCGCCTTGGAACGTCGCGTTGACGCTACCCCACATGCTCGCCATATGCTCCTTCATCCTCGGGTCGTCGTACGGACGCAGGAAAGCCGGCATACCGACACGTGGACTCGGTCCCCCTTTCTTTTCGCCGTAGTAGCCTGCGGTTTCGTTCCAGTACTCCTTCTCTATCGCCTGACCGAGTTCGTCGCGGCGTTCTGCGTAGGCGCGTGCCTCGTCCGCATAGGCTTCGTCGCCTGTGATACCGTACATCTCCGACGCCGCCTTCGTAGCCGCTGAGAGACCTGCGTGTGCCGACGCTCCGCCGATTATAGTCTGTGTTTTCTTCGGGTTGTCGTCTTCGGGTCGCTGACACTGTAGTCCGGTGTCTTCGTCGACGCAGTCGTAGGTTAGACGATCGCCGACGAGCCTTATGGCAGGATAGATACGCTGTAGATAGGTCTCGTTACCCGTGACTGCATAATGATCCCAGAACGTCCATGCTCCGTAAGCCGTCTCGTCTATCTCGCCGCCTATCGGTGCCGCGACGTCGCCGTCAGCGTAGTAGTTCATCGCCCATCCGCCTTCAGGGACTGAGCTAACCTGCGGCACGAGGTCGGCGTAGTTGTAGTCCTTCATGTTGTCGTGGCAGTGTTCGGGACACGGACCGTCAGGGTTCTGCTGTAGTGACATATACCACCGGTTGTGCTGGTTGACCCAGTCGTGTCTTCCGTCGCCGGATATGAACCTGTCTATAATGTAATCGAAGTAAGCGCCGTCACGTATCCAGTCTGCTCCGTAAGGAGGCTGGGTTGTTACCGCGGCAGGTATGTTACCGCTGAAGCCGTGTTCGTTCACGGTTTCATCGTTCCACGCCTGAACTATCGAAACCAGCGAACGTCGCGCGACCTTCTTGACGTTTTCCGGTGCGTTCTCAGGCATCGGCGCGTCTTCGACGTACTGTCTGAACCATTCCTCCTTGTCCTGGATCTCGTCCTGCACCGAGAGGTCACGTGCGTTCTCTATCTTCGTTGCGACCTCATCGCTTAGATCCTTGTTTGGCTCCTTATCGTGCGCCGCGGCGAAGTATACGCGTGCGCTCCCCTGTCCGTCATCAAACCCGATATCCTTCGTCATCGCTACCGAGGTCTGCCCCGTGTAGCTTTCCTCACCGGGTAGGTCAAAGTTGCCGTCACTAAGCAATACGTAGGGGTCGTTCGGACTGTCGCCCATGTAGTCATCGCCGGCGACCTGATGCTGGGTGCTCTCGCCGTCGAAAGCCATCCCGGTCGCGACTGAGAACTCAGCGCCGCTCTCCGACCACGGATCCGTGGGGGAATGGTGCAGAACGGCGTCCGAACCCGCGTCGTACTCCGCCGTTTCGGCATTCTCACCCTCGCTACACCAGTCCTGCGTCGGTGAAAGCGAGTCCTTGTCGTCAACGAGATTGAAGTTCTCGTACGAGACAACTTCAACTTCTTCTACGGGCGATCCATCGCGTGCGTCAACATATACGTCACGTATAAAGACATCGTGCTCCTTGGGCACAAGGTTCGTGACGGTAACATCGAGACCGAGTCTGTCGTTGCCGTACCGGGTTATCAATGTATCACTGAACTCCGATGCCCAGGTCTGGTTCACATGATCCCCGTAGTCAGGGTCGGTGGTGTTGAGAGGTCCCCATTCACGGAACCAGGTAGACTCCTGAGTCCCGTCTTCCTTGGTGATTACTGCCCCTAGGAATGCGCCTGAGTTGGGATCAGAACCGTAGTAGTCTTCGCGTCGGTCGAAGGCGTGGTGCTTTATCTGATCCGCGTAGGAAGGGTTCGGGTACTTGAACAGCGTCATCGTACCTTTCTGGTTCGTGCCTACCGCGAGCCTCTGGTTGCTTATCTGTGAGTTGAGGTCGGTCGGTCCCCAGACCTCGCTTCCTTGATGACCGTACTTTTCATCATTCGAAAATGTTCCGAGTATTCCGCTACCCGAAGCGCGGCATAGAACCTCGGGTGCCTCAACCTGTTCGTACGTGTCGACCACCGATCCATCTTCAGGTGCTACGGTGGCTCCTGCGGTAGTAACTACCGTCAAAGAGCCGGCTACTAAGACACACGTTAAGATAATCGCCCTTCTGTTTATCCTTGTGTATGAGTCGCTCATCTTCCACCCTAAGCCATCGGTAAATTCCTCAATATATAGATTTTTCTTTCATATTCGACATCTGTCGCAGGGGTTATTTATGTAAAAGGGAAGGTTAAGTACGTATGCCTAGGCGCGAGACAGCCGCCGTCGCACTCACGGCGATCGTCGGTATAATCTCCGTGGTGACGGGCGTCGTCTCACTTTCGTACCAGCCATACGTGACGCCGCTCGCGGCGTACGTACCTGATACCGTCCGGTCGCTCGTATCTTTGACGGGTGCCTTCACGGGGTTTGCGATGCTCCTGAGCGCGTGGGGTCTGAGTCACCGTCTGCGCGTCGCATGGTACACGTCGCTCGCGCTTCTTCCCGTTACGGCGCTCCAAGGCGTCGCGCAGTCGAACGTTCTGTCCGTGCCTCTCGTCGTCCTTTCGGTCGTCGCTGTTCCGGGTGTAGCGGCGGGTCGGTCGGGTTTCTCGCGCCGGTTGACGCTCGACCAGGGGCAGTGGGCGGCGGTGGGTGCGCTCGTCTCGGCGCTCGTCTACGGAACAGTGGGGAGCTATGCGTTACGTGACGGCTTCGGGGGTATCGAGACGCCCGTCGACGCTCTCTACTACACGGTCATAACCGTCAGCACCGTCGGGTACGGTGACGCCGTACCGACAAGTCAGTTAGCGCGGACGTTCTCCATCTCGTTCGTCGTCGTCGGAACAGCGGCTTTCGCGTTCGCTCTCGGTTCGCTCGTAACGCCCGCGATAGAGGCACGTCTTTCGAAGGCTCTCGGAAGGATGACCGAGCTACAGCTGGAGACGCTCGAAGACCATGTGATCGTTCTCGGATACACGGGCGACACGTCGCCTATAGTCGACGAGCTTGGTGAGAGGGCGGGGTTCGTCGTTCTGACGCCCGACGACGACGTGGCTTCGAGGCTCCGTGACCGTGGAACCATGACGGTGACTGCGAACCCGAGCAACGAGTCGGCGCTGGAGAGGGCGCGCGTGGAGAAGGCACGTGCCGTCGTGGCGGCTACCGCCGACGACGCCGACGACGCACTCGCGGTTCTCACGGCGCGCCAGATGAACCCCGACCTGCGTATAGTCGTCTCCGCCGCCGACGAGGAGAACGTACGTAAGCTACGGCGTGCGGGCGCGGACACGGTTATCAGCCCCGCGAGTATTGTGGGGGATCTCCTCGTCGAGTCGGCGCTTACCGGCGAGGACACGGGCACTGTCGCAGATGAGGTTCTGGGCGAGGAGCTTGAGGGGGACGACGGGGAAGGAGAGGGGTGAGACAGACGCCTATCTCCGGGCGATCCTGTCGCGCATCTCCTCGACTATCCTCTCCGTATCTTTACCCGTCAGAGCCGACTCGACGAGTAGCTTACCGACGATATCGGCGGGGCTGACGACGGTATCGGCTCCTGCGCGTCTGAGCTTTCCGGCGTTCTCCGAGCTGGAGGCTACGGCTATCACCTCGACATCCGGGGAGGCTTCGTTCACCGTCAGTATGGCGAGTGCGTCGTCGGCGTCGTTCTCGCTCGCGACGACCACGGCGCGCGCGTCCCTGACACCCGCTTCGGCGAGCGCCTCCTCGTCCACGGCTTCTGTCTTGACCACGTCGTAGCCTCTGTCACGGAGACGGTCGGCGAGTTCGGGATCGGTGGCTACGACGACGTACCGCGTTCTTTCACCGAGCTTGTCAAGAACGGGACGTGTGAGTGAGCCGTATCCAAGAACGACGACGTGGTTCTTCATCGGGACTGTATGAGTGGACGACGGCTGATATTACTTCCGCCGGAGTGCGACGAGCGCGGTGGCGACGAGGGCGACGAGAACACCGAAGCCGGGTAGACCCTGCGGCTCCTGTTCCTCACCGTCGGTGGCGTCTCCGCCCGCGGCTTCTGTCTCGTTGAGACGTTCGGACAGGTTGTTGCGCGTCTCACGGAGTTCGTTCCTGCGCTGTTCAAGACTGTCTATATCGTCCTCAATTCGATCCTTACGGTTCTGAAGACGTTCGACCACACGTCTCAGTTCGCGCGCCGTCGTAGCCTCCTTGTGGAAGTTGACCGTGTGGCGCTCAATGACCCCGTCAACGTCCTCAGCCACGACGGAGTACTCGTTGGGTCCGACACGTGTTTCGAGGACGTGCGACGTGTTGTACGAGTTACCCGTCACACCACGTATTATCGACCTGCTATGGAGCGTGGATCTGAGAACGTTGAGTTCGTTCTCCGACTCAACCGTAACGTTGACCGTGAGTTCGTCCTCGTCAACGTCGACGCGTTCGCCGTCGTCGTACGTCTCACTCGCGACAGAGACCTGTACGGAGATGCCGGCGTCCTGCGCGGAAACCGGTGGCGCGACAGCCGCCGAGGTAGCTAAGACGGCGACGATGGCGATTACTGCCGTGCTTTTCATGGACGGTAGTATGGAACGCCCGCATATACAGTTTCCGTCAGTCGTATGTCAGACATCGCGGAAACGCGGCGTCGACATGGGTACGACGAAGACGGGGATCGAGAGACGGTTTATGAGCGACTCGGCGGTTGTGCGCTCCGTGCCTTCACGCACCTTCGTGTGTCCGACGAGGACGGCGTCGTACGCCTCCGCCTCGTCGGCTATAACGTCCGCAACGTCGGCGTACTCGACGGGTTCGTCACGGAGTTCGGACGTGAACTCGGTATCCTCGCCTTTGAGACGCGTCTCAAAGCTGTTGAACGCGTTTCTGTGATCCTCTACATCCTGTCTTCCCTCGTCCGAAAGCGTCAACGAAAGGACGTGTACCGAAGCGTCGAAGCCCGACGTTATTCCAACGAGGTGATCCGCGAGTTCGTTGTGATCGAGCAGGTAGAAGCTCACCGGGAACAGTATCTTGTCGTACATACGGTGTGTAGAACGACCTGCCTTTTTAGCTTTGGGCGCGTACGCCGTATATGCGCAGACAGGTCGAGATGGGTCTTCAGGTTCTCGCAGGCTTCGAGGATCCCGACGCGTCGCTGGAGCAGTACGAGACGCCCGCGGGGGTTGCGAGCGATATACTCCAGTTCGCGTGGGGTAACGGCGATCTTGACGGGACGGTTCTCGACCTCGGATCCGGCACGGGTGTTCTCGGTATAGGCGCGGCTATGTACGGCGCGCGGGTGGTCGGCGTCGACATCGACAGGGATGCGCTCACCGTCGCGCGTCGTAACGCGGCGTCCGTAGACGTAGAGGCGCGAACCGACTGGGTACACGCCGACGTACGGAGCCTTCCGGTTACGCGCGTCGACACCGTGGTTATGAACCCGCCGTTCGGTGCGCAGAACGAGGGTGCGGATCGCCCGTTCCTGCGCTCAGCCGACGTTGCGGACGTGGCATACACGGTCCACAACGCGGGTAGCCTCGGATTCGTCGAGTCCTTCTTAGACGATAGCGCGGAGATAACCGACGCATTCGGGACGACGCTCGTTCTTCACCGGAGTTTCGGCTTCCACGACGACGACGAGCGCGAGATAGATATAGAGGTGTACCGTATCGAGTTCGGCAGGGATGTCTGACTCAGCCGAGATCCTGACGAGCGCCCGTGATACGTCCGACGGCGGCGCGTGTCTCGTCGCCGACGCCTGCGAGTATACGACCGTCGCGGGTGGTGAAGGTTACGCCTTCGACGGTGAACGACGTGTTCCTGAGAGGTACGGTGCGCGTCCGATCGCCGCGGCGCATCCTTACTGCACGTTCGCCGCCGTCGACTGTCAGGTTAACACCCCAGCCGTCTACTGTCGTCGCCGTCGGCGCGGGCGGTGAGTCGTAGACGGCGCGCGTCTCGTTCCGCGTCGTAACGAGAACCGAGTAAGACGTGTTACCCGTCGAGGACTCAAGACCGACGCGTTCGACAGTAACCTCGTCGTACCATCCCAAGCCGCCCACGAGGAAGGAGCGCGACGGATCCGTGCGCAGACGTCCCTTCGATGCGGCGCGGTACCATATACCCCGGTCTTCGTTGGTGACGATAACGCCGCTTACTGTGAAGTTGACGGGTGCGGCGTCGATGAACGGTACGGAGACGACGCGTTCGTTCTCAACGTCCTCGCCGTACCAGACGGAGTATCCGTCCACCTCGACCGTGTCGACGTCGTCGACGGTCGAGACGGTGCCGAGACCCGTTACTAATCCGATGACGCAGATAACGACAATAGGTACGAGTAACGTCGAGACGGAGACCGTACGCCGCGGGGCGAAGCTGTCGAGCTGGGTAAACGGGGGCGACGACGACTCGATCTCGACGAAGTAGGCGACGAGAACAGCGAGGAGTGCGACGAACGCGACGCCGAAGGCGCGGTACAGCACGTAGGTGGAGCCGTCGACAGTCCAGACGGCGTACAGACCCTGAGCGAGTCCGAGCACGAAGACCGCCGTGCCGACACGGTAGGCGTCAAGGTTCGCCCCACGGCGTCGTGCGACGAGTACGGCGACACCGACGCCGACGAGAAGACCGAGTACGTGTCCGTCGAGTGCGATGTTAGCCCACGACGGCGTGATGTAGCTCTCGCCCGCCGTAGACGCCGTCACGGGACGGCGGAGAGCGCCGAGGAGGGTTCGGAAGGCGTCCGTAACTACGAGGAGTCCGACGGATACGACGGGGTAGAAGACGACGGCGAAGCCGAAGAAGAAGTAGACAACGCCTGAGAACCCTATGGAGGGTCCCCACGAGAAGAAAGACACGAAGACACCGACGCCGTACCACGCCAGAGGGACGCCGACGAGAGCACGGACGAGAGGGTGGAGCGCCCGTTCGCCCGACAGGTCGATCTTATGTCCGACGACATACTCGACGACGGGTGCGAACACGACTGTCGCCGTCAGGTTGCCGACGATATGTGGGACGCCTGCATGCCCCACGGGTCCCGTAAGAAACCCCGTCGGGTAGACGTACGACCACGAAAGGTACGGTACGGTGAGAACGTCGCCCGTGTATGCGCGTTGGGCGAAGACGAAGAATACGACGTTGACGGAGACGATAACGAAGGTGCCGAGGGGAAGACCAGCGACGAACCTCTCGCGCGCACGACGGGCGGTCGTATGCAGAACCGACGGACGTGAGACGTACGCCGTGACCGCGAGGAGTATGAGAACGACCGACAGGGCGACGTACGAGATCTCCTGTATCACGTCGGTCTCTTGGGTTTCTGCTTCCATATAACCAACGACGCGGACGGACGACCGCAAGCTTGAAACTCGTAACCCGCCTAAACACAACGATGAACGTCAAGATACTGTCGAAGACGGACGACGAGACGGAGGTGGAGGTACGTGGCGAGGATCACACGCTGATGAACGTCCTCAAGGACGCACTTCTGCGTATCGAGTACGTCGAGGCGGCGACGTACGACATGAACCCCGAACAGAGCGGAGGGCAGACGGAGCCTCTCCTGTACATCAAGACCGACGGCGGCGACCCGCTCGACGCATTGGGGGATGCGACCGACGAGATACAGGAAGACGCCGCCGAGTTCCGCGACGCCTTCGAGGACGCTACGGCGTAGGGCGCATACGTAGGACGACGACCTCCTCGAAGAAGTAACGTTCCGACGCGACGCGTTCGGCTTCGTAGCCTTCCCTCTCCTCGAACGCCTCGACGCCGGACAGCGACGACGTGACGAGAAGTATACGTCCGTCGGGGGCGAGTACGCGCGGAACCGTGTCTAGGAAACGTTCTGCGACCTCGCGTCCCGTCTCGCCGCCTCCGAGGGCATCCGCCATCGCGTCGTCGGGCGTCGTGTCGTCGTCGGGGAGGTACGGCGGGTTGAAGATGACGAGGTCGAAACGCGCGTCAAGCGCGGCGACGAGGTCGGTTCGGACGGCGGATACGCCGCGTTCGCGTGCGGCACGCACCGCCTCGTTGCTGATGTCGGTTGCGACGACGGTTCGCGCCTCGTCGGCGAGGGCTTTGGCGACAAAGCCGCTACCCGTTCCGACCTCAAGAACCGTGTCGTCGCGCCGTACCTCACCGACCGCGGCGTCCCGTAGAAGGTAGCTGTCCTCCGAGGGCGGGTAGACGCTGTCGGTCATACCTCGGCGTCACCGCGCAGGGCGTCCGTGGCGCGTTCGAAGCCTTCGGGCGTCATCTTACCGGGACGTTTCGAAAGGAGTTCTTCGGGGACGTTGTACACGTCCTCCTCGTCGATCTCTGTCATATGCGTCGTGTTACGGAGTGCGTTTCTGAGCGTCTTTCTACGTTGCGTAAAGACGGCGCGCACGATGTCGTCGAAGAAGCCGTCGCCGCGTACCTCGTGGGGTTCGAAACGGAGTACGGCGCTCTCGACCTCCGGCGGGGGCGAGAAGGCGGAGGGGGGCACTGTTTCGAGTATCTCCGCGTCGGCGTACCTGCGTGTCGTTACCGACAGGCGTCCGTAGTCGTCACCGCCGGGTTCGGCGACTGCGCGCTCGGCGAACTCTTTCTGTACGGTGACGACGAGAGGAGCGCCATGAGGGAGTAGACGGAAGAGAATGGGTGACGACGCCGAGTAAGGCAGGTTGGAGACGGAGACGTCGAAGTCGGGAAGGTCGACCTCCGTGGCGTCGCCGTGTACGACCTCGACGGACTCACCCCCGAACTCGTCGTTGAGAAAACGCGCGAGTTCGTGATCGACCTCAACCACGGTCACGCTGTCGTACCTCTCTGCAAGACGGGCGGTGAGGTTACCGACGCCGCCGCCGATCTCAAGGACATGTCCGCCGTCCGTTTGGGGCGCGTAGCCGACCACACGGTCAAGCACACGGTCGTCGACGAGGAAGTGCTGGTCGGTCGAACCGTCGGGACGGACACCCGCCCTGCGCATAAGTTCGCGCGTCTCGGTCTTCATCTAACCCGCGCTACGACGGGCAGGAGGAAAAGCACCGTGATAATACCGAACGCCGTAAGGCTCATCTGGGGTATCGTAACGCCGTTGAACAGGGTGAACCCACCGATCCCTAATCCGGGGAACGAGTACTGGACGACTGTACACGGCACCTCGCTCGTACACGCGCCTGTCGCTGGCGTCATCTGTAGGTAGTTGTGGTAGAGTGCGACCGCGAAGCCGCCGACGGAGAGGGGTAGAACGTACGACGCGAGGCTGTCGTTTCGCCACAGACCGACGGCTATGAAAGGGACGAGAGGGTACATGAGTATACGCTGGTACCAGCAGAGGTCGCAGGGAACGAGACCCATGACGAGACTGAAGTACAGGCTCCCCGACGTCGCAACCATGGCGACGATGAGGGCGGCGTGGCGGTGATCCGGCTTGGCGTCCATCGTGCGCCCGTACGGAACGAGGCAACAAGAGTTTTGTCGGTCAACGACATACCACAGCCATATGTCGAACGATAGCAGGATAGAAGAGAAGAAGAAAGAGAGGAAACGCGGCGGTGACGGTGAAGGCTCCGAACTCTGGTCGTACGTAGCCCTGCTTGCGGTTGTAGGGATCATAGGCGTCTTGGCGTACTTCCTTTTCTTCACGGGAAGCTCCGCCGAGGTTGAGGAGTGGGAGACAGTACGCGCCGCAGGAGGCGAGGATCCGACGCTCGTCTCCGCGAACGCGACAGACGAGGAGATCGACGGTATGGTAGAGGTTGTCTACGTGGGCGACTTTGCGTGTCCGCACTGCGCGAGCTTCGAACGTAACAGCTTCCCCGACCTCAAGGAGGAGTACATAGCGACAGGGGATGTCAAGTTCACGTTCAAAGCCGTCGACTTCATAGGAAGCGACGACTCCGCGAACACTGCACAAGCCGCGGCGGCGGTCTGGGAGAACGACCGAGGAAGCTACTGGAGATGGCACCGTCTGACCTTCCAGAACCAAGGCAACGGGGCGACGTGGGGTAGCGCGAACAGTATCGCCGAGTACGCGTCTCAGACGGATGTGGACGCCAACGTCGCATCGGCTATCAGTTCGGGCGAGTACACAGCGACAGTACAGCGCCACAGGAGCGAGGCGAACGAGATGGGGATAACCGCGACACCGAGCTTCTACATCAACGGGACGGTCGTGGAGGGTAACGACTACGCGGCGGTACAGGACGCCATAGAGGACGAACTCGAAGGCTAACCGTCGCCGTTCCGCGCACGGTTTTCATCGGCTTCCTCTTCTATACGTTGCATTACCTCCTCCATACGTGACTGCACGTGTCTCTGAGCCACGGAGAGTTCGTTCTTTATCTTTTCGAGACGTTCGAGACGCGCTGTGAGATCTTCAACATCGTCGTCAACACCGTCTATCTCGACGTGTTCGTAGCTAACCTTCGTCCTACACCGCGACGGGTAGGCGCTCTTCACACCGAACCTGTACGGCGAGACATCGACCTCAAGACGTAGGCTACGTGATATATGGAAGTACTTCCTCCGGCGGTCGTCGACGTGGCTCTCGACCAAACCGGCTTCCTCAAGCATCTCCAGATGGTCGATAACAGCCTTGGGCGAGACGCCGATGTACTCGCTTATCTCAGTGACGTAACACGGCTTCTGAGACAGGAGACGTAGGATGCTCCTTCTGTTCTGGTTTCCGAGTATATCTAACAGCTCGGACGAGTCCATCGGTTTTTCCTTAGCCAAGGTAAACCCTGCTTGTGTATAAACCCAGCGGCGCTAGACGTCCACGTCCTCGTCCGGCTCCACGTCGCGTTTCATCGACTCGCGGCGTGACTTGGCGTCGCGTCCTGTCACGTCTTTGAGGAAGGAGTTCTTAGCTTCGCGCGCCGGTCCCGCCTCGTCAAGAAGCCCCTCTTCCTGTAGTGTCGACACGTCCTTCTCCTCAAAATGGACGGCGAGACGATCCTTCGCGTTCGACCGCTCGTCGACGCCGACCTCGACGCGGTCGAAGACCATCGTATCCTTGACGACGTACATCTCAACGCCGTCGCGGTCGTCGGTACCGCCTATACCGCCGAAGTACTCCTCGACCTTCTCACGCATATCGGGTACGCGTTCGTCGATATACTCTCCGCGGCGCATCTTGTAGTAGCGCATGTACGCGAAAAGCGGGGGTGCGACAAATGCGTTGCGCTACGTCTCTTCGAGGTATCCGCCGCAGTCGGGGCAGATGTCGCCCGCGCGGAGAGAGGGGTCGGAGGTGGAGAATCCGCAGTCGGGGCAGACGTAGTCTTCGTCGCCGTCGGGTGTAGTCTCGCGCGTGACCTCCGCGCCCGTCGACTCACGTACGCGGCTCTGTACACCGTCTTCGTCGCCCTCGACTTCCCCCGGTTCGGTCACGCCTTCCATCTCCGTATCTTCGATTATGGCGGCGTCCTCCGTCTCGTCGGTATCGAAGCCGTCGGACGGCGCAAACGTCGACTTCTCCTCCTCCTCCATCTCAGTCTGGGCGTCGGAGGCTTCGGTTTCCTTGACCGGCGTTTCGTCCGTCTCCTCTCGGTTGTCGGCGGTGGGACGCACCTCTGTGTTCTCTGAGATGATACGCCGTTCGCCGCAACGCGTGCATTCGCGGTACTCGCGCTCCGTGACCGCAACCTGTCCGCGTGCCTCGTCGCGCTCCGTCTCAACGCGCTCCTCCCCCCAGTCGTGACCCGCGAGAGAACATACCAAGCTCATTAGGGTTACGTCGGACGGAGGCGACAAAAGTGTCACGGGTCGCGGAACGTTCGTCTCTTACCTGTCGGGGTCGGAGCAGTCGCGGACGTATCCGCAACGTTTGCACCGGTACTCACAGTGAACGTGTACGACACGACCGCCGCAGAGGTCGCACGTCGTATGATCGTGGCGCTCCATACGTCTACATGATACGGAAGCTACTTAGTTCTGGGCGGAAACTTCGGGGTATGAAGCTACTGCTGATACACTCGGACTACATCGAGTACGAGGCAAGGGACGAGACGCCCGTCGCGGAGGACGAACCGGCTCTCGAAGGACGTCTCGAAGAGGCGTTGACGGCTTTCATCGCCGTCGAGGAGGGTGACGAGGAGGATGTCGACGGTGTCGTAGAAGGTGCGGTCGAGGAGATCGTCGACGTTGCGGACGAACTCGGCGTCAAGGGCGTCATGGTCTACCCTTACGCACATCTTTCTCAGGATCTCGCGTCGCCCGAAACAGCCGTCTCAGCCCTGAAACGTATCGCGGGCGCGCTTCGAGAGGGACACGGATACGAGGTTCAGCGCGCGCCGTTCGGCTGGTACAAGTCGTTCGAGCTTTCGTGCAAGGGGCACCCCATGTCGGAGCTTTCGCGCGTCGTCGAACCGCGTGAGGTGACGGCGGACGAGGAGGACGAGGAAGACGAAGAGGAGACGGAGCCGAGCGACTACCTCGTTATGACGCCCGACGGCGAGGTACACGACGCTGAAGGGTTCCGCGACGAGGGGGACGACGACCTACGTACGCTGATAGACGACGAGATAGGTGAAGGAGGAGGCGGCGAAGAAGGAGAGGAGGACGCACATATACGTATGATGCGGGACAAGGAGTTCGTGGGCTACGACGGGCTAAGCGACCCCGGAAACTTCCGTTGGTACCCGCGCGGCAAGTGCGCGCGTGACCTTCTCATCGACTACGTTGACGATCTCGTCGTCGATTACGGGGGTATGCCCGTCGAGACGCCTATCATGTACGACCTCGGCGCGCCTTGCATACACGAGCACTCGGAGAAGTTCGGTGAGCGTCAGTACAGGTTCGAGTCGGGCGACCGCAAGATGATGCTACGTTTCGCCGCCTGCTTCGGACAGTTCTCCGTGATGCGTGACATGCATATCGCGTCGAACGACCTTCCTCTACGCGTCTACGAGATGTCGAAGTACTCGTTCAGGCGCGAACAGCGCGGCGAACTGTCGGGTCTCAAACGTCTCCGTGCTTTCACGATGCCCGACATGCATACCGCGTGCGCCGACATGGAGGAGGCACAGGACGAGTTCAGGAAGCAGGCGGTACTCGGATACCGCACGGGCGACGACCTCGGTCTGGACTACACGGCGGCGTTACGTACGACGCGCGACTACTTCGACGACCACCGCGGATGGTTCGAGGATATCACCGACGAGATAGGCGAACCCGTTCTCATCGAGGTCATACCTGAGCGCAAACACTACTGGAGCGTCAAAATCGACCTCGCGGTCACCGCGGGCGGCGAACCCATGGAGAACCCGACGGTTCAGATAGACGTGGAGAGCGCCGACCGTTTCGATATCGAGTACTACGACGACGAGGGTGAACACGAACCCGTTCTTCTCCATTACTCGCCGTCGGGAAGTATCGAGCGCGCCTTCGCCGCCCTGCTCGAAACCGCGGCGGAGAAGAAGGACGCCGACGGCGAGACCCCTTCGCTTCCCGTCTGGATGTCGCCGACTCAGGTTCGTTTCGTACCTATAGGCGACGAGCATACCGACCACTGCGCCGAGGTGGCGGAGACGCTCTCAGAAGCGGGTATACGCGCCGACATCGACGACCGTGACGAGACAGTCGGTAAGAAGATACGTAAGGCGGAGCAGGACTGGGTGCCTTACATCGCCGTCGTCGGTGACGAAGAGGTCGAAGACGGTATGTTAAGTGTCCGTGTGCGTGAGGAAGGCGAGGAGCGGACGGAGACTCCTCAGGAACTCGTCGACGAGATAAACGAACGCGTCAAGGGCATGCCGACACGCGAACGGTATACGCCTCTGCTTCTGTCCGACAAGCCTCAGTTCGTTTGAGCCGAGAGGTCGTTCACCGGCGACGGTAGTACACACACTTATCCGGTGCGGACACGAAGCGCCTACGATGAAGACAGTTCTGGGCATAGGAGGCACCGACGACTCAATACGTGCTCTGGAGCATACGCTCGACAGGGTAGCGGAGACCGGAGACGAGCTTACGGTCGCCGTCATCGAGAACCCGGACAGCACACCCGCCGGCGACGAGGTGGAGGAGCGCGTCGAAGGTATAATCGAAGAATACGGTGTAGACGCGGACGTGGTTCGGCTTTCGGGCGATCCTGGAAGCGCCCTCGTCGAGTTCGCGGAGAGCAACGGATACGACGAGATAGTTCTCGGCGGGGGGGAGACGAGCGCGATGGGTAAGATACAGGTTGGACGCGTCGCCGAGTTCGTCCTCCTAAACTCACATACCTCGGTGAAGTTAGTTCGATGAACGGGGAAGGTATAACCGACGTGTCGGGGTTCCCGGAGACGCCTTTCGAGTTCGACGACGGCGAAGGGCGCGCGATCGAAGTCCGTGAGTACGACGGCGAAAGGGAAGCGCTTCTGAGCATGTACGAGGAGTTCGACCCCGGCGACCGTGCGCAGGGGATACCGCCCGTACGCGGCGACGCGCTTGAGCGGTGGCTTGACGGTATACTCGAAGGCGTCAACACCGTCGCGTGGGACGGCAACGACGCCGTGGGTCACGCGACGCTCGTGGGTGACGAAGGTATGGACGCGCACGAACTCGCCATATTCGTCGCACAGAGCCACCAGCACGCGGGTGTGGGTTCACGTCTGATACGCGGTGTTCTCTCGCTCGCCTACGACCGCGGCGTACGCGATGTCTGGCTCAGCGTCGAAAGATGGAACCGCGCGGCGGTGAGGCTGTACAACGGCGTCGGCTTCGAGAAGACGAGACGCGAAGGCTTCGAGATAGAGATGGGGACGCGTCTAACCGTCTGAGCCTTACGAGTCGGTCAGGTCAATCTCGGCTAAGTCGTCGTCCTGACGGAGCACGAAAGGACCTATCGACAGCGTGTGCTTGGTGACGGTAGCGATCCTGAGAACGTACGCCAGAAGTATCATGAACGGCGAGACGGCTACGGTCACGGCAGATACGATCAAGAGAACGAGCGTGTCGTTGCCGATATGTGTGTAAGCCGTGGCATCGAAGAAGAGTACCATGACCGCCGATACGACGAGTGCGGGTACCGCGGCGACGAGTATACGTCTCGACAGGTTGATCAGGCTCCACTGGAAGTAGAGCGTCTTGAAATGCTCGCGCGCCAGCCCGAACGTCTTGAGTAGCTTGACGAGGCGTTCTATCTCCTCCACGGAGTCCTCACCGAGTCTGTCGCCGTACTGTTCACGGATACGTTGCGCCGCAAAGATCTTTCCCGAGTAGTTGAAGTTGAGGGCGGATGAGACGACATCGAACTCGCCGAACTGCGCGCCGTCGAGTCCCTGTGAGACGCGTTCGGCGTTCTCGACGAGACCCGCGGTCAGGTTCTCGACATCGTCGGCAATCTCCCCGTCGTCACCGACGGAGTCGAGGAGGCTCTTAGCCGAGCTTCCCGACTCCTGAACCAAGGCTCGGAGGAACTTCGACGGCTTGGCGGGGCTGACGGTCACGTCCAGTGTATCCGCGGTGTCACTGCGGAACTCCAACGCACCTTCCATACGTTCGCGCTGGTCGCTCACGGAGCCGAGTTCCTGCGACAGAACGAGCTGGTTGAGCGTAAGGACGAGCGTAACACCGGTTATGGTCGCCGTCAGGAAGCCTTGGAAGACCGTGTCGACGGAGTCGGTGTTTAGGAGTGTTTTCTCCGCAGAAGGTAGGAGGTAGCCCGCGGCGGACAGCGCGACGAAGACGATCAGCATGAAAACCGCGGTCACGAGCCAGCGGTCGGCTTCGAGAAGGAACCAGAGCTTCCTGCGCCCCTCTCCCGCGCGTTCACGTAACAGGTCGCCCGGCTTACCCTCGTCCTGCGTTGGCATGGACGGTCTTGTCGGGACAGCCGGAAAGCTCTTAGGGCAGGTCGTCTATGAGCAGACTTCGCACGAGCAGTAACGTGTACAGACGGGATTGTCGCAGTCGGGGTTACGTGCGGTACAGAACCCACGCCCGTGGTTTATCATGAGGACGTGTAGCTCGTACTTGATACCGTCGGGTACCCTCCGGTTCATAACGCGGTGGACGCGTTCGTTCGTCGCCGTCTCGTCCACGAGACCGAAACGTTTGGAGAGACGTTCGACGTGTGTATCGACGGCGAACGACGGCTTCCCGAATCCGAAGCTGAGGACGACGTTGGCTGTCTTAGGTCCAACGCCCTTGATATCTTCGAGCCACGTCTGCGCCTCGTCGGTGTCCATCCCGTCGAGAAAGCCGAGCGAGTAGCCGCCCGTCTCCTCACGTACCGCGGTGAGTGCGCGCTGTATCCTTTCCGCCTTCTGGTTCTTGAGACCGACGACGGAGATCACCTCGGCGAGCTCGTCGGTGTCGGCGTTCTCGATCGCCGCGTAGTCGGTGTAGGCTTCGAAAAGCGCCTCTGTGGCGCGTGCAGTCTGTGTGTCGGCGACGTTCTGTGAAAGTATGGTCGTCAGAAGCTGGCGTACCCCCTCGCCGTTACCGTGTTCGACCGGGGCACCGTCGGGTTCGCCGTGTAGGTCGACAAGCGCGGCGTATAGCTCTCTTATCTCCACGTATAAGATACGCCTGCACCGTACGAGAGGGTTTCGTTATCCGCCTATCTCCAACGTGTTACCGCAGTCCTCGCAGGTGAGTTTGAAGGCTCCGTCAGCGAGTTCGACGCCGTGTGGCTTCCTCTCGCCGCAGTCCGTGCAGGGCACGAGTGATTCGAGTTCGTCCCAGTCGTGGGATGCGCCGGGTGCGCCGAGTGCGAAACCGACGACGCGTTCGTTTCCGTCGCCCTCGTCGGGGTCGTTGTACAGGCGGCCAAGGCGACTGCCTAAGGGTCTTCGAAAAGGGGAGCTTTTCGGGATACGGGAAATCTTTGATTTCCCTTGGCTTGACCCCCGAAGGTGAAGCCGACAATCGTTATATTTAATATGATTCAGTAAGAATAATCGTATTGAGTACGATGGAATGTTACCCAAAACTCAGAGACAGGGGGCAGGTAACGATCCCCGAAGATGTCCGTGACGGGCTTGATCTCGAATCAGGCGATCAACTGAAACTCACCGTGAAAAAACTGGACTAACTCGATGCAAGCAACGCTTCGCTTTCGCGCGTATCTCCCCAATGGGGTCGCTAGCGAAGCATGGCGGCAGATCGACATCCTCCGGCAGATTCGGAATCACGCCGTCAGAGATTACTATCAATCTGACCATAGCCACCGACCATCAGATTATGACCAACATAATAAGCTCACTGAATGGGTAAACCGGTGACCGATCTTCGCAGAGCCATCCCGACACGCCGCACAACAGGCGATTAGCCAAATCCACAGCGATCTTGAAACGCTGTCTGAACGTCGAGACAATGGCTATGATGTTGGGCGGTTACGGTGGCAAGGTAGTGGTGAATTTCGGTCAGTATCGTACAACCAATCCAGCCGTTTCAACGTGGATCACAACACGGACGGTGAGAGGTTCGTGCGACTCCGACTCGAAAAGGTCGGCTGGTTCAACATTCGCGCTAATCGACCTGTTCCCGATGCCGATGAGATTGACGAAGTTATACTGAAAAAAGAGCCAACCGGCGAATGGTATGTTTCACTCGTCGTTGAGGTGGACGAGGCACCGGAAAAACCAGCCCTCAGTGAGATAGAGCCAACAGATTGCGTGGGTGTTGATCTGGGCATCACCAGCTACATCCACACATCTGATAACCTCGCAGTCGGGACGCTCGGTCTCAGTGACGAATATGAGCGGTTGCGGCGCGAGCAACGAAACCTCTCGCGGAAGCAACATGGATCGAACAACTGGGAGCAACAACGCCAACGGGTGGCGAAAGCCAACCGAAAGATCAAGCGCAAAGTGCAGGATTTCCAGCACAAACTCACAACGTGGTTGGTCACTGAATACGATCTTGTGGCTGTCGAAGACTTGGATGTGAAGCCAATGTTGGAAACATCCCAGAACGCGAAAAACAAGCAAGATGCCGCATGGTCGCGGTTTCTCGAACTGCTGGAATACAAGGCTAACCTACACGGGACGCACGTTGTGAGTGTTGAACCAGCCGGAACGACCAAAGAGTGTGCATCGTGTGGCGTAGCCACGGATAAACCGTTGTGGGTGCGTGAACACTCTTGTCCGGCCTGCGGTCACACGCAGGATCGAGATTTGAACGCGGCGAAGAACATTCTCAGTCGCGGGTTGAAGCAGGTAGGAGAGGGACGCTCCGAAGTGACGCCCATGCAGACCGCGCTCCCTGCGTCGTCGCCTCAGCGGGAGGCAGTCGATGCAAAGCGTGTCGTTGAACTGGGAAGCCTCGGGACTTGACCCTCCGAGGTAGTTCACCCTTTCTGGTACTCGCCCGGAGCGAAACGTATGAGTTCGCCTTCCCTGACAACGGGTTCGCCGTCGGGCGTCTCGAACGTCGCCGTCCCTTCCTGAACGTAGAACACCTCCTCCTGATCGTGGTGGGTATGCATACCGCCCGAAAACGACTCGCCGGGTTCGAGTTCGAAGTAGTTCATGGCGAAATGTTCGGTGCCGAGAGCGCGTGAGACGGGGCGGCGTACCGAATGGAAGCGCATCGGGTTCACCTCGTTTTCGACATCTTCGATAGCTACCTTCTCCATGGCTGAGGTTGGCGTGTCACCCGTGTAAGCCTTAGGGTCAGACGTGTTCGTTGAGGAAGTCGACCATCGTCGTGTACGCCTCTATACGGTTCTCGCGTTTTGAGAATCCGTGCCCTTCGTCGTCGAAGATCAGCTTCTCGACAGGCGCGTGCTCTGATACCTCGTCGGCTATCTGCTCCGCCTCGTCGACAGGTACGCGCGGATCGTTCGCACCGTGCATGACGAGCAACGGCGCGCGTATCTCATCCGCGTTGTTGATAGGGCTGATCCTTTCGAGGAACTCACGGTCTTCGTCGAGCGAGCCGTACTCCGCCTCGCGGAGCGAGCGCCTCCATTCGCCCGTGTTTTCGAGGAAGGTAACGAAGTTTGCGATACCGACGACGTCGACACCCGCCGCCCAACGTTCGGGGTACTCAGCGAGTGCGGCGAGCACGACGAAGCCGCCGTACGAACCGCCGTACGCCGTCACGCGTTCCTCGTCGGCATCGTTCCTTTCGGCGAGGTAGTCAAGCGCCGCACCGATGTCGCCGACGGCGTCCATACGTTTCCGGCGATCGTCGAGCGTCGTGTACTCGCGCCCATACCCCGTCGAACCGCGTACGTTGGGTTCGAGAAGCGCGTACCCCGAACCGAGCAGGTACTGACGGAGTCCGGAGAAGGATGGACGGCGTTGGCTCTCCGGACCGCCGTGTATGTCGACGACGACGGGGTACGGCGGTTCGTGGCGCTCCGTGTCCGGTGTCGAGAAGAGCGCGGGTACGCTCAGACCGTCGAAGGAGTCGTAACGGACTACATCCGAACCGACGAAGGTTTCGGGCGGTACACCCGCCGTCGTCGCGTCCGTCCACCGTGTCGCCTCGCCCGTCTCAAACTCAACCACGTAGATGTTCGGGTTACGTCTCCGTTGCGTGACGGTGACCGCGAAACGGTCGCCGTCGTGTCCGAACGACGTGCCGCCTACGACGCCGTCAGGCAGGTCGGGCGTAGGGAGTCCGTGTAGCTCGCCGTCGTCAAGTTCCGCCGTACGGAGTTCGGTGTAGCCTTCGACGTTCCTCCCGTAGACGACCTTACCCGTCTCGTCGTCGACGGAGACGCCGGAGACGTTTCGGTCGCCGCCGTCTACGACCTTCTCCATCTCGCCCGTCTCTATGTCGAGACGTCCGAGGTACAGCGTATCGTTGCCCTCGTCGGTCGAGAGGTAGAGCGAACCGCCGTCGGGCGACGGGTTGATGCTTCTGTAACGCGTCTCGCGTTCGGCGTCGGTGACGCGTTCGAGTTCGCCGCCGTCGGTGCCGACGGTGTAGATATCGTGGTCGAAGTTCGAACGCGCCTCACGGACGACGAGAGCCGAGTCGTCGGACAGCCATCCGACGACCGAGTACCAGCCGTCTGTTTCACAGACGAGGGTGGCATCTTTCTCGTCGCGTCCCTGAACATAGAGATCGAAGACACGGCTGTCACGTCGGTTCGACGCGAAGGCGAACCGTTCTCCGTCGTGCGACCATCCGCCCCAGCGGTGTTTGGCTTGGGGTTCGTCGGTGAGAGCGACCTCGTCCACACCCGTGGCGTCGACGCGGAAAAGCTGTGTGCGCTCGTTTCCACCCTCGTCGCGTCCGTAGATTAGCTCGTTGCGTTCGGGCGAAGCCACGGCGAAAGAGACGGGTTCGTCGCCGAAGGTGACCTGAGACTGCCAGCCGAGTGGTTCGTCGACGCGCCAAGCCTGAGCCGCGCCCGTGGCGTCGTTCATGTACAGTAGAGAGCCGTCGTGTAGGAAAGACGGCGCGTACGCGCTCCGTATCCTTAGGTAACGTTCTACGTCGTGCATATCGGTGGTTCGTGCGCGTGTGACATACGTCTTCGGACGTTATTTGAACGGCGCACCCGAAGAGGATGTATGCGAGTAAAGGTACGTGGCGTCTACGCCACAGCCGCAACGCGTCTGCTCATCGACGCAGGGCACGAGGTCGTGGAGCCTTCGGATCCTATACGCGACCGTTTCGGTGCCTCGTTCGGGGAAGGTGATCCGGATGTCAGGCTCCGGTCGTCGGACGACTACCTCGGCGTCTACGCCGTCGGTGAGGGCGCGTCCGGTGTCGCCGAAAGCCTCGCCGTCGGAACCGACTCGTTCGTTTTCGACGCGGTTCCCGTGGGGGCTGTCCGCGACGCGACGGTGGAAGAAACGGCGGGTTCGGGTGCATTCGTGGGTTTCGATAACGGGCGCGGCTTCCTGCCGTACTCGAATACGGAAGGACGCGTGGAGGAAGGCGACGAACCCCGTGTCACGGTCGTCGACGAAAAGCCTCCGTGGAGCGACGGTTCACCCGTCGTCGCCGAGGGCGAACGTGTCGGGAACGGGATGGTAACTCTCGTCCGGAACGGAAGCGGTGTACGTGTCAAGGGAGGAACGGAGGAGGACGCGACGCAGTTGTCACGTACGGTCTCGACGCTCGGCGTCGAACCGCCGTCGGGATGGGGCGTTATCTACTCACGCGACGCCCTCGACGCGGGCATGGACGAGCTTAGCGCGGCGGTTGAGGACGCGGTTGAGAAGACAGGTTCGGAGGGGACGGAAGACGAAGCCGTATGGCTCTGGCTCGGACGCGAGGGACGGTGTGGGTACGACGAAGCACGCGGTGAGGAGACGGCGACTGTTCCGGGACACCACCGTCTGAAGGCGACGAGCAACGCCGCCGCCGGGGGCGTGGATATAGCCGAGAGCCTCGTCGACAGCCCTGACCCCTCGGATACGTTCCCTTTCGGTGTAGTCGCGCGCAGATTCGGACCCAACGAGGGCGACCAGACCGAGATACTACACGGGAAGCCCGACGGACGTTTCCCCTCTCTCGGACGCGGCGAGGTAGTTAAGGCGGACGGCGACACCGGCGAGGTCACCGTCGAACGCCGTATAACGTCGTCAGGGGAGTACGACGCACTCGGTGTCGAACGCGAGGACGGCGACATCGCGCGTACGCGTTTCGAGGAGGGGGCGTGGGCATACCCGACGGTGTACGAGTCGTCCGACGGCGAAGCCAAAGGGACGTACGTAAACGTCTGTACGCCTCTCGAACTCTACCCCGATACCGTCGTGTACGTCGATCTGCATATCGATGTCGTGAAGGTGGACGGCGAGGTACGCGTCGTCGACGAGGACGAACTCGCCGAGGCGGTCGGTAAAGGACGTGTCGACGAAGAACTCGCCGAGAAGGCGAGGGACGTAGCCGGTAAGGTCGCTGAGGATCTGTAAACGCCCGAACGGGTTTCGTCGTGGGGTACGCAACATAAAGAACTATATGGAACAAACCCTATTCTGGTTCCATGATTGATACAGACGGTCTTCTGCGACGTCTCGAAGAGGAAGGCGCTGAACTCATGCGCGTCGTCGGCGAACGTATACCCGTCTTCGCCGACGTTCTCGAAAGCGACGACGAGGTACTGGTTCTCGTCGACCTGCCGGGATGCGAGAAGCACAGCCTTGACCTGACGTACGATGAGAAGGGAGCTGTAGGCGAGGAAGGCGGTGTACTCGGCATCGAGGCGCGGCGCGAGAAGCCGCTTAAGGAAGGCTTCGAGTACGTCGCCGAGGCGCGTTCGGACTTCGTAAGCGGCAGGGTGCCCATACCCGTCGAGGTCGACTACACGGGGTCGGAAGCAACGTACGAGAACGGTCTTCTACGCGTCACGTTACCTAAGAAGGAGACGAGCGAGATAGATCTGGAGTAGACTGGTAAGCCGGGATGGCGAGGGCTTACTGGCGTCTAATCAAAGCACTCCTGCGGTTCCTCCCGCTCGCGCTGACGTACGCACGCGACAGGAACAGATGGCTGTTCTTCGGACCCGGACGCGACGTCACCCCTGAGATGCAGGACAGGAGGGCGCGACGGCTTACGGACACTCTCCTGTCCCTCGGTCCGACCTACATCAAGCTTGGACAGGTTCTTTCGACACGTCCGGATGTCGTCCCACAGACGTACATAGACGAGCTAATCGAGCTACAGGACGACGTACCGCCCGCGCCGTACGATGAGGTCGAACGTATAATCGAGGAAGAGATAGGGCATCCGGACGCTGTCTTCGAGACGTTCGAGCGCGACGCCGTATCGGGCGCTTCGCTTGGACAGGTACATACCGCCTACTTCCACGGCGAGAAGGTCGCCGTCAAGGTTCGCCGCCCCGGCGTCGAGGAACTCGTCAACGCCGACCTGCGCGCACTAAACTTCCTTCTGCCCGTCGTCCAACGTATAGCACGTATCGCGGGGGAGGACGCCCACGCCGACTCGATGGAAGGACTCGCAGGCGACTTCGAGCGCCGTATCAAGCAGGAGATGAACTACGGGCGCGAGAAGGCGATGTTGGACGAGATACGCGGTAACTTTGAGGGCGACGACCGCGTCCGTATGCCCGAGACGTACGACGGCGTCTGCTCGCGGCGCGTCCTCACGATGGAGTACATAGGCGGTACGAAGATAAACGACGTGGAGAGCCTACGCCGTCTCGGACACGACACGGAGAGGCTAGCGCGCGACCTCGAAAAGATATACCTCAAGATGACGCTCGTAGACGGCGTCTTTCACGGTGATCCCCATCCCGGAAACCTCGCCGTCGACGCCGATGGACGTATCGTCATCTACGACTTCGGTATGAGCGGGAGGCTTTCGCCGTCGTTGCAGGAGACCTTCGTCGACTTCTACCTCGCCGCTTCGAACAAGAACGCCGAGAAGGTCATCGACGCGATGATAGACATGGGTACGTTGGATCGCGACGTCGACCGCGAGCTTATGGTAGAGGTTATCGAGATAGCCATAGAGGATCTTTCGGGCGGGGATGTCGACGAGATGCGCGTCCAGCAGTTACTTAACGAGGTCGAGGAGACGGTCTACGAGTACCCGTTACGTATCCCGTCGTACGTCGCACTCGGTCTACGTGTCTCGACGATCATCGAGGGCGTCTGTCTCGAACTCGACCCTGAGTTCGACTTCCTCGACGTTGCGCGCGAGTTCTTTATCGAAGAGGGCTTCGTTCAGAAACAGATACGGGGGCGTGCGGTACGTGCGTGGGAAGGGTTCAAGCAGGCGTTCAGATCGGTGGCGCGCACACCGTCGAAGCTCGAAGCCAGCCTCGACAAGATAGGACGCGATAACGTTGAGGTCGTGGCTGACTTCGAGGACTCGCGTAAACATATCGAGAAGTTAGGGAAACGTCTGTCGTACGCCCTCGTCGGTAGCGCGTCGATCGTCGGCGCGACGGTTTTGGCGCACGGCGAGACGGGCTACGCGCCGTACCTCGCGGGTCTGGGTATCGTCTCTCTCTACCTCCTGCGCAGGTCGTTCAAGACGAAGTCGGGAACCGTAGGACCCAAGTACTACGCGGCACGGCACGAGGGCGGGTTCGACGGCAAGGACGATGAACGGACGTACGGCGATACGGATACGTGAGACAAGAGTTAACCGCCGTGCGCCCCCATGTAGAGCATGGCTTACGACGACCTCCGTGACTTTACCGAAACCCTCGACGAAGAGGGCGAACTCGTCCGCGTGGAGAAAGAGGTCGACCCTGTTCTCGAAATAGCCGAGATTACGGATCGCGTCTCCCGGCGCGAACGTGAACACAACAAGGCGCTTCTTTTCGAGAACGTTGAGGGAAGCGACTTCCCCGTGCTGATCAACTCGATGGGGTCGGTCGAACGTATACGTCTCGCACTCGAAGTAGAAGAACTCGATGAGATAGCCGAACGTATCGAGGAGATACTTAGCTTCCGCCCCCCCGACGTGGGCGGGGTCGTCGGCGCTATAAAGAACTGGGGCGATGTCAAGGAGGGTATAGACCTTCTCCGTGAGTTCCGTAACTACCCGCCGACGAAGACGAAGGCGCGCAAGGCGGCGTGTAAGGAGGTCGTCGACCACGACCCCGACCTTTCCGACTATCCGATACTGAAATGTTGGCCTGAAGACGGCGGGAGGTTCATCACCCTCCCGCTCGTGATCTCGGAGGGTCCTGAAGGGAAACGCAACGTCGGCGTCTACCGTATGCAGGTCTTCGACGAGACACATACGGGGATGCACTGGCAGATGCATAAGCACGGCGCTAAGCAGTACCGTGACGGCGACGAGGAAGGTATGGAGGTTGCGGTCGCAATCGGCGCGGATCCCGCGACGGTCTACTCAGGTACTGCGCCGCTCCCGTTCGACATAGACGAGTTCCTTCTCGCGGGCTTCCTACGCGACAAAGGAGTGCCTCTGGTTGAAGCCGAAACGGTCGATCTGCGCGTGCCCGCGAACGCCGAGATAGTTCTCGAAGGACGCGTACTTCCTGAGAAACGTCCCGAAGGACCCTTCGGCGACCACACGGGGTACTACACGCCCGTCGAGGAGTTCCCCGTCTTCGAGGTGGACTGTATAACGCGGCGCGAGGATCCGATGTACCATACGACGATCGTGGGGAAGCCGCCGCAGGAGGACGCCTACCTCGGCAAGGCGACCGAACGTATCTTCCTCCCTCTGGTACGGACGCAGTTCGACGAGGTGGTCGACATGAACCTACCCGTCGAAGGTGTCTTCCACAACCTTCTCGTCGTCAGCATCGACAAGGCGTATCCGGGGCACGCGCGGAAGGTGATGATGGGTATGATGTCCCAAGGGATGCTTTCGCTCACCAAGACGGTCGTCGTCGTAGACGAGGAAGTTGATGTACATGACGAGGCGGAGGTGCTCTGGGCGGTCACGTCACGTATGGACGCGGCGCGCGACGTCGAGATAATAGAGCGCGCGCCTCTCGATCATTTAGAGCACGCCGCACCGAGGAAGGCACACGGAGGGAAGATGGGTATCGACGCGACGCGCCCGTGGGAAGGCGAAGGGTTCGAACGCGACTGGCCCGATGAGATAGAGATGAAAGACGATGTACAGGAACGCGTCGACGAGAACTGGGGCGAGTACGGTATCGTCAACGGAGGATAGGAACCGTCGTCCAACCGAGATACAGTACCGGCGCGGGACTCACCTCCTCGTCCAGCCGTTCAGTACGAGCGTGTCGCTGGCTACCGACCACAGCGCGAGAGCGGCGATCAGCGCGGGGACATGCGCGACGACGAGCAACGGAACTGTCAAACCGCCGAGACTGAACGCCCCGCCGACGGTTCGTGAGAGGGTTCCCAAGACGGGTAGGGAAGCGATGGTGAAGACAGCGATTCCCAGACGAACCTTCGTCGGTCTCGTATCGATACCGTGCCACAGTTCGTGAAGATGTTCGCGTATCATTTTTAGGGCTACCTAAACTACGTTGCTACCTTTTCCACGCGGAGTATTCACTCTTTCCCCGAACAGGTTCGTCTACCGTCATCCACGCGAACGGTTCGGTATCGCCCCGACGTATTCAGGAAGCTACTTAGGCGCGGAACGGCGCTCTGCGGTATGGAACTGTCGGGTAAGACGGTCGCCGTCACAGGCGGCGCGGGGTTCATCGGCGGCAGACTCGTCGAGACGCTCATAGACAGGAACGAGGTACGTGTCGTGGACGACCTGAGCGCCGGAGACTGCGGTTACGTCCCCGAAGGCGCTTCGTTACACGTCTCGGATATCCTCGACTACGACGCCGTACACGACGCCTTCGACGGTGCGGACGCCGTCTTCCATCTCGCCGCCAACCCTGACGTGCGTTCGGGTGCCGAGGAGACGCGCGTACATATGGAACAGAACGCCGAGGCTACCAACGTCGTCCTCGACGCCGTGCGCGACGCGGACGTGGACGTCTTTGCCTTCGCGTCGTCGTCGACAGTCTACGGCGAGGCACCGACGCCGACACCTGAGACGTACGGACCGCTCGAACCCATATCGCTCTACGGCGCGTCGAAGCTCGCGGGCGAAGGTCTATGCACCGCGTACGAGGGTACGTTCGGCTTAGAGACGTACGTCTACAGGTTTGCGAACGTCGTCGGAGGGCGCGGACACGGTGTCGTACCCGACTTCGTGCGCAAACTGAACGACGATCCGTCGACGCTCGAAATACTCGGCAACGGCAGACAACGCAAGTCGTACACGCATGTCACCGACTGCGTCGACGGTATGGTACACGTCGTCGAGAGCGACGCGTGCGATGAGACGTTCTACAACATAGGAACGCAAGACACCGTCTCGGTGACGCGTATCGCCGAGGTCGTCGCGGATACGGTGGATGCCGAACCCGAGTTCGAGTACACGGGCGGTGAACGCGGATGGAAGGGCGACGTTCCTCGTATGCGTCTCGACGTGTCGCGTCTGTGCGCGACGGGGTGGGAGCCGTCGCACGACAGCGAGGACAGCGTACGGCGCGCCGCGGAGGAGGTTACGGGAAAACGGTAGTTACATTTAGGTAGCCCTAAAAGGTCGTCGCATGACGAGCAAAGACGTATGCGTCGTCGTCCCGACTATACGCGAGTACGAATGCGTGCGCGACTACGTCGAGAACGCGCGCGAACACGGCTTCGACCTTGGGCGCGCCGAGTTCGTTCTGGTCACGGAGGACTTCTGTGAGACGGAGGAGATGCGGTCGATGCTCCGCGAACTCGGCGTTGATGGACGCGTCTTCGACGGGACGGCGCGTGAGATCTGGTACGAGGAGAACGGCGTGGACGAGTACTCCGACGTCGTTCCGGCGGCGAGTCATGCGGAGACGACGTTCGGCTTGCTCTACATCTGGGCGAAGGGGCACGACTACGGCGTCTTCATAGACGACGACACACTGCCGCACGACGGTACCGACTACTTCGGTACGCATCTGCGTAACCTCGGTTACGAAGGCGGTATCGAGGAGGTTTCGTCGGACGAGAGCTGGGTCAACGTCCTGTATCAGGGGTACGACGACCTGTACCCACGCGGCTACCCGTACTCGGCGATGGACGAGAGGATCGAGACGGACGAAACGCGTGTCGAGCGCGGCGACGTGGTGGCTTCACAGGGTCTCTGGACAAACGTTCCCGACCTCGACGCCGTACGTATACTGATGGACGGCGACCTGAACGGACAGGCGCAGACGCGTACGACCGCCGACGACTTCGACCGCGACTTCGTCGCCGGGCGGGGTAACTACCTCACCGTCTGCTCCATGAACCTCGCGTTCCGCAGGGAGGTGGTACCCGCGTTCTACCAGATGCCTATGGACGACAACAAATGGGACGTCGGCAGGTTCGACGACATATGGAGCGGCGTCGTTCTCAAACGCGCGTGCGACGTTCTCGGAAGACGCGTCTACAACGGCGCGCCCCTGTGCGAACACAACAAGGCTCCGCGTTCGACATTCGACGACCTGACGAACGAGGTTGCGGGACTCGAACTCAACGAGCATTTCTGGGAGATAGTCGACGGTGCGGGCGAGGACGCATCGACGTACGCCGACGTGGCACGCGACGTTGCCGACCGTCTCGTATCGGGCGACTGGGAGGAGTACAACAACGGTGCGTTCCTCAACCACGTGGGGGAGATGACGCACGACTACCTCGACTGTCTCGACGCCCTCTCCCCCGTCGAGGAACGCGCAGTGGCGGACGACTGAAAAGGACAAGTTTTAGGTTTACCTAACAAATCTGGTATGGTAAGCCATGGACGACAAGATCAACCGACGGCGTCTTCTCAAATACGCGGGTGTGGCAGGGGCGGCGGGAGCCACGGGGTGCATAGGACCGCTAAGCAACGGCGGAAACGAAACCGGCGATGTGCCGAGCATAGGCGGCTTCATAGGTTCGGGACCCGGCTCCGACCGTCCCGCACCCGAAGGGACTTCCGTCGACGATATGCCCGACCTCGAAGGGACTCTCACGGTCTACTCGGGGCGTGGTCAGCCCCTCGTCGGTGACCTGTTCGCGTTCCTCGAATCGACGTACGACGGCTTTGAGATAGAGCCTGTTTACGGTGGCTCCGCCGACCTCGCCAACCAGATAAACGTCGAAGGGTCGAACAGCCCCGCGGACGTCTTCTACACGGTCAACGTCGGCGCTCTCGGTTCGCTCGCCGAAGCCGGTAGAACCGTACCGCTTCCCGACGGTGTTCTCGAACTCGTACGCGACGAGTTCCGCGACCCCGACGGCGAATGGGTCGGTACCTCAGGGCGCGCGCGCACCATACCGTACAACACGGAGGAGTTCGACGAAAGCGACGTCCCCGACGATATCTTCGCTTTCCCCGACGACGACCGTTTCGACGGTGCGATGGGATGGGCACCGACGTACGGCTCGTTCCAGGACTTCGTGACGGCGATGCGTATACTCAACGGCGAGGAGGAGACACGCGCGTGGCTCGAAGGTATGGTTGAGAGCGGCGTGAGCGAGTACCCGAACGAACAGGTGATAGCGAGCGCTGTCGGTGACGGGGAGATAGTCGCGGGGTTCGCCAACCACTACTACATACAGCGTATACTTTCGGGGAACCCGGGCGCTTCGCTCGGAACCGCGTTCACCGACGGCGACGCGGGTTCGCTGTTCAACGTTGCGGGCGCGACCGTGATGGACACGGCGAGCGACGAGGAACTCGCCGCAAACTTCGTGCGCCATCTACTCTCGGCGGAGGCACAGGAGTACTTCGCCGTACGGACCGGGGAGTATCCCCTTATACCGGGCGTCAACCCTCTCGGAAACCTACCTACGATAGACCAGCTAAACCCGCCTGATCTCGACCTGACACGTCTCTCCGATATAGAACCGACACTTGAATTAATGCGCGACGTCGGTATACTGTAAGGTGCAAGAAACAGGACGCCTCTCCAGCCGTCTTCCGACCGCCGCGAGTATCGCGGTGGTTCTCCTCGTCCTGTTCCCTCTCTACTGGGTCATACGGCGCGCCGTCGCCGTCGAAGGGGCTACCGAGCTTCTTCTCCGCGCCGAGAACCTGCGCGTCTTCGGTAACACAGTCCTTCTGGTCGGCGTCGTTACGGTTGCGTCGATCGTCATATCCGTGCCGCTCGCGTACGTAACGACGTTTACGGATATCCCTTTCCGACGCCTTCTTACCGTGCTCGTCGCTCTCCCTCTCGTAATACCGAGCTACATAGGGGCATTCGGCTTCGTGACCGCGTTCGGTCCACGCGGTGAGCTACAGTCGGTTCTCGAACCTTACGGCGTCGAGTCGCTCCCCGAAATCTACGGTCTGACGGGTGCGGCGCTCGTCATCACCCTGTACACGTACCCGTACGTCTTCATAACCACGCGCGCGGCTCTGCGCTCGGTAAACCCGTCGGTCGTCGAGGCGGCGCGGACGCTCAACAGCAAACGCGGCTCCGTCTTCCGTCGTGTGGTTCTGCCTCAGGTAAAGCCCGCTGTGGGAGCGGGTTCCCTGCTCGTCGCCCTTTATGCGCTGTCCGACTTCGGCACACCCGCGATAATGCGTTTCGACGTTTACACACGCGTAATCTACGTCAACTACAACACGTGGAGTCCCGACTCCGCCGCGCTTCTTTCTTTACAGCTCGTCGCTCTTGCCGCCGTCGTTCTGGTGGCTGAGACGGCTCTACGCGGCAGAACGGAATCACGCGGTAGCGGTGTTTCGGGAGGTGGCGAGTCGGTCGTGGAACTCGGTAGCTGGAAGACGCCCGCTGTCGGTGCGTGTCTCGTACCTCCGCTTCTCGCACTCGCCGTACCCGTCGGCGTCCTTTTCCTCTGGCTCATCCGCGGCGAAGCATCGTACGCGTCAGGCGGAGGTTTCAGCGCCGGAATCGTCTCCAACTCGGTATACGTCGCAGGACTCGCGGCGTTTGCGGCGGCGGTGGCGGCGATACCCATCGCGTACACCTCGGCACGCGGTGGGAGGATCGGAAGGCTCGCCGAGAAGGCGGTCTACTTCGGCTACGCCCTACCTGGCGTCGTCCTCGGTCTCGCGCTCGTCTTCTTCGGCTCTCCGACGCCGCTATACCAGACGGTTCCCCTGCTCGTCTTCGGGTACCTCGTACGTTTCCTGCCCGAATCCGTGGGAGTAACAAGGGCGTCGTTCGTCCAGTTCGACGAGCGCCTCGCGGAGGCGTCGCGTACGCTCGGCGGTTCGGCGCGTAAGACGTTTCTGCGCGTAATGCTACCTCTCGTCACCCCCGGTATCATAGCGGGTGCGGCGCTCGTCTTTCTTACGACGATGAAGGAGCTACCCGTGACGCTTTTCCTACGACCCGCGGGGTTCGAGACGCTCGTGACACAGGTCTGGTCGGCGTACGAGGAGGGTTTCTTCGGGCAGGCGGCTGTTCCGGCGCTGATACTCGTCGGCATATCGGGGCTGTCGATGCTCGTCATACTCTCGATGGAGAAGTATGAGGTTGGATAGGTCACGTCTCCGGTACGCGGTTATGAGCGTAGCGGCGACAGCGGGTCTGATCGTCGCGGTCGTCTCGTCGCGCGTCTTCCCCTACCACTCGTCGAACCACGACGAGGGTGTCTACCTTCAGCACGCGGATATGCTTCTAAACGGGAAGCTACGTATACAGACGGGGGAGCTAACCGAATCCGTACGCCCTTGGTTCTTCGTCGCCGACGGCGGAGCAGTCTATCCGAAGTACACGCCCGTAACGGGTGCCTTGTTTGCGCTGGGCGAGGCGCTGTACTCGTACCGCGCCGCGCTCGTCGTTATCGCTGTGGTCAACGTCCTTCTCGTCTACGCCGTCGCCACGGAGGTGTTCGACAGACGTGTTGGTGTCGTCGCGTCGTTGGCACTCCTGCTCTCGCCGCTTTTCGTTGTGCAGTCGTCGCTTTTCCTTTCGTATGCACCCACGACGGCGCTCAACCTCGGCTTCGCTCTCGCGTACCTCCGTGCGTGGAGGAGACGGGACGTACGTTACGCCGCCGTCGCCGGTGTATGCGCGGGTATCGCCTTCTTTTCGCGCCAGTACACGGCGGTCGTCTTCGCCGTGCCGTTCGTCGTCCACGCCGCCTACGTCGTACTGTCCGAAAGGAAACGCGAGACGGTCGCACTCTACTCGACGACAGCGGCGCTGGGTCTCATCTTCGTCGGCGTCGCGCTCGCCTACAACGAGGTCATGACGGGCGATCCTTTGGTCTTCCCTTATCTTGAGTTTGCGGCGAACGACGGCGTCGGCTTCGGTGAGAGGGCGATACTCGGCTACTCGCGTGACTACACGCCCGAACTCGCGCTGGAGGCGAACGCGCACGTTGTCTACCGTTTCATCGTCGACTGGGGTCCCGGAGGCGTCGTCGGCGCGGCGCTCGCGGGCGTCGGCGTATTACGCGTCGCGCGCAGAAGGAGCACCGAGGGTATACTGCTCGTCGGTGTCGCCGTATCGGTGATCGTCGGCAACGTCCTTTTCTGGGGCAACCTGAACATACTCGCCGACATATCAGACCCTGCGGACGGTCTGATATATCTGTACGGGACGCACTACCACTTCGACCTTCTCCTGCCCGCGTCCGTCCTCGGTGGCGCAGGTCTCGTCACTGTCTACGAGACGGCGGGGGGTTTCGACAGACGCACCGGTATCGCCGTCGTCCTCGGTCTCGCACTCGTCTTTGCGGGCGTCGGGGCGGCGAACACGGCGGACAAGATAGACGAAAACCTCGACGTGACGGAGAGCTACGAAACGGCGTACGAGCCTTTCGAGGAGAGGGAGTACGAAGGCGTCGTCTTCCTGCCGACGCCGTACGGCGACTGGCTCAACCATCCGTTCCAGTATCTGAGAAACGACGCCGACCTGAACGGGACGACCGTTTACGCTCTCGACCGCGGGGACGAAAACTTCGAGGTTGTCGACGCGTACCCCGACCGTGACCTCTATAGGTACGCGTACAGGGGCGACTGGGCACCGACAGGAGGTTCGGTGGTCGAACCCGTGGTCGAACGCCTCCGTATCGTGGAAGGTAGCGCCGTACGTCTTACGACGACCGTCCCGGTTCCCGACGGCGTGACCTCGGTCGTTGCGACGGTTCGCGGCGACGAGGACACGACGTACACGACCGTAGACGCCGAGGGCGGTAACGCGACCGTCGAGTGGTGGGTCAACGAAACCTCGGTGGCTCTCGACGGGGCGGGCGCGGTCGATGTCGACGAAAGCGGCGAAGCCGTCCTCGAACTCGGCGTGACACAGAGGTACGACTCGTTCAGGTACAGACAGGCGTTGAGCTACGAGGTGTACGGCGACGGTGTCCGTGTCCTTACACCGCCGTACACCGAAAGATGCTACTCGTTCAGACGTTGCGGAGGCGAAGCGGCGGTCGTCGACGGAGGGGTCACGACCGAAGCCGTCGCCACCGCTCCTGAAGAGGCACCTTGAGAACCGACTTACCTATCGCCGCTCCGCCCGCGAACGGATCCAGCTTGGTCTCCCCGAGACGGTCGTCGTACTCTATAGGCACCTCCGTAACGTCGTAGCCGCGCATCAACGGACGTATCAGGAGTTCGGCGGACAGTCCCGTGTTCTCCGTCCATTCGATGTCCTCGACGACCTCGCGCCGGTACGCGCGCATCCCCGTGGTGGTATCACCGACGCGGCGGAGCATGAGAGTGGACGCCGTGAGCGCGAAGAGACGGTTCCCGAACTCGTTTAGCGGGGGCATCGCGTCCGCTCCACCTGAGACACGGTCGCCGCTGACGACATCGTAGCCGTCGTTGATGAGTTCGAGGAAGTCGGGTAGACGTTCCATCGGGTACGTGTCGTCGCAGTCGGTGGTAACTACGACGGGACGATCCGGGGTGAGGAGCGCCTCGCGGACGGCGACGCCGTAGCCCTGTGGCTCCTGTTCAACGACGTGCGCGCCTCTGTCGCGCGCTATTTGGGGCGTTGCGTCCGAAGAACCGTCGACGCAGACGACCTCCGCGCGTCCGTCGGTGATACGGTCGATATCGGACAGAACCGCTCGTATAGCCTCTTCCTCGTTGTACGTCCCCATAACGACGCTCAGGTCGTCGAACGTGTAGCGGGGGTCTTCGGTGCTCTCGGCGACGGGTTGGGCTTCCATACGTTACTTGTTCTCATGGGCTGGTGTCTTTTTAGGTTTACCAAAAAATTCGGAAGCTTGATTGGGGGAGCGCCACACGGTGACGTATGCGCGGAACTGCGCGCGCTCTCCGTCCGTGGCTCAGGTTCACGGCTCTGCTCGCCGTCGTAGCCGTGGCGGCGGCTTTCTTCCTCGACGGCTTCGATATATCCGGGTTGGTCGAACGTATCGCCGACGCCGACGGTGCGCTCGTAGCGGTTGCGGTCGTCGTCTACGCCGTCTCATGGATACCGAGAGGTACACGGTACAGGAATATACTCGGACGTATGGGGTACGGATGCAGGGCGACGGCTATGACAGGTGCGGTATTCGTGAGCCAGACGGCGAACCTCGTGTTTCCCGCACGCGCGGGTGACGGGGCGCGCGCTTATGTCGTTAAGAAACGCAACGGTGTACCGTACTCCGAAGGTGTAGCATCGCTCGCCGCGGAGCGCGTCCTTGACCTCGTCGCCGTCGTCGCTCTCGGATGTGCAGGGGCGGTGTGGACGTTCACGGTCTTCGGTTTCGAGCCTGCGAAAGGGAGCGGTGCGCTCGTAGCCGCAGGTGGTGTAGGAGGCGTGACGGTCGCCGCGGTCGGTGCGGTCTACCTTCTGAAACAAGGCTCCGGCGTCGTTCCGACGGGCGGGGAAGGCGTCTTGGGCAAGGTAGCCGACGGTGTCGCCGACTTCCTCGGCTCCCTTGGCTCCGTCTTCGACGACCGCGACGGTATCGCACGTCTCGCGGGAGCGAGCCTCGTGATCTGGTTCCTCGATGTCTCTACGGCTGTGGTGCTTTTCTACGCGGTTGGCGCGGAGTTCTCGTCGGTCGGCGGCGTCGTCGCCCTCTCACTGCTCGCCGTCAGCGTCGGAAACCTCGCAAAGGTGGTACCCGCAACACCCGGCGGCGTCGGTCTGTACGAGGCAGGATTCTCGTCGGTCGTTGTCGGCGCAACGTCGATCGGATGGGAGGTGGCGGTTGCGGTCGCGGTTCTCGATCACGCCGTCAAGAACGGCGTTACGGTCGTCGGCGGCATCGGCTCTGCGCTCGCACTCAACGTCTCACTGACGCGTCCGGCGGATGCGGATGTCGACGTTAATCAGGCTTAGATATCGTCGTCGATATGGTCGGCGGTCTTGAGAGCGAGCGCCGCGATGCTCAAAGTCGGGTTCATAGCGCCGGCGGTGACGAAGACGCTACTCGACGATATGTACAGGTTTTCGAGGTCGTGCGCCTTGGTTCGGTGGTCGACCACGCTCTCGTCGTCGTGGTGACCCATACGTGTCGTACACATATGGTGGTATGCGGGTCCCGTGTCCTCCGGACCAACCGTCCAGCCTACGTCAGCGTCCATGGCACCGAGGACATCGTTTTGTACCGTGTTTGCGGCGCGTATCGCCTCCGCCTCACGGTCGGCGACGCTCCAACGTACGTCAGGCACCGGGTTACCGAGGTTGTCGGTCGTCGTTTTGTCGAGCGTAACCCAGTTCTTCTCGGTTGGAACCTGTTCGACGAGTCCCCCCATAGAGACGTGGTTACCGTAAGAGCCACGCAGGTCTTCGAGAAGCGCGTCCCCCCATTCGTCGGCGTTCATCGCTTCGATGGCGGGTGAGGGTCCGGCGTAGTTTAGGAACTCTAACTTGGTACCGAGAGGCGTGGGATCTTCGCCGTCGTAAAGCGCGTGGCTCTCCGAGGTTATGAACCCGATATGGTTCTGACGCGTCGGCTGATCGACGGTGCCGCCTGCGCCCACGAAGAGATGTTCGGTGAAGTAACGTCCGACGGCACCGCTTGAGTTTGCGAGACCGTCGGGGTGGTCGCGCGACCTCGAAAGGAGGAGTAGACGCGGTGTCTCGACGCCGCCGCACGCGACGACGAAGGCGTCCGCATCCTGTCTGTACGTCCCGGACGGCGTCGTGTAGACCGCAGACTCGACGGCGTCGCCCTCACCATCGGTTTCGAGCCTTTCGACCTGCGCACGGTCTATGACGCGCGCGCCCTCGTCCTCCGCCTTGGCTACATGTACATCCGCTGTGTACTTAGCACCGGAGGGGCAGACGGGCTGACACGTTCCGTAGCCGACACACACACCGCGCCCGTCGTAAGGTTCGGGGTTGCGTGCGTTCGGAACCGAATGCATCTCCAAGCCGACCTCGTCGCACGCGTCCGAGAAGAGACTGTCGCTGTACGACGGTTCGAAAGCGGGGAGAGGAAACGGCTGACTACGCGGCGGCGCGTACGGGTTGTCGTCACCGCCCGCCACGCCCATCTCCTTCTCTGCGCAAACGTAGTACGGCTGTAGGTCGTCGTAGGATATGGGCCAGTCGCGTCCGACGCCGTGGCGCGTCTCCATCTCAAAGTCCTTCTCGTGGAGACGCATCACCATACCCTGCCAGTGCAACGTCGAACCGCCGACGCCCTTGACGCGCGCGGCGTTGAGCGGGTAGTAACGTTCGCCCGACGACGTGTAGGCGTCCCTGCCGTCCCCGGTCTCCATATTCCAGAGTTCGCCCGCGTCATGAGCGGGACGCAACGACTCCTCCATACGGCGTTCGTCATCGCCACGATCGAACCGCTCGCCGGCTTCGAGTACGACCACACGGTATCCGCGCGACGCCAGCGTGTAGGCTGTGAGCGCACCCGCAGGACCTGCGCCTACCACACATACGTCGGCGTCCTCAACCGGGGCGCGTCCGTCTTCGGTCAAGGCTCCCTCCTGTAGCTGTTGAGTCCACCCGGATACCCCACTGGGTTCTCGATGCCGACGAGCTTTCCGCCGACAGGGGTGGTGTACAGGGCGTACTGTAGCTCGTTGACGACGTAGTAACGGACGCGTTCGGCTTCCGTACCGTCGGGTGCAGGCTCCGCCTCGTCGACGCCCATGTAACGTAGGAGGGAGTCACGGGCGTCGGGAGGCGCATCACCGAAGCCTTCGTGACGTAGGTTGCGCGTGTACGAGTCGAGGCTGTCGAGGGCGTCGGTGACGCCTTCGAGGTAGCCGTCGCGTTCCTCGACACGTCCGACGACGTAGGTTTCGAGAAAGTCATGTGTAACATCGACCTCCGACGGGTATACAGCCTCGGCGACGTGGGATAGACGTTCGACGACAGCCTCGGCTGTGTCGTCGTCTTCGAGTCTTGAGACGGCGTACGCGCCTCCGGTTGCTGTGCCCGCGACGCCGAGGGCTACGAGCGCATCGCGCCGTGTCAGTTCCATATCCTTTTTGGTCAGCCTAAAAACAAATGCGTTGCCATACGAGTTCAGTCGTCGGCGACCGTCTCGGCAGTCTTCCCGCCCTCGTCGGCGTCGAAAAGACGACGGAGCCGGAGAGCGACGTGGACAAGACCGAGCAGAACGGGAACCTCGATGAGCGGACCCACGACGGTTGCGAAGGCGACGCCCGAACCCACACCGAAGACGGCTACAGCGACGGCGATAGCAAGCTCAAAGTTGTTCGACGCCGCCGTGAAGCCGATGGCGGTCGTTGTCGAGTAGTCTGCGCCGATTGAGCGCCCCATGCCGAAGCTGACGACGAACATCACGATGAAGTAGACGGTGAGGGGGATGGCGATAAGTAGAACATCGGTAGGCTGTGCGACGATACTCTCACCCTGTGTGGCGAACATGACGACAACTGTGAAGAGCAACGCGACGAGCGTGACCGGCGAGATACGCGGCACAAACTCCTCCGCGTACCACTCCTCGCCCTTTGCGTGGACGCCGACGAGACGCGTCGCTATACCCGCGGAGAAGGGTAAGCCAAGGAAGACAGCGATAGCGCGGAAGACCTGTGCGGGCGTGATGTCGAAGCTCTGTAACCCCACGGCGAGCGCGTCCATGCCAAGGAGAGGAGGGAGGAAAAGACCGAAGAACCAGACGTAGAATCCGTAGGTCAGAATCTGGAACAGGCTGTTGAACGCGACGAGTCCCGCGGCGTACTCCGCGGAGCCGTCGGCGAGTTCGTTCCAGACTAGGACCATCGCTATGCACCGTGCCATACCGATAAAGACGAGTCCGAGGAAGAACTCGGGACGAGCGGACAGTCCGGGTACGAGACCGCTGAAGAAGATGACGGCGAGCGCGAACATGAGAGTCGGGCCGATGAGCCAGTTCTGGACAAGCGAAAGCGATAGGACGCGGACGTTCCTGAACACGGTCGGCAGACGTCGGTAGTCTACCTTCGCAAGAGGCGGGTACATCATCAGTACCAGACCTATCTCGACGAGATATAGGTCCTGTATCGGCTGAGTCACGGACGGCGCGACGTATCCGAGACCGACGCCGATAGCCATCGCGCCGAATATCCAGACTGTGAGGTACTTGTCGAGAAAGTCCATCGAGCGTGGGTCGCCGCAGTCGGGACACGCGCAGTCAGGTCCGTGGTCGTGTCCGGTATCCGCGTTCCGGTCGCGGTCAGCCGTTTCTGTCATCGGGATACAATTGAATAGTTATTCAGATAACCTTTTCGGTAGAGGGGAGTAGGCGGTTCAGTTCCGTTCGTCGAGTTCGTCGAACATCGCGCCGATTCGGCGTTCGACCTCGTCGCGTATCTCACGCGCCTCGTCGCGTGTCGCACCGCCGGGGTCGTCGAGGTCCCAGTCGCGGTTATCGCCCGTGAACGTCGCAGGGCATACGTCCGAGGCTTCGCATCCCATCGTGACAACGATGTTGGCTTCGGCAAGTTCGCCGGCGGTTATCTCGCGCGGCGTGCGGTCGCGCAGATCGAAACCACTCTCCGCCATGACTTCGGCGACAATCTCGTGAACCTCGTCCGCAGGGCGCGTACCGCCCGTAATCACGTCGAGGTCAACGCCGCGCTCCTCCGCCTCGCGCTCCGCGAAAGCCGTCGCCATCTGACTCCTTCCAGCGTTACGGACACAGACAAAGGCTACAGTCGTCATACGTCGTCCAACGCGCTGACGAGACGTTCGGCGCGTTCGGTCGGTGAGTAGTACCTCCACTTACCCCGTTTCTCGCGCTCGACGAGTCCCGTGTCACGTAGCTCGGACAGCGCGTGGCTCGCGGCGCTCTCGGTGACGTCGAGAACCGTGTCGAACTCGCAGACGCACATACTTCCGCGGTCCGAGGAGACGAGTAGTCTGACGATACGGTGCTTGGTCTCGTCCCCCAGAACAGACAGGACGCGCAGGTCGTCGGTGTCGGTCTCGTCGTCGACACGGTCACGGAGGCGGCGCAGGCTACGCCTCCTCTCCTCAACATCCTCGTCACAGCAGTCCTCAACCTCGTCGGACACGAGTCGCTTCAGTCTGTCGCCCATCAACTATACGTATGAACGTACCCTCAGATAACTCTTGTCCTAACGGAGAAGCTCGTCTTCGTGCTCAACCATATACAGCGTCCGCGCCGCGATGTTGACGCCGTGGTCGCCGACGCGTTCGAGGTCGCGCACCGTGAGGAGGAGATTTTTGGCGTCGCTCACGGACCCGTCGGCGTCCTCGTGTGCGGCGTCCGCGAGTTCGCGGATGACACGCCGCGTCGCCCCCTCACACCGTGTGTCGAGTACGTCGTCGCTCTCCGCGACGCCGCGGCACGCCTCGATGTCCCCGTTCTCGTACGCCTCTACGGCGTCCTCAACCATCGAGGCGGCGAACGCACCTATCTCCTGTACGTCCACCTCTGCGAACCGGTCGCGGCGCGCCTCGGTTGCGCGGTCGGAGAGATTGACAGCGAGGTCACCGACGCGTTCGAGGTCGGTAACTATCTTGAAAGACGCGACAACGAAACGCAGGTCTCCCGCGACAGGTTGCTGTAACGCGATGAGGTCGACGCATTCCTGTTCGATTTCGAGGTACCTCTCGTTGACCTCGTCGTCGCCCTCAACGACACGGCGTGCGAGTTCGTCGTCCTTGTCTTCGAGCGCCACGAGTGCGTCACGCAGGCGTCCGACGACGGTTTCGCCCGTCGATACGACTTCGCCACGGAGCGTGTCGAGGCGTTCGCGGTAGTCGTCGCGCGGCATCACCCGAACTTACCCGTGACGTAGTCCTCGACGCGTTGGCTCTCAGGGTTCTCGAATATCTTGTCCGTCTCGTCGTACTCGACGAGTTCGCCGCCGGTTAGGAAGACCGCAGTCTGGTCGGAGATACGCGCCGCCTGCTGCATGTTGTGCGTTACCACCACAACGGTGTACTCCTTGGCAAGTTCTTCGATGAGGTCCTCTATCTTCGACGTAGCGACGGGGTCGAGCGCGCTCGCAGGTTCGTCCATGAGTATTACCTCAGGGTTGACGGCGAGACACCGAGCGATACAGAGACGCTGTTGCTGACCGCCCGAAAGCCCAAGAGCGTTATCGTCGAGTCTGTCATTAACCTCGTCCCAGAGCGCCGCCTTGCGCAGGGACTCCTCAACAAGTTCGTCTTCCTCTTCCTTGTCGTCGCGTCCAAGTAGGCTCGCGACGAAGCCCCGGTTTATATCGCCGTGCTTGCGTGGTCCATACGCGATGTTGTCACGTATCGACTTGGGGAACGGGTTAGGTGCCTGAAAGACCATGCCGATACGTTTTCTGAGTTCAACAAGGTTGGTGCCGTCCTGATACACGTCCTCGCCGTTGTACTCGACGGTGCCCTCGACCCGCGCCGACTTGATACGGTCGTTCATACGGTTGAGACAGCGTAGGAACGTCGACTTACCGCAACCGGAAGGACCTATGAGGGCGGTCACACTTTTTTCCGGTATATCCATGGAGATGTCCTTGAGAGCGTGGTCATCGCCATAGTAGACGTTGAGGTCGTCCACCGAGAGGATGGCATCTTCCGAGAAGCTATACTCTCTCCATTCGTCGCGCGTTCTCTCCTCGCTCTCGCCTTTCGTCGTCCGTGTATCCGTATCGCCGGAACCCACGGACGTTCCCGTTGACTGTTCCTCGGTTTCTGTCGTTGTCTCTGTCATTGTTGTAGCTTTCTCCTGAAGTACCGTCGTGATGCCACGCTAACGGCGAAGAACGAGAGAACCACGCCGAGAAGGACGAGCGCAGTACCCCATCCGAACGACTCCTCGGCACCGACACCTGCGGTGATGACGGCGTATAGCTGGTACGGCAGGGCGCTCGCTCTTTCGAGAAGCGCGGGATTGGAGACGTGTATGAAAGGCGGCTGTAGACCGAATCCGACATCGAAGCTCGAAAGAACGCCGGGCGCACTTCCCGGAAAGTTGGGTCCGTTTAGGACGAGCAGAAGGGGCGCAGTCTCGCCCGCGATACGTCCGACGCCGAGTATGACACCCGTGATGACTCCGGGCATCGCCGCGGGAACGACGACGCTCCGTATCGTCCGCCACTTCGACACGCCGAGGGCGGCGCTCGCATCGCGGTACTCGTCGGGCACGCTCTTCATAGCCTCACGGCTCGTTATGAGGACGAGCGGCAGGAGCATGAACCCGAGAACGAGCTGACTGGCGAGTATCGACGGGCTGTCACCGAAACGCGGCACTATGAAGGCGAGTCCGAAAAGACCGAAGACTATGCTCGGCGTGCTCCAAAGACCGTTCGTCGCAACGTCGACGCCGCGCGTGAATAGACTGTCCTCGGCGTACTCGGTCAGGTAGACCGCCGCGCCGACAGCGAGGGGTACGGCGAAGACAACTGCACCGAGGACTATCCAGATGGTGCCGAACATCGCGGGCATGACGCCTATCTGTATCCCGAGACCCTGGGACGGATTCATGAGGAAGGGCCAGTTGACGGTGCCACCCTCAACGATACCGACGCCCGCGACCGCTACGGCGTCGCCTGTTGCGAGAACGTGAACGGCGGCAACGACCGAAGCCCAGAGCAAGACAGTCACGGGCAGTACGCGTGGATACGGTACGTCGCGCGCGTACGAGGCAACGAGGGCGACGAGAGAAACGGCGGCAACCGCGGCGACTGCGATAGGCATGAACGGAACACCCGGAACACCTATCTCGGCGACAAAGAGTTCGACGAGCGCACCGGCGACGAGACCAGCGACGACAAGACGTGCGAGACGCGCGACGAGTTGCTCACGGTCGGTTTCGGCTGTCGACGTGTCGGCGGCGCGCGCCACGAGAAGGAGGACGCCTGAAACGACAAGGGCGGGAAGCGCCCCGACCGCAGTCGTGGGTTCGAGCGTCACGGAGCCGTACGACAGGCTCGTCGCGGTAGCGAACGCGTAACCGAGTCCTGCGGCGAGGAGAACAAACACCGCAAGGAACGCGAAACGGACGTAAGAGGAGACCGCGTCGGTGCCGGTTCCTGTCACGATGCCCCGGCGGTAGGCGCGTCTTGAGAGGAGTACGACGGGTAGCGCGACGAATGCGAGCGCCGTTCCCGCGCCGATAATCAAGTTTTCGAGGACGACGGCGACGCCGCGTTCGAAGACAAAGGCGAGAAGAAGGACGAGAATCGAGAGAACGAGGAAGACGACAAGAGATATTAGGAGGAACGCGCCGTTCTGTCTGCCTCGAGTTCCGTACCCTGCGTACGCCTTTGCGCCCGTCCATCCGCCGAGAAGCGCCCCCATGATGGTCGCCGTCGGTATGACGACGGTTCCGGGGAAGGTAGCCTCAAAAGCCTCCGACATCCACGCGCTTTCGGGCGTGACGGCTCCCGCAACGAAGAGCGCCCCCATGAACAGCAGGAAGCCTGCGACGGGAAACGTCGAGCCAATATCCTCGGACGAGACGAGAGTCGCGTACGCCAGACCGACGCCGGCGGCGAGCGCCCCTATCCATCCAACCGCACCGATGCCGACGGCTTGTGCGACGAATCCGAGCGTCAGGAACCAGAGCATCCCGAATACGACCGCCGCGACAAGTCCTGCGGAGTCATCGGGTGCTGTCTCAAACATTCCGACCCGCGACGCTACACCGAGACCGGCGACGGCAAATCCGAGCGCGACGAGAACCGCGCCGAAGTACCGTGCGGCGACGAAGCCCGCGACGTTTTCTGCGAGCGGCACCCATCCGAAGAACGTCCCTATAGCCGCGAGGAAGGCGACGAACGAGACGCCGACGACAGCCGCGGAGACGCGTTCGTAAGCCGACGAGCCTTCGACCACGAGGCTTCTTTCGTAGGCTTCGCTCATTCCTTGCCTCCTAACTTACGTTTCATACGTTGCTCGATTATCTGCGATACTATACCCAGACCCGTGACGATAACGAGAAGGAAGACGCCCGCGGCGAACAGCGCGCTCCAGAACAGTTCGCCGGGCGTGACGTGTCCGTATGAGCTTGCGATGAGCGTCGTCAGCGTCTCCGTGCTGTCGAAGACGTTGTATACGGTCGGTTCGGGAAGTTGGCGCGTGTGTGAAATCATGACCGTTGCCGCCATCGTTTCGCCCATTGCACGCCCCACGCCGAGGAGGACAGCGGCGGAGATTCCCGAAAAAGACGCGGGGACGGTGACGCTCTTCATCGTCTGCCAGTCTGTAGCGCCGACGGCAAGCGAGCCGTTCTTCATCGAACCGGGTACGGAAGAGAGAGCGTCCTCGGCGACTGAGACGACCGTCGGGAGCGCCATTAGACCGATGACGAGTCCGATTAGGAACAGCGAGCCTGGGCTGACGGAAAAAAGGTCGCCGACATACGGATTGAGTATCGTGAATCCGATGAAGCCGTATACGATGGAAGGTATGCCGGCGAGTATCTCAACCGAAGGCTTGACAAACGACTTGAGCCATTCGGGCGCGATTTCGCTTATGAAAAGCGCCCCCGCGATGCCGAAAGGCGCGGCGACGACTACCGCGACAAGCGTCGTGAGAACAGTACCCCATATCATGGCTACGAGCGAGAACTCCCCCGCGCTCGTCGACCAGTTCGCGCCGTCGAAGGGAAGGAACAGTTCAAGCCCCGTATGTCGGAAGACAGGAATAGCTTCGATTACGAGGAAGACCACTATAAGACCGAGCGTTGCAAGCACGGTGGCGGTCATCATGAAGGTCAGAATCTTAGCGGTGACAGCCTGTCTAAGCACCCAGCTTACGCCGGAGGAGACGAGGAACAGGAAGAAGAAGCTTGTCGCCAAGGATGACCTTGTGGCGAGAAGGCTGACGAAGGCACCGCCGGCGAAAAACGCCTGCGCCACGACGAGGACGAGCGTGAGACGGTCCGTCTCCTCAGCCAAGACGCGCAGTCTACTGACCGCTTCCCGAATGGCGCTACGTGGATTCCTGAGGGTTTCAAACACGGTCTGTTGCTTACAGTGTGTATGTCGTGATTATGTTTTTTGCCATTCCTCGCTACGACCGCAAACCGAGAGGCTCCGACGTTATCAGACCTGGTTGGGTAGCTTGTCGCGCTCCTCTTGGCGTCGGTCGTCGGGGAGCGTAAAGTAATTGTTGGACGCGACGAACTCCTGCTGACCGAAGTCGGACAGTATCATGTTGAGGAAAGCCGCCTCCTTCATGCTCGTGTCCCCCCACGTGTACATGTGGAGGTCACGGTTGAGCGGGTAGTCCTCAGCACCAAGGTTCTCGCCGTAGCTGTACGTCGTTCCGTCGAGTTCGAGGTCTACGGCTGGTGTCGCGCCGTCGGGTTCGACGAACGCGAGCGCGATGTACGCGATGGCGTTATCCTCCTGTTCGATGATACTGGCGACCTGCTGGTTCTGTCCGCGACGTACGTCGGGTTCGATAGGAGCGTCCGGGTCCCCGTATAGGTTCGTGCGGAACGCCGTGTCCGTACCCGAGTCCTCAGCACGCCCGACGGCGTATATCTCCCTGTCAGGACCGCCGAGTTCGCTCCAGTTGGTTATCTCCTGCATGTAGATATCACGGAGTTCCTCGCCCGTGATACTCGTGACACCCGCGTCGTATATCTCGCGCGAGACGACGAGAGGCTGACCGTCGACGCCCACGACATGGTCGACGATGCTGTCGAGCGCATCGTTGTCGGGTCCGAGTATAGACTCCGCCGTCGAACTCGCGTTGCCGAAGTCCGCACGTCCGTTTATGACAGCCTCGACGCCCGTCCCTGAGTGGCTGAGGGCTACGCTCGCCGTAAACGGCGGAACGGTACGCTCGTCGGTCGGCTCGAATCCGTAGAAGGACCCGAAGTAGTCCGCGAGATTCATGTCGGTGTCGATGCCGTACTGACCGGGACCCCAGTACTCCTCGTCGCTCGCGGGCGGGTTGCCGTTCCAGAGACGCGCCGCGGAGTTGGCGATGGGGTAAACCGTCGACGAACCGCCCGCGTTGAGCGGCGAGGTGTCCATCGAATCCGAGCCCCTCTCGTTGCTCATCTCGCCGTTACCGTTCATCTCGTCGTTACCGTTACTGCTGCTACCGTTGCCGCTACCGTCGTCGTTCCCGCCGGTGTTCAGACATCCCGAAACGATGCCTGCACCTGCGATACCGCCTGTTGTTGTCAGTACCTTCCTGCGCGAAACGCCATTGGAGTCTTTTTCGACCATCACTCGGCTATGGTCCCAGTGCACACAAGTAGGTTGCTAATAGAGGTACTTTTCGTAACAAAGTACTACATAGAACTATTTAGCAGAACATATTAGGCGAGGTTTAGCATCGTGGTGTAGGTAGATATGCGGATTGTTCAGCGCACGTCATCTACTTTTCTCCCATTTACCGAGGAGATTCGTCATGCTTCGGTAAGTACTTGTTCTCATGTATGCGCTTCGACAAGAGATATATCCCAGTCTCACCGTCGAATATATACCCAATAGTATGATATTTATGTAACGCTTAGGTACTGTAGCTATGGTTACGCCACGAAAGGCGCGTTACGGAGGTGTACGACGTGACTAACGGTGAGGAAGCCGTGGAGCGTAAGGTGCAGGTGACGGGCGGCTCCACCTACACCGTCTCGCTTCCGAAGGACTGGGCGCGCGAACATGGCGTCGAGTCGGGAACGACGGTGCGGCTCTACTCACGCGACGACCGTCTGGTGGTCTCGCACGACGCCGACGGCGAACGGCGGTCGGTGGTGATACAGGCGGAAGGGCGCGAACCCGAGGACCTCGCAAGGAGCGTCGAGTCGGCGTACATCGCCGGGTGCGAGGAGGTGCGCGTCGAGGGGATGCTCGAAAACGACCAGCGCCGCGGGATACGCGACGCCGTCACGGGTCTTGTCGGTATCGAGGTCCACGAGGAGGGCGAAGGCTCTATAGTCGCGCGCACGATGCTCGATGTCGGCGACCTTTCGCCGGAACAGACGCTCGTGCAGATGAAGCTCACGGCTCTCTCGATGCACGAGGACGCCCTCGACGCCGTCCTTGCGGGTGACGCGGAGAAGGGGAGACGCGTCGCGCGGCAGGACAACGACGTCGACCGCCTGTTCGGTCTCATCTGCAGGGAGTTCCAGCGGTCGCTCGTCAACGTCGACGTGCCGATGCGCGGCGGCGACCTGACCAAGTTCGAGTACTACACGGCGGCGCGCCAGCTCGAACGTATCGCCGACCACGCCGAGAAGATAGCCGAGGTCGCGGAGCGCGCCGCTTCGACACCGCCCGACGAGGTAGCCGAGAGGTTCGACGCCCTCGGGGAGCGGTCACGCAACCTCGTGACGCGTTCGGTCGACGGTCTGTTGGACGTCGAGGATTCAGACCTTGGCTCGATAATCGTGGACGCCGAGGTCTTCGTCGACGACGCCGAGGCGCTCGACCGCGAACTGTACGAGCGCGACGCCGATGACGGCTACCTCCTCGGAACCGTACTCGACAGTCTGGTGCGCACGTCGGAGTACGGTGTCAACGTCGCGGAGGCGGGGCTTCAGGTCGAGATGCGCGACGCTTCTCGGTAGGGCGACGTAGACGTACGGTAGGCTATTATGAAGACGTATGTACCGCGGGTACGCGGCGTAGAACGTCGGCGACGAAAACCTGTCCATGGTACGTCTCGTCGCCGCGCGCCACCGCGTTTTTCGCTATCCGTCTATCTATGAGCGAAGAAGGCGACGAAAGGGTCGTCGGAGTCGACACGAGCGAAGCCAACGCGCTCGAACTGCACGATGTCGTCGAGTTCGTCGCGCGCCGCCGGTTCGACGACGCCCGTCTCGTCGCCGTCGGGCGTCCGTAACGTCGCGTCAACAGTCTCGCCGTCGTCCGCGGGAAGCCAGTGAACGACCGACGCGTCGCCATCGCGGACGAGCGAAAGGTCGTTTCCGAGATGGCGCACGACGGGCGGGTCGGTTGAGACGACCTCTACGTTGTACAGAGACTTGAAACGTAGTTTCTCGCCATCGTCGGGCAGGTCGTCGGCTTCGAGTAGGACGGCGTCGTCGACGGCGAGTTCGCGGACGCCGCGGTCGTCGTCGGGATGGAGCGGCGGATGAGCGACGGTTTCGGGTGCGTCCTCGACCTCGACGCGTACGGGGTCGCGTACGAAGAAGTAACGGTTCGCCTCGTCGTCGACGAGCGCCCTGTTGGCGGAGTAGACGTGTTCCATGCTGAACTCTACGTCGGCGTCGCTAACGCCGAGTTCGAGGAGCGCTTCGCGTAGCGCCTCACCGCGTATACCGCGCCGGAGGAGGGCGCGCACGGTCGGAACGCGCGGGTCGTCCCATCCCTCGTACTCGCCCGCTGTGACCTTCTCGGCGAGCGACGAGGTGGACAGCGTACCGTACTCCTCTACGGAGATACGACCCCAGTGGAGGACCTCGGGGTAGTCCCATCCGAAGGCGTCGTAGACGTATCCCTGACGACCTTCGGAGTCGCGGAGATCCTTGCCGCGTATGATATGCGTCGTACCGAGAAGACGGTCGTCGATAGCCGACTGGAAGTCGAGCATGGGCCAGACGCGGTAGTCGTCGCCGGTGAGCGGGTGGGGTTCCTCAACGACGCGGAAAGCCACCCAGTCGCGCAGAGCAGGGTTCTTGTGCTCCATATCCGTCTTGATTCGGAGAACCGTGTCGGTGGCGTCGTCGTGCATACGTTCCCATTCGGCGAGGTTCTCATCGACACCGCGGTCACGGTGCGGGCACGCGACGCCCTCGGCTTTCTTCTCGCTGAACCCTTCGGCGGGACAGTCGCAGACGTACGCCTCCCCCATCTCGATGAGTTCGCGTGCGTGTTCGTAGTAGGTTTCGAGACGGTCGCTCGCGCGGTACGTCTCGTCTATACCGACACCGAGCCATTCGGCGTCGTCCTCGTACCAGCCGTACGCGTCGGGTAGAGGACGTTTGTTGACGGGGTCGGTGTCGTCGTACCGGAGGACAAGAGTCCCGTCGTACTCACGTACGTACTCGTCGTTCACGACCATGCCGCGTGCGCTACCGATGGTCGGAGGCCCGTTGGGGTTGGGTGCGAAACGCATCACGATCTCGTCGTAGTCGTCCGCCGCGGGAAGAGACGGGAGACCCTCATCGTCCTCTTCCTCGTCGTCTTCGAGCATCTCGGGCGCTTCGTCTTCGAGCACCGCGCGGCGCTCGTCGGGTTGCATCGCGTTTACGGACGCCACGACCTCAGGGGCTTCCTCCGAAACCTTCTCCGCGTTCTCACGTAGCTCCGGATGTTCGCCCATGAGGGTACCGATGACAGCGCCGGGGTCGGCGTCCGCACCGTGTTCGACGGCGTTCTGCAAGGCGTACAGCCTGACGAGTTCACGTGTTTCTTCTTCCATCAGTAGTCCCTCCTCACGAGGTAGTCGGCGACCTCGGCGAGTGCGTCGCGCGGTTCACCCTCAGGGAGGGCGTCGAGGTCGTCCTTCGCCCCGTCGACGAGAGTCTCCGCACGTTCGCGGGCGTAGCCGATGCTACCCGCTTCGCGTATCTCCTCAACCTTAGCCTCGACCTCCGCGTCGGAAGCGTCGTGGGGCAGAGACGGATCGACGCCGTTTCTGCGCGCGTGGAGTGTGACGAGCGTGTTCTTACCCTCGAAAAGGTCGCTCGCACGCGTCTTTCCGAGATCACCGCTTTCGCCCACGAGGTCAAGAACGTCGTCGTGTATCTGAAACGCCTTTCCTATCCTGAGACCGTATCCGTACGCCTCGTCGAAGATACCGCTTTCTGAGACGAGAGCGCCGATACCCGTCGAGGCGGCGAAAAGTACACCCGTCTTGAGTTCGACCATACGGAGGTAGTCGTCCTCGCTGACAGTATCCGCCTCGGCGTACTCGACGTCGAGCGCCTGCCCTTCGCAGATGAGCGTACACGTCTCCGCAAGCGTCTCCATGACACGTCTCATCGTCGCGTCGGTGGCGTCGGTTTTGAGTGCGGTCTCAAAAGCCTTCGAGTAGAGGTAGTCGCCCGTGAGTATCGCCGTCGGTACGTCCCATCTCTTGTGGACGCTCTCCTCGCCGCGTCGCAGAGGGTCGTCGTCCATAACGTCGTCGTGTATCAGCGTGAACGAATGCGTGATCTCAACCGCGAGCGCGGGGGGTACGGTGTCGCGCGGCGAACGTCCGAAGGCGTCGGCTACGAGCATGAGCAACGCGGGACGTAGACGTTTCCCCCCCGCCGTCAGGAGATGCTCCGCGGCTTCGTGGACGCGTAGCCCGCCGAGAGGCAGACGTCCGTCTATCGCTTCGTTCACGAGACGTGCGTTCTCCCGGACAGGGTCGGGAACGTTGGGCAAGGCTTACTCCGTGAGCGTGACGCTGTCGCCGTTACGTAGCAGATGGGCGTCACGACCCATCTTGTAGTCCAGCTCCTCCGCCATATCGATATACTCGCTACGGACGGAGGCTGTCTGGTGTGCGGGCACCACCTGTTCGGGCTGTAGCCAGTCGAGTAGGTCGTAATGCTCGTCGCCGCCCATATGCCCCGAAACGTGTATGTCGGGGTAGACGCGCGCACCCTGCATACGGAGTAGCTTCTCGGCTTGGTGGCGCTGTCCCTCGTTTATAGGCGAAGGTATGATACGCGCGCTGTACACGATCTTGTCGCCCTGCTCTATCTCGTACGGCGTATCGTCGCGCGCCATACGTGTCAGCATCGCGCGGGGTTCGCCTTGATGTCCCGTCACGATGGGTAGGTATTTCTCCTTACCCTCGTCCATAACGCGTTTCATCGCGCGCTCTATGCTCCTACGGTGACCGTACATACCGACATCGGGGAACTCGACGAGATCCATACGTTCGGCGATCCCGGAGTACTTCTCCATGCTCCTACCCAGGAGTATCGGACGGCGGTCTATCTCCTGCGCGAACTGAAGGAGGCTCTTTATACGCGCTATATGCGACGCGAACGTCGTGGCAACTATACCGCCGTCGTAGTCCTCAAAGGAGTGGAGAAGGTCACGTAACATCTCCTTCGCCACCTTCTCGCTCGGCGTCCGTCCGTCTTCGCCCGCGTTGAGCGCCTCAGGTATGAGCGCAAGAACGCCTTCGTCCTCGCGCCCTATCTCCTTGAGACGGTCGACATCGATAGGGTCGCCTATGACGGGCGTATGGTCTATCTTCATGTCGAGTCCGTACACGACCGCACCCTCTGGTGTATGGACGACGGGCGCGATCGCACCCGGTATCGAGTGCTGTACGTTGACGAACTCGACGGTGACCTTCGAGTTTATCTGTATGACCTCGCCAGCCTCCATCTTACGTATCGGGTTGTCGAAGCCGAACTTCTTTTCGCCCTGAACCTGCTTCTTGACGAGTTCCGCAGTGAAAGGCGTCGCCACGATAGGCGCGTCGTACCTGTGCGCCAACTTGGGTATCGCGCCGATATGGTCGAGATGTCCGTGCGTCGGTATGATAGCCTTGACATCCCCCTCGATATCGCTCATTATACGGTCGTCAGGTATACCTCCCATCTCGATGAGGTCGAGCGAATGCATCGACTCCGTCTCTACGTTCTCGTGTAGCAGAATCTTCGACAGGTCGATGCCCATGTCGAAGATTATGACATCTTCACCCAACCGAACCGCAGTCATCTGTTTACCTACCTCTTCGTATCCACCTACCGCTGTTATTTCGATCTCCATCTTGTCTTTCTCCGTTAAGTTTGATCTTTTGAAATTGAAATTTAACCGTGGTTTACCGAACCTTTTGAAGGTACTCGTCTGTTCTACCGGTTACAACAGAACGGGCTTTACTAAGTTCATCGATATCTTCCGAACCTGTGACGAACATCGCTGTCCGTAGCTCGGCGACGACCTGTTCGACGGCTTCGAGAGCCTCGTCGGATCCTTTTGCACCGGGCTTGAGGAACGGCTTGGCGAGACCACCCGCCGACGCACCCAGCGCAACCGCCTTCGCTATGTCGAGACCCGAACGGACACCGCCCGACGCGACGACGCACGGGTGTTCGTCTGAGGCGAGTACGGTGCTTGCGACCGTAGGTATGCCCCAGACGCGGAACAGTTCACCGAGGTTCTCGCCGCGTCTGTCGTCGTGCGCGGACGCCCTGTACGCCTCGACACCCGACCACGTCGTGCCGCCCTTTCCCGCGACATCGACGCAGTCGACGTCCGCTTCGGCAAGTTCACGCGCCGTCTCGTCGGAGATCCCGTTTCCCGTCTCCTTTACGATGACGGGGACGCTCGCCTCGCGCGCGACGTGTTCGATCTCTTCGAGACAGCCGCGTGCGTCGACATCGCCCGCGGGCTGTACAGCCTCCTGAAGGAAGTTGAGATGGACAGCCATCGCGTCGGCATCTATCATATCGATGCATTCCTCGACGCCTTCCACACCGTACTCGTCCAACTGCGCCGCGCCTATGTTTCCGTAGACGAAGGCGTCGGATCCTGCGTCGGAGTCACGTACGACCTCGTAGGACCGTCTGCGGTCGTCGTCTTCGAGCGCGGCGCGCTGGCTACCGACGCCCATCGCCACACCCATCTCGTCGGCGGCGTACGCGAGGTTACGGTTTATCTTCGTCGCGTTCGGATGTCCGCCCGTCATGCTTTCTATGAAGACGGGCGCACCGAGCGTCGCGCCGAGTATATCGGTCGACGTGTCCACGTCGTCGAGATGCGTACCGGGGAGGGCGTCGTGTACCAACGAAACGTCTACGAAACCCGTACCCGGCTCCTCCACGTCCTCCTCTTTGACTATACGTATATGATCGTCCTTTCTCTCTGATGTTCCTGGCATACTACCTCCTTACGAGGGTTCCAACGTCGTTTCCTCCGAGGTAAGCGTCTATCTCGTCGGCACCGAATACGTATCCTCCCGACGGAGCCGAAAGAAGACGTTCGACCTTCCCGCGTATACCCCGTGTAACGTCGTCGGTACCGTCGCCTAACTCGGTGAGTTCTTCGACCGATGAAACGCGCCCCAGCCGGTTACCTTCTTCGTTGAGGACGCCGCCCGCCGACGTACACATACCTATCCTCTCGTCTTCCTCGGCGAGCCTGACGGCGAGTTCGTCGCCCGAAAGAACCGATGCACCGCCGTGCGCGTCGGCTACTACGTCGCCGTGTACGACGGGTAGAAAGCCGGCGTCGCGGAGACTTTCGACGGCACCGGTCTGGAACCGCGTCCCCCCGTCGCGCCAACCGCACGACGACGGATGTACGGGAACCGCGTCGACGCCGTGGCTGTTGAGCGTCTCGACGACCTGACGGTTTAGACGCGCTACGGCGGCGTGTGTCTCGTACGCTCCTTCGACAGACGCCGTCCGTTCATCAATCCCGTGACGTTCGGCGTGCGGATGTCCAAAGGATCCCGCGCCGTGGACGAGAACGAGGTCGTCGGGCGCTTCCCGCGCGACGGTGGCGAGAACATCGTCGAAAACACCAGCGACCGTCTCATCACCGTCCTTCTCCGTCAGAACGCTTCCGCCTATCTTGAGTATCACTCGGAACGCACCCCTTCGGCGGGTGAGACGACGAAGGCTTCTTTCGCTGTTTCGGCGACAGCCTCCTGAGCCTCGTCTGTCGCGGGGTAGGCGAGTACACAGCCTGCTCCCCCCGCGCCGGTTAGCTTGGCGCTCGCGCCCGCGTCGCGCGCAGACCAGACCATACGTGAAAGCGACGACGATGAGACACCGAGAGCGTCGAGAAGACCTTGGTTCATGTCCATGAGCGCGGCGACGACTTCAAGATCGCCCGATTCGAGGCTTTCGACGGCGTCGTGTGAAAGGTCGCCTACCGCGGAGACGATGTCGGACGCAACGGGGTTCCGATCGACGAGACGTGCGACGCCGTCGACCATCTCGCCCGTCGGCGCGGAGCCTCCGTCGTAGCCGACGACGAAACGGGCGTCGGGTGCATCCACGGTTCGGCGCTCGTCACCATCTACGACGACGTAGCCTCCTGTCGCCGACGTGTACGTGTCAGCGGGGGACGCCTTTCCCTGTACGGCGCGTTCTACGGCGTACGCCTCGTCTGCGACCTCTTGGGGTTCCATAGGAGCACCGAACTGGCGCGATACGGCGTGTAACGTCGCCACAGAGACTGCGGCGCTCGAACCCAGCCCCGCGCCGACGGGGATGTCGGAAGAAACCTCGACGCGAACCGGCGTCGTTTCGTCGGCGTACAGGCGTGTCCTTTCGACCGCCTCGCGGACGTAAGCGGAGTCGGGTAGGTCGTCCTCGTCGGCGTCTTCGACGGCTACCGTCGCGCGTCTGTCGACGGCGAGGAGAAGAGCGGGTTCGTCGTAGACGACGGCGTGCTCTCCGACGAGAAACGCTGATCCGGGGGCGCTCGACCGCGCTGGCACCCCGCGTCAGACCTCCGGCTCGAAGTCTTCTATAGTATACTCCGTCTCGACATCGCGCGTGTCGAGAAGCTCCTCGGCGAGAAGACCGTAGACGACCGCGAGCGCCTTACGTCCCTTGTTGTTCGTAGGTATGACGAGGTCGACGTTGTTGGTGGCGTTGTTGGTGTCGCACATCGCTATGACGGGGATACCGACGGTGACCGCCTCCTTGACAGCCTGCGCGTCGCCTATGGGGTCTGTGACGACCAGAATGTCAGGCTCTATGTAGCCGTCGTAGTCGGGGTTCGTGAGCGTCCCGGGTATGAAACGTCCCGAACGGACGCGCGCACCCGTTGCCTCCGCGAACGTCTCGGCAGGATGCTGTCCGTACCTGCGCGACGAGGTGACGAGTATGCTCGAAGGCTCGTAGTTTTCGAGGAAGTTCGCCGCGGTTCGTATACGTTCGTCGGTCTTCGCCACGTCGAGAACGTACAGACCGTCCTCACGTACACGGTGTATGAACCGCTCCATATGACCCGTCTTCTGTTGAGTGCCTATATGCACACCCGACGACAGGTAGTCGTCGACGGGTATGAGTAGGTCGTCCTCGCCCTCGAACGACTCCGTGGGCTGTCTCTCCTCCTCTGCGGCTTCTTCCGCCGCGGTCTCCTCGGTCTCCTGTGCCTCTTCGGGTGCCGACGCTTCTTCTTCAACCGTCTCGTCATCAGCCTCTGGCTGTTCCTGTGACATTCGTTATCGCTCCATGTCTCTCTGTATTCTTATAACTTCGTTTAGCTTTGCTGTACGTTCGCCTCCGACGGTACCCGTCTTGATCAACCCCGTACCGAATCCGACCGAGAGCGACGCGATGGTTGCGTCCTCCGTCTCACCGCTTCTGTGTGACATAACCGTCTCGTATCCGGCGTCGCGCGCAGTCTTCACCGCCTCGTACGCTCCCGTCACCGTCCCTACCTGATTCGGCTTGATGAGGACGGAGTTCGCCGCGCCTTGGGCAACGCCGTGTTCGATACGTTCGACGTTGGTGACGAACAGGTCGTCGCCGCAGACGAGTGTGTCGGTGTCTGCGAGACGTTCGGTGAGACGTGCGAACGCCTCAAAGTCGTCCTCACGCAACGGATCCTCGACGTAGATAAGATCGCCCTCGCGGACGAGCGACTCCACGTAGTCGACCTGTTCCTCTGTGTCGCGTGTCGTGTCTCCGTAGACGTAAGCGCCTGCGTCGTCGTCCCAGAGTTCGCTTGCCGCAACGTCGAGACCGATACGTGTCTCGACATCCGCGGCGCGGTCGACAGCCTCGGCGACGACTTCGAGCGCCTCGGGGTCGTCTATGGAGGGTGCCCATGCGCCTTCGTCGCCCTTTCCTGCGGTCACACCGCGGTCGTCGAGTACATCCTTTACGCCGGCGTGTACGGCGGCGTTCGTAAAAACAGCCTCCTCGAACGTCTCCGCACCCGTCGGTGCTACGAGGAACTCCTGTATGTCGGTTGCGTCGTCGGCGTGTTCACCGCCTCCGACGACGTTTCCGAGCGGTGTCGGTGTCGAGGAGGCGAACGCTCCGCCGAGATGGCGGTGTAACCGAACACCGAGGGCGTCGGCGGCGGAGTCTGCGGTCGCCATCGAGATAGCCACCGCCGCGTTCGCTCCTATACGCGAGAAGTCGTCCGTGCCGTCCTCATCGCGCAGGGTCTCGTCGACTGCGCGTTGGTTCGCGGCGTCCGTGCCGACGAGAGCCTCCCCGGCTTCCTCACCGCGTTCGACGGCGCGTTTGGCGGATATCTCGACCGCCTCGTACTCACCCGTCGAAGCGCCCGACGGCGCAGAGGCGCGTCCGAAGCCTTCCGTCGTTCGCACGTCCGCCTCGACCGTCGCGTTTCCGCGCGAATCGAGGACGCGGCGTAACGTTACCTCGTCTATCTCCGTCGGCGTCATCCGTCACGCCTCACCGTTATGGGGAGAACGTCGCGCTCAAGCTCGTGGCGCGCTATCTTGACGGGGTTGTTGGTCTCCATCTCGACGAGAGGCGGCGCTCCCATCGATATCTGGAGCGCGCGTGCTCCGACGATACGCGCGCGTTCGTACCGCGTGTATCGCATACTCATGCTCACTGGTACGGTGCCACCGTGTCTACGAGATCCTTGTGCGTCACGAGCATACGGCGACAGCAGTAGCGGTTGACGCCGAGATCGTCGAGAACCTCCTCGGCGTCCTCGCCTTCGTCCTCAACGCGCTCCTTGTACTCGTCGTAGTACTCGCCGATTACGTTTCCGCACGTGAAACAGCGGACAGGCACCATCATGGTATCACCTGTACGACTTCTGGTACCGGGCGCGTGCGCCCGGTCCGCCGAACTTCTTCGCCTCCTTACGACGCGGGTCGTCGACGAGGAGCGAACGGTCGAACTCCATGTAAGCGTCGCGGAGTTCGGCGTCGTTCATCCAGTCGACGAGACCGCGCGCTATGGCGGTGCGTACGGCGTCCGCCTGTCCGGCGTAGCCTCCCCCCTCGACATCGACATCTATCTCGATGTCGGCGCGGAGGTCGTCCTCCACGATACGGAAAGGCTCTGTCATCTTGAGCCTCGCGCTTTCGGGTTCGACGAACTCGACCGGCTTCGAATTAACGCGTACGCGTCCATCCCCCTCCGTCACCGTCGCACGCGCAACAGCCGTCTTCTTCTTACCTGACGTATTGACCGCTTCTACCATGTTACGTTAGCACCTATCTTTTCGCTTATCTCGCCGAGCGTTACGTAGCCTCCCCTGCCGATATCGTCGAGTACCTTGTCGGGTTTCTCGAAATCCTCGTCGTCGTACTCCGCCGGGACGCCGACGTAGAAACGGACGCGCGAGAGCGCATCCTTTCCGCGTTGCTTCTTGTACGGGAGCATACCGCGTACGGCGCGGTTTGCGACGCCCTCGGGACGGCGCGGGTGGAAGGGTCCACGGTCGACGCTCCTTTCAACCTTACCACGGTAATCGTCGACAACCTCGCTTTTCTCCCCCGACACAACGATGTTCTCGGTGTTGACGATGACTATCTTCTCTCCGTCAAGTGACTCTGACGCAAGGGTGCTTGCGAGACGTCCGAGTACGGCACCTTCGCTGTCGATAAGCATCGCCTCGTCAGCGTCGAAGTCGGGTTCACCCTTCATCGTACCACCCTTACGCCCGAACCGTCGGCGTCGTCTACGAAGTCGTCGAGTGCGACGGGTTCGCCTCCTGCGTCGTCTATCTTGTCACGCGCCGACGACGAGAAGTCGAAGGCGGCAACGTCGACGCTCTTCGACAGAACGCCTCCTCCGAGAACCTTACCCGGCACGACGACCGTCTCGCCCTCGTCCGCGTATCTCTCTATCTTGCTCACGTTGACCTCCGCGCGGCTACGCGACGGCGAGTCGAGGCGCGACGCCAGCTCGTTCCAGACGTCGCCCTCGTCCGACGCGCGTTCGCGCAGTCGTTCGATGAGGCTTACTAACCTCGGATTCTGTTTCGGCATCTTTCTGTTTCCTCTTGTTTGTGGTTGTTCCCGTTCCGACGCCGTGGTCAGAGAGGCATGCGGAGCATGCCTTCGCAAACCGTAGGGGTTTGCGGACTGCCAGACATAGTCTGGCAACCTCCTCGTGCTCCAGCGTAGGTCAGGCGTAGCCTGACCTGCCCTCGAAGTCCAAGGGACTTCGAGACGGCGAAACGGTGGGTGTGATGCGTGGGACCGGATTTGAACCTCGGTCGCCCCGGCGGCTCCCTGCTTCAAACCCGCTCCTACTCTCAAACTCTCTGCGTTCGTTTGATGCGTGGGACCGGATTTGAACCGGCGAACGTCTACACGACGGCGCCCTGAACGCCGCGCCGTTGGCCTAACTTGGCTACCCACGCACGTGTTATGTTCCGGTTGTCTCTATGTCGATACCTTGTCGCCCAACTCCGCGGCGCGTTGCGACAGCGTCTCCGTGGCACGCAGGACGAGTTCCGTGGGTTCGAGCGAACCGTCGGACTCGACATGGAATACGAAGGCGTCCTGAACCTCCTCGACGCCGTACCCGTCGTACCCACCCATGCCTTTTTCCTCGGTCAGATCGACGAGTTCGCCGTCGGGTGTCTCTACGACGCCGCGGACGGCGTCTCGAACTTCCGCGGAGTTCGATGGCTCGTCAGACTGTGTCTGACGAACGTCGTGTTCTTCGCCGCCGTCCTCGACGAGCCTGTGGAGGTGCTTGTAGCCGACCGAGACACCGCCCTGGTGCTTCGCATGGTCACGTCCTCTGCCGAGACGCGCGACGCATTCGGCGACGACAGCCTGACCCGGCTTGAGCTTTATGAGCGGCACGTTCTCGTCGGCGGGTTCGACCGCCGGATCCTCTGAGACGAGGTCGGACGAGTAGACCGTCCGTTCCTCGTCGTCCGCCTCGACATCGACGGTGAGCGTGACCTCGTTCGCCACGTCGTCCTCCTCGTCATCGTCGGGTAGTTCGTACGTGTCAAGGTCGGTGGTCAGGGGCACGAGACCGAAACGGAGTGCGAGAACCTCGTCGAACATCACCGACGTGTTCTCGTAGAAGTCGACGGTGTCTATCGACAGCGTCGGCACGTCGGCGAGCATGGCGCGGCGGACGCCGTTGGCGAACGGCGCGGTTGCGTCCCTAACGACGAACTCCGTTTCGCGGTCGTCGAGTTCGACGAGTTCTACGTCCATCAGTTTCCGCGTCCCCTGCGTCCCTTGGGACCCTTACAGCCGTCGTGCGGTATCGGCGTAACGTCCTCAATACGTCCGATTTCGAGACCGGCGCGTGCAAGCGCCCGTATAGCCGCCTGCGCACCCGGTCCGGGGTTGGTGTTCATGTTCCCGCCGGGCGCACGTATACGGACGTGTACGGTCGAGATACCGCGCTCCTGCGCCGTCTCTGCGACCTCCTCAGCCATCTGCATCGCCGCATACGGCGTCGACTCGTTACGGCTCTGCTTGACGACCGAACCGCCGCTACTCTTTGCGAGCGTCTCCGCGCCTGTCAGGTCGGTGAGAGTGATTATGGTGTTGTTGAGACTGGCGTGTATATGCGCGACACCGACGCGGTCGGCGCTTTCGGGCGTGTCGTCCGCGCTACTCATGCTTGCTCCTCCCCTGCGCGCTCAGGATGCAGGTCTTCGGCGAGCGGCGAGTTACCGTAGAACTCGACGGTGTTCCCTTCGTCGCGGTCGACGGTGTAGCTCGGTACACGTACGCGCTGTCTGCCGACGGCGACGTGCCCGTGGTTGACGAACTGGCGCGCCTGATCGATCGTGTTCGCCAGCCCCTGACGGTAGACGACTGTCTGGAGACGGCGCTCCAGAAGGTCGGTGACGTCGAGCGTAAGGACATCGTCGAGCGTAGACTCCTCGCCGAGGACGCCTATACGCCGGAGGCGTCCCAGCAACTGCTCCGTCTCGTCGGCGACAGCTTCGTCGGGTTCGCCGAGGAGGTTACGCGCCTCGCGCCTGTAACGACGAAGCTCCGACTGTGCGCCCCAAAGCTCCTCCTTGTTCTTCAGACCGTACTCGTCGACAAGACTGTGCTCGTCCTGTATCCTTTCACCCTGAAACGGGTGGTTCGGTGTCTCGTACTGTTTGACGTTCTTACCCGGGTAGCCCATCTATTCTTCCTCCTCTTCGGCTTCCGCCTGAAGCTCTGATACCTTGACCTCGACCTCTCCGCCCGTACGTCCGGTCGACTTGGTGCGCTGTCCGCGTACCTTCTTGCCCTTCCTGTGACGGACGCCCTTGTACGAGCTTATCTTCTGCATCCTGTTTATGTCCTCCTCACGCGTGATTTCGAGTTCGGAGCCGACGATATGGAGGTCGTCGCCCGTGTAGCGATCCTTCTCGCGGTTGACCATCCACGAGGGTCCGAAGTCGTCGAAGCCCTGTATAGCCTCCTTGACAGCCTCAACCTCGTCGTCCTCAAGCTTGCCGAGTGTCTCACGCGGGCTGACGTTCGCCTCGTCCGCAACTGCCTTTGCTACGCGTCTGCCTACACCGTCCATCTCAAGCAGTGCCGTTTCGACGCTCTCGGTACCGTCGAGGTCGGTCTTACCGACACGTACGAAGTACCTGATGTCTTCGTCTTCTTCCTGTTCTGGTTCTTCTTGGCTCATATCTCTCCGTTCCACGTCGGGAGTGGGATTCGAACCCACGCGGCGCGAACGCCACAGGATTAGCAATCCTGCGCCTTAACCACTCGGCCATCCCGACTCTTGTTTCGGCTTTTCTCTTCGCCCTTACGGACTCGGGACGTACGCCCCTGTAGTCAAGCGTACGTCCGTACCCGCGACGGGGATATAAACGCAACGGATTCAGACCTCCGTGCCACCATGTGACGTACCGACGAGGGCGAGCGACGGGAATATACGTCTGGATGAGAAGTACGGTTCATGAGGCTCAGGAGGAACAGCGCCGACTTCCGTCTGGAGGACGTTGCTCAGCAGGTGGTCGGCGGATTCCTCCTTGCGGGTCCTTTCGTCGTCACAGGCGAGGTCTGGGATCTCGCCGCCGAGATGGGGACGGTGAACGGCGTCGTTACGGCTCTCCTCGTAGGGGGTATCGGCTACGGTGCACTGTACGAAGCGGATACGGAACGCGACGCCGAGGACGAACAGGATGTCGTGGGTGTCCCCGTACGTTTCGTGACCCTCATGGTCGTCGCGTTCGGCTCTGTCGGTATGCTCGCTGTGCTTTTCGACGCGCCTCGGACATTCGTCGAAGGTGACGGAGCGGTCGTGGCGATGGTGACGTTCAAGGCGGTAAGCATCAGCGCGGTTTTCAGCGTCGTAGGCGCGGCGACGGCGGACTCGGTCTTTTAGAGACCCTCGTCGTCGACTATCTGTGTCTCCGCCTCGCCCTCTGTGAGCTTGTTGAGGAGGTCGTAGAACTCGTTCTGCATACCCGCGGGGAACTCAAGCACCGCAATCCAAGAGCCGTCAGCCTGCCACTCCTCACGTTCGAGCTTTCCGAAGTCGCGTAGCTTACCCTGCGCCTTACCCGCGTACTCCGCAGGAATACGGGACGCGACCTTCACCTGTTCGAAACGTATGGGTATGACGGGACGGAGTGCATCGACAGCCTCGTCCACCTGCTCCTCGGCGGGTACCATGGGGTCGACACGGAACTCCGTCTCTCCGAGGGCACGTTCGACGCGGTCAGGCGGATGCGGCGTATCGTTCTCCTGCGGGTTGATCGCGTTACGCGATATCGTGTTTATGATACGTCGCCTCTTCTCCTCCTGCATCTCGCGTCGCTGTTCCGCCGTAATCTGTATCTCGCCCTGCATGACGACCTCCGGTATGATTTCGAGCGGGTCGGTCGTGTCGAAGACCTCCTCTAACGACTCCTCAGGCGGGCGGTCGCCGCTCGACGCGTCCTCGAAGACGTCCTCTGCGGCGATTACATCGGTAAGGTCGCCGTCGAACTCGCCGCGGCTTATTTCGAGCGCTGCGTCGGGGTCGACGAGTACCTCGAAACGCTGTCCATGCGACTCTAAACGCGCGGTTACTGCCTCGTCGAGGGATATCATCGTGGAGGGATATGCGGGCGAGACGTAAAAAACGAGGCGCTACTCGACGAGTTCACGAACCTCGTCGGCGGAGAGTTCGGTGAAGCATTCGTCGTCCGTCTCGACAACGGCGACCTCGAACGACTCAGGGGTGATGTCGTCGTTCGACTCCTCGACGGCTTCGTACGCGAGCGCCACCGCCTCGTCGGTCGGTATATCTTCCTCGTAGTTCGCCTCGAAGTTCTCACGTATCTCCGCGCTGTTCTCTCCTATCGCCGTCGCGCGCCATTCGTAGAAAGAGCCGCTGGGGTCGGTCTCGAAGACGCGTGGTTCGCCGTTCTCGATCCCGCCGACGATAACGGAGACGCCGAACGGACGGACGCCGCCCTGCTGTGTGTACTTCTGCATCTCGTCGCAGAGTCGGCGCACGACCGTCTCGGTGCCGATGGGTTCCTGATACGACGCGCGGTTGACCTGTGCCTCACGTCTCAGGATGTCGATTAGCTTCCGCGCATCGGTGACGTGCCCCGCGCTTGCCGCGCCGATATGTTCGTCTATCTGGAATATCTTCTCGACGTTCTCAGCCTCCATGAGTTCATTAGGGACGCGTTTGTACGCTCCGAGAACGACGCCGTCGCTCGCGCGCACACCGACGCTCGCGGTACCGCGTTTTACGGCTTCGCGCGCGTACTCGACCTGATAGAGACGTCCGTCGGGGCTGAATATGGTGATGGCGCGGTCGTACGCCTGTTGCTGTGAGTCCTGAATCATTCCTTACCAAGGTCGTGGTGCGTGCCACACATAAAGCCGTCGTCTGTCCGTACGTCCACGACGTCGCCGCGCTCCCACGCAGGTGAACCGTCGACGGTCGTTTCGCGCGTCTCGGGTGTACCGCCGTACCTGTCGCGTCCCGCCTTGAGCGTTCCCGAGACGCCGACGACACGTATACCGACGGGGTCGCCTTGCACCTTATCGATACATGCAAGAGCGGCGCGCGTCTCTTCGACGCCGTCGTGGTCGCAACGGACGACGCCCGCCCCTAACGTCGCGTCGTCGCCGTCGTACTCGACGAGCTTGGCGCGTGTCTCGGCGCTCGTCACGTCGCCGTACAGGTTCTGTGCCTCGAACCAGAGTGCGCGGCGCAGGTCGTGCTCGCCGAAGGAGGCGTCGGGGAGCGTCTCAGCCTCGAAGAAGACGTAACGGTTCCGGGGACGGAGCGACTTGGGTAGTGTCATCCGTCGAGCACCTCGACGTCCGCATCGTCGTTCTCGACGAGTCGGCGCGGTGTCTCGTCCGTCGCACGGTCGAACTCTTCCTCGTCGATACCGATGAGGTACGCGACTGCACGGAGTTCACGCGGTGCGCGTAACTCCAGATGCGTGCGTGCGTCGGCGGAGACGACGAAAGGCGTCCCGTACTTCCGTACGAGCTTTAACGTGGTATGGAGGTCGCGCACGGCTTCGACGCGTTCGCCGCCGGTGGAGCGCAGAACGGACGCGAGCGACAGTTCGACGGCGACGCCCGATTCCGCGGCTTCGCGCGCCAGAACGTGATCGAAGGAGCGCCCGCGTCCGCGGTTCGGGTGAGCAAGTAGGTCGACGTCCGCCTGTATCGCCGCGCGGTTTAGGGCTTCCTCACCCCCGTGTACGGCGACGACCTCCGCACCCCCTCGTTCGGCGCGCCGGACGCCTTCGTGTAACGGTTCGACGCCGTCGGCGCGTACCTCAACGCCCTCGTGCATCGGAATCCCTGTTCCGTCGGGTATGTCGTACGAGGGATACGCGTCGTCGGGGTTGAAATGGTTGCGCAGGACGACGGCGTCGTAGCCCGCGTGCGCCGCGGTCTGTGCCATCCTCGCGGGCGTCGTCGCCGTTTCGGGTGCGGCGTGGACGAAGTCGTGCATGAACGCGGTTCGTCGTCGCGCGTCAAAAGGACGACGCTACCTTAGCACTCGGAGAACCCGCAGTCGTTGCACTTGACGCATCCCTCTGTGTAGACGAGCATCGAGCCGCAGTCGGGGCATTCGGGGTTGCGTCCTTCGTCGATTATCTGCTGTACGTCGCCACCCGAAGCCGTCGCCGTGCCGCCGTCGCTTTCGGCACGCGGCTCCTCGTCGTCGTCTTCCTCGCGGAGCGGAAGACGCGACTGCTGTGGACGTGTCTCTCCGTTCATGTACCGTGTCATAGCTTTCGCTATGCCATCGGGAACGCTGTGAACCTGCTCGCCGCGGTCGAACGTCACCTTCGGCGAACGTATGCCTTCGAGTTGCTGTACGACCTGTTGGGGCGGTATGCCGGAGCGGAGACAGAGGGACGAGAGACGCGCGATAGCCTCGGTGAACGAGGCGGTGTAGCCGCCCGACTTGCCGATACGTGCGAAGACCTCGAAGACGCCCTCGTCGTCCTCGTTGATGGTGACGTACAGACCCCCGTACCCCGTCTCGACCTTCTGAGTAGCGCCCGAAATGGTGTCGGGTCGCGGACGCGGCGCAAACTCGTCGCCGCGTTTCGGGGGTTCGGCTTCGGCGGTACCGTTCGTCGCGTCTTCGGTCGCCGTCGGTTCCGTTCCGTCGGCTTCCCCGCCCGACTGTGCGCCTGCGGTCGCCTCAGGCGTGTCGGCGTCGGATGTATCGATACCCTCGACGCCGTCGGTGAGTTCGTCCACGGTGAGTTCGCCGTCTGCGAGCATCCCGCGCACCTCCTCGACCGGGTCGACGTCGTCCGCGGCGTCCTTGTTGTCGGCGCGTGTCGTCAGCACCTGCTTCGAACGCGTGCCGTCGCGGTAGTAGGTGACGCCCTTGCCGCCGTTTCTGTAGATGTACTCGAAGACTTCCTTCGCGTCCTCGACCGTCGAGTCGTGTGGTGCGTTCGTCGTCTTCGAGATCGCGCTATCCACGCCTTCCTGACACGCACACTGTACCGATGCGTGCTCCTTCGCTGACAGGTCGCCCGTCGTGACGAAAAGCTCGCCGATTGCGTCGGGTACGGTGTCGAGACCGTCGACGCCGTCGAACTCGTTCGCCGACATCTGCTCCTGAGCCTCTTCCTTGACCGCCTCCACATCGATGTCGTTCTCGCGGAGAACACGGAGGAAGTAGTCGTCGAACTCGACGAGCATCTCATCGCCCTGTACGTCATCGGAGACGTTCTTGTAGTAGGCGACGTTGTAGATAGGTTCGCAACCGCCCGTCGTGTTGCCTATCATCGAGGTCGTGTTGTGGGTGACGAACCCGTTTGCGACGTACGTGTTGTTCGACGGGACGCTGATGTCCTTCGTGTACGCCGTCTCCTCGGTGACGGATTTGACGGGTGCGGCGTAGAAGTCGTTAAGACGGCGACCGTCGACGTGAACCTTTTCACCCGTCTCTTCCTCGACATCACGCACGAGCTTGCGGGTTACGGAGCCGTTTATCGGTGACTGACGAACCCTGTGCTTCGTCTCCTCGCTTACATCGTCGTAGCCGCTGAGGTCACGCAGATGATCGGCGACAGCGGGCGGGTAAGAGTCGCGCTTGTACGACTGTGACGTAAGCTTAATCTCGGTCGTCTTGGTTATGAATCCGATCTTGTCGAGGAAACGTTTGTCCTCGCGCTTGTTCGCTCCGCGTACGCTGTACCGTGGTCTGTCGCCGTAGTGGTTCTCCATGCCCTCGGTTTCCAGCACGTCCTGAACGAAGACACAGTCCAGCGACAGAAGGAGTGTCTGTACCTGCTCGGCGAGTTTGGAGGAGACGGTCGAGAGTTCGACCTTCCGCGAGGCGGTTCCGTCCGCCTCAAACAGACCGCGCAGGAACGACTTTGCGCACCCTTCGTCACTTCCGAGCACCTCGTCGGGAACAAACGCGCTCGCCGCGCCCTCGCCGTTGTTTCCGTCCTCCTTCTTCCAGCCGTTGTCGTCGAAGTAACGAGGGAGGTGGCGTCCGCCGAAGATAAGGACATGACGCGTACCTCTGTCCTCAACGGTCGGTGTAACGCCGAAGACCGACTCTCCAAGTTCACGCAGATATTCGTCTATCTCTTCGGCGTCGGACTCGACAACGAGCTTTACACCCACGTCGTCGTGGACGTAGCCGTCGCCCATGAAGTAGCCAAGGAACTCTGCGAGTTCGGACGACATCTCGTCGGGGAGTTTGAGATCCGGATCCGTGTTGCGGTAGTAGTTCTCGCGCTCAGTCGTGTCGAGTGTAGCGCGGGATCCGCCCTCGAACGTGTCGCGCTGAAGCACTATACGATCACCCGGTTTGAAGTCGTCGGCTTCCTTCCACGTATACTCGCCGTCTTCGGTGAGCGTACGGAACCTGTGGTTCGGGGTTGCGGCGACGCTGAACCCGCCTTCGGTTCGGATACGCCGCACGTCGGCGAAGCCGTTGTCGTAGACAGCCGTCGCCGCCTTCGTCCCGCCGTCCGTGGCGACAGCTTCGTCTATCTCGCCCCACTGGTCGAACTCCGCGCCTGTATTATCAAGGCTCTTGATGCGACACAGACCTTCGTCGGTCGAGACTAACGAGTCCTCGTCAACGCATCCTGTCGGAGCGATCGTCGTCGTGTTGTGGTTGCGCACCGGGTAGCCGTCCTCCCAGTCGTCCGCGGACTCGCCCGTCTGTTTCTCAAACCAGTCGGCGTACTCCGTCGGGTTGGCGTACTTCGACTTGTCCCACTCGTCGAAGACACCGCGTTCGTCGGCGAGTTCATGCGAGGTACGTTTCGATCCGTGGTTGATATACCGCATCACCTGACGCGCGACCTCGTTCGCCTCGTCGCTTCCGTAACGTATCCCCGTCTGGACGTACATCTGGGCGAGACCCATTATTCCGAGACCTATCTTACGCATCTCGGAGACCTTCTCCTCTATCTCGTCGATGGGGAAGTCGGACATAGTGACGACGTTTTCGAGGAACCGCGTTCCCGTCTCGATACGGTCGTCGAACTCTCCCCAGTCTATCGCTTCGTCAAGGAAGGCGTCGACAGCGTCTTCGAGAGACGCGTACGAGTCGCCGTTGTCGGCGTACCAGTCGCGCCAGTCGGGTGCGTCGCGCGCGACTAGCGTCGAGAGGTTGATATGTCCGAGGTTGCACGCCTCGTACTCTTCGAGCGGCTGTTCTCCGCAGTTGTGAACTACAACACCGTTTCCGATGAACGAATGTGTATCCGGCTCGGTCAGGTCGTAGACCGCCTCGTGACCGTCGTACTCGACCGACTCGACGGTGGCGTCGAAGCTGTCGGCGTAGGGTTCGCGGTCGTACTCGGCAAGGCGGTCGTCGAGTTCCTCGTTCTTGCGGTCAAGCAGGAAGCCTATCTCGCCCCTGAACCGGACGAGACTGTCCTTCGAGACAACGAGGTCGTGATCAGCCTGTGTTTCGTACTCCTTGGTGCCGCCGTTGCCGTCGGGTAGCTCCTTCGAGCCGGCTTCGTGCCTCCCCTCGTATATCTTACTGAAGACACCGAAGTTGAGAAGTAGACGCTGTACATCCCTGAGCAGTTCGGTGTCTGTGCTCGTCAGACGGACGGAGACGCCTTTTTCGACGTTACCCTGCACGCCTCCATCCGCGGTAAACAGGGCGCGCAGGAAGCCGCGTGCCATCCCCTCGCTCCCACGCGTGACGGCGTCAGGAACCGCGTGTTTGTCCTTGACAAGACCCGCTTCCTCGGCGACCTCGTAGAGCCTCGCGGATCGGATACGTTGTTCGAGAGCGCCCTCGCCGCGGTAGTCGTCACCCCGCGCGATTTCGGACACGCCTACACCGTAGTCGGCGTTGCCCGTGGGTTCACGTACGACCTCGTTAACGTCCTCGGCGAACGCCTCCGAAACCTCTGCGTCCTCATCGTAGAAGTTGAGAACCGCGCGTTCCTCGCCGTGTTTGAGATGCCCGTCGCCGACGAGCCAGCCGAGAACACGTCCCTCGGCAGGGGTGCCGTGACTACCGAACTCACCCTTGCGGTTCTGTATATGTACCGTGTCGTCCTCGCTAAGGCTTCCGGCTTCCTTCCAGCCTTCGTCGGTCATGACACGGTGGTCGGCTGTGAGACGTATCTCATAGCCTTCCTCCGTCGTCAGCCTGTACACGTCCTTCTCCCCCGTCTTGTAGACGCTACTCGCTTCCTTGACCTTCGCGTCGGTGAGGCGTCCATCGACGACGACATCCGTAGCTACGCCGGTCTCGTAGAGTTCCTCCGCGGGAACGAGACCGTTCTCCGTGCTTATGAGCGTATCACCCGTGACACACGGGTTCGTAGCGAGCATCTCGTGGTCAGGATGCTCTTCGACATCGAAGGAGTGCTCGTCGTTGACGCGGTCGAGGTAGATAACCCCGGGTTCGCCGTTCTCGTACGCCCCCTCTATCATACGTTGCCAGACTTCGTTTGCGGGGACGCTCAGAACCTCGCCGACCTCGACGTGGTCGCCCAGACCGAACCTCTCGTATATCTCCTTCGTCCCCTCGGTCGCAACGTGAGGTTCGTCCGTACGCGGGTTGGTGAACGTGAACTCCTCGTCGTTTTCGAGCGCCTCCATGAAGTCGTGCGAGACGCCGACGGAGATGTTGAAGTTGGACAGATGTCCTTCGGCGGCGTTACGGAGATGCTGGGGCACGCGCCCGTCGTCGTCGATCAGTTCGCGCGCCTCGTCAAGCGCCTCGGTGAAAGACGTGTGTGTGTAGTCGTCCGGGTCGTTGAGACGGAGCGTGTGGGCGAGCGACACGTCCTTGTTCTTGGCGTGTATGAACTGTATGACGTCAGGGTGTGATACACGCATAACGCCCATCTGCGCTCCGCGGCGTGTCCCGCCCTGTGCGACCGTCTGACACATCTGGTCAAAGGTACGCATGAAGGTGATGGGTCCCGAAGCGATACCGCCTGTGGAGCCGACGGGATCGCCGTAGGGGCGTAGCTTCCAGAAGGCATACCCCATTCCACCGCCGCTGTTGTGAGAGACGATCGAGTTTGCGACGTACTCGGGTTCGTCGGCAACGGTCACGTCGTATACGGTGTCGGTACCCGCATCCTCGACGGTTTCGACGGGTACCTGCCACGTCGAACCCTCGATGCTACCTACGGTCGTTTCCTCGGAGTCGACAGATCCGAACTCGTCGCGCATCGTTTGGTCACGCGAACCGACGAAACCGATGTCCTCGATGAAGTTCTTCAGACCCGTCTCGCCGGTCGGTCCGACGTTGTAGTAGTCGCGTTCGTCGGTGTCGTACCCCCACCGTACGGCTGGAACGCCGATGCCGAGCAAGAGGTTCTGTACGCCGTCTATAAGCTCCTCCGAAGCACTCCAGAGACGCGGGTACAGATCCTTCTGTAAGCCACCGTCGGTCGAGAAAAGACCGCGCAGGAAAGCCGAGACGGTCTCGGTGTCGGCGCGTTTTACGGCGTCCGGAACCCGCGCTTCTGTCGCATCGGGCTTCGCGTCACCGAAGTTGGTGAGCCACCACCGTTTCACCTCGTGGCTATGCAGGACGGCGTCGTAACAGCCGTCTTCCCATCTCCGGTCAAGTCCGGCGTCGAACAGTTCTCGGCAGAGACGGTCTGCGCGCTCAACCGTCTCATCGCGTGCGAGATGGAAACGTATACCGTCCTCGTGCTTGGAGCCGTCGCCCACCCACATCCCTACGAGTTCGGCGAGTTCGGGTGTAAGCGTACCGGGCTGTCTGACGGTCTTGACGCCGCTTCCGTTCGGATCGAGAGACCGCTGTTCACGGTAACGGGCGACGGTACGCGCTGAGACACCGAGTTCGTCGGCGATCTGACCGTCGGTGTGTCCGTCGCCGTGGAGTCTCTCGAAGCCGTCGGTGTCGAAGCCAACGTCCCCTTCGGAGCGTCCGCCGGTTCCGTTGGGGTCAAGACCGAGTTCTATGGAGCGGCGTCTTTGAACCGTCGAAGGCGATGTACCGAGGGTCTCCGCGATCGCGTAGTCGCTGAGACCTTCGGCGTGGAGTTCCTCTATATCCCCGTTCGAGACGGTACGGCTTTCGCCCCACATCGCGCCCGTCTCGACCTTTTTGAGTTCGACATCGGTACCACCGTTGTCGAGCCATCCGAGGCGGAGGGCGACCGAGTCGCCTTCCCCTACCTCGTCTATACGCGTCCAGTCGCCGTCGATGAGGAGTTCGTGGTTGGGCGTCCCCGTAACCTCGGTTCCGGCTTCGGTTACGAGACGGCGAACCGGCGCTTCGTCGTACGCGTGTACCTCGTCGACGTTCCGCGTCGTATGCCCGTCACCGTCGCGCTGTACGATACCGTCGCCGGGTTCGACATCGGCTACCGAGACGGTGCCCTTACCCTCCACACGGACGGTCGCGTCTTGGGTGAGGCACTGAAAGACCTCCGCCGCCTCCTTCGCCGTCTCGTGTATATCCTGCATGTCGTCGCCGGGCGAGTCGACGAAGCACGCCGACAGCTGTTGTAGCTCGTCGCCCGCGTTCATAAGCGTCGGCGAGTTGGGGATGAAAGACAGACGTTCCATAGCCTCCTGAAACTCGTCGCGCGTCTCAACAACGGCTTCTCGCACCTCGCCCTCAAGCTTGGGTACGACGGTGTCGTACGCGAACTTGGAGACGTTCTCCTCGGTGAGTTGCGTCGTAACGTCGTCCTCAAGAGCGACGCCCTCGCCGAACACCTCCTCGACGAGTTCGTCACGGTTCGAGTGGTCGGTCTTTACGTCCGAGGGTTCGACGTAGACAGTTTCGCCGTTGCGCTCCGCGGCGTAGACGGCTTCCGCGAGAGCGACGTTCTTGGCGACGCGTTCGAAAAGCTCCTCCTGATCCTCGACCATCTCACCCTCCTCGTTCTGACGCAGGTACCGCGCGGGTAGTATGCGCTCGTACGCGTTCTCCGTAAGACGATCCTTCAACGTGTCCCCTGTCGTGCGTTTCACCGGCAGTTCAACAGAGTTGTGTATGCTCAAATATTCGTCCTCCTGAACGACACGTCGTTAGTCGGCGGGGATAATAAAACTTGGTCAGACCGTGCGAGATGTCGGGTACACCATATCGTGGCGGCTACATGTAGCGGTGTATTGTTGCCTCTCCCCGGACAGATTGAACGGTTGTCGGGTGGGTACAGCTCAGATTCCGAGTGTCTCGTTCGTTGCGCGGACGCTCTCGTCGCGGTCTGCGGTTCCCGCGATTGCACGCACCGCGTCGACGTTCTCCGGAACAACGTCGCTCTCCTGATGGATCGCTTGGAACAGGTAGAGTTCGCCGTCCTCAACGGACACGGAGTCACGCCAGACCATGTTCTCCCACGCGTCGCCGCGCGGTCTTCCTTCGTCAAGCATCATCTCCTTGATTTCGGCGGTACTCGATACGCGGTCGTCGGGTTCGACGAAACGGACGCGCGACTCGTCTTCGAGTGTTTCGATCACCTCGGCGCGCGACGCTTCGGTCTCGACGTTTAACGAATGTACGTGCATCAGGGTTGCGGGAACCTTGAACCCCGTCGTCGTTATGTCAACGTCCATCACGGTACGGACGTCGGGTCCGTGGTGCGAAGGGATCGTGATGGGGTTCGGTAGTATGTCGTTGATAGGTCCACGTCCGTGTTGCGAAGGGTCGCCGCCGCGGCGCACGAGCGTAGCGCGCACCTTGCCTATACCGTGGTCGCGTTCGAGGGGATGGAGGACGCGTAGGAGTCCCGTCGTGTTGCACGAGACGACGCGTACGGAGTCCGCGCCCACACAGTCTCCGTAGTTCGCCGACGCGTTGAAGCTACGTTCGGCGACGGCGTCGTCCTCGCCGCCTTGGAACACCGCCTTGACATCGTGGTCGTCGTACATGCTCGCGTTCTGTGCCCCTACGCCCGACGGGCATGCATCGATGACGACCTCGGCGCGTTCGAGCATCTCGCCGACTGTACCCGCCGTATCGATCCCCGCATCGGCGAACTCGTCGGCGCGCTCCTTGACGGCGGCGTACAGAGGGTATCCGCGTTCGACGGCGTTACGCGCCTCAAAGTTGGGCTTCGTCTTGGCGACACCGACGAGATCCATACCGTCCTGAAGCGCGACGGCGTCGGCTACGCGTTTTCCGATGGTGCCGTATCCGTTTACCGCAACGTCTACCATGGTCGTCCAAGACGCGGAGATCGCTTTAGGCTTTCGTGTTCAGTCCTCGTCGTCCTCGTTGAACGGTGGTAGTTCGAGCCTGTGGAGGTATAGACGCCATGAGGAGTCAGTGTCGGAGCTGTGTTTCTCGGTCTTTTGGGGGCGCGTGAGAAGACGTATAGTAACGTACAGCCCGACGACGGAGACGACGAGAAAGACTGCGAGGGAGCCAAGCTGAACGGGTAGAGCGCCCGGAGAGACGGATACAGAGCCGTCTGTGTAGGTAACGACCTGTACGGAGGCGAAGAAACGCAGGGTGACGTAGAAGACGGAGCCGGTTATCCCGAGAACCGCGGCGACGAGCACGAACCTTCTCCCCCTCATCGTTCGATGGTTATACCGGTGGGAAATAAACCTGACTAACCTATGCGCGTCGTTTCAGTCCGTGCGCGTCGTCTATCCGTCGGAAGGATCCGAGAACCCCGCGAGAACGTCGAGACCGTCGTCGGTTCCGAGAAGCGGATGTGAGGCGCGTTCGGGATGGGGCATCATAGCGGCGACGTTGCGCGACCCTCCGACGATACCCGCGATGTTGTCGACGCTTCCGTTCGGGTTGGCTTCGTCGGTCGGTTCGCCGTTCTCGTCGACGTACCTGAAAAGAACCCGGTCGTCGTCTATGAGGGCGTCGAGGTCGTCGGGAACGTACCGTCCTTCGGCGTGCGCAATCGGTATCTCGACGGTATCGCCCTCGTCGAAACGACGCGTAAACGGCGTGTCGGTGGTCTCGACACGGAGACGGACGGGTTCGCACCGGAACCTCGCGGAAAGGTTCTGTGCGTAAGCGCCTTGGACGACATCGCTTTCGCACAGGATCTGCGCGCCGTTGCATATACCGAGAACGGGCGCGCCGTCGTCGACACGGTTGCGGACGCGTTCCATAACGGGTGTACGCGCCGCCATCGCTCCGGCGCGGAGGTAGTCGCCGTACGAGAAGCCGCCGGGTAGGACGACGCCGTCGGCGTCGGCGACCTCCTCCTCGTCCTTGTACCAGACGGTGTCCGCGGGTACGTCGATACGTCGGAGAGCCTTCGCAACGTCGCGGTCGCAGTTCGAACCGCCGAACGATACGACAGCGACCGTCACGTCTCACGTACCTCCACTGTGTAGTCGTGTATCGTGGGGTTCGCAAGGAGTCGTTCGCACATCTCCTCGGCTTGTTCGCGCGCCTCGTTCTCGTCGACGGCGTCGATCTCAACGACGTACTCGTCGGCGGTGCGTAGGTTCTCGACACCGAATCCGAGACGGTTGAGGGAGCGCTGTATCGTCTTCGCCTCCGGATCGAGGACGCCCCCCTTGAGCGTCACGCGTACGACGGCTTCGTAGGTCATGTTCGGGGTTCGTGTTCGAGCGGTAATACCTCTTGTTATACTCGTTCTCAGCCGATACGTCTCTCTATACGTCCGACGACATCATCGAGCGCGGGCGCTTCGAAAAGTTCGCGTTCGGTGTAGACGTTCGCGCCCGCGCGGTACAGGTCGCTCGCCGTCTTTGCGACATCACCCGGAAGCGGCTTCGGCTGAACGTCGCAGAGTCCGCGCCAGTCGGCGACACCGCGCGCGTCCGCCTCGTCCTTCGCGTCGCCGACGGCGTCGACCCATTCGGGGTCGTACCCCTTGTAGAACTGACGGAGGAACTCCTTGCTTATCTGCGTGCCGTCGCGCAGGAACCTGTTTTCGTCGAACGTTCCCGCAACGTCGGCGACCTTCACGTCGCCGTCGTGGTACAGGCACTCTATCTTTCCGTCCTGATGTGAAAGTCCCACACCGTCGGCGTGTTCCGTGATGACCTCGTTGACGGCGTGCGCCGTCTCACGGAGCGTCCCAAAGGCGTCCTCGTCGAGTCCCGATACGGTCAACGCCTCCTGATCGTCGAGGTAACGATCCTTCTCCTCGAACTTGGTCGAAAACTCGACGAGAGGTTCGTCGAGTTCGACGGTGCCGTCGTCCCATCCGTCGGCGTCGACGCCGAGGTCGGACGGTTCGTAACGCGAACGTATCGACGAACCCGGAGGGACGGCGTTACGGAAGACGATCTCCAGAGGGACGAGGTAGTTCGAACCGCCCTCATCATGGAACGCGTCGTAGCCGTACTCGCCCGTCGTACCGTCGAAAGGAAGGTCGGGCACGCGCGTGAGTTCGATAGCCATCGCGTCCGTCGGCGCGTCGACCTCGTCGAGCGAAACCGTCTCGCCGTCACGGACGACGCCAAGGTAGTGTGTCGGTACCCCGGCGTCTTCAAGGAGTTCGAACGTCTGCGCACCGGTGGTACAGAGAGCCGCGCCCTTACGGTCTATCCCATCGGGCATCTTGCCCCAGTCGAATACGGAGTAGTCGTCGGAGAAGACGAACGTCCCGCGACCGAGCGACGACGACGGGGGTTCGTCAGCCGTCAGCCTCTTTACGCTTCCCATGTGGGCGGGTTGGGTGCGACCCACATATAGCTTCAGGTTCCGTCGAGAAGAGGCGTGCCGTCGGCGTCGGGTCCAAGCGCGGGTCCGTGCGGTGGGTCGTCGACTACGCGGTGTTTTTGATAGTCGGTCGAACGTTCGACGGGGACGCGGTCGATAGAGCGCACCTTTTCGACGTACCATCCGAACGAACGGAACTCGCCATGTTCGCCACCCGCGCGTTTGGTTATCTCCTCCGACAGGAGCGTACCCATGAAGTCGTTCGCACCGCATTCGAGCATACGCAGACCGAGTTCGTCGCCGTACTTGACCCACGACGACTGTATGTTTTCGATATTGTCGAGGAAAAGACGCGAGACAGCGATCATGAGTTCGTCCTCGGCGCGCGACGCACCCGTCACGCCGCGTTTGCCGAGGGGCGTGTTCTCGTGGACAAAGGAGAGAGGCACGAACTCCGTGATAACGTCCGTCTCGTCCTGTAGGTCGCGCACACGTTTCAGATGGAGCGCACGGTGGTGGGCGTTTTCGACGTGCCCGTACATTATGGTCGCCGTGGTTCCGAGACCCGCCTCCGCCGCACCACGCATCGCGTCCATCCATCCGTCCGTGTCTATCTTGTTGGGACAGATAACGTCGCGTACCTCGTCGACGAGTATCTCCGCCGCGGTTCCGGGTACGGTGTCGAGTCCCGCGTCGGCGAGGTTTTCGTAAACGTCACGGTACGTCCGTTCGGTGCCACGGCGCGCGTGCTCCGCCTCCTCCGGCGTGACGGCGTGGACGTGTAGGTCGTTCATCGCGCGTATCTGGTCGACGTACGTACCGGGATCGTCGACAAAGTCGCCGGCTGGGGTGTACTCAGCACTGCCTTCGACCGCCTCACGGTGTTCGTCGTCGAGCACGAGCGCCGGATGTAGACCGCTGACGGAGCACACCTCGTAGACACCGCGTTCGCGTGCTTCTGCGACGGTTTCGCGCGACTCCTCGACCGTCTTGGTAAACCCGTCACCGCCTTCGTTCTTGAACCCGTGCGGTGCGTCCTTGAAGTTACAGAACAGACAGCCGACGTCGCACGCCGTCGTGACGTTGTTGTTGATGTTGGCGACGAAGGTTACATCGTCGCCTACGACCTCACGTCTACGTGCGTCCGCTGTTCCGAGAACCACGTCCTTACGTTCGGTGTCGATACCGTCTACGTCGGTACCGGTCGTCAGGAGTTCGACAGCCTCGTCGACGGTCAGACGGTCGCCGTCCCTCGCGGATCCGAGGGCGTTCTCAAACGGCACCGGCGTCTCGACGGACGGAAAGTCGGTTTCGAGCGACGCCGGAACGTCGGACGCGAATAGGTCTCCCACGTTTGTGCTACGTGTCCGGTAACAAGAGGCTCACGGTTCGGTTTCTCAAGGACGTTCGCGTTCGACGGCGACGTATTCGACGGTGTCGTCCACGAGGGCGAAGACGGCGGTCTTCCTAACCCCGTGCGCGAGACGGACGGCACGTGATAGCTCGACTACGGGGAGCGACCCGTTGGGGTTGAGGGGCGAGACGAGGAAGCCCGCGTGGTCGTCGTCGGTCGTCTCGTAGACACGGAAGTCGGAGCCGAACTTGAACCCCGTACGCGGGCACGTACCCCTGTCGCGCAGGTCGGTGTAGACGGCAAGGCGTCTGTCATCGACACCGTCCGTGTACCGGCTACCGTCGTCAACGAAGCCGCTGTCAGCGAGGTACGCCGTCTCGACGTCCGAGAGGACACGTCCTTCCTCAGCCGAAGCCCCGTACCTCGGCGGTTCGAGCACGGAGGCGTCGGTTACGAGGCTCTCGCCCCCGCGTTCCTCGACACGTACAGTTCGCGACGGTTCGGGGAAGTCGCCGTCGGGTTCGACGCGCGCGAAGTCGAAGTACGTGACGTCGCCGTCATCGTCGGCGACAGCGAGGAGATGGATACGTGTCGACAGGCTAACGTCGTCGCCCTCGCGCGCTACCACGACGCGCCCAACAGCGGAGGCGTTCGCGGGATGTTCGCCGCGTCGGTACAGACGGAGTTCTTCGCCGTGGTCGATGTAGTAGCCGCGGTCGCGCAGGTCGGTGTAGACGCGCAGGACTGCGAAGTCGTCGACCGCACGCCGGACGAAGTCGGTATACCCGTCGCCGTCCACGTCGCCAAGCTTCCCCTCTGAGAGCAGGTACGCGGCTTCGACGGTTGAGAGGGAGACAGCGTTGCCGTCAAGGGGTTCGCCGTACCCGCTCGCGTCGTATAGCTGTTGGCGTGCGTCGTCCGTGACACGGACGCGTCTGTCGTCTTCGTCGTACGTCGCTTCCACGTTCGCCCGTGGTAACGCCCCGACTTAATCCGTTCGGGTGAGCGCCGTACGGTACGAAGAGTCCGTCGTCTCGCGTGCGAGGCGCGCGAAGTTACGTAACGTACGCGTCGCCGTCGAACCCTCAAATGAGAGATGGTTGTCCGTCCAGCCGTTCCCGAGATGCTTGACGCGTGGTGTGAACTCAGGATGGAACTGAACCGTCCAGACGGGCGCATCGGTGTGACGTGTTGCGAATGCGTCGTAGTAGCCCGCGGTTCCTATAACGCGCATACCGTCACCCGCGTCCGTAACACGGTCGGAGTGGAGGACAGGAACTGTGTCGGTAACACCGTCGAACAGTGGGTCGTCACCAAGCTCGGCGCGCACGAGATGTGCACGGCGTTTTCCGGTATCCTCAACCGCACCTCCGAGAGCCGCGTTTACGATCTGATGTCCGAAACAGACACCGAGCGTCGGTATACGCCGGTCAACGAGTTCGCGCACGAGGCGTTTCTGCTCGCGCATCCATACGTGTCTGTCCGCGTCGTAGACCCCCGCTGTGCTACCCCCGATGATGACACCTTCGACGCCCGTAAGGTCGGGCTGTCCGCCTTCGCGTGCGTAGTCGTATACCTCGTGCTCCGGAAGGTACCGGGTGATCTCGTCGACGAGGTAACGCTCGTCGAGGTCGACCTCGTTTTCGAGCACGAGTATCATTCTCTGCCTTGTATACGTCACCGAAGCTAATAAACGGAGCGGAACCGGCAAGTTGCGTAAACCATAACAGTTTTTCGGGTTGACGAAGACGTGGCTGTATGGAGCAGTCGGAAAAGATACGTAAGATGTCGTACGCCGCCGTCCTCGCGGCGCTCACAGGAGCGGGTGCGTTGCTCTCGATACCTCTGGGTCCCGTACCGTTCACGTTACAGACGTTCTTCGTGGTTCTCGCGGGCTTCATACTCGGCGCAAAATGGGGATTCGTGGCGATCTCCCTATACCTCCTTCTCGGCTCTGCGGGGCTACCCGTCTTCTCGGGCGGTGCCGCGGGCGCGGGTCATCTGCTCGGACCCACGGGCGGTTACCTGATCGCGTTCCCGTTCGGTGCGGCTGTCGCAGGGTTTATCGCCGAAAGGGGAGACGGCCGGGGCGGCGTTACGCGTCTCTCGGTCAAGGCTGTCGGCGCTCTTCTGGCGTCGTGGCTCATACTCGTAGCCGGGGCTGTGCGTCTGATGGGCTTCTACGGTATGAGTCCCGAGGCGGCGTTCGCCGCGGGTATAGCGCCTTTCGTAGTAACGGGACTTCCCGAACTGGCGCTCGCCGTAGGTCTTTCGGAGAGCCTGTCACGTGCGGGCGTCGCCTCGGCGTCCGAGGGTCCGCGGGTGAGTGGCGTTGAGGAACGCTCCCTCTACGGCGTCGCGCTCGGAGCAGGTATGGTTATGAGTACGCTCATTCCGTGGGCGTATCTTTCGAAGGCGGTTTCGGTGGGCGGAGAAGAAGGCTCCGCGACGGCGGGTGTTCCGGGATACTTCGTCGGCGGGGAGACAACGGTTTCGGGAGAGGTGGCGGGGGAGACTGTGACGGCGTCGGCGTCCGCCCCGTCGCTTGCGGTCTACGGTGGAGCGACAGCACTCCTCGGCGTAACGGCTCTTGGGCTCGCGGTCGGCGCGGTGAGAGGTATGGACGAAAGCTACGTCGCAGTAGGCTACGGTGCAGTCGGTGTCGCGGGTGCGGTAATGACAGCCGTCGCCCATCTCAACGTCTCGTCGTGGAGCCTCGAAGTCGGTAACTCCGTCGGGTACGGCGTCTACCTACCCGCACTTATGGGCGTAGGACTCGTGGCGCTCGCGGCGCACACGGTACGTGTCGGTACAACATCGACGGAAGCTACCGCCGTATGATACGTTTCGAGGGGGTAGCTCACGAACGTGACGGCGAACGAGCGCTCGACGGCGTTAGTCTTGAGATCGACAGCGGCGGGTTCGTCCTCCTTCTCGGACGTAACGGAAGCGGAAAGACGACGCTTCTACGCCATATGAACGCGCTTCTCACACCGGACGAGGGAAGCGTGCTGGTCGACGGCGTTCCGACCGACGAGGACGGTGAAGGGGCGCGTCGGAAAGTCGGTATGGTATTTCAGGACGCCGGATCGCAGATAGTCGCGGAGACGGTCAAGGACGACGTCGCGTTCGGACCCGAAAACTTAGGTCTTGAGACCGACGAGATACGTGAACGCGTCGACGAAGCCGTATCCGCGGTCGGCGCGACAGCTCTACTCGACCGGTCGCCGTACGAGCTATCCGGCGGCGAACTTAGACGCGTCGCGCTCGCGGGCGTTCTCGCCATGCGCCCGGATGTGCTCGCGCTTGACGAACCGCTCGCCGACCTCGACTACGAGGGTGAGAAGGCTGTCGTGGAACGCGTCGTTGGCGCGAACCAAGACGGAAAGACCGTCGTTGTGGCGACACACGACGCCGAACCGTTTGTCGACCTTGCGGAACGCGCCGTCGTACTCGAAGACGGTAGCGTCGCAGAAGACGGTACTCCCGACGAACTGTTCTCGCGCGGTCTGGAGGGGTACGGCGTACGTACGCCGTGTAGCTACAGATGACGCGTCCGAAGTTTGCTTACCGCGACGGTGATACGTTCGTGCACGGCGTCGACGCCCGCGCGAAGCTTACCGCTCTCGTCGTAGTCTCCTTGGGGCTTACGTGGGCTTCCGCCGGCGTAACCGCGGCTGTCGGTGTCGTCACGTATCTCGTAGCAAGGTCGGCGGGGGTGTCCGCGCGCGAACTTCTGCGCGATGTCCGTCTCGTCCTCGTTATACTCGTGGTCGGTACGGTTGCGCGTGCCGTCTCCGATCCCGCGGGTCTCGTACCGGGCGCTGTGGCAGGTACGGTGGCTTCGGCGCGTTTCGTCGTAATCATAGCACTCGCGTACACCGTCTCGGCGACGACGCGTCCCGGCGATATACGTCTCGCCGTCGAGTCGTTCCTCGAACCTCTTCCGTCGGTCGAGGAGACGGACTGGGGTACGATGTTTGCGACCGCGGCGCGTTTCTTCCCTCTCGTCTTTGAGGAGTCCCGTCGTGTCCGCGATGCGCGTAAGGCACGTCTCGGCGAACGCCGGTCGTGGTACTCACGCGTACGTTCGACGGCATTTACGCTTCTGATACGGACGTTCAGACGCGCCGACACTGTCGCTCTCGCCGTTGAGGCTCGTGCGTATTCGAGCGAAAGGTCGTCGTTACGTGGACTCGTCTGGGAAAGAACCGATACGGCTTTTATCCTCGTCGCGTGTTCGGTCGCCGTCGTCGCCGTCGTCGTCTAAACCGCGTTACCCGCGGTCAGAAGCACCGTCCACGTTATGAACCAGAGGTCGAAGGTCATGAAACCGACGTAGAGCCAGTCCTTCTTCGACATCTCGTGTTTACCGAGACGAGGCAGAAACGGCTTCTGCGCGGCGACCGCAACCCCGAAAACGACGACACCGACGTTGGGAAAGGTCTGGAGTGCTTCCTCAGGTGTAACTATCCAGGAGACGACAGCGGCGAGGACTCCGAAGACGCATGACATCGTCGTAACCTTGACGCCACGGAGATGAGCCTCGCGTTTCTCCGCGGAAGCCGGGGCTTCGGCAGACATCTGAACCACGTTGTCGTCGGTGTCGTTAATCCCTTACGTTTCGTCCGCGGTGTTAGAAGACGTACGTGTCGCCGTCGTCTGCGAGTTCGTCGTAGTCGTCGTCGAAGTAGTGCGACGCGTGGACGAGCGCGAGATCGTCGGCGTCGAGTGCGTCGGCGAGATCGAGCGCACCCTCGTACGTCATATGCTTGTCTGCGAACTCCAGACCGTCGTCGGAGATACGGTCGGCGACGAAACGGTTGTGGGTCGTGTCTGAGGGTACGAACGCGTCGGCGACGAGCAGGTCAGGGTTCCGCATCGCTTCGAACGAGTCGTCGTCGAAGAAACGCGACGTGTCGCCGCTTAGGACGACCTTGGTGTCGGTAGATTCGTCACGTATCACGACGCCGTACGTCTCCATTGGCGGATGGTGTACGGGGACGAGCGTGAACTCCAGACCCGCGACACCGAAAGGCTCGAACGGTTCTGCTTCGAAACGCCTCGGAAACGGTAGGTAAGCGTACTCGTTGAGAACGGCGTCGAGTACGTTGGGTGCGCCGTAGATAGGTAGAGCGTCCCAGACCACGCGGTACAGGCTTCCGAGTCCTGCGTAATGGTCGTAGTGTGCGTGCGTGATAACGACTGCGTCCACGTCTTCGATGCCCTCACGCAGGAACTGGAAACGCAGGTCGGGCGACGCGTCGATGAGTATGTTCTCGCCGTTGTTCTCAACGAGTACGGAGAAACGTGTCCGGTGCCTACCTTCCTCATGGTACCGTCGGCACGTCTCGCAGTCACAGCCGATATGTGGCACCCCAGCCGAGTCACCGGTACCGAGGAGGGTTAGGCGCATCAGCCCTCGTGCGCCTCCGTGGGGTGGTCGTGGTCGTGCCCTTCCTCGCCGTTGATAGGTGACGAGCCTTCCATCATGTCGAGTTCCTTGAGGTTCTTACGTTTCTCGAAGTTGCCGACGGCGCGGACGAGGTCTTGGTGTGTTAGCTCCGTGCGGTCGTTGGTGAGAGCGTCGAGAACAGCCTCGCGCAGAACGAGACGTAGGTCGCTCCCCGTTAGACCCTCTGTCTCCTCTGCGAGTTCGTGTGCATCGAACCCCTCTATATCCACATCGCGCGTGATTATACGCAGGATCTGCGCGCGCATCTCCTCGTTGGGCGCGGGGAACTCGACTATCTCGTCGAAACGCCGCCATGCGGCGTAGTCGAGCATCTTGGGGTGGTTCGTCGCGCCTATCAGCAGAACCGAGTCGCGGACGAGCGATATATCGTCTATGCTCTTAAGGAGCGTGTTGACGGTACGTTTCAGCGCGGCGTGTTCGTCGGAGTCGCGCGTCTTTGCGATCGAGTCGAACTCGTCTATGAACAGTATGCACGGCGAAAGCATCTTTGCGAGTTCAAAGACCTTGTCGACGTTCTTCGAGGTCTCACCGAGGTACTGCGACGTGATCATAGAGAGCTTGACCTCTATGAAAGGCAGTTCGAGCCTCCCGCTAAGCGCCTTCGCAGTGCTCGTCTTTCCGGTTCCCGGAGGACCCACAAAGAGAAGCTTGCCTATCTCGCTCAGACCCACCTCGCGGAGGTAGTCACGGTGCTCTATCGCCTTCATCACCTTCTGCACCTCCTTCTCCTGTTCGTCTGTCAGAACGATATCGTCGAGACCCTGCTCTATCTCACCGGGGGCGAATATCTCGACGAGTTCGAGCATCTCCTCCGCCTCCTCGCCCTCGCCGAGCACCTCATCGACGAGGCTGTGAACCCATTCGGCGTCCGCCTCCTTGGGCTGGTTCTCCGCCACGACCTCGTCGTAGTCAACGCCGAACTCGTCGCCGAACTCGTACGCGAGAGCCGGGTTACGCGCGAGGCGTTCCTCGTCCACAGTGTCGGCGTACCAGTCACGCGCGAGTTCTGAGACTGTGAAACGTAACGTACCGTCCACCGAGTCACGGTCGGTGAACGGTAGATCCTGTATAGACTCCCATGCGCCTTCCTCGCCGTATACCTCTTCGACGAAGCCTTCGGTCACCGTCAGAGGACGGTCTATACTCCGTTCGCCGTTCCACGCCGCCTTGCGGAAACGCGGCGGTAGGTCGTCCTCGTCGAGTTCGGGGCTGTCGTTGTACGTCTCGGCGGTGAGTATCACCTCGACTACGTCTAACCTTTCCATCCTATCTTGCTCCCTAAGCGTCCCATGAACATAACAGTTTACTTATTCGGTCGTTATCTCGCATCCGTCTTCCTCCACCATAACGGTGTGTTCAGCCTGCGAAACAAAGTAGCCTTCGTCCTCCTTTAGGACGGGGTAGCCTTCGACAACGTCGGTCGACTTGAGACGGCGGAGCGACATATCGAGACGGTCGTCGTCGATCCACCGTTTCGCAAACGGTAACGTACGGTACTCGTCGGATATCGTCTCAACGAGTTCGCGTGCGCGGCGTGAACGAACACGCGCGTCGGTGTCCTGAAGCGAGTATATCTCCTCGTCTCCGCCCTCCTTGACCTTCCCGCCGCCGTCGGTTGCGAAAGGCTCGATAGCGATCACGTCGCCCTGTTCGAGCGTCACGCCTTGGTCGACGCCCCGGTTGGGTACGCTCGGCGACGTATGCTGTTGGTACTCGCCGAGTCCGTGTCCCGTGAGGTTGTAGACGGGGTTGTAGCCGTAGCCGTCTATCGTTTCCTCTATCGCATTACCGAGTTCGGCGGTCGATACACCGGCTTCGACACGGTCGAGCGCCGATTCGAGCGCATCGCGCGACGCCTCGACGATTTCGTCCCTGCCGCTAAGATCGACAGTAAACGCGGCGTCCGCTATCCAGCCGTCGACGTGTACACCGATATCGACGTTGACCATCTCCTCGCCGAACGTCTCTTCGTCGCCGCGTGACGGGGTTGCGTGCGCCGCCTCCTCGTCGCGCGAGATGTTGACGGGGAAGGCGGGAGCGCCGCCTTCGTCTCGTATCTCCTCCTCGACTACCTCGGCGAGTTCGAGAAGCGGCGCACCTTCCTCGACCATATCGCGCGCCGTCTCGGAGACCTCGGCGTGTATACGCCCGGCTTCTCTGAGCTTTTCGCGGTCGGGTTCCATCGGAGTAGAAAGAGGTGGACGGCGTAAAATCCTTACGTCTAAACCTCGTCGAGTGAGGGCTTTGCGAGACTGATACCGCGTAGAGCGACACCGAATCCCGGAACCGGTAAGATCCGCGCGAGCGTGTTCCGGGGCACCGTCAATAAAGAGGACTCCGAGAAGGCTACCGTTCGGCAACGTGGGCGGCTTTCCTGACGGTTTTGACGCGCGCCCTCCGGCGTTTCTCAAACGACGCGAAGGCGTAGCTTGGGTCGCTCTCGGAGACGAGTTCGTCGGCGAGGACGTAACCGTCTTCAAGTGCGAGCGTGGCACCCGCGGCGACGATAGGGTGCACGGCGTGCGCGGCGTCGCCTACGAGCACGGCGTTTTGGCTGTGCCACGACGGTGCGGTGACCTCGTAGTCTCTCCGGAAGTATACCTCCGAGGTGTCATCGAGGGTGCCGACGTAGTCGGGGATGGGCCAGCCGATATCGTCGGCGACATCGCGGAGTAGGTCGAGGGCTGGTGGCTGGGGAGTCTCAGCGGGGGGTAGCTTGGTTGAAAGGTTCACGAGTGCGCGACCGTTTACCTCGTCGGCTATCGCACCGGTTCCGGGTGCGAAGAGGCTAACAAGGTTCGGTGGTAGAACGGGTTCCGCCGACGAGGGGACCCTGAACGACCATGTGACGGTACTCCTGCGCACCACCTCGGTATCTAACATCTCCGATCCGACCCACGAGCCTATGCCGTCGGCTCCCACGACGATATCGTACGGTTCGGTTCCCTGACCGAAGCCTACCTCAACCGAACCCCGGTCGGTCTCGAAGTTTTGGGGAGATGTTTCCCTCCGTACTTCTGACCTCGACAAAGCTCCTCGGAGAACCTCGATCGGATCTGACCTGTGTAGCGCGAGCATACCCTCTCGGGTAGGGACGGTTGTCGATGCTCCGTCCGAGGTTCTTATCCCGACTTCTTCGGACATACTACCCCTCGCCAGAGCCTCGTCCAGAACCCCAGTTTATCGAGAACAGAAACGCCGTTGGGGCGGAGACCGATAGCCCATCCCGAACCGTCGCCCTCCCCGGATCGTTCGACGACCGTCGGTCGGTAGCCGTCGCGTTCGAGAAACCCCGCAAGCGCAAGTCCGGCAACCCCTCCGCCAACGATGAGGATATCTGTATCCTCGTCAGTCATGCCATGTTTGTTCTTACCGGTCAGGTAAGTAGCTTCCGCGTAGTTTACGAGGTGTTTTGTTACTTGAAGACGAACCGGGTTGCATGGAGTCTCAAGAGGTCAGTGAACGTATAGAGAGCGAGATGCCGGACGCAGACGTCGAGGTAGTCGAGGAAGATCACGAGGACGAGCGCTCGGACGGCGCGCATTTCGGCGTCGTTGTCGTCTCGGACGGCTTCGAAGGCATGTCACGCGTCGACAGACACCGTGCGGTGTACGACGCCCTCGGTGAGGCGATGGGAGGTGAGATACACGCCGTCGAGATACGGGCGCGGACGCACGACGAAGCAGAAGGGTGAACGTTTTACGTCCGACGGTCGTACCTACCGGTGCATATGCAAGTTACAGATACAGAACGCGAAATCTACAACGCAGAGAGCGAGGAGGAGATGCGTGACAGTATCGAGGAAGCCGTGGACGAGAACGACATCGTCATCTTTATGAAAGGTAACGAGGAGATGCCTCAGTGCGGCTACTCGGCGCGCGCCGTCAAGGCTGTTTCGCTGTACGAGGACGAGTTCGAGACCGTCGACGTCCTACGTGACGAGCGCGTACGTGAGGTTCTTGAGGACGTGACGGACTGGCCCACGGTTCCGCAGGTCTTCGTAGACGGCGAGTTCTTGGGCGGAAGCGACATCGTCGTTGAGATGCACGAGGACGGAGAACTCGAAGAGAAGATAGACGCGGTGGCGTAACTAAACGAGCCATTCATGGCGTTGGTAGGCGAGGACGCGAAGTAGACGCCACGCCCATCTCAGCTTCTTCCTTTTTTCGCCCGTAGCGTCCCCGAAGTCGAACCCATGAAGCTCGATACGCGATGCGCCGAAACCGTCCGCGAGGAAAGCGGATCGGTCGCCGTCGGTGAAGCCGCCGAAGTTATGGAGGACGCCGAAAGGACGTGTCTGTGTGGTTCCGACGACGTTTCGGGACTCGAAACGCGGGACGTACCGGCGAAGCGCGTCCACGTTGTCGCCGTGTGCGTGTACAGCGACGACCGTTCCGTCGTGCGATCTCTCGACCGCGTGACGCGGCGCTCCGTCGAGGTCGGTAACGATTATATCCACGTCAACGCCGGCTTCATAGAGACGCAGGGCGGCGGCGTCTGCGGCTACGACTACCCCCTCGGTGACGTGTCGGGGTTCGAGCGACGGCGCGTTTCCGACGACCACCACCGTCTCACCGTCCAGTAAGGCGTCGAGACGGTGGTCGTCGAACGCGTCCAGACGGCTGTTCAGAACACGCGCGGCGCGTCTGTCGTCCTCGCGCGTGTAGCCGAACCCCTCAAGGATCGCTTCGTAGAAAGGCTCCCAGTCACCGTACCTCATCCGTTCCCTTCGGAATCCTCCAGTTCGATCACGTTCTCGCGTCCGAGCCTGAGCTTGGAGACGGTACCGTCCTCCTCCATGTCGCTCAGGAGCATACTGACCTTGCTCTTCGACCACTCCGTCCGTTCGACGATCTCGGCTTGCCTCATCTTCCCACCGTTCTGACGCAGAATACGGACGACGCGATCCTCGTCGGTGAGCAGTTCGTCGTCGACGGTCTCCTCTTCGTCACCGTCTTCGGAGGTGGCGGTTTCTTTACGGGTCTCACCGCCGAAGAAGCCCGAACGGCTCAGGTAGAAGCCGCCTGCGAACCCCGACAGTAGGACTAAGATACCCGCGATCACGGTTGCGGCTGTGGGCGAACCGTCGGTTCGGGAGACGTTATCGTCGTCGGTTCGGTTTACGTCGGTGCCGTTTGTGTCGGCGTCGGTCTCAGGAGGGTCGCCGAAGACCACACTGGGCTGTCCCTCGCCAAAGAATATCTCTCCGTCCCAGACGAAACGACCGTCGTCGCGCGTATCGGGTTCGGGGGATACAGACGAGACAGGGGGTGCGCCGGTGGATTCGACGACGAGACGTTCGTCGTCCGCGAGCGCGAGACCGCCCCCCGCGAATACGTCGCCGACACGGACGACGGAGCCGTTTGTGCCTGCGAAGTTAGACCAGTTGAACGAAACGGAGACTAACCCTTCGGTCAGCGTTAACGTATCGCGCACACGGATATCCCTCTCGAACCCCGAAAGGGACATAGGGCGACCCGTTAGGTTGGAGGCTTCGTTTGCGAACGGTCGCATCTCCTCCTCGATACCGTCGAAGACGGTCAGATTGCCTTTCTCAAACTCCTCCTGTACTGTCTCAAACGAGCTTATCTCGTTCTCACCTATGAGACGGTAACGGAGCTGTATGTTCCACGTCGCATTTCCGTCCCCGTCTACGTCGACGGTATAGACAGTGGCGTGCGGACGTTCGTCGGTAACTTGAGCCGACGGTGTCGGTACGAGTAGGAACAGGGAGATAGCAAGGACTACGACCAAGACGGTACGTCCGGGCGTGACCGATACCATATCTGTAAAGCTTATACTACACCGTAGCGCTCGTTCGGTTATTAGTCTTTTCTTGTATCAGGTGACAGACGTCAGACGGTGAGAACCTCTACACCGACGGTGACGCGTATGCCCTCCACGTCCCAGTCCTCCGTCAGGTCGGCGTCGACTTCATCGGCTATCCCGTCGGCGCGCGTCTCTTCGAGTATGTAGTCGGTTCGGCGTTCGGCGAGTTCGAGTATCTCGTCGTCCTCTGCGTCGAAGGAGACGCGTATACGTTCCTCGACATCGAGGTCAAGCTCCTTACGCATCTCCTGTACGCGCCGCACGAGTTCGCGTGCGTAGCCCTCGGCGCGTATCTCGTCGTCAAGCGACACGTCAACGTAGACCGTTCCGCCGTCGAACCCTACCGCCTCTACGTCCTCAGGCGTCTTGTCGGTGTACTCGACCATATCCTCATCGAGCGTCACCGTTTCGCCGTCGATTTCGACGCCGTCCTCGACCTTCTCGCGCGGTTCGTCGCGTACGGCTTTCATAACCTTCTCTGCGTCCTCGCCGAATTCGGGTCCTATCGCGCCCATCTGCGGTTCGGCGACCTCCACGAGTTCGTCGTACTCCTCGACGACCTCAAGCGACTTCGAGTTGACGCGGTCGAGGAACAGGGGTTCGAGAGCACCGAGAGCGTCACGTACGTCATCCTCGTCCGTCGAGACGACGATACGCCGCACGGGCCAACGTAGCTTACGCTCCGCCTGCTGGCGTGCGTTCGCCGCCGCCTCCTCGGCTTCGCGGAGTACGTCCATGCGTTTTTCGAGCGTCTCGTCACGGAGCGCGTCGTCGGCTTCGGGAAAGTCGAGAGCGTGGACGGTCGTCACGTCGCCAAGGTTTTCGTACATACGTTCGGCGAGATGGGGCGCGAAAGGAGCGAGCATACGTACCGACTGTTCGAGGACGGCGTAAAGCGTCGCGTAAGCCGCGTTCTTGGTCGGTGAGTCTTCGGCTTCCCACATACGCGGACGGACGACCTGAACGTAGAAACGCGAAACGTCCTCGGTCAGGAAGTCGAGAAGAGCCTTCTGCGCCTTGTCGATCTCGTACTCCTCCATGTACCCGGCATACTCCGACTCGACGGTCTGGAGACGCGAAAGCACCCAGTCGTCGGCGGTTGTCGTCTCTACGTCTTCGAGGGTCGTCTCGTCGGGGTCGAAACCGTCGAGACGCATGTACGGTAGAGGGAAGCGGTAGGTGTTCCAGACGACGTTGAGTGTACGTTTCTTCGCCTCTATCTCGTCCCACGAGAAACGCATGTCGTCGCCGTGTTGGTCGTGCGACAGAAGGAAACACCGCAGAGGGTCGACGCCGTGGCGGTCGATAGCCTCCTGCGGCGTCACGATGTTGCCGACCGACTTCGACATCTTGCGTCCATCCTCGTCGAGCGCATGTCCGTGCATAACGACCTCCTTGTACGGTATCTCGTCGAGTGCCGTCACACCCATGCCCAACTGCGTCCAGAACCATCCGCGCGTCTGGTCGTGCGCCTCTATGATTAGGTCGGCAGGCCAAAGTTCGTCGAAAGCCTCCTCGTCGGACGGGTAGCCGAGCGAAGCCCACGACGCAGTGGCGGAGTCGAGCCATACGTCGAAGACATCGACGACGCGTTCGGCGGGTTCGCCGCAGTCGGCGCATTCGACGTGTACCTCGTCAACGTCGGGACGGTGGAGGTCGAGCTCCTCGACGTTCACGTCACCGACTGCGCGCTCCTGCAGTTCGTCACGCGTTCCTATGCACGTACGGTGTCCTTCGTCGCATATCCAGATCGGGACAGGTATACCCCAGTAACGTTGGCGCGAGACGTTCCAGTCGCGTGCGTTCTCGACCCAGTCGCGGAAACGCGAGTCGCGCGCCCACTGTGGGTGCCACTCGCTCTTGTCTATCTCTTCGAGCAAACGGTCTTTCACGTCGGTAACCGTAATGAACCACTGGTCGGTGGCGACGAAGACGATAGGCGTGTCACAACGCCAGCAGTGTCCGTAACGGTGCTCGTGCGTTCCTTCGGCGAGCATGTAGCCTCCGTCGGTGAGATCGTCGGTAACGCCTTCGTTCGCGTCACGGACGAACTTACCTGCGTAATCGCCCGCCTCGTCGGTGTAGACGCCGTCCTCGCCGACGGGTGAGAAGACGGGTAGGTCGTTCTCCTGACCGACCTCAAAGTCGTCGACACCGTGTCCCGGCGCGGAGTGTACGAGACCTGTGCGGTCGGTTTCGACGAAATCCGCGGCGTAAACTTCGTGGACGCCTTCCTCGTTGTCGAGTTCCTTCTGGCGCGGCACGCGGTCGACGAGCGGGTGTTCGTACCCCCTACCGACGAGGGCGCTACCGTCGAAGGTTTCGCGTACGTCGTAGTCGTCGTACCTTCCGGCGCGCAGAACGTCCTCAACGCATTCGGAAGCTACGTACAGGAACTCCTCGTCGCCGTCCTTCGTCGCACGCACCTTCGCGTACTCGGCGTCCTCGTCGACGGCGACGTACAGGTTCGCGGGTATCGTCCAAGGAGTCGTCGTCCATATGACGAGCGAACCGTCTTCGTCTTCGAGAGGGAACTTGACGTATATAGACGGAGAATCAATCTCGTCGTACTCGATCTCTGCGTCGGCGATGGCGGTTTCGCAACGCGGGCACTGATTTATAACGCGTTTTCCCCGCTCGACGAGACCACGGTCGAAAGCGCGTTTGAACGCCCACCAAGCGCCTTCCATGTACTCCTTCGAGACCGTCTTGTACGGGTCGTCCCAGTCCATCCAGACGCCCATCGACCGGAAGTCGTCGTTCATCGCGTCGAGGTTGTCGTTGGCGAACTCCTTGCATTCGTCTATGAAGTTCTCGACACCGTACTCCTCTATGTCGCTCTTGTTCTCAAAGCCGAGCTTCTCCTCAACCTTGACCTCGATAGGCAGACCGTGCATGTCGTACCCCGGCTGGTCGGTCACGTCGTGACCGCGCATTCTCAGATAACGGATGACGGCGTCCTTGAGCGTCTTGTTCCACGCCGTGCCGAGATGCATCTGACCGCTCGTGTACGGCGGACCGTCGAGGAAGTAGAGGTTCGGGTCGTCGGCGTGTGCCTCCTTCGCTGTCTCGTACGCGTCCGCCTCGTCCCAGTACCCCTTCACGTCCGGTTCGAGGTCATGGGGATCGTACCTCCCCGTTATCTCGTCTTCTATATCCATCTTGGTCGTGGTTGTAGGGCGTCCGTGGTAAGCTTTCTCTTTGAACGAACGTCTAACGAGGGGTACGACAGACCGAAATATTCCGCAAACGTTAAGCCCTGCGGGTATTTCGGTTTTCGTAGTGTCAGACAAGCTCGTCTGTGTGAAACGAAGCTCTCTCGAAGAGGACTTGGAGATCGACGACGGGTCACTCGACGAGATACTCGAAAGCCTCCTCAACCAAGGCTTCGTCACCAAGGTACGTATAGAGGACGAGACGGGTTACTGCCTCACCGAGAGCGGTCAGGAGTACACCGAGGACTGGCTCCGGTCTCTCGACGTAGATGTCGACGACGTGACCGTCGAGTACCTCGTTGAGATGCTCGAATCGACAGCGCCGCCCGACAGACAGAGTTAACCCGTACGCGCATTACTTTCTGTCCAAGGAGGTTTAGGTATGGAGGAAATCTGGGTCGAGAAGTACCGTCCTGAAACGCTCGAAGAGGTCGTAGGACAGGAGTCTATAACCGAGCGCCTACGGTCGTACGTCCGTACACGGAACGTGCCGAACATGCTGTTCGCGGGTCCGGCGGGCGTGGGTAAGACGACGTGCGCACACGCGCTGTCGCACGAACTGTACGGAGATTCGTGGAGCGACAACTTCACCGAACTCAACGCGAGCGACGAACGCGGTATCGACGTCGTGCGCGACAAGATAAAGAACTTCGCGCGTACCTCGCCCGTCGGCGACGCCGACTACAAGCTTATCTTCCTCGATGAGAGCGACGCGCTCACAAGAGATGCACAGCCTGCGCTACGCCGTACGATGGAGATGTACACCAATACATGCCGTTTCATCCTGTCGTGCAACTACTCATCGAACCTCATCGATCCTATACAGTCACGTTGTACTGTCTTCCGTTTCAGCCCTGTCGACGACGACGCCGTGACCGAACGTCTGCGTCTGATAGCCGACGAAGAGGGTGTTGAGGTGACCGAGGGCGGCTACGATGCGCTCGCGTACGTCGCTGACGGCGATGTTCGGCGCGCGGTCAACGCGCTACAAGCCGCGTCAGCGCTCGGCGAAACGGTGGATGAGGATACCGTCTACGAAACCACATCGACCGCGCGCGAAGAGGAGATCGAAGCTCTGCTTGAAAACGCAGTCGCGGGCGACTTTGGCGAGGCGCGCGAGATTCTGGACGACCTTCTCGATGTCAAGGGGATTTCGGGCGGCGACCTCATCGATCAGATGCACCGCGCCGCGACCGAGATAGACGCCGACGACTCTACACAGGTACGTCTCATGGATCGTATCGGTGAGACGGACTACCGTATCTCTACGGGCGGCGACGAACGTATACAGATAGAGGCTTTCCTCGCCGGACTCGCTACCGACGACGCGCGACAAGGGTAACGAGCGACGACTCGCGTTCGGTTTCGATCCTTTCGAACCCCGCGGAGCCGAGGAGGGCGTCGACCTCCTCTTCCGAAAAGACGCGCATACCGTAGAGCCGGGCTGTGCGTCGTGCGGTGCGGGAGCCAAAGAACCCCTCGTCCACGACGGTGGTTACAACGAGAGCACCGTCGGGGCGCACGACGCGTCCAGCCTCGTTGAGCGCCTCCGAAGGATCAGGAAGTAGATGCAGTGCTCCCGTACATGCCGCGACGTCGAAGGTGTCGTCGGCGTACGGTAGAGCGCCCGCGTCGGCGCGTGCGAGTTCGAGACGGACGCCTTCACGGCGAGCGTTACGTACACAGCGCCTCAGCATCTCGGCGGACGCGTCGACGCCGTACACCGTCGCATCGCGTGCGAGACGGCGCGCGAACAGACCCGTTCCGGTTGCGATGTCGACGACGGTGTCTGCGTCCTCGTCCGCGACACGGTTCGCGACGCGTTCGACGAGTTCGCCCGCGGAGGAGCGCCCGCCCGTTGCGAGACGCATACCCAGAGGGTACCAGAGGGGCGTTTCGTAGATACGTGAGACGGCGTCAAAGAGCGAGACGACCCCTCTGTTCTGGGGTGCGTCGTCGCCGAGGAAGTCGTAGAATCCGCCGCGGTCGGTGTAGACACGGTCGCACGAAGGACAGACGAGCGCATCGCCGTTGTCTTCACCGTGGTTACCGAGCGCCGTTCCGCAGTAGGGGCACGCGTACGTCACGTCTTCTCTATGTAGACGCGGCGCGCCATGTACGCTCCGCCGGCGAGCAGAAGAACACCGACACCCATACCCGCGAAGTTGAGGGGACCGAACGCCTCGGTGATAGGCGGCGAAGCCTCCCCAAGCTGAAGCTGGTAGTAGCTACCGTCGTGCTCGACGAGCGAGTTCTGCTGAACCTGTGACAGGGCTTCGCCCGTGACCACGGGTCTTTCGCCTTCGATACCCGCAGTGACCGCCTTGCGTACGTCCTCGTCCATCTCGTCGGTGCTGGCGAAGCCGGGTGCTATGAGAGACCGTACGTCGGTTTCTTCCACCGAAAGTACGGTTACGTTACCGCGCTCCTCGGTCGACGTTTCGTAGTAGGTTCGAGTGTCGTTGTCGTAGACGTAGCCGTATGCCGAAAGACCCGTGATGCCGGAGACATTTGTCTCGCCGGTCTCGGTCGCGTTACGGAACGTCGCCGACTGATCCTCAGGCATGAAACGCGTGCTTACTATGTACCCGCCCTCGGCGGTCGAGTACTCGAAGTTTATAGCCCCTCTCTCCTCTCGGACGGTTCTCTCGTAGACCTCGCCCTCGTACAGTATAGGAACCTGCGGCACCTGTTGCTGGAGGTCACGTAAAAGGAAGTCACGTATTCCTTCGAGGTCTTGCTCACCTCGCACGACGAATATACCCTCACGCGCCGTGTCGAACATGGTACGTTCCTGCTGGTTCAACGAACCGTAACCTACGACAAAGAGCCTAAAGCTTAGGTCGGGGTTTACGCCGCCAACCGTCGCCGGGGTTACGTTATCGGGCTGTATCTCCTGCTGAACCTGCACCTGCGCCGCCGAACCGGCTTGTCCCTGCGTGTACGCGGGGTTTGCGAACAGAAGTATACCGAGAGCCAGAAGCGCTACAGTAGCCACCTCTTTCCTGTCTATCTCTCCCATGCCATCTAATGCCCCTCCCCTCTTATTTAACTTCCTCCGAGAGAGGCGGGTCGTCGTCAGGATCATGGTCAACGACACGTCTCTCGAAGTCGTTGGCGCGGACGTGTATAGGGAACCATCCTTCGTCGGCGACGCCGAGGAGACCCTCGCTGTAACCCGCCTCCTCGTCGCCCGCCATCGCCGTGGCGACGTACTCCTTCTGGCGCGGGGTCAGGTCAAGTTCATCGGCGAGTTCGTCGTCCATCCCCTCAATACGGTGGAGAAGCTTGAGCGAGCAGTTGTCGGCGATAGCCTCCGACTCGTCCTGTGCGAAGAACTCGTCGATCGTCTGCGTTATAAACTGTATCGACAGGTCGTAGTGGCGTGAGTGGCGCACCGCCTGTTCGAGGAAGGAGAGGTTGGCGGAGTCCTTCATGATGTAACGCGCCTCGTCGATAGCGAAGATAACGCGTTTGTCTGTCTCCTCCTTTGCGCGCTCGTAGACGGCGTTGAACAGCAACTGCATCATCAGCCCCGTGCCGCCGCGCGTCTCCTGTTGCTGTAGGTCGAGGTAGACGACCTTCGAGCCGGTGATATCTATCTCCGTCTCTGTCGACAGGTTCTCGAACTCGCCGCCCTCGGTGAAGGGTTCCATGCCGATGAGGAGTTCGGAGGCGTTCGTCTCTATCTTTCTGCGCTCCTCGTCCGACTCCGACATCGTGTAGCCGTCGGGGTTCTCAGCCATCTCACGGAGAACGTCGATAACGTCGGTGACGAGAGGGCTTTCGTTACCATGCGTAGCGGGGTCGCGGCGTATACCTGCGTCGTTGTACGTCTCCTTGACGGCGCTTTCGAGCGTCCCGCGACGGTCGCCGAGGGGGTCGCCGCGTGACTCGAAGTACGACCCGAAGAACGACATGACGTCCTTTAGCTTCGCGCCGAACGGATCGAGTTCACCGCCCGTCTTTTCGAGTACCTCGTCGGGCGTCTCACGTATTTCGAGAGGATTGAGACCGACGTTTCCGCCGACGACGACACGTTCGCCGCCGAGCGCCTCGTTGACGCCGACGAAGCCCTTGAGCGGATCGAGCATGACGACGATCGTGTCCTCGTCCTGCGCGAGCGTACGTGTCAGGTTTAGCTTTGTGGAGAACGACTTTCCGGAGCCGATGTTGCCGATGACGAGGGCGTTGTACCCCGTCTCGCGCCCGAAACGGTCGACGATGACGGGAGAGCCGTTGAAGGCGTGGACGCCGTACTCGACGCCTTCGGGTTCGACGAGGGTCGACGACGAGAACGGGAACGTCGCGCCGACGGCTCCGCCCATCATCGCCGCCTTCTTGTTGAGATGGTCGTACGCGATCGGGCTGGTCGACCGTACGGCGAGATCCTGACGCCGCGACGCCGTGACAGGACGTATGTTCGCGGGTGCACGGCGCAGACCCGCGCGAACGTCGCTCGCCGCGGATTCGAGAGCGTCGCGCGTCTCCTCGCGTACGGTGATGTACGTCGATACGTCGAAGACCTCCGTGGGGGTGTTACGTACGACGTCGTACATCTCCTCGGCGTCCTCAAGATCCTTCTGTACGCCGCGCGCGTCGACATCACGGCGCTCGCGTTTGCGTTCGTACTCCGCCTCCAGCGTACCGACGCGATCCTTTAGCTCCTCCTGGGCACGTCGCGTATCGCGGGGTTCGACGTGTATAGATACGTCGGTGTCGACACCCGGCTCCGTGAACAGACGTTCGAGGAAGCCGTTCGTCGGCTGGTCGGGGTAGCCCTCAGCCCATATCGTCTTCGTCCACCTCTGTCCGAGCTTCGCGGCGTTACGTTCGAACACCGCCTCCGAGGGAGCGATAAGCGCCTTGTGCGTCTCCGCCACGTCGTCGGTAACGTCGCCCTCGGCGACATCCTCCTTGTCCTCCTCCTCAGCGCCACCGTCACCGCCGAAGAACGACGCGAACAATGATGTGTCCTCGGTCGGTTCGTCGGTTACTCCGTCATCCTCGTCTGCGTCACCGTCTTCCTCACGTTCGCGTTCGGCGTCGTACTCGCCCGCGACGACGGGGTTTTCGCGGACGGCACCCTCCTCGACGTGGTCAGCGGACTCGCCCTCCCAGAACTCGGCGAGGAGACGGACGAGTTCGTCGGAGTCGACGCGGTGGGCGCGGCATCCGTCGAGGTTCTGTATACCCTCGTTCTCGACCATACGGAGGCGCTCGTCGAGTTCGTTGAGGGCACGCGCCCGTATCTCGTCCTCGGTCATACCGTCGCCCGACGAGAGAGCACCGAAGACGCCGCCAACGAGCGGTAGGTCGGCGAGCGAGTCAAGGACACCGCCTCCGCCGTCCGCGCTCCGTACCTCGTCACGTCTCACGGGGACGACGACGTAGTGCTCACGTATGTTGGTACCGCGGGCTTCGAGTTCGCGCGGGTACCAGTCGAGCCACTCCTCTATGAGATGCCGGAAGACGGGGTTTCCGGCTACGTCGTCGTCGTCGAGCCTGCGTTCGCGTCTCCGCAGGTAGTCGTCGACAGGGAACTCGGTCGTCGTCGAGTATAGCTGGACAGCCCACTCGACGGAGTTGTTGAAGAAGTCGGCGAAAGCGGCGACGTTGTCGCGCCACCGTCTGTCGGTCGCTAACGCCATGTTCGCGGGTTCGACACGTACGGCACCGACGAAGGCGTTGTCGAAACGCTCGACAGCGTCGCGATCCACATGGACGCGCTCTACGTCGGTTAGCTCCTGTGTCCGTTCATCGAGTTCGTAGAAACGTGACTCAGGGAAGTCGCGCTGTTCACGCGCCGAACCGAAGTCGTAACGGACGTGTTCGGACTCGGTCGGACGGCGGAGATGGTGGAAGTACGTCGAGACCCATTCGCTCGCAGTCAGGTAGTCGGGTGTAACGTAGACGGCGACAGCGCCTACGATGAGACCGATGACGGCGAGTACGTAGCCGACGTAACGCAGGTTCGGGGGGAGGACGTAAGCCGTGAGAAGGACTGCGAGGATGAACGGCATACCGCCGACGAGTAGGTCGTCGAGCGTATAGCCGCGCCAGAACTCGTCGCTTTCGCCGAGCTTCTTGGGCACGCGACGCGTCGGGTCGCTCGACGACATTACGCCCACCTCCTCAGGTTCGAGACCTTTCTGCGCGACCGTGACATCTCACGCGGTACGCCGGCGGTATCCCCGTCCTCTGTTTCGTACGTTCTCGTGGGGCGTCTACGTCCGGCGGAGGCTGTCGTTGTATCCGTGTCGCGCCGTTCTCTGTCACGCCCCGAGTCCGCGCCCTCGGCGTCACGACCCTTGTACAGGCTCTCACGTCCCCCGACGGTCGTCGAGCCGGCTTCTTCACCGCGCCCCTTCTCAACCGTCTGTCTGTCCGCCGTCGGTGACGTAGCCGCCGGTGCGCTCATCAGGTTCCTGAAGCTGGGAAGGTTGAAGAAGACGTAGTAGGAGACTATGAGTATCATAAGAGGGAAGCCGAGTGCAAGCAGGAAGGATCCTACGCCCGAACCGAACTCAGCCGTCGGATCGAAGTTAGCGAAGAGGAGTTCTCCGACGCGGAAGACAACCGCGGCAGGGATGGTGATAAACGCGAGAGGTATGAACTTGGCTATTAGCTCCTCTATGAGCGCCGAGAGGTACGCGAACGGTCCGACATCGACTATCCAGAAGGCGACGCCTATAGGAGTGGCGAGCATAAGCGCGTAGATACCTATCCACCGTACGAAGAACCACGCGACGAGGAAGATGACGACGAACGCCTCAAGGAGAGAAAGCGCCGCCGTCGTGACGGTTCCGTGCCCGTCAACGGTCATCACGCCGCGGAAGGTATCGGCGACAGCCGCGGGTTCGGGCGCGATGAGGGTTGCGAGAGAATCGACGAAACGTAGAACGAAGGCTCCTATGCCCCACCACGCGAGCACGAAGAGGAAAGCGACGAAGAGACGGCGTTTTGCGCGCGAACGTTCGTAGCCCGTCAGGAAACTGCCGAAGATACCCGTGAACAGTATCATCGCTATCGCAAGACCGAGTATGAGAACCGTGACGGGCAGAACGGCATCGGTGTAGTAGCTGTAGATGGAGTTCCAAGGCTCGTTCGTGGGCTGTCCGAAGAAGAAGCCGTCGCGTGGTTCGGGGAACGGTGTCCGAACAGTGACGATGACGGCGAGTTCGAACATCCCCTGCACCGAACCGTGTAGAGCATCCGCGCCGCCCGCGAGCACCTCGCGTGCCGCGTTTCTTATACCTTCGACGAAGGCTGTCTCTTCGTTCGCCATTGTGCGTACCTCGTACAGAAGTTACACGTAGTTAACTCCGTCGCCGGTGGGGCGTCAGAGACGACGCCACGGGGGCCAGACGCCCAGACCGAACGCCCTGTCGAGCATGAAGGTTAGTACGATGAAAGGTAGTACGAAGACGCCTAACTGCGCGAGCATACCGAGCTCCTCGAGGAGTTCGAAGTCGCTACGCACGACGAGGGTGTCGGTGTCGCCCTCGTACGGTGTCATACCACGCCGTCGGTCGAGCGAGTCGTGCCAGTCGTTGGGTACGTACCGCCCGAAGACACCACCCGAAGGGGTCGGCGTGACGTTCACCGTTGCCGTACCGTCGAGTTCGGTCGAGACGTTCGTGCGTCCTTCGAGACGTACGTGACCGCCCGCAACCTCCGTGTCTATGGGTTCGCCGTCGTCACCGCGGAGCGACACGCGTACGTCGACGCCGTTCTCGTTCCTCTCTGCGACGGAGAGCGTAAGGTTGGTCGCCTCTATCTCCTGTGCGACGGGCGGCGTCCGGGCGCGTGCTTCGTCACCCAGTATACCCGTAACCTCGATACCTCCCGAACCGTTGTAACGCAGATCGAGGGCGCGTACCGTCTCGTACGTCGAGTTCACGACGTCGACGGTGACGCCTTCGGGTAACGTCGGCGGTTCGAACGTCTCTCCGAGCGTGTCACGCACCTCGGCGTCGCCCTCGACGTAGTAGCCGCCGCTCGACGGATACGCGTGGACACGGAGCGGATGGTAGGTCTGACCCTCGCCCGTCGACGCGCCGCGATCGACAGTAAGCGGTTCGTCCCAGTCGGTGTCGCGTGCGCTGAAGAAACGCCAGTTCGAGTGAACGGTCGAGTTCGGAAGACGTACCGACGACCACGGCGTGCCGCGTACGACGAAAGCCGCCGTGTCGCCGTCGGGGTACGTCGTCCTGAGCGCGATCGTCGGTGGCGATGAGACGTTGTACGGCTGTACGTCGATCCTGTCCTCGACGACGACGGTTTCGTTGAGTTCGCCGCCGGGAATGTCACGCGTCGCCTCGACGGTGGCGCGTACCGTCAGAGTATCGCCGTTGAGGTTGTCGTAGTCGACGGTCACACCCCCGGTGCCCGAAGACGTATCCCCCGTCTCTACGACCTCGACCTCGACGGAGTTACTGTCCGCGCCTTCGAGACGGTAGTCGACGAACGCATGTACCTCACCCGACGTTCCGACGTACCTCACCTCGCGGTCGGACGAGTAATGTACAACGGCGCTCGGCGAGACAGCGAAGACGGAGACGTAGGCGTCGTGGATGATACCCTCGTCCCCGTCCGAAAGGTTGGCATCGGGCGGATAGACCGACGCGCCCGAACCGCCGCCGTCGAAGCTTCCGACCTCGCCCGCGTTCCAGCGCGACGGCGCTTCGGGTGGTTGGGCGTAGAAGTAGTCGGAGGAGCGCGTCAGGTAGTCGAGAGCGGAGCCGTCGTCGGACGGCGGTTCGTAGTCGTGCGCCGACCAGAGCTTGTCGAAGTCATCCTCGACACCGTGGTCGGGCTGTGGAAGCTCGAAGCCGACGGCGGGTGCGGACGAGAGGACGAGTAGAAGGAGTAGAAGAGAGACGGCTACCGACCGTTCTATATTCCAACCGTATCGATACACGTGCTTATATCCCCCGGCACCACGACGGTGACAAGCAACTGCATTATGGCTCCGACGAACAGTATGCCGATACCGTACTTTATGGCGTCGTTACGCGTCTTTATCCATTTCTTCTTCTTACGCGGGTTCTGGGTGGTCGCAAGGACGAGCATCGAAGCCATGGCGACGAGAGCGCCCACGACGGGACCTATGACCGCGAGAAGCGTAATCAGATTGTCCATCGCGGTTACGAGCGTCGTATCGCAGATATCCGGTGTCTCCGTCGCGTTCTGCGCCAGCGCCGTCCCCACAGCCGCAAAGGAGACAGGAACCGCGGCTGTGACACGTCGCACCACACTGTTCTGTAACATAGAACTACACGTCCTTTGGTTCGTACAGACTTAAATCTCTTGGTCGGTTGTGTGAGTAAAGAAAGAAGGCTACGGTTCCGTCTTAGAAGCTCCACCAGCCGCCGCCGTCGTCGGACGTGGTGTCGACGTTGCCGTTGTACTCAAGCTCGTAGTAGGTGTCGTCCGTACCGTAGTCGTACAGGATGGCGGTGTACTTGCCCTGTATATGCATTATCTCCTGCGTAGCCCAGACGTTGTCCTCCCACTCGCCCGTACCGTCGACGTTGCTAGCGAGGTTGTTCGCCTCCGCGGCGGCGTCGGCTACGAGTTCTTCGAAGTCGTCCTTGCTCGTGACCTCAACGTCCCACGCGGACTTCACGCCGTCCTCGGTGTGTTCGGCGAAGTCGTACTGTCCGTAGACGTCACCAGCCCATGCCTCGTAATGGAGATGGTTAAAGTCGCCCTCGCCGTCGTAGGTGCCATAGCCAAGGTTGTCTATCGCGGCTGTGTGGTACGGAACCGTCAGGTCTTGCAGGTAGTGCTGTGCCTTACCGACGCGGTCGTACGCCGTGGAGCTGTAGCCGGCGTCGCGCCCGTTCTGTGTGAACTCGGCGGCGTTGTAATGACCCGTACCTATCGGCTCGTACTGTGCAACGTCCCACGAGTCACCGAACTGCATCTGGTACGCGTTCACCGCGAGCCAGTGGTCGGCGTTGACGGGTAGGTCGACGCCCGCCGTGTCAAGCGTGAACTCAGCCGCGCCCTGATACCACGGGTTGTACTCCTTGTCGACGCCGAACGTGTCGCCTTCACAGCATCCCGTGCCTACCTCGTCACCCCACATCGACTTGTCGACGAGGTCGTCTTGGTAGAAGCTCGGTGCTCCGCCTGCATCAGCCGCTTCCTGCGCCGTACCTTCGTGTACCGTCGAACCCCACGCCGCCGCAGGGTTCGCCACAGCGGCGACCATACCGACGGCGACGAGAACCGCCATGAATACCGTTGTTTTTCTCATTGTTACCGTACAGTATGGTCAGAATACAGGTACTTATAGATTTCGGTCGATCCGGCGGGTGACACGGGGAAACTCATAAGACGAGAGCGACCGGAGGGTATGACGATGAGACGCAGAGAGCTGTTAGCGACCGCCGCCGGGGTTACGGCGACGGGATGTATCGGACTCGGGAACGGGGGCGACGAAGACGACGAAGGACCTGAAGCTGTCATAACGAGCTTCACCGAGGCGCGCGGTAGGGGCGACATCGGCGAGATGAACTCGCTCCTCCATGAAGAAGCCCCCCTTGACGAGGTTCCGGAGGACGCCCGACTCGGTGTCGACACCGTCGAGGTGGAGGAGACTGAGGTGCTGAACCGAACCGACGGACGTGCGACGGTGCGCGCAGTCGTCCGTGTCCGTCCGCGTAGCCCCGATGAGGGTGAGTACACCGAGGAGACCGAGTGGGAGCTAAGGACAGGGGACGGCGAATGGCGTATCTGGAACAGGACGGACGGAGCGGGTTAGCTACATCCGAGTGCGTCCGCGGCGGAGACGAGGGCGTCGTTCGACAGGCTGTCGGTGTAGACCTCTACGAGTAGACCGTCGCAGTCGTAGCTAACGACGCTCCTACCGAAGCCGCTCTCTATCTCGTAGTAATGTAGCTCGCCCGTACGGTCACCGACCCCCACCTCCTCCTGCTCAAAGATCTCGTTCTCGTCCTCAGCAGGCCAGGAGGCGAAACGCGACTCGCGCTCCGCGGTGTAGTAGACGAAGAAGACGTTGGAGGCGTTGCGGTAGGCGACGGTCAGGCTGGAGTTGTTGTCGACGGTCGTTCCGCGGACATCGAAGACACCGAAGCCCTCAAAGTCGGCTTCGAGCGAAGGGAGTTCCCTGCCGAGCCAGTCCTCGCCCTCCTCGACCGTCTCGAAGTCGGACTCCTCGCGTGTGACGTTCTCGACCTCCCAGAGACCCCGTTCGCGAGCCGTCTCCGAGATGTTCTGCCTCATACGCTGTACGCGCGACATGTTTACGTCCTCGGTACGGTTCTCGACCTCAGGGTACTCTACCTGTTCGGGGTCGATGTCGAAGACGGAGGCGTCGACGCCCACGCCGTACTCGTAGCCGTACTCCACGACGGTGCGTGTGGTCGAACCCGTCTCCTCAACCGTACGTTCGGCGCGTACGGGCAGGTTCGTCCCGCGGTCGACGTGGAGACGGTCGAGAGCCCCCTCGAACCCCGTGACGGGCGTCAGGTCGAGAACGTACGCCTCGTCGGTGGACGCCGTCTCGTTCAGGGCTATATCGTAGTCGTCGGTTACTGTCGGTACGTAGTCACCCAGACGGACGCCGACGAGGATCTCGTCGCCCTGTCCGAGGGGACGCTGTTCGGGTTCGTAGCCACGCCGGTAGACGGTTGCGGCCGTACCGTTCGTTGTGACCGCGCCTACACGCGGGTCAGGGGGCTGTTCGACGTAGTCGTACCTGTACCTGTCGGGCTTGGCGAACGAGACGTCCGCGACCGTCGTATGGTTGAACGTCTCTACCTCGCCTGATTCAGGCAGACTGTCACGTATACGTTGTTCCGCCTCCTCAACTGTCAACGACGAGTTCCGGGCGGCGAGAGCCTCCGCCTGCCTCCGTACCGCCGTACCGTTTACGACCTGTTCGCGCTCCGTTGTCTGTACGACCGTAACCGTCATGGTACCCTCGTAGTCCTCTACGTCGGCGTAGCTCTCCTCCATCCCCTCGCCTATATCCGTAGCCGTCGGTTCGCCGAAGAAGAGGAAGAAGGCGACCGCGGCACCGACGAGAGCCACGAGAGCGACACCGGCTACCGCTTTCTTTGTATCCATCCGGGCGTTTCTTTAACGTCACCGCGTAAATACTTAACGCGGACGGTAGGGACGGCGCGGCAAGCTTTATACTTCGCGGGAAACGTTTAAATAGGTATGTCAGGGGACGCACTCGCGGTCAGCGGAAAGAGGGAGAGTACCTACCTCCGGCGTCTCTTGGGCGTTCTAGGAGCCAAGGGGATGATCGTTCTCGTAGCTTTTCCGGCGGTCGTCCTTCTGTCGGCGGACGATGTACATCCGGTTCTCGCGGGCGGTCTTCTCGCGGGCGGATTCGTCTACGCGGCTCTCGTCGACGCCGACTCGTCGGTCGTCGATCTCCACCCCGACACGGAGGTGAAGCTCAAACAGCAGAAGACGATCGCCGAGAGGGTCGACGCAGTCGGTGTGGTCTTCGTACTCCTTGCCCTCGGTTATACCGTCCTGTCGGTCTGGGGCATACCCGTGGACTGGCGCGCAACCGTCGTTGCCGCGGGCGTGGTACTCGGCGCTGTCGTCTACGACTACGTCGCGGGTGACGACGAGGGCGACCACCTGAGCGTGGATGTCGTCGGTTTCGCGGTTGCGGAGGTTCTCGTTCTCCGTGCCGTCGTCACGGGGACGGGGTGGGTCGGGTTCGCCGACTCCGCAACCTTCGGGGCTATCGCCTTCCTCGTCTACGGCGGTACGGTCGCGGCGTTCGCAGGACACGAGGCTGTCACACGTGAGGTCGTCGTGTCGCGTACGGACGACGAGATACACCGTACGCTTTTCGGGGTGCTCGGAAACGTCCGTACCGTAGAGGACGGTACGACACGTACAAAGATGGCGTCGGAGATGCGACGCGCCGCGGGTTCTCTCGACGGTGTCGAACTCCCGTCGGTTGTCGAGGACGACGATGGCGCGGTACCGGTTGTCGCATCGACGCGTCAGCCCGACGGACGTCTGTTCACGACCGACGCCGACGAGGTTCTCCAAACAGCGGCGGACGAAGGCTTTACGGGGTACGTCGTCTACGGTAACGACGTTCTCATCTTCCGTAACGGCGGTCTGTCGAAGTTCTACGTCGACGGCGAGTACGGCTACGACGCAGGTGAACTCAGCGACAGGGTGACGGAGGCGACGTTCCACTCGCTCGATCACTCGACGTTGAACGAACTCGACGAGGTCACGCCGAACGAGGAGAGGGGTGCGGCGGTCGTAACGGACGAGGAAAAGAAGGAAAGTGCCGAAGATGAAGATACCGCCGAGACATCGGAAACCGAGGACGAGGGGACGAACAAGCTGGAGATAGGCGGTGAGGAGATAGATATGGAAGAGATGTTTGAGAAGGCGGACGACATAATCGACGAACTCGAATAGCTACTCCGTACGTAAGGCACGCTGTGACCGGCGCATCTCTTCGGGCGGCGTACGACGTTCCTCCGAAAAGAGGTACTCGGTCTCTACGTCGTTGACCGTAGCGCCCATCTCGACGAAGGCGTCCGTGTTTTCGAGCAGAAACGTCATGTCGCCGCGGGGCTGGAGATCGCCGCGCATGACCGTCGCGATTATGTCGTCGTCGTTACGGACGAACTCCTCCCACGCGTCGTAGTCGCCACGGAGGACGTATCCTGCGTCGTACTCGTCGGGCGTGTCGGAGACACCGACGCCCGTACAGCTTCCGTTCTCCATCTGTAGGAAGGCGTAGACGTTACCCTCGTCGTCGACGTACTCCTCAAGCTGACGGAGAAGGCTTTCGAGATGTTCGGGCAGAACCTCGCGGAGGTCGTCGGAAAGCATCCCCGGAACGTCGTTGTACTTCGGGTACGAGGCGAAAAGCTCCTCCGCCTCTTCGAGGACATTGCGTAGCCAGTCGGGGAGTTCGGCGCGTGTCTCCTCGCCTATGTGATCGAAGACCTCGTGGACGGGCTTGTCACCCTCCTGTTCGAGAAGCTGGCGCTCGATGCCGTCGGGTACGTCCTCCCATACCTCGTCGGGCATACGCCGTAGGAGGAGGAGTTCGTCAGGTAGCTCGTTTACGGTGTGTTCCTCGATAGGCACGTCCTTTACGTGGAAAAGGAAGTTGCCGTTGAAGCCGTCTCCCCATCCGCTCGCCGCCTCGCGGAAGTCGTCGTTCGAGTTTATGGCTGTCGCGTACTCCTTGAACCAGTCGAGCGTCGGAAACCAGGTCATGGGGTTCGTTCTACTTGGTGTCTCAAATATCTTCCGCGGGCAGGTCGCGTCGTAGAACGCCGACGACGGGTGTTAGCGACGTATCGGCTACGCGTCCGGGCTTGTCGCCAAGGACGAGGTCGGCGAGCGAGAACTCGTTACGCATCGCCACGAGGTCGTGGTCGGAGGCTTCCTTACCCGCGGAGATCACGGGCGTATCCGTGGCACGTGAACCGTACGTTACGGCGTCGGAACGTATACCGCGTTCTACGAGCGCACCGGCGACGCGTTCGGCGCGTGTATCGTCCGCCTCGTCGGCGAAGACAACGACATCGACGGATACGTCACGCCCTTCGACGAGCGAAGACACGGTTTCGACGAGCGCCTCGTCGCCGTCGGCGTCGGTCGGAAGAAGGGGTACGAGGATGTCGTCGGCGTCGTGCGAGGGCTGGTTCGACAGAACGGCGTCGCATCCGTGTTCGTCGGCGACGCGCGCAACCGTCTCACTGCGGTCGTGTGTAAAGACGAGTACGGTGTCGACGGCGACGCCCGCGTCCTTGAACGACGACGCCGTCTCTCCGAGCGCCTTCTCTGCGCGCTCCTCGAAGCTCATACGCGCCTGTCCCGGCGGCGTCTGTTCGGGGACGACGTGGTATCCGAGGAGGACGACCTCGGCGTTCGACAACGACCCGACGACACCCGGCGATACGGTCTCGCCTTCGAGAACCGCGAGAGGCACGAGGATCCGTGTCATCAGACAGCCCCCCTTAGGGAGACGTCGTCAGCGTAATAGAAGCACCATCCACCGGCGGCGACCATGACGAGAGAGCCGACTATCTTCGACGCCGTCTGCATGTAGTAGATGAGCGCGAAGCTCGCTACGCCCCCGACGATAGGCACGACGGGGTAGAGAGGGGTGCGGAACCGTGGTTCGTACCAATCGGGTGGCGAACGCCGTAACGCGATCAGTGCGAAACAGATCAGACCGTACATGACGAGATGGAGGAACGAGGCGACCTCGGCGAGAACCTCGACACGTCCCGTCGATGCGAGAAGGACGACGGGTCCGCCCGCGAGCGCGAGGGCGATATGTGGTGTGCCGTAACGCAGGTTGACGTCAGCGGCACGTCTGGGTAGGAGCGCGTCGCGTGAGAGCGCGTAGACGGCACGCGACGACGCGAGTACGGAGGCGTTTGCGCTCGATACTGTGGCGAGAAGCCCCGCACCGACGACGGCGAGCGCGCCTGTCGTGCCGAGAAGTTCGCGCGCAACCTCGACGATTGCGGTTTCGCCGTAGCCGCGTAACGTCTCGCTACCCACGGCGGAGGTTGCGACGAAGACCGTAACGACGTACATAACACCGACAGCGACGACGCTACCTACCATACCGAGAGGCAGGTTACGCGACGGCTTCTTGATCTCGCCCGCGACGGTCGCTATCTGTGCGAAGCCGAGGTACGACGTGAAGACGAGCGCCGCCGTCGAAAGGACGGGTGCGTACCCGAAGGGCGCGTACCTCTCAGGCACCGTACCCGCGCTGAAGGGACCGACGGCGTTGATTACGCCGTACGCGAGAAAGGAGACGAGTATAGAGAGAAGGACGGCGACGACGACGTTCTGTATCTTGGCGGCGTTCTCCGTACCGGTAAGGCTGACACCGGTCAGTACGACGCCCGCGACGACGGCGGAGCCGATAACGAAGCCCGACGATTCGACACCGACGAGAACCGCGAGGTACTCGCCGAATCCGACGAGGTAGAAGGCTGAGGCGAAGACGAGACCGAGCCAGAGACCGATACCTACGACGGTTCCCGCGAACGTTCCCATGCCGCGTGAGATGAAGTAGTAGCCACCGCCTGAGCGCGGCATAGCGGTTGCGAGTTCAGAGGCGGGAAGTGCGACGAGAAGTGCGACGACAGCCCCTATAATGAAGGACGCCGAGGCGGCAGGGCCGGCGCGCCCCGCGGCTATACCGGGGAAGACGAAGATACCCGCGCCTATCATGGTACCGACGCCTATAGAGACAGCGCCTGTCAGACCGATGGTACGTTCGAGTTCGACGTCGTCACCGTGCTTCGTGGCTTCGTCGGTCTCCTCAACGTCACCGGTTACGGGCGACTCGTCCTCTAGGTTAGTGTCTGACGGTTCGACCATACGGGGGACAAGGGACGCTAACGTGTGAACTACCCCGACCTACTCGTCTGCTGACGCAGACTTCTTGAGGACGTTCGTCAGACTTCGTCTGACGAGCCAATCAGAATCTTCGATTCTGATGACGGGGCTTCCAGCGGAGATTCCTGCAAAGTCTGACTTCGTTCCAAGTCAGAGAGTCTTATTCGCTGTGGGGCGTCCACAGCCCGCTTTACACCCTCCGCAGAACTGAACAGTTCTGAATCGGGCTTACCTGAATGGGTCAAACCTCTGTTTTCACAGATGTTGGAAGTAGCTACTGTTTGAACCATTCTATATTCGTCTGTGTTAGCCTTTTATTTAAATATTATGGTTGTCGTGCCGGTAGTGTTCAGATAAGCATGTTCCAAGCGAAGCTGAACGTTCGTGAATCCGCAGGATTCAGGAGCAGGCAAATCTCCGATTTGCATACGACTTGAGCCAGTCGTCGGCTGTTCGGATATGAGCGTTGCTGAAGCATCACGAACTCGCTGAGTTCGTGAGCTGTGAATCTCCGATTCACAACAGTTTGAGAAGGCTTGTGTGCGGCGTTTTACTTCTCTAAATACACGCTCGACGCTGTTCCGATTTCCATGTTTAGCTACCCGAAATCGGAGGGGGTAGTAGCGGCAGGCATCATGAAGGGAGACATGTCCATCGACGAGAAACAAGCTATTGTCAAGGTCATGTTTCTCGACTAATTCACGGAAGAAATCTTTAGCCGTATAGTGATTTCTCGTCGGTTGAAGTTTTGTGTGAAGGACATCATTAGTGTCTGGATCAACCGCCATATACAGCCAGTGCCACGTTCCATTCAGTCGAATCATAGTTTCGTCTACCGCCACCTGATTCGGATCTCTTCCATCGTTGGGCTGTAAATCTGCTTTGTGTCTCGTGAACGCTGAGCGTTCACGCGCTCATCACGAATCCGTCCGTTGGGGACGGATTCGAGAGACACCCAGTTATGAACGGTCGAACGTACGCGCTTGACACCCAACGTTTCAAGCACAGATACGGTATTCGATAGCGATAACCCAGCCAAATGTACTTGAATACCGATCTTCATAGCAAACTCGGGTGTCGCTTCCCGTTCCACAAAACCTAATTCTATCGCATCTATACCTCTACTGAGGCGTGTGGTTTCGGACATAGACACTCTCAAAACGCCACGCCTCTTCCTTCATTCAATCCTTATCTGAACACCGCCGTCGAGCGTATCCCCTCCCTACTCACTCGCTCCGCTCGCTCCTTGAGGAAAGGGTCTTGCCCTTGATTTTAGATAACTCCCGGCGGCGGGAAGCTTATATGCCGCATCCACCAAGATAGGGCAGAAAAGCGATGAAACGGACAGCCGAGGCGAGGGCGACGGACGCGCTCTGGTGGGCGGGGTGGCGACCCGTCGCCGTCGGAAGTATCGGCGCGGTCGCCGGGGTTCTCGCGGGCTACGTCGCGGGCGCTGTGGGTCCCGCAACGACCGGCGTGGGCGTCGTCGTCATCTCCTTGGGCGTCCTGTCCGCGCTGGTTCGCAGGCTGGGCTTCGTAAGCGCAGTCGTCGCATTCTTCGTGTTCTACGTCGTCGGACCCGGACGTGCCCAACAGGGTCTTGAGGCGACGGGCGTGGGAACCAACTGGGCGGAGTTCGTCGCCGAGTTCGTTCTCAACATAGGTTCGCTCGTCGGTGTCGAGGCGTCGCGCGAACCCGTGGCTGTCGTCGGCGGAGGTGCGGCTTCGGTCGCGCTCTGGTCGCTCGGAGGCGCGGCTTTAGGTGGCGTTGTCTGGGTCGCCGGAGTCTACGCCGTAAACTCGGGTTACGGCGAGGTATACCACGGCTTCGTCGACGGTGTCAAGGAGGAAGGTCACAGGCTCCTCGGAGACGACGGCTTCCACACGTTCACACACGGCGAGGACACGTTGTCGCTCGTGAGTTCGGCAAAGAAGTACCACGCCACCAACCTTCTCGTCGGTGAGTCGTCTCTGTCGCTCCACCACGGCTCTACGGTCGACATGGTGAGACGCGACGAGGAGGTTAGCAACAGCACCAAGGAGCTGTACTACGATCAGGTCGCTTCGGTCGACTACGAAACGCCGTTCCTTAAGATACGTATGTCGGACGGTCAGGTGGTCAAGATAGTCACGTCCGGAAAGCCCGTCGAGGTTATCGACGAGATAGAGGAGAGGCTTATGAGGTACAAGTCTTCGCCGGGTTCGGAGGGCGACGGAGCCGGAGTCGGGGACGTCGGTAGGGATAGCGAAGAGCCACCCGACGGAGGCGATGAAACTCCCGGTGGGGACGGCGGAGCACCGAACGGAGACGATGAAACTCCCGGCGGGGACGACCAAGACGGCGACGCCGACGGTATCGACGAGGGTTCTGAGGCGTTCGGCTCCGACATAGTCGACGAGGTTGACGAGGCGCTCGAAGCCTTCGACGAGGCTTTGGGGGAGGAAGAGGAAGAGGACTGATGGAGTACGTCTACGTCGTCGAATGCGCCGACGGTAGCCTGTACACCGGTTACACGACCGACGTTGATAGACGTGTCGAGGAACACAACGACGGCGAGGGGGCGAAGTATACGCGCGGACGGACGCCGGTTAGTCTCGTCCACGTCGAAAGGTTCGACGGAAGGAGCGAGGCGATGAGCCGCGAGGCGGAGATAAAGTCTATGTCGCGCGGAGAGAAGGAGAGACTCGTCTACGGTGACGGCGTATGACGGCGCGTCTCAGGATCGACCCTCATGTTCATTCCGAGGAGTCGTACGACGGAAATGAGCCTGTCGAACTCATTCTGGAGCACGCCGCGGATATCGGTTTAGACGGCGTCGTTATCACAGACCACGACGAGATAGACGCGTCACTGCGCGCCGCGGAGCGCGCGTCCGACCACGGTCTGATCGGTGTACCCGGCGTCGAGGTCTCTACGTCACACGGACATCTCCTTGCGATCGGTGTTGAGGAGAAGCCGGCGAAGAGACAGCCGTTTGCCGAGACGGTGGAGCGAGTACGCGAACTCGGCGGTGCGGCGGTCGTGCCGCATCCGTTCCAGCGCACGCGTCACGGTGTAAAGAAGAAACGTATCGTCGACTGTGACGGCGTTGAAGTCTACAACGCGTGGCTGTTCACGGGATACAGGAACAGGCGCGCGCGGTCTTTCGCGCACAGCCGTGGCTATCCGCGTCTCGGTGGGAGCGACGCGCATTCTATAACGACGGTAGGACGCGCCTACACGGAGATCGATGTAGGCGAGGAGCGCGGTGACGTAACGGCGGACGACGTGGTGACGGCGATAAAGAACGGCGATACGTCTATACACGGACGCAGAGCGCCTATAACCCGAAGCGCGTACCATTATCTCAAGGCGTCGGTGCGCAAGACGGCGTGGGCGGTGCGCGCGACCGCGACGCGTTTCCTCTGAGTTCGACGCCCGACGAAACGCGCATAATCAGTCTTTTGTCGCCCCGCCGTCTGTTTCGTCCATGGTCGAACCCGCCGACTGGAGACACGTAACCAAGGTAGACCCCGACAAGGGGATGTCGGAGGAGAAGATGCGCGACATCGCCGTGTCGGGTACGGACGCCGTCGTTGTCGGCGGGACACAGGGCGTGACGCGCGAAAAGGTGCTTTCACTGCTGTCGTCGGTGGATGCTGACGTACCCGTGGTCGTAGAGCCGTCGAACCCCGCGAGCGCCGTCGGTGCGGGCGACGCGTTGCTCGTCCCAACCGTCCTCAACGCCGATACGGTCGACTGGGTCGTGGGTATACACAAGGAGTGGGCGCGTACGGAGGACGTCGACTGGTCGCGTGTCGTGGGCGAGGGATACATCGTCATGAACCCTGACAGCGCAGTCGGTCGTCTCACGGGCGCGGATACGTCGCTCTCGCCCCAAGAGGCGGCTGGGTACGCCGAGGTCGCCGACGGTCTCTTCGATCTCCCGGTCGTCTATGTCGAGTACTCGGGTACGTTCGGCGACACAGAGGTCATCGAAGCCGTCGCGGACGCAGTCGACGACGCGACGGTCTTCTACGGCGGCGGTGTCGACGGATACGACCGCGCGAAAGAGGCGGCACGGTACGCCGACTGTATTGTGGTTGGCGATGCAGTACACGAAAAAGGCGTCGACGCGTTACGTGAGACGGTGCGAGGCGTCGACGACGCGCGCGGCGTCTAAAAGCCGTCCTCCTGCCAGTCCCATCCCGGTAGACGTGTCTGTACACCCGCGGCGAGTCCCGCGAGAACGTCGTCCTCGCCCGCGGTCGTCTCTCCGAGAACCTCGTCGGTGTGAACGTCGATATAATGGAACGTCGCCTCGGCGAGCGTCCGCTCAGGGTCGTTACCCGCGACGACCGCGGCGAGGTTGCGCCCAACGATCTCGTCGACGACGAAGCCCGCGTAGTCGTTACGTACCTCAAGACCCACACCGACACGGTAGAGCGCGGCGGCGTTTAGCGCCGGGTCGTCGTCGGCGAGGAAGGCGTCGAACTCGTCGCGTACATCGTCGGCGGATACTTCCGGAACGTCCTCGTCAAAGGCGTCGCCGAGGCTGTCGCGCGCGTGGTTGACGAGGGCGGTGATGTCACCGAGGTTTTCGTCTACGTAAGCGTCGAGTTCGTCGACGGTGTCGCGTGAGACACGCATCAGATGAAACGGTGCGTCTCCAGATTCATCGGCGATATGGTGCGCATGTTAAAGTTCTGGTACAGCGCCGAGGCGAGAGCCTTCGTCTTGCCCTCGTCGCCGTGGACGGTAAAGATCTTCTCAGGACGCGGGTTCATCTCGTCGACGAAGCTGATGAGTTCGTCGCGGTCGCCGTGCCCCGAAAAGCCGTCTACGCTGTAGACGTTCATCTTTATCTTTACCGTCTCCGACCGACCGTCGGACGACGGTACGCGCACCTCGTCGCGTCCCGACTCTATACGCGCGCCAGTAGTGCCCTCCGCCTGATAGCCGACGAACGCGAGCGAGTTTTCGGGGTCGGGCGCGAGCATTTCGAGATGCTCCATGACGGGACCGCCAGCCATCATGCCGTTGGTGGCGAGGATGATAGCGGGTTCGCCGTCACGTATCTCCTGTCTCTGTTCCGTACCCTCGTCGACCTGTTGGAAGCAGTCGGCAAGGAACGGGTTCTCGTCCTCGTGGAAGATACGGTCGCGGAGGTCGTCGTTGAGGTACTCGGGATGCGCCGTATGTATCGCCGTCGCCTCCCATATCATGCCGTCGAGGTAGACGGGCATCTCAGGGATACGTCCCTTGCGCATCGCCTCTTCGAGGACGATCATCATCTCCTGCGAACGTCCGACGGCGAACGCGGGTATGAGTACCTTTCCGCCGTCGTCGTGCGTCTTACGTATGAGCTTGATTAGCTTCTCCTCCGCCTCCTCCTGCGAAGGCGCTTGGTCGTTCCTTCCGCCGTACGTCGATTCGAGGAACAAGGTTTCGAGACGCGGGAAGTCGTTGACAGCCCCGTTGAAAAGACGCGTCTCGTCGTAATGTATGTCGCCCGAAAAGCCGACGTTGTACAGACCGTCGCCTATATGGAAATGGACGACGGCGCTACCGAGTATATGCCCTGCGTTGTGGAACGTCAGCTTGATATCGGGGGCTATGTCGGTGACCTCGCCGTAGTCGAGCGTGATAGTGTGTTTTATCGCCTCCCTCACCATCTCGGAGTCGTACGGAGGCGTCCGTCCCTGCTTCGCCGCGACGTCGAGGTAGTCGACCGTTAGAAGGCTCATCAGGTCGCGCGTCGGCGGTGTCGTGTAGATAGGTCCGTCGTAGCCGTACTTGTACAGGAGAGGGACGAGCGCAGAGTGATCGAGATGCGCGTGTGTCAGAACGACGGCGTCGATCGACTGCAACGGGTTGGCTTCGGGAGCCTGCAGGTACGGCGTCTCGTCCGTGCCCGGCTTGTCGCCGCAGTCGATGAGTATACGCGTTTCGGGCGTCGAAAGCAGGAAGGCGGCGCGTCCGACCTCGCGCCCGCATCCGAGCGTCGTGACACGTACCCATTCGTCGTCGCTCGTCTCCTCGCGGTGTATACGCCGACCCGTCTGACGTAGGAACTCCTTACGTTCGTCGCTCTCCTGTGTCAGGTAACGGCGTATGTTGTCGACAGTCGAAGACTCTATGGGGGGCGTACGCACCACGTCGGGCGTCCAGCCCGTCGCCTTGGTTATCTCACGTAACGTAGAGCCGTGCTTGCCTATGACCAGACCCGGCTTCTCCGCCTTGATCACGACCTCGCCGACGTCGGGCTTGAAGTCGTAGTCCGTGATCCCCGCATCGTCGGGGACGATCCCGTCTATCTCGTCCTTCGCGGGTTCGGGGTCTGTGAGAACACCGGGGTCGGGGCGTACTGTGATACGTTTCCTTAGCTTACGCGCGAGGTCACGTACAAGATCGCCGTCGTCGGCGAACTTCTTGGGGTCGCTCGTGTATATGACGAGTTCGGGACCCTCGTACTCGACGTCACTTATCGCTATACCGCCGGGTATCTCGTCCTCTATACGCTCTTGGAGGTCCTCTAACTCCTCGTCGACGTTCATTTGCGTAGAATTCCTCGTCTAAAGCTCTTGGGCGATCGACTCGACCTCTTCGTCGTCTAACTGGCGGAAGCCCTCGTCGGGCGTGATGGTGGAGAGGAGTATACCGTTTCCGCTTGCCGTGTCGCGCTCCATGGCGCTTTCGAGTCCACGGACTGCGAGCTTCTGCGCCTCGTCGAGGCTAAGGTCGTCGGTGTAGCCGTCTTCGAGGACACCGTACGCGATGACGGAGCCGCTACCGGTCGATACGTACTCCTCCTCCATGACGCCGCCCGCGGGGTCGAGTGAGAAGACGTGCGCGCCCTCGTCGTCGACGCCGCCGAGTATGGGGACGACGCGGAACAGGTACGACCGCAGGACGTTCCCCGCCATGCTCGCCAGACCCGTCATCGTCATGGGCTTTCCGCGCCGCATCTCGTACAGGTTCGCCTCGACCTTTAGTGTCTTGGCGAGGTTCTGACCGTCGCCGACGCCGCCGCTGATCGTGAGCGCGGCGTCGTCTGTAACCTGATATATCTTCTTCGCCGTCTTGCTCGCAACCAGATTTCCCATGCTCGCGCGCTGTTCGGTTGCGAGCACGACTGAGTCACCTGCGGTTATACCTATCGTCGTCGTTCCTTCTGCGACATCTTCGTTCGATACCGACGCTTGGTTTCTTTCTCGCTGATTAGGGTTGTTGGGTATCATCTAAACGTCCCTCGAAAACCCGTGAGGTAGTTCTTCGTTTGAACCCCCACCATATAAAGTTTCAGTATCCGGCGGGAGGACGGCGTACGTAACTAACTTTACGGAGGAGAACTTAGACGCGACGTGCTCGGCAAGCTACTCCTCGCCTTCGTGCTCGTCCCCCTCGTTGACCTGTACGTCCTTCTGCTTGTCGCGGGACGTATCGGCGGTCTCCAAACCCTCGGACTCGTCGTTCTCACGGGGGTCGTCGGCGGTACGCTCGCCAAGGTACAGGGCGTCCAGACCGTCCGGCGTCTACAGCACCGCACCGCGAAGGGTGAGTCACCGTCGCGCGAACTCGCCGACGGCGCGCTGATACTCTTCGGCGGCGCGCTCCTCCTTACACCCGGTCTTATCACCGACGGTATCGGCTTCGCACTCCTGCTACCGTTCGTACGTCCGCGTATACGGTCGGTGCTCTCGTCTTACCTCGGCGACGCTGTGAGACGCGACGCGGTCGTGGTCGAGGTCGACGGAGCCGGGGATGTCGATGTAGGCGGCGACAGTGAGTAACTCTTAAGACGCGCCTCGAACTACGACGAACCGTAGCGGGGGCCAGTAGCTTAGCTAGGTTGAGCGTTCGGCTGATAACCGGGAGGTCCTCGGTTCAAATCCGAGCTGGCCCATGACGAGCGGGTTTTGCGAGCGAACTGTAATGGACAGGAGGATTTGAAGTAGTGAGTGGAGCACAGCGGAACGACCGAGTTCAGATCCGAGCCGGCTCATGATTTCTGAAGACTTTCGGTTCCGGACGGAGCCGGCTACACGAGTATGACGACCACGGTTGCAACGAGTATACCGAACGTGAGAACCGTCTGCATGACGGTGGTTGCCAAGACGCCCAAGGTTGTATACGCGGCTGTACGGAGGCTTCCTCTATGGTCGCCTGTACCCCGGTACTCGACGACGAAGACCGTTCCCGCTGAGCCTAAGAGGAGTCCAACGGGTCCGGCTATGAGTAGACCACCGAGACCGGCGAGTCCCGCGATAAGCGAGAGCCTCGTGGACGCGCCCCCTGCCTTCGCGGCGAGCGCACCCCCGAACCAGTCCACCGCAAGAACCAGAAGACCGACCGCCGTGAGAGCGGTCAGTACGACGGCTCCGGGGTCGGTGTAACCCGTCGAGAACCAGTAGGTGTAGACGCCCGCGAGCGACAGCAGAGCGCCGGGTAGGAGAGGGACGAGGCTTCCCAAGACGCCGAGGGTTGCGAGCGCGACCGCGAGCAGTACGAGAGGGTCGATACCGAGTACCATCGGTCGTCTTCCCATGTAGCTCATCGGGTATGTGCTTTCGTATTTAGCCGAACCTCGCGTCCGGTGTAGAGATCCGATCCGACGGGTTCGGGTGTAGGGGTGAGGTTCGAGGCAGAACCGCAGGCGAGGGGTAGGTCGGGAAAGACGATGGGCGCGCGTTTCGGTATTTTCCGTCCGTTCTCCATCCGCGCAACGCGCGGTCAGTATGAGGCGTTAGGGAAGTATATACTACAGAAATAGAGGTAGTTTTTATTTTCTAAGATTAAGATTACTGCCTCACTCAGGTCGATTCGACAGAACTATAATGAACTAAGATGTATATGTAGATGGGTTCTACAATGACTGACGCAGAAACAGAGACCGTCAGATGCCGCTCTCTGATCGTAGGTGCGGGTGCCGCAGGGGCGCGCGCCGCCATAGCGATGAGTCGGAGCGGTCTGGAACCGCTCGTGGTGAGTAAACGCGACCACGGTGACGCGCATACGACATGGGCGCGTGGCGGTATCAACGCCGCTCTCGGCAACGTCGACGGCGACGACTCCTGCGAGGTGCACGCCGCCGACACGCTCGACGAGGGTCACTTCGTGAACGACCCCGAAGCCGTCGAGGTCGTGACGAGCGAGGCACCCGACAGGATACGTGAACTCGACGACTGGGGCATGGATTTTTCGCGCACGAAGGACGGTGAGATAAACCAGAGGTACTTCGGCGCGCAGGCTTACCCGCGGACGTGTTTCGCGGGCGACCACACGGGAGAGTCGATGCTCGACGCTCTCGTCGGTAAGGCGCAGGAGATCGGTATACCGTATCGCGACAACGTGATGATAACGCGTCTCCTGAGCGACGGTGGGAAGGTCTACGGCGCCGTGGGGTACGACATGGAGGACGGCGGCTTCGTCAGGTTCCTCGCGGGTGCGGTCGTTCTCGCCGCGGGCGGAGCGACGGCGGTCTACTCGCGTCACTCGTCGCGCGAGGAGGAGAACAACGGCGACGGAGCGGCGCTCGCGTACGAGGCGGGCGCGGAGCTAATGGACATGGAGTTCGTCCAGTTCCATCCGACGGGTATGGTCGGCGAGAGGTACGGCGAGGACTGGGACGGAAGGCTCGTCACGGAGGCGGTTCGGGGAGACGGCGGTGTTCTACGTAACTCCGAGGGCGAGAGGTTCATGTTCGAGTACTCGGAGATGGATCGCCCCGAACTCGACGCACGCGACGTTGTGGCGCGCGGTATAGCGAACGAGATAGACGAAGGGCGCGGTACGGAGAACGGCGGCGTCTACCTCGATATCTCGGATGAAGACCGCGACTACATACGTGAACGTCTCCCGCGTATGTACGAGAGGTTCGAGTCGCTCGGCGTCGATATAGCCGAGGAGCCTATGGAGGTAGCGCCGACGGCGCACTACGCGATGGGGGGTGTCGACTTCGACCCGCGTACGGGTGAGACGGGGGTCGAAAGCCTGTACGTCGTAGGGGAGACGACCGCAGGCGTCCACGGCGCGAACCGCCTCGGCGGTAACTCGCTCGCGGAGACGGTGACCGTCGGTAAGCTCGTCGGTGAGTACGTCGCGTCGCAGGAGCCGATAGCACCCGACGAGGAACCCGACCTCGGACACGGCTCCGAGGAGGAGTTCGAGAGACTGAGGACGAAGCTCGACACCGACGGCTCCGTGAGGGTCGACGGGGTCGTGGAGGAACTCGGCGAACTCATGGAGGATCACGCGGGTATACGCCGTGACTCCGACGGTCTGAGGGAGGGTTTGGAGAGGCTCGACGGGATAAGAAAGAAGACGGACAGCCTCGGTATCGACGGCGGTATAACCTCCGTCGAGTTCGAGTTCGCGGTCGACCTTGAGTTCATGGTGACTGTGGCGGAGGGCATACTCCGCGGTGCTCTCGAACGCACCGAGTCGCGCGGCGCGCACTACCGCGACGACCATACGGAGAGGTCGCGCGACTGGAGAAAGAACATACTGTACAGGGAAACCGACGACGGTATGTCGTTAAGAACCTCCGAACCGGGGGAGCCGAACGAGGGCGTGAAACGCGCTCTCGACGAGGAGCACGAGTTAGAGTACCACCATCTGGAGTAAGGTCAGTACCTGTAGACGGCGTCGGCTATACCGATCGTCTGTCCTACGGCGACGACGGCGATACCTGCGACGGCGGGTGAGACAGCGGACGCGTACACGACCGCACCGACGGCGCTGAGAAACGCCGCCAAGACGTACGGAGCCGGTGTACCGACCTCGCGCGCGGTGTAGACGAAGCCCACGGCGGGTAGTAGGAACCAGCCGTAGAGAGCGAGCGCGGTCAGGGGCGCGGCGTCCGTGTACAGACCCACGAAGCCGGCGGCGGTGACGGGCAAGCCCGCGACGAGGACGGCGCGCCAGACGCTCAGGACGCCCTCGGACATATCTTTCCAACCGAGGACGGCGAAGACGGCTATCAGGACAGCCATGACGCCGTGGGCGATCAGTAGTGTCCTCATCTCCAGCCATCCCGCATCGGTTGCGCCCGCAACGATCCATGCGGCGGGGACGAGTACGACGGATCCGTTTTCGAGGGCTGTCTCAGTATCCATACGCGGAAGAGGCGGGGCTTTTCCGTGAGGCTTTCGGAGACGGAAAACGTGTTCTGTACATGGAGATAGGCGTGATAGGCGCTGGCGGTGGCGGTGCGGCGGCGACGTACGTGGTCGACAACACGACGGAGGCGGAAGTGACCGTCTTCGAAAAGTCGCGCGGTGTCTGCGGGCGCGCGGCGGCGCGGAGGCGCGACGGACGTGTCTACGAGTACGGCGCGAACTACCTCAAGGGCGACGACGAACGTGTCAACGAACTCGTGACGGAGGAGTTCAACGAGGGTCTCGCCGAGGTCGAGGGGGATATATGGACGTTCGACGCGGAGGGTAACGTCTCGGAGGGACGCGGAGACGACGAACGTAGATGGACGTACGAAGACGGTATCACGCGTCTTGCGAAGCATCTGTTCGGCGCGACCGATGCGACGGTGCGGCGCGAGACACGTATCGAAGACGTGAGTTACGACGACGGCTGGTGGCTTACAGACGCCGAAGGTCGTGAACACGGCTCCTTCGAGGCTCTCGTCGTCAACCCGCCCGCGCCACAGACGGCGGAGCTTCTGACCGGCACGGGTGTTGAGAAGGTCGACCGTCTCGGCGACTCCGCGTCCGATGTTCCGTACAGGACGGTCTGGACGGCGGTTCTCGGCTACGGCTTCGAGATCGACGTACCTTACTACGCCCTGATCAACACCGACGACCGACACGAAATCGGATGGGTCGGGCGCGAGGAATGCAAGCCCGGACACGTACCCGACGGCGAGTCGGTGCTCGTCGTACAGGCGTCGCCCGACTGGTCGGCGGAAAGGTACGACGCGCCGCCGGAGGAGAACGTAGCCGAACTCGCGGAGAAGACGGCGCGTCTGATCGGCGACGAACGTCTCGCGGAACCCGACTGGACAGACCATCAGGGATGGCGGTACGCCCTCGCCGACGACGGTGTGGCGGCGGGTGCTGTTGGGGACGCCGCAGACGAGGGCGTCTACGTGACCGGCGACTGGGTAGCGGGTGAGGCGCGTCTACACGCCGCGGTGCGCCACGGTTTAGAGACGGGCGAACGCGTCGCGTACGGTCTAACTACCTGACACGCGTCGCGTTAAGAGCTTTCTGAGGTACTTCGACGGTCGGCACGTCGCCGTACCGGAACGTGTCGGAGAAGGTGAGGTCGACGTTCAGATCCGTCCGTCCGGTTGCCGTCGTCCGGTTCCGGAGAACCATACCGGCGCGCGTCTCTGCGCGTAGGAGGCGTCCGTCGTCGGTTATCCAGACGGTGGTACGGAACGTTTCGGTCTCGCCCTCCTCAAAGAAACCGACACCGTCCCTGAACTTGCCTGCGAGTAGTTCGGCTCTACGGTCGCCGAGTTCTACGTCGATACGGTTTGCGTCGGTACCGCGTACGGCTTCGGTTCGGTTGTGCTCGACGGAGGCGTTTCTCAGGAGGTGTTCGTACAGACGGAGTTCGTCCCTCGCGCTCCACGTGTTCTCAACCTCGGCGTCGGTACCGAAAGCCGTCCATCCCGTCGTGTCCCCTTCCCTAACGCTCCTGGTGTAGACGGTTCGGTTTACGAGGTACGTCGTCGTACCGCTCACGGCGCTCCGACCCGCACCCTCTGTTACCGAACTGATGTTAGCGCGCAGGCTCCGCGCCGTCCGGTTAACCACAGCACGGAAGTCGATCGTCGTCGTCCGTGTCGGTCCTCCGGGGGCGTTGAGCGAGTACGACGTCTCGCCGTCGTAGACGTACGAAGATGTGTTTTGGTGTACGAACTCGTCACGTACACCGTCGGCTTGGACACCCGCGCCGAGGCATCCCGACACGACGACGAGCACGAGCAGGAGGAGTCTTTTTATGGACTGACGGTGTCCGCGCCGCTACGTCACGTTTACGGTGGCGACGGACACGGACGAAGGCGGTAGCACCGTCGTGACGACACCGGAAGGTTCCGCGGTGCGTGTAGACAGGAACGGTTACGACGTTCGGTGTTTTGATACGTCCGGGCGGTGAAAACGGTACGATGAACGAACACGTCTCTGTCGTCGGCGGCGGCGTCATAGGTCTGACGACGGGTATCTTCCTCAACCTACAAGGGTACGAGACGCGTATCTATACGCGCGATATCCCTTACGACGGCGTTCCGTCGCCGCAGGTGGCTACGAACTACGCCGCGGCGTCGGTAAAGCCCGTTATCGTCGACGAGGACGGTATAGGCGAGCTTACGCGCGTATCCGAACGTTTCTTCGAGAGGCTGGGCGACGCAACCGATACGGTGAGGCGTCAGAGGAACTACGAGGTGTACGAGAACCGAGATGGGGGCGAGCCTGACCACGCTGACGAACTTCAGGGACACCGAAGCCTCGAAGCGTACGACGGTAAGGTGCCGACGCGCGAGGGCGTCAGCGCATCGGATGTCGAAGGCTACGTACACGAGGTTCTCTTTGTCGAGATGCCAAGGTACGCTCCCAAGCTCGTGGAGTGGTACCGTGCGACGGGAGGGGAGATCGAACGCCGTGAGATCGAACGCGACGGTGTAGGCTCCCTCGACGGCGACACGGTCGTCAACGCGACAGGGGGCGGGGGGTTTTTCGAAGACGGCTCTCTAACAGCCGTGAGAGGGGATCTCGTCTACGTCGACACGGACGGACGTGTAACCGACGACGGAGAAGGATTCTCGTACAGCTACTACACCGACGACGACCGTTTCGTCTACGCCTACCCGCGCGACGACAGCCTCGTGCTCGGCGGGAGCGCACGCGAAGGTGGGTTCGTCGACGGCGAATGGAAGCCCGTTTCCGACGACGCGATCCCGGAAGGTACCGTGAGCATTGACGGTGTCGAGGTTCCGCGACGTATCGTCGACGTTAACACAGAGATCCTGAAGGGCTTCGGCGTCGGTATCGACGGCTGTGAGATGACGGCGCGTTTCGGCTACCGACCGTACAGGGACGGCGGCGTCAGAACCGAGAAGGAGACCGTAGACGGCAAGGAGGTAGTCCACTGTTACGGACACGGGGGAGCGGGTGTTACGCTGTCTTGGCTCTCGGCGAACCGTGTCTACAACCTAATATCGGGTTCGTCGGGGTACGACTACGAGGCTATAGACGAAGTAGCCTCAGTCGACGTCTAAACGCAGAAGGAACGGGAGGGCTAAGACGGCGATTACGACCTCCGCGCCGCCTACGACGCCGAACGCGACGGTGTAGCCGTACGCCTCAACGAGGGCGGTGCCGCCGACGACGCCCGCGAGAAACCCAAGGCTTCCTGCGACGTTGAACCCCGCCATAGCCGCGCCGCGTCCGTCTTCTGGAGACAGATCGGTGACGAGAGCCATGGTTGCGGGTGCGACGAGAGCGCCGAGGACACCGACGGCGAGCATAGCGGCGCGTGCTTCCGTGAGGGTCGGGGTGAGGACGACGAGGAAGACGGCGACACCGTAGACGAGGGAGCCAACGACGACGGGCGGAACGCGTCCGACGCGGTCGGATAGACGTCCGAGAGGGTACTGGAGGAGCGCGAAGGGTGCGAAGAAGAAGGCGAGGGTGACGCCCGTCTCCGCGGGACCGAGAACGAACGTCTCGCGGAAGTAGAACGTCCCTACAAGAGCGAAGAAGCCGGCGGTGAGACGGTCGACGAAGCCGAAGGCGTAAGGAACGGCGACGGCAGGTGTATCGGAGAGACGGCGGACGGCGCGCCGTATACCTCTTTCCCCCGTGGGTACGCGGTCTTCGACAGTGAAGGCGAGGACGGCGGCAATGCCGAGGAGCGCAGAGGCGAGGTACAGAGGTGTGAGCGTACCCGTTTCGTATACGAAGCCGCCGACGGGCGCGCCGAACCCGACACCCGCACCTATCGCAACCCCTGCGGCACCCATGTTACGTCCGTGCCCGCCTCCGAGATCCATGAGCGTCGTGAGGGCGAGCGAGAAGGAGCCGACCGTCGCCGCGCCCTGTACGAAACGGATCCCGAGGACGGCACCGAAAGGGAGGTTCGCGAGCGACGATAGAGCGATTGCGACGTACGCAGTGCAGGCGACGGCGGACGCGAGAACCACGAACGGGACGCGTCTTCCGTACGAGTCGCTCACCGCCCCCCAGATAGGCGCGAAGACGACGTACGCGACGAACTCGGTGGCGACGAAGACCGCGCCCGCGTTGAGTGAGGGGGGCGCACCGAGCGCCCCGACGAGGTCGGCGATACCGGGGTACAGAAGTATCTGTGCGAAGAGGACGACGAAGACGGTGGCGGAGAGCGCAAGCCGGTCACGGTCTTCGCCGACGAGCATACCGGCGATAGAAGCGTGGACGGCATAGGGACTTCGGAAAGGTTTAGCGCGCCGACGGACACGGTCGAACGTGGAGCGTATCGCAAGCCTCGACGAACTCCCCGACGAAGGCACCTTCGTCTTCCGTGTCCGTGACGAGGACGGCGTCGACGAGGCGATACTGACACGCACCAACGGCGATATACACGCGTGGATAAACCGGTGCCAGCACTGGACTGATGTCCGTCTCGACGACGGCGACGGTGCGATGTTACGGAACGGCGAAATCGTCTGCGAGAAACACGGCGCTTACTTCGAGACCGACACGGGTTACTGTAACTACGGACCGTGCGAAGGCTCGCGCCTACCGACCGTCGATGTCGAGGTACACGACGGCGAAGCGTATCTGGACGACGAAGGATACGACTTCGTCGGAACCGGATCGATGGACGACGGCGACGATGTGCCGCAAGGGACACGCGGCGGCGACGACTTCGAGCTATGACGATAGGAACCCTTATTCATCGCGTCGGTCTAAGCCCGGCGGGGCGCGTAGCTCAGTCCGGATAGAGTGCGGGGTTCCGAACCCCGATGTCATGGGTTCAAATCCCATCGCGCTCGCAACGAACGTAGTGAGTGAGAACGCGTGGGATTTGAAGCAGTGAACGAGCGACATAGGAGCGAAGTGACCGTGGTTCAAATCCCATTGCGCCCACCGCAATCTCGCTGGAGCAGATAGAGCCATGCAAAGCATGGCTCAAGAATCCTAGAGTACTACCCAATACGCGTCGCCACGCCTTTCGTCTGCCTGTAGTCGGAGTCGAGTACAGAACGTAGCTCGTCGCGGAGGGCTTCGTATGCCTCTTTGTCCCAGTCGCGCGGATCGAGCGCAGGGATGACGAGGAAGCCCATGCCGTGTACCTCGGTGGCGTGCAGATCTTCGAGCGGCGTTCCGCGTAGCTTGGGTCCGCGTGCGGTGTACGTCCCGATCACGTGACGCACGGCAAAGTCGCCGAGAGGTACGAGAACGTGCGCGTTGATACCGCGTAGCTCGGCGTCGAAGTAACGCACGGCGTCGTCGATCGGGTCGGTATCGGTGAGACGTACGTAGCTCAGGAAGGCGTTCCGGAGACGGAGCGGGTCGCGGCTCTCAACGAACCCAAGATCACCGAGGAGTTCGTGTACGCGCGACGCACCGTCCGAGGAGAAAGGCACGCCCGTCTCTGTACCACCGTGGGCGCGTGGCGACTCGCCGATGAACTGAAAGTCGGCGTTCGCGTCGCCGTATCCGTGAACCGCGGGGTGCGACGGCGGACGCATACCGAACGGGTTGGATACGCGGTCGGTTACGTTCTCCACGGGCTTGGGTCGTCGTCCGCGCCAAAACAGTTGACGGTCTACGAGCGGTGATAGTTGTATTTTTATGTTAACTCCGCGTACACTGACCATGGCAGGAGCAACAGTCGTAGGCGTCGGTATGACGGAGTTCGGCGTCCACGGTAAGACACTCCCCGAGCTTTTCGCCGACGCCGCGTTTCCGGCGCTCGACGACGCAGGGGTAGAGCAGGACGAACTCGACGCATTCTACTTCGGTAACGCGATGAGCGGTCTTTCGGAGAACGACACCCATCTCGCGCCCAAGGTGGCGACGCATATAGGCATGACAGACGTGCCTTTCCAGCGTTTCGAGGACGCGTGCGCTACCTCGGCGAACGCGTTCAAGAACGCCGTACAGGCGGTCGGTGCGGGTGTACACGACACAGTACTCGTCGGCGGTGTCGAACGTTGCACGCCCGAGACGGGTATGGAGACGCCGGAGATGACGCGTGTCTTCGCGTCGGCGTCGCACAGACAGTACGAACAGCCGAGCGGTCTCACGTTCCCCGGCGTCTTCGCACTTCTCACGAAGCGCCATATGCACGAGTACGGAACGACAGAGGAACAGCTTGCGGAGGTCGCTGTCAAGAACCACTACCACGGTAACATGAACGACCGCGCACATTTCGGGGGCGACAAGACGGTTGAGGAGGTTCTCGACGGACCCGTCGTCGCCGATCCGTTTAGGCTCATGGACTGCTGTCCGTTCTCCGACGGGGCGTCGGCGGTCGTCGTCACGAGCGACGGTCTCGGCGACTCGTTCGGCGCTGAAGGCGTCGACGTAACAGGCGTCGGACACGGTGTAGACGCCGTGCCTCTCGCCGACAAGGACAGCCTTCCGGAGACGAAGTCGGCACGTGACGGCGCGCACGAGGCGTACGACGACGCGGACGTTACGCCGGGCGACGTAGACTTCGCCGAGATTCACGACTGCTTCACGGGAGCGGAGGTTCTCGCCACGGAGGCGCTCGGCTTCTTCGAGGACGGCGAGGGCGGACCCGCCGCCGCGGAGGGGAAAACACGTCTCGGCGGCGAGGTGCCCGTGAACCCGTCGGGCGGTCTGAAGGCGAAGGGTCATCCGATAGGCGCGACCGGCACGGCGCAGATTACGGAGCTAACGGAGCAGATACGCGGCGAGGTCGGCGAACGTCAGGTCGAGGACGCGCGCACGGGTGTGGCGCACAACCTCGGCGGCGACTCAGGTACCACGGTCATCACAGTAATGGAGGAGAGGGCATGAGTCTGAGCTACGACGACTGGTCGGAGGCGATCCGCGACGGCGAACTCGTAGGTCTCGAATGCGACGACTGCGGAAACATTACGGGCGCGCCCAAGGCGGCGTGTACGGAATGCGGTTCACGTTCGGTTTCGCGTGTCTCCCTCCCTGACGAAGGCACCGTCTACTCAGAGACGACCGTCGCGGTCGCACCTGAGGGTTTCGAGGGCGGCTACAAGGTCGGCATCGTCGAACTCGGAGGAACCGGAGCGCGCGTCCTCGGTAGGCTAGACGACGAGGCGGAGATAGGCGACGAGGTTGGGTTCGTCGGTGTCTTCGAGAACAGGGACGAACCCGCGCCCGTCTTCGGGTTAAGGTAGAGTGAGACGCGCCGTCCTTCTCACCGTCGCCGTCGTTGGTTTCGCCACCTTGACGGCGGGCGCGTCCGCGGAGCCGGGGGTCGTCAACGGATACGAGGCTGACGACGAGTTAGGGTTCGAGGGCGAACTCACCGACGACGAACTCGACGTCGTCGCCTCGCGCGCGATGGCGAGGGTAGAGGAGATACGCGGAGTTGAGTTCGAGGCTGTCCCTTCGGTCGAACGTATACAGAGGGACGGGGACAGCAACGGTAGCGACGGAAGCCCCCTCGACGCAAACGTGACGCGTAACGACTACGGCAACTGGAACGACGTCGTCTGGGAGGCTCTCCTCATAGTGGGACAGGACGAGTACGCCAACGAGGCGATCGCCGAGACGTTCGGCGGCGCGACACAGGGTTTCTACCAGCCGGGTAACGGTTCGAACACGACGGGTGGACACAGGGACGCGGGAAGTATAACCGTCGTCGGCGGCGTGAACGAAGGCACGTTGGCGCACGAACTCGTCCATGTCCTTCAGGATCAGAGGTACAGCCTAAGCGCCGACCGTTTCAACCCTCCCGTACAGGACGAACAGCTTGCGAGCGACGGTGTGGTCGAAGGCGAGGCGGAGTACGTACGTAAGCTGTACGAACGCAGATGCGCCACAGACTGGAACTGTTACGCGTCGGGCGGAGGTGGCGGAGGTACAGGCGGCGGAGGCGGTGGGGACGACGGAAACATAGGTGTTCTGATGACGGCGTACCAGCCGTACTCCGACGGAGCCGAGTACGTCCACCGTCTGCGCCAACGCGGTGGCTGGGAGGCGGTCGAGGAAGCTTACGACGACGTGCCCACGACGACGCGCGAGATTATCAGACACGATGGCTTCGACGGCGTCAACGTCAGTTATGACGACGAGGCGCGCGGAAACTGGACGACGTTCAACGAGAGCCTCGGCAGGAACGGATACGATGTCGCGGGCGAGGCTTCTGTATTCGTGACCTTCTGGTACCAGTCGAGCGTAGCGGGCTACGGTCTCGATGTTATCGACACGTCGGGCTTCCTGTCGCCCGACGGTGAGTTCGACGTATACAGCTACAGAAGCGACGTCTCGCAGGGATGGGCGGGCGACCGTATCTACCCGTACCGTAACGAGGAGACGAACCGGACGGGCTTCGTCTGGAGATCCGTCTGGGAGACGACCGAGGACGCGGAGACGTTCGCGTCGGCGTACCTCGCCGTACTCGAAGGTCAAGGAGCGACAGAGGTCGACAACGGTACAGTACGTGTCGAGGGAGAGTTTAGAGGCGCTTACACCGTCGCGCGCAACGGGACGAACGTCACCGTCGTACGAGCGCCGACGGTCGAAGGGATCGAAGATATACGTCCGTCGGTCGCCGACGCCCGAAGTCCCGTAAAGGAGCCGATAGACGCACGCCCCGGCGAACCGACACCCGGCTTTACCGTCATGGCGGCGTTCGTCGCGGTCGTCGCCGGCGGTCTACTCGTCCGTTCCTAAACGCATCTCGTGCTCGTCGCAGGCTTCGAGGTCGTCGAGTTCGTGGTCGTGGAAGTTACAAAAGGGGACGCTGTCACCGTCGTTCCGGACGTACTCGTAGAAGACGCAGTTGCCGCAGTACCTGTCGCCCGCAAACCCCGACGACTCCGTGTCGTCTCCGCGTTCGTCGTGGACAACCTCCGCATCGTCGGCGTTTGTATCGACGGTGATTCCGCCGCCACCGTCGGAGGTCGTCGAACCTTTCATCTCCGCGACGCGTTCCTCACGGTTCGGTAGGTCGTCGGAGTACTCAACCGAGACCGACGAACGCGGTAACGTGACCTCAACGTCGAGAACGGAACGGAAGAGAGCGCCGAAGATAAGGAAGGAGCCGAGCGCGTAGACGCCGAAGACGAGAGGCGTCAGGTCAAGAGGGTCGCCAGCCCATCGGGCGGGGTAGGCGTAGTCGAAGAGAGCGATACCGACGAATGCGGTGAGAACCCCTGACGCCGAGAGGACACGGTCACGTCGGGGGGCGGGGACGACGACGAAGACACCGGCGAAGGCGAGCGGGACGCCGACACCCGCGAACTTCGCACCCGCACCCCACATCTGCCAGTCGTGCTCCGCGGCGTCGAATACCGCGGCGACGGTCTCGGAGAACGCCACGACACCACCGAGGAGGGTCAGGAAGACGCCGACACAGAGAAGGGCGAGACCCGCGCGTACACGGAGGTAGCCGTCGTCTCCCCCCTCGTCGAGGCGGTTTTCGTACACCTCCTCAAGCGTAGGCATATCCCAAGTTCCGATTTCGGAGACAAGAGTCTTTCGCAGGTCGTCGGACGTGTGTATGACCCTTTTCTGATCGCTACCGTTCCAAGATGGTTTGGAGTGGACGGCGACGGGGTAGGTGGAAGATGAGGACGCCGCCACCCTACCTGTTCCGGTCTATCCATTCACAGAAGGAGTCGAAGTCCTTAGCGCCGCACTGGTCGGCTATGTTCCTGAGAGTACCCTGCGGAATCTCACCGCCCATAGGTACCGAGACGTTCCGAACCTCACCGGTCTCCGGATGTTTGTACCTGAGTTTGAGGTGGCTTCCTGTCCGATCTACCGGCGTATACCCCATGTCGGTCAGTACCTGTGCGACCACCTCACCTGTGAAGAAGTGCCGAACCATCTATCCGTCGAACCACGGCACGTCAGGTTCCTGAACCTCGTCCGACGCCTCGTCAGGGTCAATACCCCATTCTCGAAGATCCTCGTCGGTGACAGGTTCGCCTATCTCACCCTTGTGGAGTGCGACCACCTCGTCAAGGTTTTCGAGTGCCTCGACGCGCGTCTCACCCTGCGACGCTACGCCTTCCTCTTCGTCGACGGCAGACCACAGTCCGGTCTCCTCGTCCTCGGTGAGCGTTATCTTTCGGCGGACTTCGGATTCGGTGCTCATTCTGTTCCCACCTCGTGCGTAGAAGTATGCCATATAGACGTATTCATATATCTCCCTACGGTACCGGAACACATTAGACTGTCGGCACGGCGGGACGGTATAGATATTCAGAGGCTTAACCGGATTTGCGAGGGGAGGGATCTGAACTACGGTCACTCCACTTCACGCTCACTTCGCTCGTTCCTCGCTCTTTCACTGCCTCGCTTCACTACGTTCAGCGAGACGCTCCGTTCACTAGTTCAAATCCAGCTTCTCGTTCGCTCGTAGGACTCGCTTACTGCGAGGGCTGGGATTTGAACCCAGGAACCCCTGCGGGAGCGGGTCTTAAGCCCGCCGCTGTTGGCCTGGCTAAGCTACCCTCGCGCGGCGGTAAAGACGCGGGCGCGCGGTTTCAAGCTTTCCTATGCGGACGCTACAGGACGGCGTTTAGGAACGTAGCGGGCAACCAGAGCACCATCGCCAGTATGCCAAGGATTACGGCGATCTTCTTGGCTATCGCGCGCCAGCTGGTATCGTCCGCCTTGTCCTTCATTCTGTTTATGCTCATACCGGGGGATACTCCGCCCGTACTCTTAACGGTTTCGTGCGAGCAGGCGGATGAGAAGCGCCATCTGTGCGTGCATACGGTTCTCGGCTTGTTCCCAGACGACCGAGTGCGAACCGTCGATGACCTCGTCGACGACCTCGTGTCCGCGGTGTGCGGGCAGGCAGTGCATGAAGATATGGTCGTCGTCCGCGGCATCGAGGAGGGCGGGTTCGGCGCGGTAAGGCTCGAAGACGGAGGCTTCCTTGCCTTCCTCGCCCATGCTCACCCACGTGTCGGTGTAGACGGCGTCGGCGTCCTCGACGGCTTCGCCCGGGTTGTCGGTGACGGTCACCGCGCCGTCGTTCTGGTCGGCGAATTCGCGCGCCGTCTCGGCGACCGAAGCTTCGGGTCGGTGCTCATCCGGGGTTGCGACACGTACGTCGACGCCGAAGCGCGGGAGTATATGCAGGAGGGAGTGACAGACGTTGTTGCCGTCGCCGAGCCACGCGAGACGGAGGTCGTCGAGCGAACCCTTCGCCTGTTCGAGCGTGAAGGCGTCGGCGAGCGCCTGACACGGATGGTTGAAGTCGCTTAGACCGTTGATGACCGGGACGGACGCGTGCTCGTCGAGCGCCTCTATATCGTCGTGCGCGCTCACGCGCGCCATGATACCGTCGACGTAACGCGAAAGTGCGCGCGCCGTGTCGGCGACGGTCTCGCCGCGCCCTAGCTGTATGTCGTCGGAGCTGAGGAAGACGGCGTCGCCGCCGAGCGTGTTCATACCCGCCTCGAAAGAGACGCGCGTCCGTGTCGACCGTTTCTGGTAGACCGTACCGAGGGTCGCGCGGCTCAACGGTTCGTCGGTCGGCGTGTCGGTCTTTAACGCCCGCGTCTCTTCGATCAGCCCGCGGACGAACCCCTTCGGGAGGGTGTCGAGCCTCACGAATCCGTCGAGCTCTGTCATGGTAAGCCATGGGTCCGGCGTAACATTAATCGGTCGATGGTTTACGGTGGCGGAGCCTCCCGCGGCGGTGACGTAACCCTTTTGCTGTAAGAGAGCAAACGTCCGGGTATGGTAGAAGAATCTGAACCCCAAACCGAATCTCAGAACGACGTAGACGGCGAATACGATGAGATCCAGGACGAGATACTCGAAGAACTCGAATCCGTCCACGACCCCGAGATACCCGTCAACATCGTCGACCTCGGTCTCATCTACGACATGGAGTTCGACGACGACGGAGGCGTCGACATAGACATGACGCTTACGAGCATGGGATGTCCGACGGCGGACTCGATCATGCGCGAGGTCGAACTCACCGCGGAGCAGGTCGACGGCGTCGAGAACGTCGACGTCGAACTCGTCTGGCAACCCCCGTGGACGCCCGAAAAGGTGTCCGACGAGGGAAGGACACAGCTGAACGCAATGGGGGTAAACATCTGAGGTCTGACGATGGATCTCGACGGAGACGTGAACCTCGCCGTTGCGTACGAAGGTATCGCTGACCTCGAAGACACGGGGTTCGCACTAAACGACCTCAAGCTACGTGTCGACGAACTCGGTATCGTGGGCAACGTCGAGTCGCACGTTGCAAACGACCTCGGCAGGGAGCATGATGTGCACGTGGACTTCCACTCCGTACCGCCCGGAAAGAAGAACGGTCTGATACGCGGCAGGAGCACGGACCCCGACGGCGACGCGCGTCACGTGTTCCTCGGCACGACGAAACGCGACGAGGTTCTCGCCGAGAAGATGGGGTGGGAGTACCACGATATCTCCGAGGTAGCCGAGGAGGAAGGCTGGGAGTGAGCGCCGGGGAAGGCGCGAAGCCGGATCACGTACGCGGTATCTGCGACATCGTCGACTGCGACGGTGTCGCGTGCCACGCCTTCCGTGACGCTGGTGGCGAAGTATACGTCGAGGTATGTGACGAACACGTCTCGTCCTTCGACGGCTTTGACTCCGACTACGAACGCGTCGAACACGACAGCCCTTACCGTGAGCCCGCGCGCGTCGGGACACACGACTGCGGCGGGACGTTACACGTCTACGACGTTCCGACGAAGGAAGACGACGACGGGGACGCCGAACACCGTGTCTGCACCGACTGTGGGTACGCGCTTCTGATACGTGGCGGCGAGGACGGTATCAACGTGGAGTACTCGCTGGGAAACGGATCAGGGTAACGACACGCGGTAGGCGTCGCCGGCGTGGACGAACCGACGCGAATCCTCGTTCCGGGGACGTACGACGGCTTTACCCGCCGTCGCATCGTCGGTTTCGACACGTACGCGTTCGACGTCTCCGTCGAAGTACGGCAGGGCGTACCGAAGCGCCTCGTCGGCGCTGTACAGCTGTTCAGGTACGACGGGTTCGTCGGCTTCCTCGACCCTCTCGACAACAAAACGCGCACCGTCGCCGTCGGTGTACGAACCCGACGTTACCGTCAGTATAGCGCCGTCACGTTCGGAGACGGCGTCTTCGGGGGGTTCGACATCAAGAGCCGGGGCGTCTACCTCAAAGACGGTGGTGAGCGGTTCGCCGTCGACGGAGAATCCGGAGGTATACGCGTACCTGCCGCCGCCGAGATGTCCGACGGCGCGTCCGTCGGTCTCACCATCGGTCCCGTCTTCGCCGTGGTAGACACGTATCTCGTCGGCTATACACGCACCCGGACGGGCGGTCAACGAGGAACCGGCTGTCGTACCGTCCGAACCCGCCACCTCCACCCATTCGTAGTCGGCGAGCTTACGCAGACTCCACCGTGACGGGTTACCGGTCGGGGTTACACGGTCAGATCGCACGACGAGACGTGTTCGTACCGTCGCAGGCGGTTTGACCGCCTCGGTGGACGGACGTAGATACGTCGCGGTCGTCTCGTTGGCTTCGTGGAACCACCGTCGTGTCCTGTCCGTCTTTCTGCCACCCCTCAGCCTGTACGCATCGGGGAACGTCGCGCCTTCGAAACGCGGCTTCCGGCGCGGTCCGGGTTCGCCTTCCGTCCAGACGGAGAGCGTCAGACCCGTGATTCCTTCACCGCCGAAGACGTAGAATCCGTCGGCGGGTTCGCCGTCGGCAATCATAAGGTACTCGCCGACGTATCCGTCGCCGGAGCCGAGTTCGACCTTGTCGGGTACGGCGTCGGTGGCGTGGGTCGGACTCCCGTTGATATGCCATACATCGCCGTCACGGACGGGTTGGGGCGGTTCATCGGACAGATCGTGCGCCTCGGTGGGGGCGGCGTAAAGAACGTCGCCCCTGTCGTTCTCCGCGACGCCGTCGTATGGTGGGTAGACGTCGGTTTCGTACACTGCGGCTTCGTCGCCGTCGTTGACAACAACGGTTCGTAACGACACGGGTCGGCTGTTGTCCGCATCTTCCCGGACGGAGGCGACGTACCCCGAACCGCCGAGCGCGTACCCCGCGGCGTTCTTACCCGACGTGAGTTCGACGACCCGCCCTGTGGCGTTGGTTACCGCCTCCATCTCATCGGTGACGTCACGTCCATCGTCGTCCCCGACCGTGGTGTTACCGGTACCCGTCTTGTTCGCGGTTCCGTCTCCGTCGCTCGTGTTCGCGTTGTCGCCGTCGGTCAAGCATCCCGCACCGAGAGCAGAGACGACGGCGATGAACTGACGTCAGCGCATGAACCGTCTATACGTTACCCCTCCTTAACCTTCCACCCGACGTTCTCACGTACCTCGTCGAGGCTCATGTACTCCCATCCCGCCTTCTCCGCCATCACCTCGTCGCGTCTGGAGTCGGAGACGTAGATATGCCGGTCGGCGTCCAACCCCATCTCGTCGTGCGCGCGACGGAGTATATCCATCTTGCCCGAGTCGGGACCGGGGAAGAAGTCGATCTGTATGTCACGTTTCGCGCAGAAGCCGTTTACGACGTGCGTCGGCTTCTCCGACGCGACACCGACGTACTCCGCCCAGCCGTGGACGGTTTCGACCGCCTCAGCGGGGTTCCGAAGACGCGTGAGAACCTCCTCGTAGGATAGAGCCACGGCGACATCGGGCATACCGCCGTCCGCGTTGTCGTCTTTCGCCATGGTGACGGTACGCCCGCGCGTCCGATTAGAGTTCCGGAAAACGTATGTCGGGGGAACATCGTGTATGTAAGAACCGATGTCAGAGCAGGAAGGCGAGGTCGTTCTCGTCGGTACTTCACACGTCTCCGAGAAGAGCGTCGATGAGGTCGAACGCGTCATCGACGAGGAGGAGCCTGACGTAGTCGCAGTCGAGTTAGACGAGAAACGTTACAAGTCGATAAAGGGCGACGGACCCGACGACCTCAACCCGCAGGACCTGATACAGGGGAACAAGCCGTTCGAGCTACTCATCTACTGGCTCCTGTCGTACCTCCAGACCAAGATGGGCGACCGTTTCGGTATCGAACCCGGCGCGGAGATGATGGCGGCTGTCGAGTCAGCCGAGGGGCGCGGTATACCGCTCGCGCTCGTCGACCGCGACATAAACGTCACAGTGGCGCGCCTCTGGTCGAAGATGTCTCTGTGGGAGAAGCTCAAGTTCGTGGGCGCTCTTATCGCGGGCGTCGCGGGTCTCGGACGGACGGACGAGATGACCGAGGAGGAGATGGACGAAATAATCGAGGGCGACATGGTCGAGACGCTCATAGACGAGTTCCGGGCGTTCTCACCGCGCGGCGCGGAGGCTCTTATCGACGAACGCGACGCCTACATCGCCGCCAACCTCGTCGAGCTACGTGAGAGCGGTCAGAAGGTCGTCGCCGTCGTGGGAGCGGGGCACCGCGCGGGTATCGAACGTTACCTCGAAGCACCGGAGACGATACCCGACACGGAGGAACTCGAATCAACCGGAGGCGGACGGCGTTTCTCGGTGATGAAGGCTATCGGCTACGCCGTTAGCGCCTTCGTCATACTGATGTTCGTCCTACTTTTCATGGCGGGGGCGGACAACGCCTTCCTCGCACAGCTCGCCGTCTACTGGTTCGTCGTCAACGGAGTCCCCGCGTTCGTCGGGGCGCTCCTCGGCGGAGGACATCTGCGCTCAGCCCTCGTCGGCGGTTCGCTCGCATGGATGACCTCACTAAACCCCGCACTCGCGCCGGGATGGTTCGCGGGATACGTTGAGCTAAGACACCGCGACGTTTCGGTTCAGGACATCGACGAGATAAACGAGATACTCGGCGACGCGCAGGCGAGCGTACGCGAGCTTTTCGGACGTATGTATCAGATAGAGACGTTCAAGCTACTCCTCGTCGTCGCGCTTACCAACCTCGGTAGCCTCATAGGCACGTTCTTCTTCCTTTTTGTCGTCCTCCCTATCGTCGGCGCGGATGTCGACATGACGGCGCTCCTACGCGAGGGCATGACGAACAGCTGGAACGAACTCGTCTCGCTTGCGCGCGCGGTTCTGCCGTTCTGACCGCGCCGAACGATTTAATCCAGTTGCCGTAATCCGTTCTAACCACGCTCCATGTCTGTCACAACCAAGACCGAGTTCGTCTCTACCCAGTTCGAGACCGAAGTATCTGAGAAAGATATCGCCTCTTTCGCCGCAACCCTACAGAGATGCGTCTCCGAACTGCGCGACAGAATAGACGTCGGCGACACCGTCGAAGGGTTACTCGAAGGCGGTGCCGGAGACTACCAACTCAGGAGTAGCATGTCCGTTGAGGGACAAGACACCGAACCCCTCACGAAACAGGTATTTATCGATCCTATCTTCGACGAACTCGGTTACGACACTCTCTACACCGAAATCAGCGGCGTCTCCGACGACCGCGCCAAGCTCGCCGATTATTCATATCCTCTCAAAGACAACCGCGTTGACTCCCGTCAGCTACTCGTCGAAGCCGAGCCGCTTAATAAGAAACTCGAAGGACGCGGACACGGAATCGACCAAGTCGAAAACTGGCTAAGTCGCCGCGAGTTCGAGTCCGATTTCGGCTTTGCGACCGACGGGAAGCGGTGGATATTCATACGGTACGACCCCGACTCGTACTCTCACGACCGTATCGAGGATATCGACCTGAGCGACGCGGCAGTTGAACTGTTCCACAACCATGCCGGAAGCCGCGACGCACCTATCGAGGCTCTGTCCGACGAGTCAGTTGAGACGATAGAGGCGTTCCTCCAGACCTTTGAGCGCGACAACTTCGTTTCTATCGCGGCAGACTCACGGCAGGTAATCCGCGAGAAGCAGGAAGAGATAACCGACGAGTTCTACGACGAGTACATACGCGTCGTCTTCGGGTTTCGTGACGAGAACGAGGAACGGTCCCCACGATCGCTTGTCGGGGACGGCGTAATCGCTCCAGAAGAGGCAACGGGTGAAGACACACGTCTGTTCGCCGTAAAGACGATGAACCGTCTCATCTTCATCAAGTTCCTTGAGGACAAACGTCTCGTACAGTCCGATCTTCTGCGCGACCTCAAAGAGATGTACGATAACGGAGCGTACGCTCGGTCTCTCTACGACTCCTTCATCGACCCGTTGTTCTTTGAGGTGATGAACCACAAGCCCGACAGCCGTCCGAAGCACGTCGGCAACGTTGATGCATTCGACGGCGTGCCGTACCTCAACGGCGGTTTATTCCGCCCTGTTCTCGGAGACGAGGACGGACTCGATGAACGCGAGTTCGATGTCGAAAACAGTGTTTTAGAGGAGGTCATCGAACTTCTCGAAAGGTACGACTTCTCGGCGGACGGCGGACCCACCGACCTCGACCCGAGCGTTCTCGGTAACGTCTTTGAAAAGACGATTAACTACCTGACGACGAACCCCGGCGACCAGAACAAGGAACTCGGTGCATACTACACGCCGAAGGAGATAACGCGGTTCTGCGCCGAGGAGACGATCCGTCCCGCGCTACGCGAATGTTTCGAGGACTGGCTGATTGAGAACAGCGCGTGGCGGGAAGCTGACTACGACACAGTCTACGAACTAATCGATGACGTACCCGAAAAGAAATCCTTTGTCAAGGATATGATAAACGACGTCGTCGACGAACTACGTGTCGTCGACCCTGCGATGGGGAGCGGACACTTCCTCACATCAGTGACTGAGGAGATAGTCACCGTACGCCAGACGATGCACGATAGAATAGGGGAGGATATCAGTAGACACCAACTCAAGAAACAGACCGTTCAGAAGAACCTCTATGGCGTCGATATCGTCGGTCCGGCGGTGGAGATAGGGAAGCTCCGTCTCTGGCTCTCCGTTATCGGTGAGGTGACCGACGAGGACGCCGAAAGCCTGAGTGTCGGCGAACTCGCGCTTCCGAACATAGCTTTCAATCTCCGACAGGGCAACTCGTTAATCGGGTACACGAACTTCCCGGAGGTTACCGAGGAAGGAGATACGACGCTGCACACGTACCAAGAGGACACGGTCCGGAGTCGGTACGAGGACATCATCGAAGAGATAGAGGCGTACGAACTCGCCGGCTGGGAAGGGAAGCCGGAGGAAGCGGAAAGGCACCGTCGACGTGCGTTTAAGCTTCTGAAGGAGTCTCGTGAAGACCTGGTCGATGATATCCACCAAGAGTTTCGTGAGGCGGGCGTGGGGGATATCACGCACGACGAGGTGGATGAGTTCGATCCGTTCCACTGGGTGTTGGAGTTCGCGGAGGTGTACGCGGACGGTGGGTTCGATGTAATTGTTGGGAATCCACCGTGGGACCGTCTCAAGCCTCTACGTGACGACTTCTTCTCGCGGTACGACGCGGAGTTCCGGACGCGTATGCCGAACGACAAGGACGCGAAACAGGAAGAGCTTCTGGAGGACGAAGAGATAGACGAGGCGTGGGAGAAGTACAACGAGAACATGGAACGCCGTATGGAGTACTACAGTAACTCCCCGGCGTACGAGTTACAGAGTCCGACGGTGGCGGGCAAGTCGACATCGACGGAGAACGACCTGTCGGCGCTGTTCCTCGAACGCGTCTTCAGCCTCTCGCGCGGTGACGGCTACGTGGCGCAGGTTCTCCCCGGAGCGATATTCAACGGCGCGTCCGCGAAAGACCTCCGGACGCAGATGCTCGACGAGACACGTATGCGGAGGTTAGCCATCTTCAGCAACCGAGGGATATTCGGTAACATCGACAGCCGGTACGTCTTCGGCGTGACGGTCTTCCGCAACTCCGGTAGCACCGACGTGGTGAGCGGTGGATACAGGGACGGCGAAATCGACCTACTCGAAAACATCGATGAGAAGGCGGTCGGGATTACACGGCAGGTACTCGAAAACTACTCTCCGAAGGCGAGAATCTTCCCGTACATAAGCAAGCAGGAGGAAGTTGATGTTCTGGAGAAGGTTCTTGACAATCCGCCCATATCGGAGGAGATAGACGGAAAGTGGCACGCGGAGCCGTACGCCGAACTCCACCGAACCAACGACACGGATAGGTTCGTAGAGAGCGAGGAGGACGGAGACTACCCGGTTCTTGGCGGGAGCAATATCTATCAGTATGCGTACAGCCCCGACTACGTGGAGAACCTCGACGCGCCGGAGTTCTGGAGTGTCGACGAGGACGGGAATCCGGAGAAGAGCGCGAAACGACGGGTGCGCGAGAAGAACCTCCGCAAGCTAAAACGCGCCCTGTACGACGCATTCGACGGCACGGGTTCGCAGAAAGGGTTCGTAAACGACCTTCTCGAAGAACACAGAGGCGAACCGCTGTCCGCAAAGGATGTGCTACTCGACTGTACGGAGTACCGTGTCACCTTCCGTGACGTAGCGCGCTCAAACGACGAGAGAACGATAATAGCCTCGGTTATCCCCGACGGGGTAGTCTGCCACAATACGATACACACGGTTCGTCCGTACGAGGTAGACCCTGACGAGGAAAACCTGTCTGAACTGCCTCTCCACGATGTCTACGACCGCGTCTTCTCCGACAAGGAACTGTTCGCCGCCCTCGGTCTTCTCAACAGCATACCGTTCGACTTCCTGATGCGGACGAAGATAGACACCCACATAGTCATGTACAAGTTCAAAGAGTCACAGGTTCCGCGCCTTACCGAAGGCGAGGAGTACTTTGAGTACATCTGGAAACGCGCCGCGCGCCTAAACTGCTACGGGGACGAGTTCGAGGAGATGCGCGAACGTCTCGACGTAGAACCCGCGACGGACGAGGACGAACGCCGCGAGCTACAGGCGGAAATCGACGCCGCCGCGTTCCACGCCTATGGACTCGACAAGGAGGAAACCGAGTTCGTTCTCGATGACTTCCACCAAGTCGAGAACCCGCGCGTGATGGACGACGCCTACTTCGAGATGGTGAAGGAGAAGCACGCGGAAATAGGATAGCCTCCCAACCTTTTGACTGTAGCGCACAAAGGGAGAAATCAATTTATGTCTACGGACACACCTACGAACATGCCGAGGACGTTAGCCTTCAAGGATGAACCGGGCAGGAGGTTCCATTATGGAGCTATATTACATATGGATGAGATCGGCTGGTCCTCGCCAGAAGACGTGGAACCCGGGGAACCAACAAACAGGATAATCGACGAGAACGGACGGGAACGCAGAATCATATCTCTGGAGGAAATGCACGAAGTAGCCAGCATGGTGTGCTAGCGAACGCTGACACGTATCCGGCTACAACCAGCCCAGCCTCTCGATCTGCTTCCGCTACGCGAACCTAAACGGTTAGACAAGCGAAAAGCGGTCTCCGGTTGCGTGAGCCGCGGGCGAACCGGACGCGAACTGACGGTCCTACGAGCACGCCGTGTGTTTTTACTACATCCGGTACAAACAGTACAGTATGCCTACAGAGGCGGACAGGTTCAAGGAGATAGACGACGACGGACCGAAGGCGGGCACGAACGCCGACGAGATACTCTCGTTCCTACGCGACAACCCCGACAAGGCGTTCACGCGCGGCGAGATAGCCGAACGGGCGGGCGTCAAGACCGGCTCCGTCGGTCCCACGCTCGTCCGTCTGCGCGACAAAGGGCGCGTCGAGCACAGGGGTAGGTACTGGCGCGTGAGCGACCGCGAGAGGAGCGGCGGGGCTTCTATCGGTCTCTCGTCGTCAACCGCCGCGGCGCGTGAGAACGGAGAGGACGGCGGGGGCTTCGACCGCGACGGCTGGCGCGAGCACGCCGTCGACCCGCGCGAGAGCCGTGACTGACGCCTACCGGCGCGGGGACGTCTTCTGGGCACCCGACCCGTTCAGAGAGGGTGCGAACCCCCGCCTCTGGCTCGTCCTCGCCTCAGGAAGTCTGCCGTACGCGGGCGAGGAGTACGTCGTCGCCGCCCTCACGACCACTGACCTTCCGGCGAACCACCGCGTCGGGGACGACTGGGTGTCGGGGAACGACCCGTCGAAGGAGTCCTACTGCTCGCCGTGGGTGGTCGCCACGGTAAAGCACGGCGACGTCGTGAACCCGCAGGGGCGCGTGACGGACGGCTTCGCCAACGGGATGGCGGAGGAGTGCAAGGGCTACCTCTGACGGTCCGAGGCTCTGCCGGTCTAAAGCGGCAACAGTTCTTTGTTCGGCGCGCACACGTACCCACCATGAGCTACGAAGCCGGACGCGGCGAACTCGACCCGCAGGTCGAGAGCGTTCTCGAAATGGTCAACAGCATCGATTTCGCCCTGAGCGACTACCCGCCGGAGGAAGCACGCGACATGATGGAGCGTATGGCGGAGATGTCAACCGCCGACCCCGTCGATGTAGACGACGTGCGCGAGGAGACGACGGGCGAGGGTGACGGCGTCGGCGTACGCGTCTACGAACCCGAGGACGCACCTGCGACCGTCGTTTTCTTCCACGGCGGGGGATTCGTCGTCGGAAGCCTCGAAACACACGACAGCCTCTGCCGTCTACTCGCCGACCGTTCGGGGCTACGCGTCGTCTCCGTCGACTACCGCCTCGCACCCGAACACCCGTTCCCCTCAGCGGTCGAGGACGCCTACGAGGCGACGAAATGGGCGGCGAACCGGTACGACGGCGCGGTGGGCGTCGCGGGCGACTCGGCGGGCGGGACGCTCTCCGCCGTCGTCTCTCTCATCGCGCGCGACCGCGGTATGCCCGATGTCGACCACCAGACGCTTCTCTACCCCGCGACGGCGTACGACGAACCGATGCCGTCGCGCTCCGAGAACGCGTCGGGCTACTTCCTCGAAGCAAGCGACATGATGTGGTTCGCTTCCCTGTACGTCGGGAGCGACATACACGCGCGTAACCCGTACGCCTTCCCTCTGCGCGCGTCCGACCACACCGACCTACCGCGCGCGCACGTCGTCACCGCGGGATACGACCCGTTACGCGACGAGGGCGCGGAGTACGCGCGCGTCCTTGACGAGGCGGGGAACGACGTGACACATACGCACTACCCATCTCTCGTACACGGGTTTCTCAACATGGAAGGTCTCGTCGACCGCGCGTACGACGCCGTCGACGAGGTCGCCGACGAGACGCGCGACGCGCTCGTATGACGAACACCGTCGCGGTAGCGCCCGTTCCGGATCGGCGACGCGTTATATTCACGGGGAAGCGCCAGGAAACCTGTTCAGATTCGTAAGCCTAATTAGTTAGTTCAGGGTGTCAAACCCTGTCACGGAGTGCGTTTTTGGCAACGCTTAAGTTTAGCATCCCAATAGGAAGTAATGCGTCGAAGCGGGGCGCGGAGGTATGCGCCCCACCGTGGATACGAACGAACCGTTGCCTTTATGTCTAAAGGCGGCGAATGCTCAAATCCGCGATACGCGATAGATGAGGACCTGAGAACCCGGCGTCCTGCGTCGTCACCTCAGGTCTGATGTGCGCTCTGGTAGCTCGGTGAAATCCGACACGGTGTCGGCTCATCGGGTTATCACACCCATAGCAATTACGATACCCGCCAAGTCCTGCCCGCGTTATGCGGGCAGGCGAACTCCGGTTGATCCTGCCGGAGGCCATTGCTATTGGGATCCGACTAAGCCATGCGAGTCGAGAGTCATTTGGACTCGGCGAACTGCTCAGTAACACGTGGCCAAACTACCCTGTGGAGAGGAATAACCTCGGGAAACTGAGGATAAGACCTCATAGGTGCCCGACGCTGGAATGCGCGGGCACCCAAACGTTCCGACGCCACAGGACGTGGCTGCGTCCGATTAGGTTGACGGTGGGGTAAAGGCCCACCGTGCCAGTAATCGGTACGGGTTGTGAGAGCAAGAGCCCGGAGATGGACTCTGAGACACGAGTCCAGGCCCTACGGGGCGCAGCAGGCGCGAAACCTTTACACTGTACGAGAGTGCGATAAGGGGATCCCAAGTGCCCGCGCCTAGCGTGGGCTTTTCCGAACCGTAAAATGGTTCAGGAATAAGGGCTGGGAAAGACCGGTGCCAGCCGCCGCGGTAACACCGGCAGCTCAAGTGATGGCCGATTTTATTGGGCCTAAAGCGTCCGTAGCCTGCCGTACGGGTCCGTCGGGAAATCCGCCCGCTCAACGGGCGGACGTCCGGCGGAAACCATACGGCTTGGGACCAGAGGACCCGAGGGGTACGTCGGGGGTAGGAGTGAAATCCCGAGATCCTCGACGGACCGCCGGTGGCGAAAGCGCCTCGGGAAGATGGATCCGACGGTCAGGGACGAAAGCTTGGGTCTCGAACCGGATTAGATACCCGGGTAGTCCAAGCTGTAAACGATGCTCGCTAGGTGTGGCGTAGGCTACGAGCCTGCGCTGTGCCAAAGGGAAGCCACGAAGCGAGCCGCCTGGGAAGTACGTCTGCAAGGATGAAACTTAAAGGAATTGGCGGGGGAGCACTACAACGGGAGGAGCCTGCGGTTTAATTGGACTCAACGCCGGACATCTCACCGGTTCCGACTCTGGGAGTGAAGGTCAGCTTGACGAGCTTACTCGACCCAGAGAGAGGTGGTGCATGGCCGCCGTCAGCTCGTACCGTGAGGCGTCCTGTTAAGTTAGGCAACGAGCGAGACCCGTGTCCGTAGTTGCCAGCAGCACGTTCAGTGGCTGGGTACACTACGGAGACTGCCTCCGCTAAGGAGGAGGAAGGAGCGGGCAACGGTAGGTCAGTATGCCCCGAATGAACCGGGCAACACGCGGGCTACAATGGCACGGACAGCGGGATGCAGCCCCGAGAGGGGTAGCTAATCCCACAAACCGTGTCTCAGTTCGGATTGAGGGCTGAAACCCGCCCTCATGAAGCTGGATTCCGTAGTAATCGCGTTTCATCAAAACGCGGTGAATACGTCCCTGCTCCTTGCACACACCGCCCGTCAAACCACCCGAGTGGGGCTGAGATGAGGCTGTGCGTTTAGCACGGTCGAATCTCGGTTCCGCAAGGGGGGTTAAGTCGTAACAAGGTAGGCGTAGGGGAATCTGCGCCTGGATCACCTCCTAACGATCCGCGACCTCCCACACGGGAGGCGCACCGACGCCGCGTCGGACACCTAAGAGCTACCAGAGCGTGATGGTATTGCGCCATCGATGTGCTCGCAAACCATCCGGTTTGCGGCATGCCACAGAGCAAAGCTCTGTGAGCACGCAGGAGGCATGCTTCGCATGCCTCGAAACGTAAGACGAAGGTTTGAAGGATACGCCCCTCCGCCTTACGTTACCGAGCCACTGAAAGTGGCTCTCGCGCATCGACGGCGCGATACCGTCGGGGCCCATAGCTCAGCGGCAGAGCGCCGCCTTTGCAAGGCGGAAGCCGAGGGTTCAAATCCCTCTGGGTCCATGAACCGAACGCTCGTTCACCGTAACGAGCCATCTCGTATGGCTCCTCAGGTGGAGAGCGAACGGTCGAGATGCACCATCCCGTGAAAGCGAGGATGGGAAGGGCTGATGCGTCCACCGTACCCACGGGGGTGCTTTGAAGCCGTGTGTAAGCGTGACTCAGGTGTAAACTGGATCTACCGGAACCATCATCAATCGTGGCTACTACGCCACCTGGTGAATAGCTCGGCTCGAGTGCCGACGAAGGACGTGCCAAGCTGCGAAAAGCTCGGGGAAGGCGCACGGAGCCTAAGAACCCGAGATCTCCTAATGGGAATCCCTATTACAGCCGCCTCGTGCGGTGGGGAACGCCCCGAACTGAAACATCTCAGTAGGGGCAGGAAAAGAAATCAAACCGAGACGTCGTGAGTAACCGCGAGTGAAACCGACATAGTCCAAACCGAAGTCCGGGCGAGACGCGAGTCTCGCTGGATGCCAACGAGCTTCGCTCGTTGAGCACCTTTCGGGCAATGTGGTGTATTGGACTGACACTCATCCGGCGAACGGCGGGCTGAAGTCTCCTGGAACGGAGCGCGAAACAGGGTGAAAGCCCCGTAAGCCTACCCAACTAACCGGTGCGTCAGCTCCGGAGTACCAAGGGTTGGAAATCCCTTGGAAAAACGGGAGACATCGACTCCCAAGACTAAGTACTACTCGAGACCGATAGCGCAATAGTAGCGTGAGCAAAAGCTGGAAAGCACCCTTAGAAGGGAGGTGAGATAGGGCTTGAAATCAGGTGGTTATGGAGCGACAGAGCACGCAAGGAGCTTCGCACCAAAAGAACCGTCCGCAAGGACGCAGTATGAGGTGCGTCGCCGGTGTTCTGTCGTACGTTATGAAAAACGAGCCAGGGAATGTGTCTTTATGGCGAGGTTAACACGTTCAGCGTGGGAGCCATAGGGAAACCAACATGGACGTAGCGTCTTTGACGTGTGGTTCGCCGTGTTCAAGCGCGGGAAGTCATGAGGACACGACCCGAAACCGGGTGATCTATGCGTGGACAGGGTGAAGCGTGGCGAAAGCTACGTGGAAGCCCGAAGAGTTGGTGCCTTACAAAGCCCTCTCGTGATCTACGTATAGGGGTGAAAAGCCCATCGAACCCGGCAACAGCTGGTTCCCACCAAAAAATGTCTAAGCATTACCTCTGCTGAGGTAGTGTGTGGGGTAGAGCAACCGATTGGGGAATACTCTCCCTAGCGGGAGAGGTCCCTTGTCGAACTCCGAACCCACACACGCCGTAGACGCAGGGAGTCCGGGCTACGGGGTAAGCTTGTAGTCCGCGAGGGAGACAACCCAGACGTAGGTTAAGGTCCCCAAGTACAGACTAAGTGCTATTACACGAAGGATGTCACAAGCCGTAGACAACCGGGAGGTCAGCTTAGAAGCAGCTACCCTCTAAGAAAAGCGTAACAGCTTACCGGTCGAGGTTTGTGGCTCCCAAAATTAACGGGGCTCAAGTCTGTCACCGATACCTACGGCATTTTGCGATAGGTGGGCACTCGGCGCGGGCGGAAGCACGGCTTTGAGGTCGTGTGGACCGCGTCGTGAAGAAAATCCTGGCAATAGTAGCAGCGTAGTCGGGTGAGAATCCTGACCGCCGAAAGAGTTAGGTTTCCTTGGCAATGTTCATCAGCCAAGGGTTAGCCGGTCCTAATCCCGTCCGTAAGTCGAGACGGGAGAAAGGGAAACGGGTTAATATTCCCGTGCCTGTCGTCACCAAAAGCCGACGCTTTGGGATAGAAGGAGCGGGGCACTCGCCCCGTCCAAACGCTGAAACCCGTGGAGTGCCGTAATGGCGAGAAGCGGGCGAAGCCGTAAGTGCGAAAGTCCTTCGAGTCCCGGAGCCCGTGAAAAGGCGAGACGACAGACCGTACCGAGAACCGACACAGGTATCTCTGGCTGAGTAGGCCTAGGCGTGTCGGGACAACCGAGTTAAGGGAAATCGGCAAGTTAGCCCCGTAAGTTCGCGAGAAGGGGTGTCTGCCTTTTACGAGGCAGATCTCAGACATCAGGAGGCTTCGACTGTCTAATAAAAACATAGGTGATTGCTAAGCTGTAAAGCCTAGTACAATCACTGAATCCTGCTCAGTGCGGGTATCTGAAAACCCTGTACAAAGGGGCGAAGGACCCGTTAACGGCGGGGGTAACTATGACCCTCTTAAGGTAGCGTAGTACCTTGCCGCTTTATTGGCGGCTCGCATGAATGGACGAACGAAAGCCTTACTGTCCCTAACTTGGTCCCGGTGAACTTTACGTTCCGGTGCGGAGTCCGGAGATCCCCAGGGGGAAGCGAAGACCCTATAGAGCTTTACTGCAGCCTGTCGTTGGGTCATGGGCTCCTATGTGCAGCATAGGTAGGAGTCGTTACAGAGGTGCGTGCGCCAGCACGTCGCCCAGACATCATTGAAATACTACCCGTAGGAGACTGTGACCCTCACTCCGGGAGGAGGACATCAACAGGTGGGCAGTTTGACTGGGGCGGTACACGCTTGAAAATGTATCGAGCGTGCCCAAAGATTGCCTCGTCCGGGTCAGGAACCCGGAGTAGAGTGTAAGAGCAAAAGGCAGTCTGACGCTGTTCTCAAGAAACGGAGGACGGCGAGCCGAAAGGCGGGTCTAGCGAACCTACCAGCCTGCTCGTTGCGGGCGGTAGATGACGGAAAAGCTACCTTAGGGATAACAGAGTCGTCACCGGCAAGAGTACATATCGACCCGGTGGCTTGCTACCTCGATGTCGGTTCCGCCCATCCTGGCGGTGCAGCAGCCGCCAAGGGTGAGGTTGTTCGCCTATTAAAGGGCGTCGTGAGCTGGGTTTAGACCGTCGTGAGACAGGTCGGTTGCTATCTACTGGGGATGTCAGGAGCCTGACGGGAAGTTGCTATCAGTACGAGAGGAACATAGCAACGGCGCCACTGGTGTATCGGTTGTCCGACAGGGCACTGCCGAGCAGCTACGCGCCACGGGTTAACGGCTGAAAGCATCTAAGCCGGAAACCTACCTGAAAAAGAGGCTCCACTGAGGCGGCTCGTACAAGACGAGTTAGATAGAGACGGGATGTAATCTCGAAGGCAACGACGAGTTCAGTCCGCGTCCACTAAACGCCAAGCCATCCTTATCGGTTCTGGTGGATCCAGGCACTAACTGAGTCACGCTTACATTTACATCGCCGGTCGCGCGTCGGGCGCGTTCGTGGGTTCGACCCCCACGGATCGGCTTTAGGCGACCATAGCGGCGGGGTTACACCCGTACCCATCCCGAACACGGAAGTTAAGCCCGCCTGCGTTCCATCCGGTACTGGGGTGCGCGAGCCCCCGGGACAGATGGCTCCGAGAGGAGTGGCTGGTGGAAAGCCTAGGAAACCCATCCCGAGTACACGCAGGGTTCGTCCCGGTGGGAAGGGAGAAGTTTCTGTTGATGGCTTTCTTACCGGTCGTTCGTCGCCGCTTTTTATTCCAGTTTTTAGACGAGGAGCGACAGCTTTGTGTAGAAGTTTCGTTAGCTTAGCCGTCCAGCCGGAAGGTGATCGCGTAATGGTATGGTGGTAGCTCGGTACGTTCCGCCTCGACGAGTCCGGCGGATTCGGCGACATCGACGGTTTTGTCGGGCGTCATACGTAGCTCTTCGGGCGGACCGCGTTCCTCGCCCGCCACGGTCGTCTCGTGTCTCTGTAGGTCGTGCCAGTTTACGACGACGAGGTGTCCGTCGTCGGCGAGTACCTCACGGCACTCGGAGAGGATTCTCCGCGGGTCGTCGACGCCGTGGAGCGTGTTCGCCAAGAGGACGAAGTCGACCGCGTCGATATGCTCGGAGAGTTCGTAGGCGTCGGCGGTGACCGTCTCGATGTTCGCCACGCCGTTCTTCTCGGCTATGTCTTCGAGTTCGTCGAGAAGCGCGGCGTCTATATCGACTGCGTACACGTCGCCCGGTTGAGCGATACGTCCTGCGGGGAACGCGAAGTAGCCGTTTCCGGCGCAGACCTCGGCTACGTCGTCCCCGGTTTTGAGACCGAGGTCGCGTAACGTCTCGCCGGGTGCCGTCCAGAGCCTGCCCCACCAGTCCCAGTCGGGCTGTCGCGTGTTCCGAAACCTCATACGTACGCGGTCGGTGTTGTGGTCTCGCGCACTATCCGTCGACCCCTGCTTCCGTCTTAACGACGAGGACACGCGCCATCGTCCTACGCAGAACGTTCTCCGTCACGCTTCCGAGAAGGTCGCGGTACTCGCTCGGCTGTTCCTCGGTACCCATCACGATTACGTCGGCGTCGAGTTCGTCGGCGCGTTCTACGATGACGTCGTCGGGCTTTCCGTGGACGACCTCCGTCTCTACGTCGACGCCCGCCTCGCGCGCCTCGTCGGCGACGGTACCGACAGCTTTCCGACCCTCGGATTCGAGAGAGTTCTCGACCTCGTCACGCGACATCTCGCCCGCCTCGGCGAGTACCTCAACCGTCGCGTCGTCTACGACATGCAGGACGTGTAATGTCGCGCCGTGGAGTTCGGCGAGTTCGACCGCGTCGTCCGCGGCGGCTTGGCTGGACCGTTCGCCGTCCGTCGGGAACAGAACCTTGTCGTACATACTCCGTCGTGTCGCCGGCGCGACCTATAGGCTTCGGTAGAGACGGCGTCAGGTGACGAGTCCGGGGAAACGTTCGGTGACCTTCTGGAGCTTTGGAGGTATGTGTGCGCGGCAGTAGGGCTGATCCGGGTTGCTTTCGTAGTAGTCTTGATGGTACTCCTCTGCGACGTAGAACCTCTCGGCTGGGGCGACCTCGGTCACTATACCGTCGTATACGTCGCCTTCGAGTTCGTCGATGTACGCCTCGACCTCCTCGCGCTGTTCTTCGTCGTGGTAGAAGACGGCGGAACGGTACTGGCTACCAACATCGGGACCCTCGCGGTCGCGCGTCGTCGGGTCGTGGAGCGCGAACAGAACCTCAAGGAGTTCGCGGTACGTGACCGTATCGGGGTCGTACTCGACGCGCACCGCCTCGGCGTGCCCCGTCGTTCCCGAACAGACCTCGTCGTACGTCGGATCCTCGGTGTCGCCGCCGATGTAGCCCGACGTGACCGATTCGACGCCGTCGACGCGTTTGAACGGAGCCTCGATACACCAGAAACATCCGCCTGCGAACGTGGCTTCCTCCATACACGGTCTACGTGCCGCGCGGTCAAAAACGCGTCGCGTGCCGCACCTCTCTCAACCGACGACACCGTCTATCTCGTCGTACGGCGGGAACTCAGGGTGCTCGTCGGCGACCCACGCGTATCTAACGGTCATACCTTCGTCGACGTAGAAGACCGCCGGACGCGGCTCCTCGACGCCCGTCATGCCGTCGAGTTCGTGCGCCACGCCCCATTCGCGCGCGACACCGTTCGACGGGTCGGCGAACAGACGCGCGTCGGTATCGCGTTCGTCGAGGAAACGTCTGTGCGAGTAAGGCGTCGACGCGGTTACGCCAACGACCGTCCCGTCGTCGTCCCATCCGCGCTCCTCGACCTCCTGCCATATGTACGTCGCGGGGAACGAGCCGTTCATGGGGTAGAAGACGACGAGCGCGGGGACGGTATCGGAGAGCGCGGCGTCCTCCCAGTACTCATCGTTTACGAGCGGACGTGTGAACCCCGGCGCTTCTTCGCCTTCCTCCGGCGCGTCATGCGGCGGTAGCTGTGTGACCTCGAAGCCGAGTTCCATTCAGTCACCGCCTCCGTCGGTGTTCGGGTCCTCCCCTTCGCCGTAGTACTTCTCAACGTACTCAACGATGTTCTCGCTCTCTGTCAGCGTCGCGCCCGTCTCAGGGTCTACGAGCACGGGGACTGTACGTGAACCCGAGACGCGTCTGACGGCGTCGCGTTCGCTATGCAACGGCTCCACAAAACGCGACTCGTAGTCGACGCCGTGTTCGTCGAGGACGCGGACGACGCGTTCGCAGAACGGGCACGCCTGGAGGCGGTAGAGTATACGTTCGTCTTCCATGAAAGGTTGTTTCGTACCGCGAACCCAAAACACTGACGCCGTCGGTGTCTATCCGTCTTCCGGCGTCTCGTCACCGGCTTCGTCGTCCTCGGCTTCTCCATCTGCTTCGTCCACCGCCTCAGCGTCACCTCCGTCGCCGTCCTGATACGGAACCGCCTCGTCGCGCTTAGGGTTACGGAAGACGGTGCGCGATACGTTCCCCGGCGAGACCTCGGAGAGACGGTACATCTCGTCGTCCGCCTGTATGGTGACCTGCTGTATCTCGCCGTCGTCGTTCTCACGCATACGTACGAGATGCAGGTCGCGGTCGTCGAGGAAGTCCATCTCCTCCTCGATGGCTTCGCGTAGTGCGTCGGTGAAACCGTGTTCCGAGGGCACGAAGCCGTCGGCGTCGACGGTTCTGCTTTCCATACATCCGTCTTGTACGCGCGACGGTTAACTCTTTCAGTTGGCTGTTTCCGCAACCCGGATAAGCCACCGGGGCGCGTATACGGTATGACGCGCGAAGCCGTACGCGAACAGCTAAGGCTCGTCTCGGGGTCGGTCTTCGACGTATGGACGGGCGAGTTCCGACCGTCGCGCGCCGTGGGTCTCGGCTTCGTACCGTCGCCCGTCGACGGTGCCGCACGTTTCTTCCTTGGCGGTACACTGTCGGAGGAGTTCACACGACACCGCGCCGGTTACGAACGCGGTATGAAGGCGGCGCTCGACTACGCCGAGGAGGTCGGCGTCGACGGCGGTAGCTTCGGTAAGTACGAGGACGAGGTACTCGAAACCGACTACTGGTACGAGCGGTGCGACGAAGGGCGCGACGAACTCGGTGACGCTCTCCTCGCGCGGTACAGACGTATAGGCGACGACCTCGGTCCTATCGCGGGCTTCCCTAAGGACGGCTTCTGGGAAGCGGCGCAGGGCGTCTACGCGCGTGACGAGACGTTAGAGGCGCTCGATCATCTTTTGGGGTACGCCGATACTGTCGAAGAGCACGCCGACGGCGTCGCGTTGGAGCTTACGGTCGCGTCGCGCAACGTCGACTACACCGACGAGGCGTTACGTTCGTTACGCGCGACCGAGGAGCGTCTTTTCGAACGCGTGAAGGCGAAGGCTGACGACGTCTACTGACCGTCTTCGAAACCCAGCCATCCGTCGAACGTCGTTAGTTCGTCGACGGGGACAAAGACGCCTATACCGTTCGTGCCTTCGACGACGTTGTCGAACTTGAGCGACGCGTACTGGTCCGAACCCATGGGTACGAAAGGAAGAGGGTCGGCGAGTGCGAGACCCACGCGCGCGAGCGGCATCGGTACGGGAACGACGACAAGGCTACGTCCCTCAGCCTCGTAGACGGAGCGCGACATCTCAGCGAGCGTGAGACGTTCGGGACCCCCTATCTCGTACGTCTCGCCCGTATGTTCGTCGTTCTCGACGGTTTCAGCGACCGCCTCGACGAGGTCGCCGACGTAGATAGGCTGGAAACGCGTATCGCCACCGCCCGGAAGACCCGTGACGTAAGGCGTTGTGAGTAGCTTGGTGAAGGACACGAACTCTCCGCCGTCGCCGAAGACGACCGAGGGGCGGAAGACGGTCGCGTCGAGCGACGAAACGGAGACTGCGTCCTCCGCCTCGCCCTTGGCGCGTATGTATGCCGTCTCGCCGTCGGTGTCGGCACCGAGCGCGCTCATATGTACGAGACGGTCGACGCCGTCGTTCTCGCACGCCTCGACGACGTTACGCGTTCCTTCGGCGGTAACGTCGTGGTGGGTCGTACCGCGCGGCTTGACGAGGGGTGACAGCGAGACGAGATGTACGACGACATCCGCGCCCGAGAAGTCGAGCGTCCCGGCTTCGGTAACGTCTCGCTCACGGCGTTCGACCGATCCGTCTATACCGACGGGTGACTCGTCGGGGTTTCGGGAGACAGCGACCACGTCGTGTCCGTTTTCGGCGAGTTTGTTACAGAGATGTGAGCCTACGAACCCCGTGCCGCCCGTAACGTGAACTTCCATGTACTAAACGTTGACACCGACCGTAGTAAAGCTACCGCGTGTCGCCGTCGCCGAAGCCCTCGCGTATACGCCGTTCGGCGTCGTGGAGCGCCTCGTCTGCGTCGAAGGAATCGACGATCTCACGGAGTTCGTCGTCGGAAGCGGACGCCAACGTCTCGGCGTACTCGGTCATACGCGGAAACGCGCGCACGACGTTGTCGACTACGGGAACCGTCGCCGTCTGCGCCGAACGCGACAACGGGTTGAGATCGACGACGATCTCGTCCTTTCCCATCGCGTCGAGCGCCTCTGCACGGTCACCGTCTTCGAGAGGGACGACGACAACGTCCGCGGAGTAGATACCGTCGCGGTCGACCTTTGCGCGTTCGCTCGAAAGATCGGGGATACGTGCGTCCGCCTCCAGACCGCGTAGGGCGACATCCGCCTCGTCCGCGCCGTGTTCACGCAGGTGCTCGGCGATCGCTTCGAGACGTTCACGCGTCCGGTGGAAGATATTGACCTCGATGTCCGCGCCGACAGCCTCGGCGAGCGAAACCGCCTCTTGGGGGCAGAGCGCGGCGACGTTGCCGTTGACGGAGACGACGGCGTGGTCGGCGAGGAGGGTACGCGCGACCGCTGTGCGCTCCGCACGCTCCGCCGCTGGCACCGTCTCCTCCCCGAGAAGGTAGTCGAGAGCCTCGCCGCGTCCCTGAGCAACGAGTCCCTGCTTGCTCGTGATACCTTTCTCGACGCCCTCCTCGATACGGTGACGCGTAACGAGCGAACCATGCCGAGGGTGATCGTCGGGTACCTCCTCAGCCGTCATTCGGTCGATACCTGCCAAGTCGTCGACGTCGACCGACCCCATTTCTGTATCTCCATCTCGTCGCAGGCGTCCTTGAGAATCGAGAGATGGACGCCGACCTGTTTCGAGGAGAGTTCGGTCGAGTCGGCGATGCTCTTGCTCTTGAAGTATCTCTTTCCGCATCCGATACCGTCGCGGAGATGTTCGAGTATACGCCGTTGTTCCTCGCTGTACTCGTCCTCAGACATCAGTTTATGTACGTCTTCCGACGTATTAAATCGGTCGTTCGGTTACGTCCCGACGAGTTCGAAAGGGGTACCGATACCCCGCTCGCGTCCACGTTTGTTGACGAGACGTGCCGCCGCGACATCCTGTATAGCGAGACCCGTCGAGTCAAATACCGTGATGTCGTCCTCTCTGCTTCCGGGGTCATCACCCGCGATGACCTCTCCGAGGGTGGCGTAGACGTCGTCCTCGTCGAACTCACCTGCGGAGACGAGTGTGTTTATTTCACCCGAATGGAGGCACTGCTCCGGGTTGTCGACGACCACGCGTGCATCCTTGACAAGTTCGGAGTCGAGTTCCTGTTTCCCCTCGGCATCCGCACCCATAGCGTTGACGTGCGCGCCGTCGTTCACCCAGTTGCGTTCCACAATGGGTTCGCGCGAGGGGGTGAGGGTAGAGACGACGTCGCACCCCGCGGCTTCCCGCGTCTTCCCGCCGACGACGTCGAAGGAGGTGTCGTCGTGGTCATCGACGAAACGTTCGACCGCTTCTTCATCGACATCCGAGACGACTACGCGTTCTATGTCTCGGACGGCGGTTACCGCCTCGACCTGTCTGTACGCTTGCGCGCCCGCGCCTACGACACCGAACGTCGATACTTCCTCGCGCGCGAGGTGCCGTGTCGCAACGCCCGCCGCAGCACCCGTACGGTAACGCGTGAGGGTCGTTCCATCGATGACTGCAAGCGGAAACGCCGTTTCGGGGTCGGAGTAGACGACGACGCCCATGACCGACGGCAGGCCGTGTTCGTCGGGGTTGTCCGGGTGGGAGTTGACCCACTTGACCGCCGCTCCGTCGTCGTCACCGCCGACGTACGCGGGCATCGAACGGAAGTCGCCGTTGTACTCCGGGAGATCGATGTACGACTTAGGCGGCATCTGGGCGTCCTCATGGTAGTACGCCGCGAAGGCGTCCTCTACGGCGTCGGTTACCGAGGGGGTATCGAGCGTCTCGTCGATATCGTCGGGACCGAACAGGTAGGTATCCATGGTCAACAGTACGCACGCGCCGATAATAACTTGTCCCAAAGGGTAAAGGATAATAGACGAGAGGGATAAGTAAAGAACGGAGTCCCGTAGTGTAGTGGTCAATCACGGGGGGTTCTGGTCCCCCTAACCGAGGTTCGAATCCTCGCGGGACTACAGACTCGGTGCTAAGCATCCTTCACACCGAACGCCCGACAGCGACGGTTATTCCAAATCCCTCCTCGTCTACCTTCTGACACACGGATCAGACACCCGAAGGTGATAGCTTGCTTCGTCGGTTTTCCGGTACGCAACACCGATCTCCTCTGAGAGTTGGAAAGAGCGGTTCCCTAAGCTATTGCAACTCTGTAAATCAAAACGTTGATTAAGCCCCCATCATTTGTATTATTACGTAATACGCAAAATGTACATAGAGGTAAGCCGGATGGAGGTAGACAAAGACCAAGAAAACACTCGGAGAAGGGGATGTTAGGAACGTACGCGCTTCAGTCGGACGTGACGGCTATCGCGGACAGCATCAACAACGTCTGGATACTCACGGTGACGTTCCTGATATTCTTCATGCAACCAGGGTTCGCACTGCTTGAAGCGGGTCAGGTGCGCGCCAAAAACGCCGCAAACGTCGTTATGAAAAACATGTGGGACTGGTCGGCGGGTGTCTTGGTGTACTTCCTGATAGGGGCAGGGGTATTCGCCGTCGTGGGTCAGATAGGTTCGCCGGGTACGGCTTTCGACATCGGCGGAGCTATGTCGCATATCAGTGACCCCGGCTCTTGGGTGGGGTGGCTGTTCGGTGCCGTCTTCGCCATGACAGCGGCGACTATCGTTTCGGGTGCGGTTGCGGGACGGATAAAGTTCTCGGCGTACGCGGTCTACGCCGTCGTTATAACCGCGGTAATCTACCCCGTTGTCGCGGGTTCGGCGTGGGGAGGAACGGGTCTGCTTTCCTCAACCGGATACCTCGGACAGGCTCTCGGCGTCGGCTACAAGGACTTCGCGGGTGCGACGGTCGTCCACGCCGTCGGCGGCATAGCAGGTCTGACAGCGGCGTACATGCTCGGTCCACGTAGGGACAGGTACGACCCAGAAGGGAACTCGGTGCCGATACCCGGACACAACGTCATATACGCCGTCCTCGGAACCCTGATACTCGCCTTCGGCTGGTACGGCTTTAACGTCGGCACGCAGGCGACGGTGCTCACGACGGACGGGGCGTTCCAGGGCGGCGCTCTCGGACGCGTGGCTCTTAACACGACGCTGGCTATGGGAGCAGGTATGGTAGCCTCGACCGCCGTCACGACGTTCTGGCAGGGCAAGCCCGACCCGCTGTTCTCGGCAAACGGTCTCCTCGCAGGACTTGTGGCTATCACGGGTGCATGTGCCCATGTGACGTGGGTCGGAGGTCTCGTAATAGGGATCGTCGGGGGAGCAACGACGCCCTTCGTCTTTCGGTGGGTCGTTGACTCGCTGGGTGTCGACGACGTCGTCGGCGTCTTCGCCGTCCACGGGAGCGCGGGTTTCATAGGGACGATGATGATCCCGTTCTTCGATGTCGCAGGGTTCTCGTTCAGCCAGCTCGTGATGCAGGTAGCCGGCGTCGGGCTGATAGGCACGTGGACGGTGCTCGCGACGATGGTTACGATGGGCGCTATCGACGCGGTCATCGGTCTTCGTGTCTCCGAGAACGAGGAGAGCCAGGGCCTGGACGTGAGCGAGCACGGGATGAGTTCGTACCCTGAGTTCACCGAGTCGGGACAGGATGAGGGAAGTGTGGGACTGTCGGAAGGAAGCTTCGCCGACGACTGAGGAGTTCCACCGGCGTATGACGGCGAAACTGTACGTGTTGGTGAAACACGGCGAGTCCGACTTCAGGCTACACCGGCGCGACGGAACAGAGACCGGGGTCAGGTGGGAGCACAGCCCGGACGCGAGCGAGGTCAGGTCGGTGGGGGTTCCCGAAGGATGCTTCTGCTACCGGTCGGCGGAGGAGTTCGACGTGGGTAGCCGATCGTGAGGGTACCGGAACGCCGGAGGCGTACGAGCGCCCGGTTCGTGGTGTAAGAAGCCCTGACCCTCCGTCGGTCTCGCTCGTGAAGCCCAACCCGAACGCATATTCGTGTACGAGACGTACACTACGGTGGATGAGAAGTCTTCCGCAAACCGCACTACTCGTAGGTATTACCTCCGCTGTCGTGTTGCTTTCAGCCTGTGCGTCCGTCGGTGCCGTTCCGGATGCGCGTCTAACGATCGAGGAGGTGGGTGTCTCGGACGATAGACCGAGTCCCGGAGAGATGGTCAACGTCAGTATCACTGTTTCGAACTCCGGGGGTAGCACCGACGCGGTTGAGGTCGACAGGCTGTATCTTAGGGAAAGAGGAGGTGGACCGTTCGACTCCGTGGACAGGGCGACGGCGGTTGCAAGGTCGGGTGTCGGCGCTCTCTCGCCCGGAGACACGGTTACAGTCGACCTCGTTACTTCGTTCGAGGAGGTCGGTTTCAAACGTCTTGAGGCGTACGTACGCGCGACGAGTCAGGGCGAAGGAACCGATGGGACGGTAACAGCCGCAAAGCCGGTAAACTTCTTCGTAGGCTCCGTCGACGTACAGCGCCCTGAGGGCGACGTCGGTGTGGACGCTACGCTCGTCGAGAGACCGAGCGGCGAGGAGGACGGAGCCGAGGGCGGGCAGGGGGAACAGGTAGGCGGGATAAACATAGGTAACGTCCTCGGCGGTGGCGGTATAGGCGGTGGCGGGGTCGGTTCCGGATCGTTGGGTCAGGACGAAGAACCACCCACGGTGGACGCCTTTGAGGTACGCGTAACGAACTTCGGCAACGTCGAAGCGAGGGACGTCTACGTGACCCCCAGCGTCGACGGTCAGAGTCTTCCGCGTATAGCTGTCGGTAGCCTCGCACCGTTCGGGGTGGAGACGGTCAGCCTCGAACCGTCGAGGATCGGGACGAGTACGTACAGCTTCGAGGTCACGTACACCGCGGCTGGTGAGACGGGAACCGCGACACGTTCGGTCGAGTACGATCCGGCGGTCGCAAACCTCACGGTCACCGACGTGAGCATGCAACGCGAGGGGGATACGATCGTTCTGTCGGGAAACGTCGGGAACACCGGACGTGCTGACGCCAGAGGTACGACGGTCTCTGTCGGTGACTCCGGCGACGGCGTCTCGCCCACGTACCCGTCGGCGAACAGCTTCATAGGCACTGTTCCGGGTTCGGAGTTTACGTTCTTCGAACTCACCGCGGAGGTCGACAAAGCGGCGGACAGTATACCCGTCGAGGTGAGGTACAGCTTCGACGGTACGGACAGAAGGGAGACGTTCCCTCTTAGGATCGACACGGGTTCGGACGTAACGGGGACGGAAGCGGGCGGCGGCGGTGAGGAAGGCGGGGGCGGGGGCGGGGGCGGCGAACCCGCTTTCTCGGCGCTCATCGGCTTGGCTCTCCTCGTTCCCCTCGTCTCGGCGGTCGCCGTGTACCTCCGTCGCAGAGGGGGCAGAAGGGTAGAAGACGGTAACGGCGGTAAGGGATGACGGCTGTCGAGCTGATCGGTGTGACGAAGGAGTACGAGAGCGGCGACAGGAGGGTAACGGCTCTCGACGACATAAACGTGACCGTCGATGAGGGCGAGTTCGTCTCCGTGATAGGACCGAGCGGTAGCGGCAAGAGCACCATGCTCAACCTGATCGGGCTACTCGACAGACCGACGAGCGGTAGGGTTGTCGTCGGGGGCGTCGATGCCACGGATATGAGCGAAAGCAGGAGGACGGAGAAACGCGGTGAGGTGATCGGCTTCGTCTTTCAGGACTTCTATCTCCTCCCTAACCTGACCGCCGAGGAGAACGTCCGTATGCCGACGGCGTTCAACAAGAGCCGTGTCGACAGCGGACGCGCACGCGAGCTACTCGGACGTGTCGGTCTGGGTGACAGGGTAGACCACTACCCGAACGAACTCTCAGGCGGGCAGAAGCAACGCGTCGCTATCGCGCGTTCGCTCATAAACTCGCCTGAGGTTCTGCTCACCGACGAACCGACGGGGAACCTCGACCTCGACACGAGCGAGAGGATACTGGGTGAGATATCGAAGGTGCGCGAGACGGGCGTGAGCGTAATAGCCGTGACGCACGACCCGATGGTGGAGGAGTACGCCGACAGAACCGTGGAACTCGTCGACGGTAGGCTGTCGGATTCGCGCTCCGACACGGCGCGTGTCGGGGGCGAGCCGTGAACCCGAAGCCGACGCTCGTCGGTATGGCGGTGCGTAACCTGACACGGAGTAGGTTCAGATCGGGTCTCGCGTGTGCGGGTATCGCCATAGGCGTGTTCGCGATAGCCGCGCTCGGTATATTCGGGAACGTTCTCGCAGTCGAGGCGACATCTACAATAGGTGAGATAGGGAGCGAGGTGGTTGTCACGCCGAACGGCGAGGAGGGGTACACCTCCATACCTGAGACGGTCGTCGACGAGATAGAGCGCGCCACCTCGGGGACGCCCTCGGCGGCTATACTCACGGCGTCGGGGTTAGCCGCGAGCAGAGGGGAGACGGCTTCGGTCACGTTCTACGGCACGGAGAACCCGGGTGCGGTCTTCGAGGCTTCCGAAGGTAGCCTTCCGCGTGTGTTCAGAACCGGTGCCGCGGTCGGTTCGGAGGTCGCCGAGAGGCTCAGCCTACGTGTCGGCGACAGGATCGAGACCGAGGTCGGCTCATACAGGATAGTCGCAGTTCTACAAGGCTCCGAAACACAGATATCGCCCGTTAGCCCCGACGAGGCGGTCGTCGTCCCTGAGACAGCTCTCGGAACCGGCGGCGGCTACGATCAGGTCGTCCTGAGCGGAGAGTCAGGCGGTGGCGCAAGCGAGGCGGCTGACGCAGTACGGGAAACGGTGAACGCGCGCGAGAACCGTGTCACCGTCTTCGAACTCTCGTCGGTGGTTGAGGAGATAGATGACTTCTTCTCGCTCCTCAGCGGCTTTCTCATAAGCCTCGGCGCGATCTCGCTCATAGTCGCCGGCGTGAGCATACTCAACGTCATGATGATGAGCGTGGTCGAACGCCGCGGCGAGATAGGCGTAATGAGAGCCGTCGGCGGGCAACGCGGAGACGTGGTCAGGATAATACTCATAGAGGCTGTCGCTCTCGGCGTCGTCGGTTCCGTGTTCGGGGTTGCGCTTACGTCCATCGCCGTCGCCGCACTCTACTACCTGACACCGGTGGGAGCCTCGGCGGTCTTCGACCCAGGTACGTTCTTCTACCTCGGCACAGCGTTCGGCGTCGGTGTAGCCGTGAGCGTTCTCAGCGGTATATATCCGGCATGGTCGGCGGCGAACGAGGATCCCGTCGACGCTATACGTGACTGATATACCTCCGTCGTTTCTCGCGTCCCCACCGGTCTATGTTCTGCGCCTCTCTCACCCCCAGACTGTCTTCGAAGTCCACGGACGTTGAACAGCTAAGAAGACGGATGTTTGAGATCGGACAACATCAGTACGTCGATAGCTAATCTCAGTATGTGAATAGGTAACATGAATGTGGTAATGAACAAGCTTAATATGCGAGAGCGCCGATCTATTCATGATGTCTATGTCTAACCAAGACTGGTGGCCCAACCGGTTGAAGCTGGAGATTCTCGACCAGAACGGAAGCAACGTGGGTCCGATGGACGAGGGGTTCGACTACGCCGAGGAGTTCGAAAAGCTCGACCTCGAAGCCGTGAAGGAGGACATCGAGGAGGTTCTGACGACCTCGCAGGACTGGTGGCCCGCGGACTACGGTAACTACGGTCCGTTGATGATACGTATGGCGTGGCACAGCGCCGGTACGTACCGTACCGCTGACGGGCGGGGCGGAGCGGCTGGAGGAAGACAGAGGTTCGCGCCGATCAACAGCTGGCCCGACAACGCAAACCTCGACAAGGCGCGACGCCTCCTGCTACCGGTCAAGCAGAAGTACGGTCGTAAGCTGTCGTGGGCGGATCTCATGGTTCTGGCGGGGAACGTCGCCATCGAGTCGATGGGGTTCAAGACGTTCGGCTTCGCAGGAGGGCGTGAGGATGACTTCAAGGGCGACGACGCCGTTGACTGGGGACCCGAAAAGGAGCTTGACACGCAAGAGCGGTTCGAGGAAGCTGGCGAGATTCAGGAGGGTCTCGGCGCTTCCGTGATGGGGCTGATCTACGTCAACCCTGAGGGTCCCGACGGTCAGCCTGACCCGATGGCGTCGGCGAAGAACATCCGCCAGACGTTCGACCGTATGGCGATGAACGACAAGGAGACGGCGGCGCTTATCGCCGGCGGGCATACGTTCGGTAAGGTTCACGGAGCCGACGACCCCGACGAGAACATGGGTCCTGAGCCGAACGCCGCACCCATCGAGCAACAGGGGCTTGGATGGGAGCAGGACGGCGCGACCAGCGGTGCTATGATCACGAGCGGTATCGAGGGTCCATGGACTTCCTCACCGACCGAGTGGGACATGGGGTACGTCGACAACCTGCTTGAGTACGAGTGGGAGCCTGAGAAGGGTCCCGGCGGCGCGTGGCAGTGGACGCCGAGGGAGGGGGAACTCGTCGAACCTGCGCCGGACGCCCACGACCCCGACGAGGAGGTCACACCGATGATGCTAACGACCGACATAGCGCTGAAAAGGGATCCGGAGTACCGTGAGGTGATGGAGGGGTTCTCCGAGAACCCGATGGAGTTCGGGATGGCGTTCGCGAAGGCGTGGTACAAGCTCACCCACCGTGACATGGGACCGCCCGAACGTTTCCTCGGACCCGAGGTACCCGACGAGGAGATGATCTGGCAGGATCCTCTGCCCGACGCCGACTACGACCCCATCGACGACGACGGGATCGCCGAACTCAAACGGACGATCCTCGGTTCGGATCTGTCGGTTCCTCAGCTCGTGCGAACCGCTTGGGCGTCGGCGTCGACCTACCGCGACAGCGACAAACGCGGAGGTGCGAACGGCGCGCGGATCCGTCTCGAACCTCAGAGGGGCTGGGAGGTCAACAACCCTGCGGAGCTTTCGACCGTCCTTGAGACCTACGAGGGGATTCAGGCGGAGTTCAACGCCGCGCAGTCGGACGACACACGCGTCTCGCTCGCCGATCTGATCGTGCTGGGAGGTAACGCGGCTGTCGAACAGGCGGCTGAGGAAGCCGGCTACGATGTCGAAGTCCCCTTCGATCCGGGCAGAACCGACGCCACCGAGGAGCAGACCGACGTAGGCTCCTTTGAGGCGCTGAAGCCCCGTGCCGACGGCTTCCGGAACTACCTCGGCGACGGATCCGACGAGCGACCCGAGGAGACGCTCGTCGACAAGGCGGATCTGCTGAACCTGACGACCGGCGAGATGACGGCGCTCGTCGGCGGGCTAAGGGTTCTGGACGCAAACTACGACGGTTCCGACCGCGGCGTCCTCACCGACGAGCCGGGGGTGCTCACCAACGACTTCTTCGTAAACCTGCTCGACATGGGCACGGAGTGGGAGGAGTCGCCGACCTCCGAGCCGATCTACGAGGGGTACGACCGTGCTACGGGAGAGTTAAGATGGGAAGCCACACGGTTCGATCTCATATTCGGCTCCCACCCACGTCTCCGTGCTATCGCCGAGGTGTACGGAAGCGACGACGGCGAGGAGAAGTTCGTGAACGACTTCGTCGATGCGTGGAGCAAGGTGATGAGGAACGACCGGTTCGACCTCGACGCATAGACGGTCGGGGGCGTTATGTAAAATACGTTTTTTCGCATACGCCAATTAAATTAGACAAGCCCTCCTACGCCAAGACGCGGGGTCAGGTGTCACGCCATCCATGGTGCCGTCGCCGCACGGGTGCCGCTTCCGTGCGCCGGTTCAGCCGTCGCCGGCGTCCACCGCCGGTGTATACCCTCGTGTCCCGGACACCACCCCCGTTTTTACATTCTCCGTACACCGACCGCGTATTAAACAGCCTTTTTTCCACGGTTCGGACGAGGCTAAAACGGTACGTGAGAGCCGTGCGTGGTTAGGGTATGGGAGCCGACTACAGCCTTGCAACCGAGGATCATAGCTACCGTTACTACAGAAACGCCGTCGAAGGGCACTGGGATCCGTACGGGATAGATCTGTCGGAGGATCGCGAGAACTTCGTGGCGATGGCGGACGATATCGACTGGACGGAGGAGGAGATACGCAACTCAACCAACATACTCCGTTCGGCGCTCGCCATGTTCGGTGCGGGTGAGGGGTCGGTGACCGAGGATCTCGCACCGCTTGCGACGGCTCTCGATACGGTCGAGGATCAGATGTTCATAACCACACAGATGTACGAGGAGGCGAAACACGCCGACTTCTTCGACCGTTACTGGCGCGAGGTGACCAACCCCGCGGAGGAGACGGTCGGCATGGACGTGACATCACCGCACGAGGATCGGTGGTACGCCGACGAGTACCTCGAACTGTTCGAGCGAGAGGAGGAGGCGATGCACAGGCTCGTAGAGGAGGATACGGTTGAGAACCGGGTGCGTGCGTACGCCCACTACCACCTGACCGTCGAGGGTATACTCGCACAGACGGGATACTGGGGTCTTACAAAGAACTTCGACGGTACGAAGGAAGACCTTCCTCACCTACCGGGTCTGGTCAAAGGCATCAAGCTGATACGCCGCGACGAGGCGCGTCACGTCGGCTTCGGTATGCGTAAGGTCAAGGAGGCGATACACGAGGAAGGCGTCGACGAGGAGGTTCTACACGACACGCTCGGTGACATCGTGCCTCTTGTTCAGAAGACGGTGATGCACGTCTGGGACTCCGTCGACGACCCGGATAGCTTCCCCGGTACGGGTCCCGGAAGGCTCGCGCGGTACGCCGCCGACCGTCATCAGGGTAGGATGAAGCAGATGCTCGACGACGACGCCTCCATACCTCAGCTTGACGAGCTTACTGCGCTCGACTGAGGTACGCCTGAGACGCGGCGTTTAATACGGCGTCCCGTGTAGATTATGTAGTGAAGCTTGGGCGACCATCCGCGTACGGCGTCACGGGGGCGGAGACAGCCGTCTTCGTCTCAGGCGTTGCGAGCATGGGGTTGGAGATAGTCGCAGGACGGATGGTAGCCCCGGAGTTCGGTAGCAGTATCTACACATGGGGTAGTATCATAGGCGTCTTTCTCGCCGCGCTGTCGCTCGGATACTACCGCGGCGGCAAGAGGGCGGAACGAGCTTCGGACGGTCGTCTCGTACGTCTCCTTCTCGGCACCGCAGGGTACGTCGCCGTGCTCGTATTCGCGGGCGACCTGCTTCTCGAAGCCGCGGCGGTCGTGCCTCTACCCGCCCGTTTCGCCTCCCTCCCCGCGGTTACGCTCCTGTTTGGACCCCCGACCTACCTGCTCGGCTTCATAAGCCCGTACGCCGCCGAACTGTCGCGGAAAGAGGCGGTGGGCGAGGCGTCGGGACACGTCTACGCAGTCGGTACGGTCGGGAGCATCGTCGGCGCTTTCGGCGCGACGTTCGTTCTCGTCCCGACGCTGTCGGTAGGTAGCTCCAACTTCGTCTTCGGTGCTCTCCTCGTCGTCGCCGCGGTTCTGGTCGACGCGCCGTCGCCGTCACGCGAGACGGTCGCGGGCGCTCTCGTCGTCTCAGCCGCGCTTCTCGGTGCGGTCGGCGCGGGCGCTATCGGCTATACGGTCGAAGGCGAGGTCGTGTACGGGGTACAGACACCGTATCAGGAGCTACGCGTCGTCGACTCGGGCGATACGCGGACGCTCCTACTCGACGGGGCACGGCACAGTGCGATCGATACGTCGAACCCCGACCGCCACGTCTTCGGCTACACGCGTTACTTCCATCTGCCGTTCGTTATGGCTGACGACCCCGGCGGTATCGACGACGTTCTGTTCATCGGCGGCGGCGGATTCACGGGACCCCGTATCTTCGCCGACGAGTACAACGTCACCGTCGACGCCGTCGAGATAGATCCTGAGGTCATAGACGTTGCCGAACGTTACTTCGGCGTCGAAGAGTCCGGGAAGCTCAGTATATACAACGACGACGGTAGACGTTTCCTGCGCCAAACAGACGAAAGGTACGACCTGATCGTTCTCGACGCGTACAAGAAGGACAAGGTACCTTTCCATATGACGACGGTTGAGTTTATGCGTCTCGCAGAGTCACGTCTGTCCGAAGACGGTATGCTGTTCATGAACCTAATATCGGCTCCGTCGGGTCCCGCTTCGAGGTTCTACCGTTCCGAGTACAGAACAGTGTCGCGCGTCTTCCCGTCCGTCTACGCCTTCCCGACGGTCGGTGGGGGCGTTGTTCAGAACATCGAGGTGGTTGCGACGAAGGGGGACGGGAGGCTTACGGAGGAGACGTTGCGTAGACGTAACGGTAACAGGGGTATCGGTTACGACCTTTCGGGAGAGATAGAAAGCCTCGCCGACGCGCCACCGACACAAGACGTCCCCGTCCTGCGTGACGACGACGCACCCGTCGACTCACTCCTCAACCCCATGGTGGGACAGAGGTACGTCATACAGGAGACGGGGGCGGCGAACGCAACCGTGGGCGCGGGGTAGTCAGCCGTCGACCGACCGGACTTCGTCGACGAGCTTACGCAGAGCCGCTTGGGCGAAGTCGCGTTTGTTCGCGCGTCTGTCGCCGTCGAAGACGTACCTTTCGGCGTCGGCGTACGAGCCTCCCGTCCCCCAGTCGTCGGCGTACGCGACACCGACGTAGACGGTACCGACGGGGTTTCTGTCGGTGCCTCCCGTGGGTCCCGCCGTTCCTGTCGTCGCTACGCCCCATGTCGCACCCGCCTTGTCACGTACGCCGCGCGCCATCTCGCGTGCGACCTGCGCGCTCACAGCGCCTTCTTCGTCGAGCGACTCGCGCGAGACGCAGAGTTCGTGGGTCTTCGACTCGTACGTGTAGGTCACGACCGAACGGTCGAAGAAGTCACTCGCTCCGGGTATGTCGGTGATGTAGGAGCCGACGAGTCCACCCGTCGCCGACTCGGCGACAGCGATATACTCGCCGCGGTCGGCGAAAGTCCCCCTGAGTTCGTCGCGTATCCCCGTTGATGCGTCCGTGGTCATGGGGACAAGGGACGGCACGGACGTATCAGTATACCGACGTTAGTGAGCGACAGTAATTTCCGTCCCGCGTACGAAACCGTGCCGGGGAGCATGACAAGCTTCGTGTTTCTGTACGGCAGTCTTATGCGCGGATTCGAGAGCCACGAGACGGTCGATCTTCCGTCGCGCGCGGAGTTCGCGGGGGAGGCGCACTGCGTCGGCACCCTGTACGACCTCGGTGACCATCCCGGTATGACCCTCGAAGGTAACGGACGCGTCCGTGGGGAGCTGTACCGTGTCACCGACGACGGGCTTATACAGGATCTCGACCGTTTCGAGAGGTACTACCCCGAAAGCACCGACGACTCGGTGTACGTCAGGCATCTTGAGGAGGTAGTCGACCGTGACCTAAACGCTTGGGTGTACCTCTACAACGAACCGACAGAGGACGCCAATACCGTCGAGTCGGGCGACTGGCGCGAGTACCGGAGCGGATGACCGACGAGTACGTCACCGTCGCGGGTGAGGGTCACGCCTCCTTCGGAGACAGAGGGTCGGAGTTCGTGGGGTACGTCACGGGTGCGGCGAGCGAGGAAGAGGCGCAGGGCTTCGTCGACGATGTGCGCGACGGACACCCCGACGCAACACACCACGTTTCGGCGTACCGTGTCAGGGACGCCGGTACCGTACGCGGTATCTACGACGACGACGGCGAGCCTTCGGGTTCGGCGGGGAAGCCCGTCCTTGGGGTTCTAAGAGGCGAGTGTACCGAGAACGTCGTCTGTGTGGTCGTACGTTACTACGGCGGTACGAAGCTCGGTTACGGCGGTCTTGTAACCGCGTACAGTCGGACGGCGAAACGCGCGCTCGAAGACGCAGGTACACGGAAGACCGTCCCCCGCGACGAGGTACGCGTCGAGGTGGGGTACGACGACTCAGGAACGGTGCGCGACGTTCTCGAATCGGAAGACGTGGGCTACGACGCCGAGTACGGCGAGAAGGTGGTCTTGGTCGCACGTATACCGACGGGCAGAGCCGACGGTGTCGTCGACCGTCTTCTGAGCGCCACGAGCGGGCGGGCACGGATCGAACGGTAGAGGATGGGGTCACGCGTTCTTCCGGCTATACCTCATAATCCAGAACGAGATGGGGACGCTCGCCGCGACGAGACCGTAGACAGCGCCGGTGAGAGGGTCGACGTCGAGTATGTCGGGTAGGAGGAAGTATCCGCCTACGGCACGAGAGGGTCGAAGAACAAGGACAGGACGATTATCTGCTGTCCGAACGGCAACGAATCGAGTTTACGTAGTACGGGGTTTCCCATACGGGAGCCGTGTCAGCGAGCCTGTTAACACCGTCGTCTCGTAACAGCGTGTCAGCAGGCTTAGGTGGAACCGTCGCGTACCTCCGTTATGCGCGTCGAGAACAGCTTCATACCCGTCCGCGGCGTGGGGGAGAAGACGGAGAAACGTCTGTGGCACGACGGTATCGCCGACTGGGAGAGGTTCGAGGAGTCGGAGGCTCTCGGAGAGAGACGGCGCGAACGCGTGCTGGGTTTCGTCGACGAGGCGCGCGACGCCCTCGAACGACGCGATGTAAGCTTCTTTGGCGACGCGCTTCCCGACCCGGAGCTATGGAGGATGTACAGGAACTTCGACGACGGGGCATGCTTCTTCGACATAGAGACGACGGGCCTGGACGCCGAGAGAAACAAGGTTACGACCGTAAGCTTCCACCGCGACGGCGACACGAAGACGCTCGTACGCGGGGACGACCTGACACCCGGAAACGTCTCAGCCGAGTTCGAGGCGAGCGACCTCGTCGTTTCGTACAACGGCAGGAGGTTCGACGAGCCTTTTCTCGAAACCGACCTTGGCGTTTCGTTTGAGGTACCGCATATAGATCTCATGTACCTCTGTCGCAGGGTGGGTCTGACGGGCGGTCTGAAGGGCGCGGAGGAGGCGCTCGGCGTAGGGCGCGACGGCGTCGAAGATATAGACGGACGTGAGGCGGTACGTCTCTGGCACGCGTACGAGGACGGCGATACGGAGGCGCTCGAAAGGCTCGTGAGGTACAACCGTTACGATACGGAGAACCTACGTGTCGTCCTCGAAGAGGTTCACGACAGGGTGAGCGAAGAGGTTCTCGGATCGTCGTTAGAGACGTAACGTTCCGCGGACGATGGGAGAAACGGGAGGGACGCCACGGAAGCTTTCGACCTCGACGGTCTCGAAGGCGTCGTGCGCTTCGAAGATACCGACGGTGTCGCGGTCTAACCTGCACCCACCGGCGCATCTTCGCCAGACAGGGTTCACCGTCTCCTGTACCCGGCGCGCGAAGCCGTCGTCGCCGGCGTGTTCGACGAACCTGAACTCGCCGCCGGGACGTAGGACGCGCGCCACCTCGTCGAGAGCCTCGCGCGGTTCGTCGACTGTGCAGAAGACGAGCGCAGAGACGACGCGGTCGAAGCCCTCGTCGGCGTACGAGAGCGACTCGGCGAGGTCGTCACGCAGTTCAACGTCGATACCTTCGCGTTCGGCGCGGCGCTCGGCGCGTTTACGCATGTACGGGTCGGGTTCGACGGCGTGCAACGTAGCGCCCGTCCCGGCGAGATACGGAAGGTTGGCACCTGTTCCGACGCCGACGTCGAGCAGATCCCCCGACGCGTCTTGTGCGAGGTAACGCCGATGCTCCTCGACGAGGGGTTCGAACGGACGCGTCACGGTGTCGTACAGCGCGGCGAAGAGACGGTGCGAAGGACGGCTCATCTTAACGCTTCGAGATCCTCGTCGGTGAGTTCGATCGATCCTGCGGCGACGTTCTCCTCAAGATGCTCGATCGACGACGTGCCGGGTATAGGGAGCATGACGGGCGAACGTTGGAGAAGCCACGCGAGCGCGACCTGCCGCGGTGTCGCGTCGCGTCGGTTGGCGACACGTTCGAGAGCCTCGTCCTTGGAGCCGAAGCTACCCGCGCCGAGAGGGAACCACGGCATGAAGCCTATACCGTGGCGCTCGGAGTAGTCGACAACGTCGTCGTGTTCGCGGTCGGCGACGTTGTAACGGTTCTGCACCGTCGCTATATCGACGACGTCGCGTGCGCGCTCTATCTCCTCGACACCTACCTCGCTTAGACCTATATGACGGACGTAGCCTTCGTCCTTGAGTTCGGCGAGGGCGTGTAAGGAGTCTTCGAGAGGAACACAGTCCTCGACACGGTGTAGCTGGTACAGGTCGATCGTACCGACGCCGAGACGGTCGACTGAGCAGAGGCACGCGTTCTTCAGGTAGTCGGGGTCGGCGTTGCGCACCCATTCGCCGTCGGGACGGCGCATAAGACCGCCTTTGGTCGCCACCGTAACGTCGTCGTACGGTGCGAGCGTCTCACGTATGAGGCGTTCGCTCACGCCGGGACCGTACGAGTCGGCGGTGTCTATGAAGTCGACGCCGAGTTCGACGGCGCGGTTCAGGACGGCACGCGCCTGTTCTGTATCGTCGGGCTTGCCTATGATGTCGTCGCCCGTGATACGCATAGCGCCGTATCCGAGACGGTTCACGCTTATACCGTCGCCTATACCGAAGGTTTCGGGCTGGTCGGTACCCATACTTCAGGTTGTGGGTCACGGCGTAAAAGTTACGCGCCGAAGATACGGTACGCCGCCTGTCCGACCGCGACAGTCTCGCCGTCCTGTTCGATCCGTATCTCGGACACGCCGACGCTGTTTCCCGCACGGACGACGGAACCGCGCGCGACGAGGTCACCGTCGGCACCGCGGAGGTAGTTGACGTTGAGGTTTATCGTCGCGACCTGATCGCTGAACGGGTTTTCGAGATGGGGACGTAGAGCCAGACTCCCCACCGTGTCTACGAGTGTTGCGGTCGTACCCCCGTGTACGGTCGGGGGTTCGGTGGCGTTCGTTACGTGGTCATCGAAAGGAAGACGTATGACAGCACCGTCGTGGTTTACGTCGACGACCTCGCCGCCTATCCATGCGAAGAAGCTACCTTCGTCTTCGAGACGTTTCTGAACGAAGCCCGCTACGTCGTCGGGGGACTCTTCCATAATCGGGGTTTGAGACAGCGCGACATATCTCCGGCGTTCTTTTGTGACGCCAAGCCGAAGTAGAGGTGATGGAGAAGAACGTCCTTGGCGACGAACTCACACCGTGTAGCGATGAACTATCGACGGGGTTTACGCGTTCGGGATGCTGTGAGACGCATACACAGGATCGCGGTAGACACGAACTGTGCGCCGTTGTGACGCAGGGGTTCTTGGAGTTCAGCAGAAAAAAGGGGAACGACCTTGTGACACCGCGTCCCGAACTCGACTTCCCCGGCTTGCATCCGGGCGACCGTTGGTGTCTCTGCGTTCCACGTTGGAAGGAGGCGAAGGACGCCGACGTAGCCCCGCCCGTGGTTCTCGAAGCGACGAACGAGGCGGTTCTTGATGAGATACCTTTGGAGACGTTACGCGAGCACGCCCATGAGGACGGGCGGCAGGATTAACAGTCGGGAAGACGTATACGCGGCATGGATCCGCCGCGCGTAATGAGCACCCAGCACCCCGACAACGCGACGGTACCGTTCTTCGTCGACGGCGAGGTGGTTGAGGGCGAGGACGAGATACAGGAGGCGTACTACGTCTACTCGCATCTCGGATGCGACGAGCAGATGTGGGACTTCGAGGGTAAGGAGGGCGACGAGTACGCCGTGCAGAAGCTACTTTCGCGCCAGTCGGGTTTCTTCGAGGAGAACGTACTCGGCGAGGATATACGTCTCACGGTACGTGGACCCAACCCCGACGTCGAACCCACGGAGGCGAAGGTACTTCTGGAGATTCTGGAGAGCATACCGCGTTCGTACGACGCCGCGGCGACGTTCGCCGAGGAGTGCGGCGTCGACGAGTTCGCCCCCATACACGAGGTCATCGTGCCTATGGCAACCTCCGCCGAACAGCTACTCCTCGTACGGCGTTACTACGAGGAGTTCGTCGTCGGAAAGGGGGACAGACGCGTCGTCGGCGACCGCACCGTCTCGGACTGGGTCGGCGGGTTCCGACCCGACACCGTCGGCGTCATACCGCTACTCGAAGACCGCGAGCATATGCTCGACATAGACGGAGTCGTCGGCGAGTACGTACGCGAGACGGGCGTCAACGAGCAACGCGTCTTCCTCGCGCGTTCGGATCCGGCGTTGAACTACGGTTCGCTCTCCGCCGACCTTCTAAACCTCGTCGCACTCTCGCGTCTCGGTTCGGTTGAGGAGCGCGAGAGCATCGACGTACATCCGATGTTAGGCGCGGGTAGCGCACCGTTCCGTGGCGGTCTGTCGCCCGACGACGCCGGGAACGTCGCCGAGGCGTATCCGTCGGTCGAGACGTTTACGGCGCAGTCGGCTTTCAAGTACGACCATACGGTTGACGAGGTACGTGACGGTGTCGAGGCACTCAAGGATGCCGACAGGAGCACGGCGCGCCCGATCGACGAGGAGCGCGCACTCGAAACGGTCGACCGCGTCGCCGAGAGGTACAGCAAACAGGTGGGCGTCGTCGCGCCGACGGTCAACCGTATCTCCGACCTCGTGCCCGACAGACGCGCGCGCCGTCTACACGTCGGTCTGTTCGGATACTCGCGCGAGGTGGGTGAGAACGCACTACCGCGCGCCATCGGATACACGGCGGCGCTGTACAGCATCGGTCTGCCGCCGACGCTCCTCGGTATCGCGGGTATGACGGGCGACGACGCGGATTTTGTCGAAGATAACTTTCCGCGTTTCTACGACAACCTCGGCGAGGCGGTTCGTTACTACAACCCGCGCGCCCCCGAGTTCGTAGGTCTCGACGCCGAGGAGGTCGAGGAAGGTCTGGAGTACGTCGACAGAGAGACGAACACGACACACCGCGAGGCTACGGACGCCGCCATAGACGGACTCAAGACGGGCGACTCCGACACCGTAAGAAACGCCGTGCGCGAAGCCGCGAAGGAGCGCGGCTTTCTGGGTTAGTACGCCTCGTCCGCCTCTTTCTCGACCTTCCTTTTGGCGTACCGTTCGGCAACGTCGAAGGCGCGTACCGACTCCTCGGTGTACGTGAACGTCTTCGTCCGAAGAGGGACGGGAACGGTAACCTGCATGACGATACCGTCGCTGAAGGCGTCGGCGGTCTCGGCAACGGTGAAAAGGCTTCCGAGTGCTTCGACGGCTTCGTCACGGTCGTACGTTTCGCGGGCTGCTTCCCAGAAGCCGTCGGCTTCGGCACGGACGATGGGTTCGAGGGCGTCACGGATACGGCGCATACGTTCGACGAGTGCGTCACGGTACCCGTCGTCACGTCCACCCTCGTAGTTACGGTAGAAGGCGTCGTAATGCACGAAGTCGTCGGCGTGGCTGTCGATACCGTCGTAGACAGCACCGATAACTGCGCCGTACTGCTGTTTGAGCGCCCTTTCCTGCCCGTCACGTAGGTCTTCGATCGTCGACGATATGATGCTCTTGGCGCGTTTATCGCTCACGCCGGGAACGTTGACGACGTTGGTCGGCTTGAACTCGTCGGTCGCCTTGCGCGCCACGTACTCCGCGTATCCGTCTAGCTTCTCCGAAACACCGGTCATCGTACGTGTTACGTGTCCGGGGTTAAAATACCCCGCGCCGCGGATGGATTCAAGTGGACACGGTGCTAACGGGGTGCATGGAAGAGGTAGCAGGGCATCCGACGGTTACGTTCGGGGACGGTGACCGTACGCTCGTCGTGGTTCCGGGTCTGAGCGACACGTTCCCTGCGAGCACGGGGTCTAAGATGTCGGAGGTTCTTCTCCAAAGGTACTACTACGCCGACTTCACCGACGACTACACCGTACGTGTCGTCGGGCGTCCGTCGCTCGGAGACGAAGCAACGACACGTGGGATGGCGGAGGGATACGGAGAGGTACTCGGCGCGCTCGGCGAGGGCGTCGACGTACTCGGTCTTTCTCTCGGCGGCATGGTCGCGCAGTACATCGGCGCGGAGCACGCCGAAAACGTAAGACGTCTCGTACTCGGTGTCACGGGGTACCGTCTCGGTGAGGAGGGACGGCGCGTCGTCGAGGGATGGAGGTCGGCGGCTCTCAACGGTGACTGGGACGAGGTATACGTCGACGCAGTCGGGACGACGTACGCGAGCAGGTACAGGGAGGTGGTGTACGCCGCGATCGCACGTCTCCCGGTTGAGTTCTTCGAACCTTCTCGCGACGACTTCGTTGCGTCGTGCAACGCTATCCTGCGACACGACGCCGGCGACGTTCTCGGCGATATAGACGCACGGACGCTCGTCGTCAGCGGGAGCGACGACGTTCTCTTCCCCGACGGTATAGCCGAGGAGACGGCACGGCGTATCCCTCGCGGCGAGCTACACGTCGTTGAAGACTGCGGACACGGAGCCTTCGAGGAGCGCAAGAAGGAGTTCAACGGAGAGGTTCTTAGGTTTCTGAAGGAGTAGGGGAGGCGAGGTGACGGTCGAAGAGGAGAGGAGCCGGAGCGAGGCGATAGAGGTAGGGGTAGACAAAGGGAACCGATAGCCGAATAGAAGAGGTATCAGAACCGGTAGTCGAAGGAAGCGATATGGGGAGTAGCCGAAGGTAAGATACGCACGCGTGACGAAACGGGTGCATGGAGCCGCGTTCGGAGCCTTTCGAGGAGAACACCGAGAGGTACGACGTATGGTTCGACGAACACCCTTACGCGTACAGGTCGGAGCTAAGGGCGCTCGAAACGCTCGTCCCCGACGACCCTGACGGTGTTTCGGTGGGCGTGGGAACGGGGAGGTTCGCTGTGCCCCTCGGTATCGGGACGGGCGTCGATCCGTCTGAACGTATGTTGGAGCGAGCGAAGGAACGTTGTGTGGAGACGGTGCAGGGCGTCGGCGAGGCGCTTCCGTTCCGCGACGGTGTTTTCGGTACCGTCCTGATGGTCACGACTGTCTGTTTCGTCGACGACCTCGGCGCGGCGTTATCCGAGGCGCACCGCGTACTCCGCCCCGGAGGTCGTTTTGTCGCGGGGTACGTCGACCGTGAGAGCGCCCTGGGACAGCGTTACGTCGAAGGGAAGGAGGAGAACCCGTTCTACCGTGAGGCTACCTTCGTCTCGACTGATGAGATAGACGACGCGTTGACCGCCGCGGGCTTCGGTGGGAGAAGGTACGTTCAGACGCTTTTCGGCGCGCCGGAGGGGATGAACCGCACCGACGAGGTACGTGAGGGCTACGGCGACGGCTCCTTCGTCGGTGTGTGCGCCTCACGTGACGCGTAACCTACTTCCGACGCGTCCGCGTAGCGGTTGCGTGGAAAGCATCGAGGAGTACCGCGAGGTACGTTCGGAGGTACGCGAGGTCGGTGAGGAGAAAGCGGAGAGGACACGGGAGCTGTACAGACGTATCGACGATGCCTTCGACGAGTACCGCGAGGACGCGACGGGACACGGCGAGTTCAGGAGGTTCGTCGAGTTCCAGAACATCGTCATAGATATAGAGGAAGGGATCGGGGACGTCTACGGCGCAGAGGATATAGAGACCGCGCTTTCGCGTCTCGACGCGAACACGCTACGCGACAAGCATTTCCGGCGGGCTAACGACGACCTTAGCGATGTCCGTAGCTTCGTCGAGACGTACGAACGTTACCTCGAACTCGGTGACTCATTAGGCGACGAACTCAACGACCTAGAACACCGCGCCGACGAGCTGGAACGGGAGATAACCGCGAAGGAGGACGCGCTTCGTAAGGCGCGCGAAGCCGAGGGCGTCGACGTATCGGCGTTACGCGAAGCCGTCGAAGGGTACAACGAACGGTTGCGTGACGACTTCGGAAGCTTCGTACGCGACGCACCCGCCGTTGAGGTTGCGCGTCTCGGCGAACGGACGCACGACGCGCCTCTGGTGGACGACGCTCCCGTCGAGGAGGGTACAGCCGCCCGTCTCGCGCGTTACGTCGACGATGAGACGGTTGACCGCGTCCTCGAACTCGCCGGTTCGTCCGACGCTAAGCTCTCGCACTACGTCGACGACACAGACGGCTTCCGTGAGGCGGTGCCGCACACGTACTTCGAGACGGCGGGCGCGGAGCGTTTCGAGCTTTCGTACGGATCAGAGGGCGTCGTCCTACGTCGCGCCGAGGAACTTATCTCACTCGTCCGTGGCTTCGCCGAAGACGGGACGGTGACCGCGCTCCGGCGCGTCCGCGACATGGCGGCGAACGGAGACTACGGCGAGATGCGGCGCGCTCTCGTGGCACGCGAGGAGGCGGGCGCGGGCGTCGACGAACTCCAAGATGAACTCGACGAACTCCGCGAGGAGAAGGAGGAGGTCGAAGAACGTACCGCCGAGTTACGCGAACTCTTGGACGAGGCTTAGGGCGTCCGGAGGTACGGTCTCTACGGCGTAGACGCCGTCGCCGCGTTCGACGGCTTCGAGTCCTGTCGCGTCTACCTCGAAGACGACGGGGTCGCCGTGGCGCTCGCCCACCTTGCGCGCCTCGTCGACGGTTTCGGACAGGTAGACCTCGTTACGTCCGACCGGGACGATACCCTCTTCGAGTATCGGCTCCACGTTACCCCGCGCAGTGCCGTGGTAGAGCCTTCCGGGCGTACCGCCGTCGGCGTCGTCGAGCGAGACTTCGACCGAGTGTCCGTACGCGGCACGTATATCCCCGCCGTCACGGTCGAAACGCCCCTTCGGGTCGGTAGAGACGACAGCGTCGACCTCCTCGGAACACGCACTGTCGTAACGTTCGGTTACGGCTTTGACGACCTCACCGTACGACCCCATCCGTTTCTGTCGAGGGTTACGCCGGCGTCGTCGGGGAAATGGCGTAGAACGCCGCTGAGGAACTTCGAGATACGTAGACGGCGGTCGTCGTCGAGTATACCGACGCCCTCCCTACCGCAGTCACAGGCTTCGCCGTCGAAGTATCCGTGTTTAGGGCACCGTCGTACAGGCATGTTCTGAGTACGCGCCGCGCACGGATCTTACCTTTGGTCGGGGTACCGGAAAGAACAAATGCGGGCGACGACACCTTCTCCCATGTCCGGTCTACGTGACGTGGCTCCCTTCGTCGGTATGGCGGCGCTTTTCATCGCCGTCGAACTCCTCGCTATCGCTCTCGTGCCGTCGTTCGAAGCCGCGGGTCTTCAGGCGACCGAGAACGCTCAGGATCCGACGAACTCCGTCATCTACTTCGCCGCCATACTCGTCTTCACGGGCTTCCTACTACTCGCCGTCCGTCTCGGCTACGGTATCGTCCTACGCGCCGTGATCATCGCCAGCGTCGGCGTCCTGTGTTTCTACGCGCTCTCCGCACTCATACCGTTCGCCGCCGCCGTCGCAGGTGGCGTCGGTGTCGCGGCTCTCGTCGCCTTCTACCCCGAATGGTACGTCGTCGACACCGCGGGCGTTCTTATGGGTGCGGCGGGCGCAGGCATCTTCGGCATAAGCTTCGGGATCGTCCCCGCTCTCCTGCTTCTCGTCGTACTCGCAGTCTACGACGCCGTCGCCGTCTACCGTACGGAGCATATGCTAACGCTCGCCGACGGCGTCATGGATCTCAAGCTACCCGTGATGTTCGTCGTACCGCGTAGCGCGGGCTACTCGTTCGTCGATGCGACGGACGAGGTGACCGAGGGTGACGAGAGCGACGCACTGTACATGGGTCTCGGTGACGCCGTCATCCCCGGCGTTCTGGTTGCGAGCGCGGCGCATTTCGTCGGCTACGCGCCCGCCGTCGGCGCTCTCGTCGGCGCTCTCGTCGGCTTCGTTTTCCTCATGCGTAAGGTCGCCGAGGGCGAGCCCCACGCGGGTCTGCCGCTTCTAAACGGCGGCGCTATCGCGGGCTTCTTCATAGCGGCGTACGCCGTCGGTATAACGCCGTTTGAGGCGATGGGTCTATAGACGAGACGACGGCAGAACGTGCCGTATCCGTAAACAGTATGACGCTGGCTACGTAACCTTGGTCATAATGGTAGACGAGATACAGCCCGAAGATCTCAAGAGGAGCATAGACGACGGCGACGCGCCACAGATAATCGACATACGTAACCCACGGAACTTCGAGGAAGGACATATACCGGGTGCTGAGAACGTGCCTTTCAACAAGATCACGGAGAGCATCGACGAGTACGAATGGAGCGACGACATCGTTGTCGCGTGTCCGATCGGTCAGAGTTCACAGCAGGCGGCGCGTCTCATAGAGTCGTACGAGGGATTCGACGGCGAGATTGCGAACCTCGAAGGCGGATACCGCGACTGGGAGTACGAGTTAGAGGACGGTTAGAAGCCGAGAACGAACCTTTGGGGTTCGTCGGACATGTCGATAAAGGCGTCCGCCGCCTCGACGAGATCCGACGACGTGCTACTGCCGAACCCCATTATCTCGACGCGCACGCCTTTCTCACGGACATGGTGAATGAGACGCGTAAAGTCGCCGTCTCCCGTACACAGAACCATGGCGTCGAGATGGGGCGCGAACGTGATGGCGTCGATAGCGATACCCATGTCCCAGTTCGCCTTACGCGTCCCGTCGGGGTAACGTTTCATCTCCTTGACCTTTGTCTCAAAGCCTATACGCGTCAGAGCGTCGAAGAAGCTCTCCTCCTCGTCGTTGTCGGTACGTACGACGTACGCAAGCGCGCGCCTCAGACGTCTGTCGCGTGCCGCCTCCTCAAGAACCGACGAGTAGTCGAGGTTGTTGGAGTAGAGGCTCTGCGCCGCGTGGTACATGTTCTGCGTATCGACGAGGACGGAGACGGACTGGTCGGGATGGACGGGCATTGGACGCCGAAGGAACGCGACGAACTAAGAGGTTCTGGTTACGATGACTCGGAGTAGAGGTAGAGGGCGCAGACGACGATACCTACCTCGACAGCCTTGGAGACCACAGCCATCGGGTTCAGGCTACCCTGTCTGTAGAACGCCTCGACGCCGAACCCCTGAAATACGAACAGGGCGACGATCGTAGCCAGCGCGTACAGAGCCGCGACGACGTAGAGTTCGCGCCGCCAGAACCGCGTGAAGTAAACGGCGGTACCGCCGAAGAAGCCTATACCGTTGAGAGCGAACAGAACGCCGAGCGTGGTACTAAAGCTTATGACGCTAACCGCGAGGAGGAGATGTATGGCACCAGTCACGACGGCAAGGAGTACCATCACGTAGCCGACGGGGTTTTCGGGTGTACTAACGAGCGGTTCCTCTCCGGCTTTGTTGGTTACGCCCATACGGCTACGAACACGCCGTCAACGGATAAGCTTTTGTCCGGTTCCGGTGGTTTGGTGTCAGACCCTGTTCGCCGAAAGGTTTATTAGTTAGCCACACTTACTCTTGGTTAACCTATGTCAGTACAGCTAAAGGTAGGAGGCGTCAAACCCGACGACGCCGGAAGGGGTATAGCGCGTGTAGACAAGGACGCGATGCGTGAACTCGGTGTCGTGTCCGGTGACGTTGTAGAGATAGAGGGCGAACGCGAGACGGTTGCAAAGGTCTGGCCCGGATACTCGCAGGACACGGGCAACGGCGTCATACGTATCGACGGCGAGACGCGTTCGAGCGCCGGCGTCGGTATCGATGACAACGTCGTGGTGTCACAGGTCGACGCGTCGGAGGCGGAGAGCGTAACAGTCGCGCCGACACAGAGCGTCCGTATACGCGGGAGTCAGGCGTACATGGAACGTCTGCTAAAGGAGAAGCTCGAAGGACGCGCCGTTACGAAGGGTCAGCGGATGAAGGTGGGTCTTCTCAACACGCCGCTCGTCTTCGCAGTGACATCGACGAGTCCTTCGGGAACCGTCGTCATCGGTGAAGGGACGGCGGTCAGCTGGAACAACGAGCCGGTCGCAGAGGAGGAGTTCGACGGCGAACGCGGCGATGTCCCCGACGTGACCTACGAGGATATAGGCGGTCTTCAGGACGAACTCGATCAGGTTCGTGAGATGATAGAGCTTCCCCTGCGCCATCCTGAGCTTTTCGAGAACCTCGGTATCGAACCGCCCAAGGGTGTGCTTCTACACGGACCGCCCGGTACGGGTAAGACGATGATAGCCAAGGCGGTTGCGAACGAGGTCGACGCGCATTTCGAGACCGTGTCGGGTCCTGAGATAATGTCGAAGTACTACGGCGAGAGCGAGGAACAGCTACGTGAGATCTTCGAGGAGGCGGAGGAGAACGCGCCTACGGTCATCTTCATAGACGAGATCGACTCGATCGCGCCGTCACGCGACGAGGTTTCGGGTGAGGTCGAGCGCCGCGTCGTCGCACAGTTACTCTCGCTCATGGACGGTCTTGAGGCGCGCGGCGACGTTATCGTAATCGCGGCGACAAACCGTGTCGATGCCGTAGACAACGCCCTCAGACGCGGCGGACGGTTCGACCGCGAGATAGAGGTCGGTGTCCCCGACCGCGACGGACGTCTGGAGATACTAAAGATACATTCACGGAGCATGCCTCTTGCAGACGGGGTCGAACTCGGCGAGTACGCCGACCAGACGTACGGATTCGTGGGCGCGGATATAGCCTCGCTCACAAAGGAGGCGGCGATGTCGGCGCTCCGACGCGTACGTCCGCGTATCGATATAGACGAGGAGGAGATACCCGCCGAGGTTCTCGAAGATCTTGAGGTGACCGTGGGTGACTTCGAGAACGCGATGGGCGCGGTCGAACCAAGCGCTATGCGCGAGGTCTTCGTTGAGGTTCCCGATGTCACGTACGACGACGTGGGCGGTCTCGAAGATATAAAACAGGAACTCGTCGAGGCTGTCGAATGGCCCCTTGACTACCCGGAGGTCTTCGAGGCGCTCGACACCGAACCGCCCAAGGGTATACTGATGTACGGTCCGCCCGGTACGGGTAAGACGCTGTTAGCGAAGGCGGTTGCGAACGCGAGCGACTCCAACTTTATCTCGGTGAAAGGACCCGAGCTACTCAACAAGTACGTCGGTGAGAGCGAGAAGGGCGTACGTGAGGTCTTCAAGAAGGCTCGCCAGAACGCGCCTACGGTTATCTTCTTCGACGAGATCGACTCGATAGCGCCCGAACGCGGCGGTTCGATGGACACGCAGGTGACGGAGCGCGTCGTCTCACAGCTCCTGACGGAGCTTGACGGTATCGAGGAGCTGAAGAACGTCAAGGTCATCGCGGCGACCAACCGCCCCGACCGTATCGACAAGGCGCTCCTGCGTCCGGGACGCCTCGACTCGCTCGTCGAGGTTCCGGTTCCCGACGAGGAGGCGCGGCGCGAGATTCTGGAGATACATACACGCGGCTCGCCGCTTGCGGAAGGCGTCGACCTCGGCGGTATCGCCGAACGTACCGAGGGCTACACGGGTAGCGACCTAGAGGCGCTCGCGCGTTCCGCGAGCATGAACGCGATGCGCGGCTTCATCGGTACGGTCGAAGCCGACGAGATAGGCGAGGCTGTGGGTAACGTCCTCATAACGGCGGACGACTTCGAGGAGGCGCTTGACGATATCAAGGCGTCGCTCGACGAGGACGATATAGAGGAGTACAGAAAGATGGCTGAGGAGATCGGCTCCGAGGAAGTCGACGAGGTGGGTGCGACGGAGAAGACGTTCCAGTAGACGGAGCGGTCTACTCGAACTCTACAAGCGGCTTGATTATACCGTCCTCCTTCGTCTCCATCAGACGGAAAGCCTCGTCTATCTCGTCGAATCCGAACTCGTGGGTCGTCATATGCGTCGGATCGAGACGATCCTTTTCGAGGAGGCGGAGAAGACGTTCGAGACGTAGACTTCCGCCGGGGCACAGACCCGTTGCGATGTCTATCTCAGCCATACCGACGCCCCATTCCTCGCGTGGTATGTTGACGTACTCGCCCTCGCCATGATAGCCGACGTTCGATACCGTACCGCCCGCCTTGGTGACCTTGACGCACTGCTCGAAGGTTCCGCTCGTGCCTAACGCCTCCACCGCGGCGTCTACACCCTCGCCGTCTGTGAGTTCGTGTATCTGTTCGACAGGATCGCCGTCGTCAAAGTCGACTATATCGTCCGCGCCGTACTCGCGCGCAAGCTCCTGTCGCTTAGGGACGGTCTCTACGGCGATTACGCGCCCCGCGCCCTGTAGACGCGCGCCCTTGGTCGCCATCAGACCGACGGGTCCCTGTGCGAAGACGGCTACGGTGCCGCCGACGGGTATCTCGGCGTTCTCCGCACCCATGAATCCGGTGGTCATCATGTCGGTGACGTAGACAGCCTCGTGGTCGGTAACGCCGTCGGGGATACGCGCCATATTAGCGTCGGCTTGGTTGACATGGACGTACTCCGCAAACGTGCCGTCCTTGACGTTTGCGAACTTCCAACCCCCAAGAGGCTCGTTCGACTGCGAAGGGTGTCCGTCCTGCGCCGCGGGCGAGTCCCAGTCGGGTGTGATAGCGCCGACAGCGACACGGTCGCCCTCCTCGAACCCGTCGACCTCCTCACCGATCTCGTCGACGACGCCGACGGTTTCGTGACCCAAGGTGAGGTTCTCGCGCTCGCCGATAGCACCGTGTAACGTATGGACATCCGACGTACAGACGAGACCCTTGGTCGGACGTACAACCGCGTCGTTGGGACCCGGTTCCGGGACTTCTTTTTCAGCGAAGCCTGTCTCTCCTATCTCGTTCATTACAAAGGCTTTCATGATTTCTACCCCGTTCGTATACGGAACGGGGATACATAAGACCGGTGGAGGGTAAGCCCGCGTCGAAATGACCGTTTTGTTCGTGTCTTTAAATTTTCGGGTGAGCTATCACCGCGACGAACGGGTCGGTCTCCGGTCGGTCTTCTATTACCCTTTCTACCTCGATACCTCCGGCACAGCAGTACGAACGAACTATGTCTTTCCTCCCTGCCATGTCCGTCTCTCTCCATGCCCTCACCGCCTTCCTCGGAAACATACGGTTGGTGAAGCTGACGACCAAGACCCCATCGTCTTCGAGAACCCTTCCGAACTCAGAGAAAACGGATCCGGGATACTGTAGATACTGAACCGAAAGGGCACAAAGAACAGCATCGAACGAACCGTCTTTGAGCGGTAGGGACCGGTCTTCGTTGAGGTTTTGACAGAAAGACTCATCGGCGTCTTCGTTCTCGGTGAGTTCTGCCTCATTGAGTCCGTGTGCTACAACCCTCTCGTAGTTCTTTTCGGGGAGGTGAGATACCCAGCTACTCATCGCGTCGAATACACTGTCCCCCGTAGAGAGCACAGAACCGTATGTATCGGTCAGACGGTCTATGAAGCCGTCGTCGGCGTGTGTGACGAACCGTGGGCTGTCGTAGAACGCCTCGTCGTTTACCGTGTTTATCTTCGAACGCTCCGGGTCAGAGAGAACCTGTTTCACGGATATACGTACTGCCGCCGCCGAAAAAAAGGCATCGTCAGACCGTTGTACTCAGCCTCTGATGGTCAACTACCCCGCCCTACTTCGCTCGGTCTGACGACCTCGCTCGTTGAGGGCGTTCGTCAGAGCGATGCTCTGACGAGCACGTCAATCTGCGGTTGACGTACAGGGCTTGTCCGTGTACTCAACCTCTAACCTCTCGGTGGAGGAACTACCCTCACTCGGTTTCAGCGTACCGGAGTTAAGGGCAAGTTGACACGTTGCCCGTCCGTCGTCTGGCTTTTGCACACGACGGACGTAACGAAGACCGACGTTCTTAGAAGCGTTGTAGTCAGCGTCTACGGAGTACCCACACTCTCGACACTCAAAGTCGTGTTTCGTCCTGCGGTTACTCCGTTCGGTGTGTCCACAGCGAGAACAGGTCTGACTCGTGTACTCTGGATTCACCGACTCGACAGAAACGCCGTACTCTTCGGCTTTGTACTCCACGAACGCGACGAACTGATTGAACGCCCACTGCTGAAACTCCTTATTGTTCGAGATATGGTTACGGATACCGTCAAGCTCCTCGAACACGATAGTAGAACAGTCGTAGCGTACAGCCTCTTCTACGACCTCGTTAGCCCACTCGTGGAGCTTCTGATTACTCCACCGGCTGAAACGGTCGCCTATACGTTCTATGACCTCGTGAGCGCGACGTGAACCGTTCTGTTGGAGTGACGCACGCCTACTCTCGTATTCGTCGCGTTCGTGGTTGATATGGTCGGTTGAGCCTACGAACCGTCCCGTGGAGGTGACGGCGAAACTACCTGTGCTGTTGAGGTCTACACCGAGAACCGTTCGCAAATCGGAGATTTGCGAGCCATCCAAGCTCCCGCTTGGAGATGTTCCGCTCTCGGTTTCTCCTACGTCCTCTTCCTTTACGACCGAGATGTGCAGGTAGTAGTTACCATCTCTGTGGTGTAGCGTCGCCTCTTTCCGTTCCCACTTTTCGGAAAGGTACTCTGTCTGCGGGTTCTCGCCCGTCTCGTCTATCACGAAGTCAGCTTGTACACGCCCGTTCTTGGTTGCGAGTGTACAGCCTTCGTCGGTGTACGTGATGGTTCGGTAGTCGTAGGCGACGAACCAACTCCCGAAGGTGGGTTTCGTGGCTTGTTCGCCTTCTTTCCACCGACTGATTACCTGTTCAAGAGCGTCTACGGCGTAGTCACGCGCCTTCTGTATCAGTCCGGTGTTGAGACCTGTCTGTTCCTTGATGTCGTCGTAGGTCTGTTTGTGGAGCCACGTTTTGCGCGTGTCTATCTGTCCTTCGTCGGTTCGGTTGTCCCATGCGTAGTCTACGGTGCACTGACAGGCTTCTCGGAACGCTCTGAACGTCTCCCGTAGACGTTCCTCGTCGGATTCGTCAACGTCAAGCTTGACCTGTACAGTACGCCGTAATTCCATGTTGTCAGACTACCCCTTGCTGTTCTACGTACTCTTTGAGTTTGTCGAGCGACACCTGTCCCGTGGATATGAGACAGTACGACGGGGACCAAAAGGTTCCGCCCCACAGCCTGTCCTTGTACTCTTCGCCGTACTCCTCGTTTATCCGTCGCGCGGTCGCGCTCTTGAGTACGTTGATATACTTGATTATCTCCGTCGTAGGCGACGCACCGAACAGTATATGCACATGGTCTTCGTCGTGTTCCATGTCCTTGATACCTACGTCGTAGCTTTCGGAGACCTGTTCGGTGGCACGACGTAGTAGTTCGGTGCGTTCGTCGTTGAGTACGCTACGCCGGTACTTGACTACCAGTATCAGGTGGTAGTCAAGCGAGTACACGGAGTGAGAACCGCTGTTTAGGTCGTATTCCATAGTTACTTCTCGGAGATTTGTTCGTCTGCTCCTTCTATTCCGTTGGCGAGTTCTCTACACACCGTGTTGATGACTTCGCACCGCGTGTTCACTGCTCGGTTGAGAGCTATATCCAGTGCTTCTTCAACCTCTTCGTTCTCTGCCGACCTCTTCGCTACTTCGAGGTGGGCGAACGCCTCTATCGTATGCCGAAGAGCGTCTATATCCGACATCCCTACTCATACTCCTTGACGTGCTTGAAGCTGTCCGCCGAAACGTGTTCGTGACCGCACTCAGTGCAACGGTAGAACTCGTGGAGCGTACCTGTCTCGTCGTGGTCTGTTTCTCTGACGACGCTATGCTGACCGAAGTCTTTTGTCACGGTAGTTCCTACACTCATTTGCTCTCACCACAGAGCGCGGTTCGGTGCCTCAAACACCGAACCACCTTTCTCAGAGAACTGTTCTCTGAGAGGGTGGTCTGTCCCGCGCTTCTTACGTACACATTATACCCTTTACCAATTATAGTTTATGGATATGCCTATCCAGCAGACTTATTATCTCGCGGACTAAGAGATTGACATGGCGAAGATAGTCGTTGAGAAGCCAGACCTACACGAAACGAAGAGCGTTGACAAGCAAGGACGGGTGTACTTGGGTACAGATTTTGCAGAGAAGGATGTTGAGATAGTGGTGGAGGTTGTGGACGAAGACGCCGAAGACTAAGCGTTGACGGGCTGTATCTCCACCCTACTCACTCCATTCGGTCGTTCGTTGAGGGTGGAGTCTTAGCCCTGTCCCGAAGATAAAACTACGTCGTACCTGCAGTGGTACAAGAACCGGATACCAACGACCGTCTTTCATGAAAGCCTAACCATCTACGACGAGTACGCTGTCTGTCATCCAGCAGCCCTCGAAAACTCCGCCGGACTGCACCGAGAGACCGAAATCGTAACTGACGGTTCGTCCGTTCTCGCTGTTAACCGTCACCCTCTGTTGTGCGGTCTCTCCGGATCTTTCTATCGGCTCTCGGACGACCTCGTTTGAGTCTATCATGACGCTGTACCGTGGTGACCCCACCATCCTGATGAACCGACCGAGTGGCCCGGTTGAGCGCCGGTTCGCCGGTGAGGCGTAGTTGTAAGCCGTCATGACGCCTGCGTTCTCGTACGGATCGTCGTTGTCTCCGAGAGCCTCCACCTGGACGGAGACGGCGTCTTCGGGGCTCTCGGTCGGATCCGGTGTGGGAAGACCCTCTATCGGGTGGCTCTTTTTTGACATATATTACCCTAAGGGGCCTGTGGTATTAGACCTGTTGGCGGCGCGAGTATATAGGAGAACCGGAGTCTGGGATAAGGTTCACCGACCACGGTATACCGGCGTCATTTAACGGGGATCGCGTGGAGCGGGCGGCGTGGTTCGGGTTCACTCCTTGTACAGGTTCACGAGTTCTTGCATGGTGTCTTTCGCGTCTCCGAACAACATATTTGTGTTGCCCTCCGCGAAGAGAGGGTTCGGAATACCCGAGAACCCCGTACTGAGACTTCGCTTGTTGACTATGACCGTACCGGCGTCGGACACCTCAAGTACCGGCATACCCGCTATCGGACTCGAAGTATCGGTGTTCGCTTTCGGATTCACGACATCGTTCGCCCCCGTGACTATCACTACATCCGTCTGTGAGAAGGTCGGATTCACCTCCTCCATCTCGCGCATCCTCTCGTACGGAACGTCCGCCTCCGCGAGAAGTGCGTTCATGTGCCCCGGCATTCTTCCTGCGACAGGATGTATACCGAACTCTACGTCAATACCGTTTTGTTCGAGTAGTTCTGCGAGCTCCGAGACCGCGTGCTGTGCCTGTGCTACCGCCATACCGTAACCGGGCACGATTACGACACGTTGGGCGGCTTCCAACAGCATCACGACCTGTTCAGGCGATGTCTCTGTGATGTTCCCCTCGTAGATATCGTCCAGCTCCTCCTGCTCTGTGGTTTCGCCGAAGCCTCCGAACAGGACGTTTGTGAGAGACCTGTTCATGGACTCACACATGATGACCGTGAGTATCATGCCTGCCGCACCGACGAGGGTTCCTGCTATGATTAGTGCGGTGTTATCAAGTACAAACCCCGTACCCGACGCCGCCAGCCCCGAGTAAGCGTTGAGCAACGCTATCACAACGGGCATGTCTGCACCTCCGATGGAGATTACGAGTAGGACGCCGAGGACACAGGCTGTTGCGACGAGTAGCCAGTACGAAGGTACCCAGACGGCTTGTAGGAATCCAAGGACATCTGGCTGTACGATGAGGTACGCACCGAATCCGAGCGCTACCACCAGGAAAACGATCTTCATAACCTGTTCGCCGGTATAACGGACGGCATCGGTGGTTAGTACACCGTGTAGCTTACCCGCCGCCGCCATGCTTCCGGTGAAGGTCACTGAACCGACGATGCCCGAAAACACGGCTGCGACGGCTACCTCGGTCGGGATGGAACCGACGGCAACCCCTCCGGATTCGGTGCTTATCTCGATGAGTTCCGCCCCCGCTATCACCGCTGAGGCACCCCCACCGAGACCGTTGAAGACACCGACGAGTTGGGGCATCTCCGTCCGTTCGACGGTGAGCGCCAGGACGGTTCCGATACCGGCACCGACGATTAGACCACCGAAAAGCACCAGCGGGGTGAGCACCTCAAACCAGACGACAGTAACACCGACGGCTACGAGCATACCTCCGGCAGAGATCAGGTTTCCCCTCGCGGCTGTACGCGGATGTGTCATGTCGCGTAGACCCTGTATGAACAGGATCGCCGCGACCGTGTACGCAAGAGGTAGCACCGAATCAGGTAACAGTTCGACCACCAACTCAGTTACTCCCTCCTTGCCGGAAGTCTTCGAGCATGATGTGGGTAATCAGGTATCCGCCGACGACGTTTACCGTAGCCATGACAACGGCTACGAACCCGAGGACGGTCGCGAGCGTGGTAGATCCTGAACCCGCGATCGCGACGGCACCGACGAGCGTTATGCCTGTGATAGCGTTAGCACCCGACATAAGCGGCGTATGTAGGTTGGTGGGTATCTTGGTGATGACCTCGTATCCGAGGAAGGCTGCCAGAACGAAGAACGTCAGGTTGGTGATGAGACTCATTCCCCGACCTCCTTCTGTGCCTCTTCGTTCTTATTCTCGTCACCTTCGTCCTCGTCTTCTCCCTGATCTTCCCTGTGAGGTGCACGCACCTCGCCGTCGTGTGTGAGCAACGTCGAGTCCAGTATCTCGTCCCCTGTATCTATATCCATCTCTCCGTCCGAGATCAAAAGATCGAGCATATTTTTTATGTTGTTGGAGTACAGATAACTCGCTGTCTGAGGGATTGTCGCGGGCAGGTTCGTGGGACCTCGTACCTCCACCCCTCCGTGTTCGACGGTCTCGCCCGCTCGGCTGGGCTCACAGTTACCTCCGCTCTCAGCGGCAAGGTCTATGACTACAGAACCCGGATCCATCCTCTCTATCATCTCGTCGGTTATAGGCTGTGGCGCAGGTCTACCGGGTATCGCGGCGGTCGTGATGACAACGTCTGCTTCGGGTACCACCTCCATCAGCATCTCCTTCTGTTTCTGCTCGAAGCTTTTCTCCTGTTCGGTCGCGTACCCTTCCTCATCGGACATCTCCTCGGTTTCGTCACCCACGGATACGAACTCTGCACCGAGGCTTTCTACCTCCTCGCGTACCTCCGGTCGGACATCGTTAGCCACCGTTGAGGCACCGAGGCGCTCTGAGGTAGCGATGGCTTTGAGACCCGCGACACCCGCGCCCAGTACAAATACCTCTGCGGGCTGTACCGTCCCTGCGGCGGTCATCTCCATGGGGAACATCTTGGGCAAGGAGTTAGCCGCCATGGTGATGGCTCTGTACCCGCTTACGCTGTCCATAGATGATACCGCGTCCATGCTCTGTGCCCTGCTTATCCGTGGTATTAGTTCGAGAGCAAATGCGCTGACGTTACGATCGGCGAGCTCCTTGAGCTCTCCGTCAAGCCCGTACGGTCCAAGGAGACCTACCACGACCTGTCCTTCGCTGTACCGATCCGTCGAAGCCTCTTCGTCAGCACCGAGTCCACGGACGTGTAACACCACGTCGGATCTGTCGAAGACATCCAACCTGCCTTCGAGCACCTCGCACCCGGCTTCCCTGTACTCGTCATCCTTCCAGTCCGCGCCTTCGCCCGCGCCTTCCGCTACACACACATCGTGTCCGTCTTCGACGAGTTCGCCTGCAACGGGCGGGGTAAGCGCAACACGTGTCTCTCCCTCGGCGGTTTCGCCCGGTACACCAATAATCATGAATGTTTACGATAGATATTAACCTGTCGGTCGTACTTATTTCTTTGTAATGCGGTAGATTCTCCAACCGCGTCATTCGTTTAGTCCTTAGGATGACAGAGAGTTCTACCCTCTAAGCAAGGGGGCGTACCCCTCGCGGTAGGTCGGATACTCAGGCGTCCATCCGGTAGAACGCAGACGTTCGTTCGAGCAACGTTTGTTGGGCGTACGCGTCTCGTCGACGAGTTCGCCGTGAGGGCGTCCGACGCGCTCCGACATCCAACGCGCGAGATCATGTCTATGTACAGGCTCGTTATCGACCGCAACGTACAGGTCGTCGTCGCCCTCGTGCGCGGCGAGTAGCGCGGATGCGGCGTCCCTGCCGCGTATCAGGTTTAGGTAGCCCGCCTTTACGGTCGTTTCGCCGAGGTAACGGTCGACGCCGACGCGCCCTGAACCGTACAGACCGCCGAAACGGACGGCTGTACCGCCGGCATCGCGTGCAACCTCCTCCGCGCGCAGAAGGACGCGCGTCCTCTCCTTCGTCGGCTCTATCCCCGTCGTCTCGTCTACCCAAGAGGCGTCGTCGGCTTCGTAGACGCCCGTCGACGACGAGTACACGACGGGTGCGTCGGTGGCTTCAAGTGTGTTACGTAGACCATCGACGTACGCCGAACGGTACGCATCGATGTCACGTCCGCCCGCGCTCACGAGGTAGAATACACGGTCTACGTCGGGAAGTTCGTACGTCCCCGTTACGTCGCGTTCGATGCTTTCGACGCCTTCGAGGGAGACGCCCGAACGCGTCACTGCGACGACATCCTCGCCTTCGTCTACGAGTATACGCGCGAGACGTTTTCCCACGAAGCCGCATCCTACGACAGCGTTACGCATACCGTCTGTACGTCTTGAGCACTTATTAACCTCGTGTGACCTATTCGCCCCGGAACATATCGGGCTTCTGTACCATATCTACGGCGTCCGATCTTATATCGTCGTATCTAAGGGCTATGTCGGTGATTGTGACGATACCCGTGAGTTCAAGATCGTCACCATCGATTACGGGTAGTCGTTTCACGCCTTCGTCGAGCATCTTCTCTACCGCGTAACGTACAGTCCGTTCCGGCTCGACGGTAGTTAATGGAGAGGTAGATGCTCCTTGTACAGGTATCCGGGAGAGCGGCTTGTCCGTGGGAAGAGCACGTCTAAGGACATCGGTTTCGGTTAAGATACCTGCGGGCGCGGCTTCATCCTCGGGGAGGACTACCAGGCACCCGATGTTCTCTTCGACCATCCTTTTTGAGGCTTCGCTCAGGTATGCGTCCGAAGACACTGTTACGACCTCGTCGGTCATGATTTCGTCCACTAACATAACTAAACATACCAACCGGTGGGGATATGTCTGGCGGCTGTCAAGTTATTAGGATCTCCGATGACCGTGGTGTCAGATCTCTACCGCGCGCTCCTCCATCGTGCGCGGATCGGTGACACATACCTCACCGTCGTGCATCGATCCATCGAGTTCGCGGAGGATCCGGAGATCCTTACGGAGGGCGCGTTTTACCGCCTTCTCGCGCCCTTCCTGCCATTCGAGCGGGAGACGACGCGGGTCGTCACGTTCGACGCCGAGGGTTGCGCGCGCGGCGTTGTTCAACGAGACGCGTTCGCCGAGCGCGTCCGAGATACGTTTCTGTACGCCGACGAAGCGGGATCGCGGAAACTCTCCGTGGGGTTCGAGAGCCTCGACGACGTAGTCGTTGACACCGACGATACGTTCGGCGCGTCGGAGTAGATCGAAGAGGCGCGCAAGCCGGGTACGGTCGAAGTAGTAGACGGTACCGTCGTACGCGACGGCTACGACGGCGACACCCATCGCCTCAGGGTCGTACTCCTCGGTGGAGCGCCTGGGTGCGACGGCGACGTACGCGGTTCGTTCTTCCACGTTGACCGTACGCGCGGCGACGAAATGAAACTACCGTGTGACCCAACGTCAGATTTATGAGTTCGACGCGTCTACCAGAAGTATGGCGCAGTCACAGAACACACAAATCTTAACGATCACCGATGAAGCGGCTGAGAAGGCGCAGAGAATCAAGGACGAGAAGGATCTTCACGGTTACGGCGTCAGAATCTACGTCCAACAGGGTGGCTGTTCGGGCTACTCCTACGGGATGCAGTTCGACGACGACGTGAGCGACGACGACATCGTCGTCAGCGACAAGGGTGTGGAGTTCATCGTCGACGAACACTCCGCCGAGTACCTCGAAGGTAGCGAGGTCGACTACGTCGAGTCGCTTCAGAGCACGGGTTTCGACATAACGAATCCGAACGCGGAGTCGACATGCGGCTGTGGCGAATCGTTCAAGGTATAGGTAGTTAGTCCGTCCGTACCGGCTCTCAAGCGGTAGCGGGGTACTCGTCCGCCACCTCGTCGACGATCTCATCCACCATCTTCTCACGCACCAGCTTTTCGAGTGCTGTTTCGAGAGCGTCGTCGACGAGGGCGTCGGTTTCGTCCGCCTCGACGAGTCTGTCAGTAGCCGTGTCGACCGTACCGTGTACGACGGCATCGCTGTCGCCCTCCGCGACGATGTCGGCGATCGCTGTTTGGAGAACGTCGTCGACGAGTGCGTCCGCAACGTCCTCCTGTATGAGCCTGTCGGTGGATGTGTCGAGCGTTCCGTCAACGAGTTCGTCCGCCTGTCCGCTCTCGATAATATCCTCTATTGCGGTGTTCAGAACGTCGTCGACCATCTCGTCGGACGCATCCGCCTCGACGAGTCTGTCGGTTGCGGCGTCGAGCGTGTCGTCGACGATAGGGTCGGAGAGTTCCTCCTCTATTACCTTGGCGGCGGCGATATCGAGCGTCTCGCCCACGATCTCGTCGGCGCGCCCCTCCTGAGACATCTTGTCGACTATGATGTCGCCGACATCGGCGACGACCATGTCCGCCTTTCTGCCTAACAGACGGTCGACTATCTTTTCGACAACGGTCTTGACGGGTCCGAGATGGCGGACACCGGGCAGATGGTTGAGGACGACCTGAGCCACCTCCTGCACGAGTTCGTCGGCGTCGTCGCCCTGTAGCCGTCTTATGATCTCATCGCCAACGTCCTCCATAACGTCCTCGGAGAAGTCCTCCTGGGTCAGGTTTTCGGTGAGAACGTCGGCTATATCGATAACGAGCTGATCGGACAGATCCTCCTTCTGAACCCTATGGGCTATGGTTTCGCCCGCGTCCTCTACGATTACGTCGGACAGACCGCTCTCCTGCGAAAGGGAGACGATGAGGGCGGCTACGTCACGTATAACGTCGTCGGATACGTCCTCCTCGGCGGCGCGTTCGGATATCGCCGCCCCGACATCGTCGACCATACCTTCCGACAGGTCGTCGGCGACGATACGTTCGGAGAGCGTGTCGCCAACGTCCTCGACGACGGGATCGGACAGACCGCCCTCTTCGACACGGTCGGCGACGACATCCCCAACGTCCTCGACGACCTCGTCGGCGTGTTCGCCGGAGATATGTACGGTGATCTCGTGTTTTATCTTGTACGCCACTTCCTCCGTCTCGTCGTCGTCGAACTGTATAGTATACCCCTGTGTCTTCGACATGGAAGTTAGTCGCGGGGAGAGTACAAAAACGCTACGCCGGTTTTCGGGGGTTTAGAAGATACGGCTCAGGAAGCCTTCACCGTCTCCGTCGTCCTCGCCGTTCTCCTCGGCGTCGGAGTCGACGACGACCCAGCCACCGCCCGCGTCGACCTCGGAACGGATCGGGTCTCCGAGATCGACCGGCGCACCGTCGACCGTCTCACCGTTACGGAAGGTAACGACCTTACCGTCGCCGACGGCGTATCCGGTTAGGTCGTTCCGTGAGACGTACCTTTTGAGTGAGACGGCGTCGGCGGTGAGTGCGACACGGTAGCCTTCGGGGAAGAACGTCCGATCCGAGGTGTCGGATTCGCCGCGCCACGACGCCGCCGCGAGGTTTCTAACGCCGTCGACGAGTACGCCCTCGATCCTCTGCATCTCGACGTGTGTGGCTTCAAGGGGTTCGGAGCCGAGGACGGCTTTGTCGCCGAGATAACGGACGTACGTCCGGAACATACGTACGTCTTCGGGCGCGCATTCGCTTACCCTGAACCCGGCTTCGGAGTCGGCGAGCCTGTCGAGTGCGCCCCCACCGTTTTCATCCCTGCAACGTGCGTAGACAGCCACGCCGTTGAGAAAGACAGCACCCGCGTCGGTGCCGTCTTCGGACTCTACGACCCCCGTGGCTCCGCGACGCCTCATACCTCGGTGCGCGGGGACGAAGCTCTCTTCGCTCCTTTCGTCGGTTGTAGTCTGTGGTACCCTCATTCGGCTCATTTGTGACCACGCGGCAACCACACTTTACCTTTGCTAACTGTTGCTTCACCGTTCGGTCTAAGAGTTAGGTTTTGTATGGAAGAAAACCCGAAAACCAGACGTACGCAAACCTACATACCCATGTCGCGCGCCGCTTCGGGAACGTCGACCTCACCGGGCGGGACGCCGAGAGCCTCCGCGGCGTGGTCGAGAGCCATGTCGAAGCCGTAGTAACGTTCGAGTTCACCCGTCTCGTCTGCGACTATGAGCATGCCGTAGCCTTTCTTTGTGACGGAGACGGTTACGCGCGTGCTGTCGCGCCGTAGTTCGAGGACGCGTTTGTCTTCTGTCTCGCGGTACTCGGTGTCAACGTCGGTTTCGGTGTCGTTCATAGGTACCACAGTTGATATACGTTAAGCGTACGTCTCGTACGCATGGAGTTCGGCGGTATCTTCGTGCTCGTCTTCGGCTTCCTCGCCGTACTCGGCGCGGGCGCTATACTTTACACGATCCTGAAGCCTCTTCTCTTCCCTAACTCGTAAACAGGGCGGCGCAGTGTCCCTTCGATGCGTCGTAGCACGAAGGACACTCAGGCTTCTGATCGACTATGTCTCCGAGTTCGTCGGCGACATCGTCGCTCATCACGTGTTCGATACGGCAGGCTTCGTCGTGGAAGCCCTCCTCGACGCCGAGGAACTTTACGAGGAAACGTTCGACGAGACAGTGCTTCTGTAGAACGTCCTCCGCCGTCTCCTCTCCGTCGGGGGTGAGACGTGCGCCCTTGTACTTCTCGTACTCGACGAGACCCGCATCTTCGAGCGACGAGAGCTTCTCGGTGACGCTCGGCGGCGAGACACCGAGACGGTCGGCGATGCTCCCCGTCTTCGCACGACCCTCGTCACGCGACAGTAAGTATATCTCCTTGAGGTACATCTCGGTGCTTTCCGTAATCGTTAGCTCTGTCATGTTTTGGTGAGTTCTTTCTGTATCTTCTCGGCGTCCTCGTACTCATCGTCACGTATCTCCTCCAACGTCTCCACGATCCGTCCGACGGTCGCGTCGTCTATACGAGTAGAGGCGCGGCACGTTTCTATCACGCTGTCGTAGTACGAACCCGCGAGACGTTCGCTTTCGAGCTGGTGGCGGAGTGCCTCGTCGGGGTCGTCGGGCGAAGGGACGTTCGACTCGACGGATTCGCGGACGAGACTCTCGACGCGTTCCTCGTCAACGTCCTCGCCTACCTCGCGTACGAGCGAGAGGAGGCGGCGTCTGTGTTCGTCGCTCTCCGTCAACGCTTCGTCGAGTGTCTCACGTACCTCCTCGTCCTCAACCTCGTCCGACAGGAGGCGTGCGCTCTTCTCCTCGGCGTACTCCTCGATGACGACCCCTATCTGGAGGAGACGCGCGAGGTCGTCCTCCGAAGGGACGGCGACCCGCGAGTCAACGGCTGTCATCGTCCGGGTTACGCGCGGAAGCCGTAAAGACGTTACGAGTCCGCGCCGACACGATCCGAACACCAGTACCGTCCGAGCCACAATGCCCTCACAAGAGACGGATGAGATGGTCGGACGGATCTGAACGCCATTACCGTCCGAGCCACAAGCCGTAATAGACGAGGGTTCGTGGGGACTCCATGGGAAGACGTACCGTACTCGTCGGTTACGGCGGGGTGGACGCCGGAGAAGCGGTCGAGGCGGCGACGGCTGAGAGGTTCGACGGAGGCGGCGACGACGTTGCGTGACTTCGTCTTCGTCGCGCACGAAGCACCGACCGACGGCGGGTTCTCGCTCGACGACCTGCCGGGCGCGGGACGTCTCGACCTCGTCTGTCGGTGCATCAACGCCGCGCTCCTCGTCTCGCACGGCGTGCGCGAGGACACGACGGCGCACGTCGTCCTCCGTGGGGGCGAACGCGACGTAACGGTGCGGTTCGAGGGCGACGAGGTGCGCGGTCTAAACCCCGACGAACGGAGCATCGCGGGTGTCTTGCGAGCCGCGCTCGCCGAACGTACGTACCACGAGGTCGAAGCGCGGGCGGGTGTCTACGTCGCGGAGCGCGGGGTCGCGGAGGTTATCGACAAGACGGACGGCGATACTATCGTACTTCAAGAGAACGGCGAAGGCGTCGAGGACGCGACTGTACCGGACGAACCGACGTTCGTCGTCTCGGATCACCTCGAACTCACCGACGGAGATCTCGAAGCCCTCGGTGACGCGCGCCGCCTCTCTCTCGGTTCGGTGGCTCTACACGCCGACCACGCGACGGCGGTCGCGCAGAACGTGTGCGACACAGAATGGCGGTGACGTTCACAGACCAACGTAGACGGCGTAGTTGAGATAGACTGCGAAGGATAGCCACGCGAGGTACGGTAGTAGAAGAACGGACGCCCTTCTGTCTACCCTGTCGAAAAGGGCGGCGGTGGTTAAGACGGATAGCCATAGAAGTACGACGACCACCAGACCCGCCCCCGGTCGCCGTAGTCCGAAGAAGACAGGTGTCCATGCGACGTTCAGAGCCATCTGGACACCGAAAGCAAGAAGGGCAACCCTCACGTCGCGTCTCGATACTCCGGCGCTGTATACGAGAAACAACGAGACACCCATCAGGGTGAACAGGAGTGTCCAAGCTACTGGAAAGGCGATGTCGGGCGGGAAGTACCACGCTGAGTCGTCGAGCCAGCCGGTATCGGCACCGAACAGGAACGCGGGCGACGCACCGACGGCGTTGACCCCAACGACGAAGCCGAGCATACGGACGGTATCCGCCGCCGAGAAACCGTCGGTCACCTCCATACTTAGACAGGACGGCGTGTTCGGATACGTCTTTCGCGTAGGAGCAAGAACCCTAACCGTCTTCCTTCAAAGAAAGAACCGTCCTGTCGAACTCGCAGACGACGTCGTCGTCTTGGTTCAGAACCTCGACGTGCATATCCACGACGCCGCGTTCGCCGTCGCTCGTCTCGCGTTTGTCGGTGACGGTGGTGCGGGCGTGCAGTGTGTCGCCGTGGAAGACGGGTTCGGGATGCTCCACGTTGTCGTAGCCGAGGTTTGCGACGATGGTGCCGTCGGTCGTTTCGGGTACCGTCATCGATACGCCGAGCGACATCGTGAGGAGACCGTTTACGAGACGTTCGCCGAACCCCGTCTCGCCCGCGAACTCCGCATCGAGATGCAGGGGCTGTTGGTTCATCGTCAGGTCGCAGAAACGCTGGTTGTCCGCCTCGCTTACCGTACGTCTGCGGTCGTGCTCTACCGTCTCGCCGACCTCGAACTCGGCGTAGTACTTACCGGTCATGTTCCGAAGTCGGACTCGACCGTATAATTTCTTACCGTACGGGACGTACGGAGTGCATGGCATCCCAAGGAAGAGCGAGACGTTCGGTTCTTTTCACACCCGGCGACGAGACGGAGATGATGCGTAAGGCGCTCGGAGGGGACGCAGACGTGGTCGTCTTCGACCTCGAAGACGCCGTAGCGCCCAACGAGAAGGATACGGCGCGCGAAGCAGTCGACGACGTACTCGGCGACGTTCCTGAGGACGCGCCCGAGGTATGGGTACGTCTCAACCCGTTGGGGGACGAGGGCGGGAGCGACGACTTGGACGGTATCGACGCCGAGCCTTCGTGTTTCGTCGTACCCAAGGCGGAGTGCGCCGACGACGTGGAACGCGTAGCCGAGGCGCTCGGTGAGGACGGGAACGGTGCGGGTCTTGTTCCTATAGTCGAAAACGCCGCGGGCGTACTCAACGCGGGCGAGGTCGCCGACGCACCGCGTGTCTCGGCGGTTGTCTTCGGTGCGGAGGATCTCGCGGCGGATCTCGGCGCGACACGTACCGACGAATGCGACGAGGTAATGTACGCACGCCAGAAGGTCGTTACGGCGGCAACCGCGGTGGGTATCGACGGTATCGACACGCTCTGGACGGGGTTCCGCGACGAGGAGGGTCTACGAGACGACACGGAGCGCGGTATCGGCTTGGGCTACGACGGAAAGCTTGCGATACATCCTGCGCAGGTCGGTATCATCAACGACGCCTTCACGCCCGACGAGGAAGCCATCGACCGTGCGCGACGGGTTCTGGAGGCGAAACGCGAGGCGGACGAAGCCCGAAAAGGCGTCTTTGAGGTAGACGGCGAGATGGTTGACGCGCCTCTCGTAGAGCAGGCGCGTACGGTCAGGGAGCGCGCACGCGCCGCGGGGGTCTGGTCATCCGGGTAGTAAGACGTTGATGAGGGCTACGAAGACGCCTGCGAGACCCATACGCGCACCCGCGACGTACCACGCCCGTCTCGAAAGCTTCCCCATGTAGGCTCCGAGCGCGAAAAGTACGGCGACGGCGACACCGACGGAGACGAGGGTCGCACCGAGCATACCGAGTGGTTCTCCTTCGAAAAGGAAAGGGGAGACGGTGAGGAGCACAGCGAGAATAGGACCGAGTCCGCTCATGAACGCGTTGGAGCGGCGCGCCTCGCGTTTCTTGAGATGGGGACGTGTCTCGTCGAGGTCCTCTAGCATCGACTCCTCTATCTCGTACAGTTCGGCGAGCTTCTCAGCCTTCTCTATCTCCCAGACGCTCCAGAACCCCGACGTTCCGAGACCCACAGCCGCACCCACGCCTATCTTGACAACCGTGAAGCCGTCGGGGACGCCTGAGAGGTAGGCTCCGACGACGATACCGACGCTCGTTAGCGCCCCGTCGAAGCCGTTGGAGACGAAGTAACGTCTCGATATAGGGTCCACGAGTACCTCTGAGATACGTGTCATCTTTCCTGTGGCGTCGGTCTCTCCTCGACGATACGTTCGCCCACGGCGACCTCGTCGACCGAATGTACGCTCCCTCCCAGACCCTTTACCTCGGATTCGATATCCTCGGTGTCTACGTCGTCACCCTCGACGGTGAGCTTGATGTTCTGCACCTTGTCGTCGGTCTCGACGAGCGCCACGTTGACAGCCTCGACGGTCGCCACCGAGGCTATCTCCGACGCGAAGGCGGTCATAGAGGGCTTGTGAGGCTTGAGCACGTCGAGAACCAGACGTCTCATCGGCGGTGTGGACATAGCCAAGGGTTGAACCGCGACGACAAAAGTTTACAGGACGGTACCGTGCTTCTTGTCGGGTAGCTCCTTCTCCATACCCTCGTAGAAGTCGTACCGCTGTACGAGTTCGTCACGTAGCTCGCTCGGAGGTACGATCTCGTCTATGACGACCTCCGAAGCCATACGGTGTACGTCGATATCCTCGCGGTACTCCTCCCTAAGCTCCTGCTCCTTCTGAGCGCGCTCGTCCTCGTCGTCTATCTCGTCAAGCTTACGCGCGTAGACGGCGTTTATAGCCGCCTCAGGACCCATGATAGCGATCTCTCCGCTCGGTAGTGCGAGCGTCGATTCGGGGTCGTACGCGGGTCCGCTCATCGCATAAATGCCCGCACCGTACGCCTTACGTACGACGACCGAGAGCTTGGGTACCGTCGCCGAACTCGTCGCGTAGATGAACTTCTTGCCCTTTTCGAGTATGGCGTCCTTTTCTACGTCCGAACCCGCCATGAATCCGGGCGTGTCGCAGAGGTACAGGAGGGGTATCTCGTAGGCGTCGCACGTCCATATGAACTCAGCCGCCTTCTCTGCGGAGTCGGGGAAGATAGCCCCTGAACGCTCGTCGGGCTGGTTCGCCACGATACCTACGGGTCTTCCGTCGATACGCGCGAACGCAGTCACGATCTCCTTGCCGTACTCCTCCCTTAGCTCGAAGAACGACCCCTTGTCGACGACGCGGTCTATGAGTTCCTTGACATCGTACGCCTTGTTCGGCTCGCTCGGTATCGTCGCGTCGGTTCCACGTGGTGACTTGACGGGGTCGCGGGGTTCGCCGCGCGGCGGCTTCTCACCAGCCTTGTCGGGGAGGTACTCTATGAGCTGTGAGACGAGACGTCGCGCGTGTCTCTCGTCACGCGCAACGAGGTCGGCGCTTCCCGACTCCGACGCGTGTACGGAAGCTCCGCCAAGATCCTGCATCTCTATATCCTCGCCCGTCACCATCTCGACCATACGCGGCGACGCGATAGCCATGGCGCTCATATCCTCGACCATGACGGTGAAGTCGGCGAAGACGGGAGTGTACGCCGCACCGGCTATGCAGGGACCGTACAGGACGCATATCTGCGGGACGCGCCCGGAGAGCATCGAATGGTTGTAGTAGTACTTGCCTATACCCTCACGGTTTGCGAAGAAACCCGTCTGCTGATCGATACGTCCGCCGGAGGAGTCCATGAGGTAGAGGACGGGCTTGCCGTTCTTGACGGCGCGCTGTTGCATACGGAGGAACTTCTCGACGCCCTTCTCCGCCATGCTTCCCGCCTTGACGGAGAAGTCGTTCGCCATGAAATGCACGTCGCGTCCGTCGAACGTCGCCGCTCCTGTCAGCAGACCGTCCGCAGGGAGAGGATCGTCGGGATCGGAGCCTTCGACGCTCTCGTGCCACTCGTCGAAGTTTGCGAACCTTCCGTCCTCGAACCTGAGCGCGCTGTCGTCGTCCTCGTCGTTGAACCACAGGTCGAGACGGTCGCGTACGAAAAGCTTTCCTTGCTCCTCAAGCTTCTCGCGGTACTTCTGCGGACCCCCGGACTCTATCGCCTCGATCTCAGCGCGTAGACGTTCCTCGCGTTCCGTCGGTTCGGCGTCGTCGTCGTACCTCTCGTTGGGGACGCGGGGAGGGTCACGTACCGCTGTAGGTTCGGCGTCGTCGCCGACGTAGACGTTCACGCGGTCGTCGAGATGTTCGGCGAGCGCCGTCGCTATGGCGTCCGCCTCGTCGTCGGACGCGTCGTCATCGAGACGTACGTCCATTATTCGATGGCGACGAGTAGGTCGCCTTGGTTGACGCTGTCGCCGTCGGCAACAGCCACCTCGGTCACCGTCCCGCCGACGGATGTCGTGATATCGTTCTCCATCTTCATCGCCTCTATGACACAGACGACTTCGCCTTCGCCTACCTCGTCGCCCTCCTCGACATCGGCGCTCAGAACGTTACCCTGCATCTCGGCTGTTACGGGATGTCCGTCAACGTCGATGTTCTGTCCGCCACCGCCTCCGCCGCCCCCGCCGGTCGCTGTGCCTTCCGCAACGAGCATCTCAGGCGTGTAGTCCTCAAGGTTTACCTCGAACCTTCTGCCGTCTACCTCAACGACGAACTCGCGTTCGAGCGTCTCCTCAACGCCTGCGGGCGCGGGCTTCTCGTCCGTCCCCCACTTCTCGTAAGCCTCCTCGACAGCCTCCTGTTCGAGTTCGTGATCGAGGTACTTGGTGTCGTGGCTTCCCTCGACGAACGCCTCGTCTTCGAGCATCAGGAGATGGAACGGTATGATCGTCTTGATCCCCTGTATCTCGTACTCGCCGAGAGCGCGTTTCGACCTCTCTATGCACTCCTCGCGGTCACCGCCCCAGACGATTAGCTTCGCGATCATCGAGTCGTACTCGCCCGAAATCTCGTCGCCTTGGCGGACGCCGTCGTCGATACGTACGCCCACGCCGCCCGCGGGGTCGTACTTGTCGAGACCACCCATCTGAGGCGCGAACTCCTGCACGGCGTCCTCGGCGTTTATACGGAACTCGATCGCGTGACCGTTGAAGCTCACGTCGTCCTGCGCGAAGCCTATCTCCTCGCCGTCGGCGACGCGTATCTGCCATTTGACGATGTCGATATCTGTGATCTCCTCCGTCGCGCAGTGCTCGACCTGTATACGCGTGTTGACTTCCATGAAGAAGAACTCGCCGTCCTCTACGAGGAACTCGACAGTGCCGGCGTTGTGGTACTCCGCCTCACGTACGCCTCGGCGCGCCGCGTCGCCTATCTCCTCGCGGAGTTCGTCGTCGAGTATAGGCGAAGGAGCTTCCTCGATGACCTTCTGGTGACGGCGCTGTAACGAACAGTCGCGCTCGCCGAGATGGCGGACGTTTCCGTGTTCGTCGGCGAGTATCTGAACCTCTATATGCTTGGGGTTTTCGAGGTACTTCTCGACGTAGACGTTTGCGTTGTCGAAGTACTCCTCTCCCTCACGTTGCGCGCTTTCGAACTGATCCTCGATCTCGTCCTCGCTCCGGACGACCTTGAGACCGCGTCCTCCGCCTCCGCCCTCAGCCTTGATAGCGATGGGGTACGAGACGCCTTCCTCCTCGACGAAGTCGCGTATCTCGTCCGCCGACCCGACGGGTTCCTTCGTTCCGGGTACGATAGGCACGTCGGCGGCGTCCATTATCTGACGCGCCTGTGTCTTCTCGCCGAGGTTCGCCATCGCGTCCGACGGCGGACCTATCCATTTCATCTCGGAGTCCTCGACCTTCGATGCGAACTCGGCGTTCTCGGCGAGGAAGCCGTACCCCGGATGGACGGCTTCCGCACCAGCCTTCTCGCCCGCTTCGATGACAGCCTCGTGGTCGAGGTACGACTCCGACGCCTTCGCAGGACCTACGTTGTACGCCTCGTCGGCGTAACGGACGTGTCCGGCGTTCTTGTCCGCCTCGGAGTAGACTGCGACGGTTCCTATACCGAGTTCCTCACACGCGCGCATGACGCGTACGGCGATCTCACCACGGTTTGCGATCAGAACTTTATCGAACATCCTTGTTCGAAGGAGGCGACGGTATTATATATTCTTTAATCCTTCCGACCGCCTCGTTAACCGGGAAGCCGAGCACCGAAGACGAGCGACTACATGAAGCCCCTGTCGCCCTCGGTGCTTCCGTCGGGTTCGGGCCCGCCACCCATGTCGAGCGCAAGCTGGAGATGTTTTATTCCGCGGTCGCCCTGCGCGACGACGGCGCGGACAGCCTCCTCGAAGTCACGGACGCCGAACGACGGGTCGTCGACGAACAGCTTGCGTTCGACGGTGAACGCGGCGAAGACGCCGTCGTCGGTCGTCTCCACACCGACCTCGACCGACGGGTGCGAGATTTCGCGCATCAGGTTTAGGACGAGCGTCTCCATCTCCGTCTCGTCGCCGGTTAGCGCCTTCTTGGGGTTATCGACGCCTGAGTTACGTAGGTTTTCGAGTAGGTTGAAGCCGAAACGCAGGAGGAAGTAGTCGGCGTTCGCGGAGCCGAGAACGTCGTAGACGTAGCCCGCGCGTCCGACGCGGAAGCCGCGTATCTCCTTTCCGTCCTGTATCTCAGGACCTATATCCTCCTCTACCGTCCCGTCGGTCATCTTTACGTATTCGCGGACATCACCGAGGAGCGCCTCAAAGGCGTCTTCGTCTGTCATGCGACGGTGTATGTAACGGTGACTAAAGGCTGTTGGTGTTCGGTACGGCTAGTACGACTTGGGGAAGCCGAGCTCCTGAGCGATATGGTTGTACGCCATCTGCTGTGTGACGGGGGCGAGACGTGTCAGGTTGATCTCGCGCCACCAACGTTCGACGTCGTACTCCTTAGCGTACCCCCATCCGCCGAAAGCCTGCATCGAGTGGTAGACGGCGTCGATACCCGCTTCGACTGCGACAGCCTTCGAAACGTTCGTTTCGTAGGCGCAGTCCTTTCCGTTGTCGAACATCCAAGCCGCCTTCTGACGCATCAGCGAGGCGGTCTCCATCTGTGTGTACGCCTCCGTGATCGGGAACTGTATCGACTGGTACTGACCCACGGGACCGTCGAAGACCTCGCGTTCGTTGGTGTACTCTACGGCGGCGTCGGCGGCGAGCTTTCCGATACCCGTCGCCGCGGCGGAGAACGCGATGCGCTCAGGGTTGAGCGTGTCGACAAGCCCCCACCATCCGTCGCCCTCCTCGCCGATGAGGTTCTCCTCGGGGACACGGACGTTCTCGAAGAAGACCTCGCACGAGTTGGAGTAGTTCATGCCGTGTTTGGGTATGGGCGAAACGTCGACACCATCCGACTCCATCTCGACGGAGAAGAGCGAGATACCGTCGGTCGGACGGTCAACCTCCTCGCGCGGAGTGGTACGCGTGACCAGAAGTATACGGTCGGCGATGTCGGAGAACGTAATCCAGCACTTCTTACCGTTGAGGACGTACTCGTCTCCGTCCTTCTCGGCGTCGGTGGCGACGTTTAAAGTGTTAGTCCCCGCCTCAGGTTCGGTTATTCCGATACAGAACTTGGTATCGCCCTCCGCGATACGCGGAAGGTACGCCTGCTTCTGCTCCTCGTTGCCGTGTTCACGTATACCGACCGCCGCCATACCTGCGGTGAGGACGAGGTACCACGTCCCCGCCATTCCGCATCCCTCGGCGCAGAGCGTCTCCATCGCCGTACCCATCTCCTGAAGACCCATTCCCGCGCCGCCGTACTCCTCAGGGACGAGCAGTCCGTGGAAGCCCGCGTCGCCGAGTTCGTCCCAGAACTCCCACGAGAACTCGCCCGCCTCCTCCATCTCTCGCCAGTACTCAGGACCGAACTCGTCGGCGATTTCGCCCGCCGTCGAACGTATCATCTCGGTCTCCTGCGACTCTGTGAAGTCGACCATACGTTACGGTGGTGCGCGCGGAACAAATACCTGTCCGTTACGGAGCACCGGGCGCGCGGTGATAGACACGTGTCGGCTCCGTGCCCCGAATAACCGGCAGTTGGACAGGGGAATTCGACGTACGTCGATGGATATGTTTGGAAGAATCATGCAGTTTATATACTCGAAAGCACAATTTCACGTATGGATTTTGAGGTACCGGAAGAGATAGAACAGGTTCGCGATGAGATACGTCGTTTCGGCGAGAACGAGATAGAGCCGGTCGCGTCCGAGTACGACGAGAAGGAGAAGTACCCGTGGGAGGTCATGGAGAAGGCGCAGGACGCGGGTCTGCTCGGCTCCAACATCCCTATCGAGTACGGCGGTGTGGGATACAGCCCTGTCGAGAACGCGATACTCGTAGAGGAGCTTTTCTCGATCGACGCGGGTATTGCGCTCTGTATAACCAGCACGGCGTTCGGTGCGGACGCTATCATGGAGTTCGGTACGGAGGAGCAGAAGGAGGAGTACCTGAGACCTGTCGCGGAGGGCGACGCGATCATGGGCGCGGCGATTTCTGAGCCAGACGTTGGTAGTGACGTGTCGAGCGTATCGACGCACGCCGAAAAAGACGGCGACGAGTGGGTCATAAACGGCAACAAGATGTGGATCACGAACGGTACGGTCGGAGACTACTTCGTCGTCCTCTGTGACACCAACCCCGACGCCTCGTCGCGTTACTCGGGCTTCTCGCAGATACTCATCGAGTCCGACCGCGACGGCTTCGAGGCGGACAAGATTACGGGCAAGATGGGTATACGTTCATCCGACACCGCGGAGCTAATCTTCGACGACGTACGCGTGCCGGAGGAGAACCTCATCGGAACGCGCGGCGCGGGCTTCATGCAGTTGATGCAGTTCTTCGACGAGACGCGTACGATGGTAGCGGCGCAGGGTGTGGGTATCGCAAGAGGTGCGTACGAGCGCGCGCTTGAGTACGCCCAACAGCGCGAGCAGTTCGGACAGTCGATCGCCGAGTTCCAGGCGATACAGCACAAGCTCGCCGAGATGAAGACGACGACGGAGGCGGCGCGCCAGCTTACGTACAAGAGCGCGTGGAGCGTCGAGAACAAGGACGAACAGCTCACGGCGCTCGCGAGCATGGCGAAGGAGTACGCTTCGCGTATCGCCGTTGAGGTTGCGGACGAGGCGGTTCAGATACACGGCGGGAGCGGCTACGTCAACGACTTCGACGTCGAGAGGTTCTACCGCGACGCAAAGATCACGCAGATATACGAAGGTACGACGGAGATACAGAAGAACATCATCGCACGCGAGCTTCTCGGCAAGGGCTTCTGAGCGCCTCGGCGACAGGGGCGATGCCTAAAGATACTTGTAACGCGGGTGTTTAGCTCGGCGTATGAATCCTCTCTTCGTCGGCGGAATCGGACCGCTGGAGATACTGGTACCGGTCACGATGGTCGTACTTTTCGTCGGTGTTATCTACGCCGTCGCCAACCGCGCCGTCTCGTCGAAGCTTCCCGGATACAACGTCGATGCGGAGCGTGTAGGCGGCGACGAGGTGGAGGTGACGGTTGAGGGACTTGGCACGGCGTCTAAGATACAGTTGGTCGTCGACGGAGAGGTACGGGTTGAAGTCAACGCCGAACCCGACGCGACGGCGACGGTGGAGGTTGCGAAGGACGAGGAACTTTCGGTGCGTAAGATGGGTGGGACGTAGCCTAAAGCTCCAACGGCTTAGCGCCGTCCCACCGCTCGTCGAACTCCTCCCCGACACTCGCGGCGAACTCGGGATCCTTGAGATCTATCATAGCGAGGACGCGGTTTGGCGCGAGCGGGTTTGCGACCTCGACACATACCTCGACGCCGTCAACGACGTTGAACGTACCACGTATCTCCTCGACCGTCCGTATCTCGAAGCCGGGGTACTCCGAGAGAACGTCGGTGTACCGCGCGCCGACCTCCTGACCGAAACGGCTCACGAGGTCGGAGGAGACGAGTATATGCACCGAAACGCCGTCGTCGACAGAGTCGGCGAGACGGTCGAGCACCTGTTCGCCCACGTCGTCAGGGTCTATCTGTGGCGACAGGTCGCCGACGACCATCGACACGGAGTCGCGCGCGGCTTCGAGACGTTCGAGGAGTAGCTCGATGCTGTCGTCCGCACCGACCGCCGCCGTCCAGAAACGTTCCTCGACCGTCTCAGCGGTGTCGAGCTTCCCCGTGAGTTCGTCCGCGACCTTCTCGTACCTCTCCATCTCCTCACGTAGCTCGCGTTTCTTTTCGTCGACGAGACGGTCGAGCGCGGTCTCGGGTTCGACGGCTACGTACTTCTTTGGGCGGCTCGCCGCTTGGCTCCTGACGAGGCTGTTCTTTTCGAGGCTTCCGAGCACGTCGTAGACGCGTCCCATCGGCACGTCGCTCGTAAGCGAAAGCTCCTTTGCGGTCGCCGAACCCGCGCTCAGAAGGGCGCGGTATACGCGCGCCTCGTAGTCCGACAAGCCGAGGTCGTTGAGCGTCGGCATGTCGGACGTAGAGGCTCGTTCCGCATAAACTGTTCGAGAGTTGAACGTGTCTAGGCTCAGAACGCGTTGGTGGGTTCGAGGTTATGACGATCGGGGCTACGGCGACGGGTGACCGCCAACCCGAAGCCTGATTGTGGACGCGCGACGATCTGAGGTATGACAGCCGCAAAGCTCGTCGGTCCGCGGGCGCTCCGTGACCCCGAGGATGTCGAACCGTACTTCCGTTTTGGGGCGGAGTACGTCGTCGACGTTGCGGATACGATGGGCTGGAGCCATACGCTCAACGGCACCGTCGAGGAGGCGTGCGAGGCTATGCGCAACGGACGTACCGACGTACGTGACGATGTAGAGACGTTGATAGCGTCGGTTGTGGTCGCCGACGCCGAGTACTGGCATCCTATCGGACGTTGGCTACCGCGCGGATACGCACTTCTCATGCGCGGTCTTTCGCACGCCCTGAGACGGAAGCTTCTACGTCTCGCGGGCGTATACACGGGTACGTACGCCGGAGGGGCACGCGAGTTCTACAGGGCGCATCCGTCGGTACGCGACGCGCTCGACGCGCCGGTGTTCTCACGTCCGTCGGATCATACGGTCGACGGCGTTCCGGCGACGGAGCACGTCACCGGTCTCTCACTCGACGCCTTCGCCCGGCGTACCGTACTCGGCGACTCGGTTCTACACGTCGAGTGGTACGAGTACGTCGCCGAACGTGTCGGTGTGGAGTACGACGCGGAGCTATGTGAGCGCGCACGCGAAACGTCGCCCGTCTACTTCGCGGGTGTGCGCGACGAACTCCCCGAGGACGTACGTGAGCTACAGCACGCGATGTTCTGTGACGACGACTGGATACGTAAGTTCCACGACGAGTACGAACTCCGTTCCGTCCTTTTCCGGCGCGCCGCCGACGGTATAGAACGTACCGCCGAGGCGCTCGCGTAGCCACCGCAACCGTTATTCGGCGAGCGGCGCACCGTCCTATATGGCACTCAAGGACGAGATACTCGAAGCGTGGGAGACGGGAGACGCGTCGGGGTCACTCCTCGACGACTTCCTCGACGGTCTGAACGAGGGCGAGATACGCGCCGCCGAGGAACGCGACGGCGTCTGGTGCGCCAATGAGTGGGTGAAGAAAGGCGTACTCCTAAACTTCTCACAGCGCCATAGTCGCGCGGTCGAGCATGGGGGCGTGACCTACCACGACAAGTTCGAACTGAAGGATACGTCGGGCTTCCTCGAACGCGGTACGCGTAACACCCCCGACGGAACCGTGATACGCGACGGGGCTTACATAGGGGACTCGGCTATAATGATGTCGCCGTCGTTCGTCAACATAGGCGCGTACGTCGGCGACGGTACGCTCGTCGACTCGTGCGACACCGTGGGTTCGTGCGCTCAGGTCGGTGACGATGTCAAGTTAGGAGCTAACACGCTCGTCGGCGGCGTTCTCGAACCCGTCGAGGACGCACCCGTGATCATCGAAGACGGCGTGTCCCTTGGCGCGGGATGCCGCGTAACCTCCGGATTCGTCGTCGGCGAGGGCTGTATCGTCGGGGAGAGTACGCTTCTCAACCCTTCGATACCCGTCTACGATCTCGTTGAGGACGAGGTGGTGTACGGACACGTACCCGCCGAAAGACGCGTCATGCAGAGGTACGTCCGTTCGTCGGTGGGCGACCGTATAGACGGGGACGTATTCAAGCCCGCCGCGGTTGCGACGTCGCTCGAAGACGACACGTTGGAGAAGGCTCAGAAGGAAGACGCGTTACGCGCATAGATGACGAAGAGATTAGTAAGCCGAAGCCCTCGCCTCCAAACGTGAAAGCAAGCCTCAAACGGAACATCGCCAGCGGTATCATCGTCCTTACACCCGTAGCGGTTTCGGCGTACGTCGTATACTGGATATACCAGAGGGTCGCGGGTCTTCCGGGGACGCAGTACCTCAGGGTCACGGGCAGTCAGACGGTTAACGAACTCATACAGGTCGGTTTCGCTATCGCCGTCATCGTCGTCATACTCGGTATCGTGGGCTACGTGGTTCGTACGGCGGCGGGAAACATACTCAAGGACGAGATGGATCGCCTCGCGGGGCAGATCCCCGTCGTACGTATCGTCTACAACGCGACAAAGATGGGTGTCGAGACGATCATGGGGAGCAACGCAGAGGAGTTCGACCGACCCGTTAAGATAGAGATCGCGGGTCTACGTATTACGGGGTTCAAGACGGGAAACACGACGGAGGATGGACGCGAGGTCGTCTTCTTCCCCACGTCGCCCAACATCACGTCGGGGTACGTCGTCGATGTCGAACCCGAAAGGCTTGAGACGACCGACGAGAGCACCGAGGAGGCGTTGACACGTGTCCTTAGCGCGGGGTTTGGGATGGAGGCTGACGACGATATAAAGGGGCTTCTTCCGGAGGATGAGGACGAGGGGGGTTCGGAAGACGAGGGTTAGACGATTGACGTTAAGGGGAAGGAATAAGTACGGTCTGCGTAATTAAACCGTTATAGATGCCTAAGAAAGCTCTCGTAACGGGCGCGTGTGGCTTCACCGGGAGCCATATGCTCGAACTACTCGCCGACGAAGGCTGGGACGTGGTCGCCACCGACCTCGAAGGCGCGGAGCGTGACGCCTACTACACGGAGGCGGAGGGCGACGTACCCAACCCCGTCTACTACAGGGATATATTCGAGGAGGTAGGTGCGGAGTTCATACCCGCCGACATTACGAAGCAGAGCACGCTCTACCCCGTCTTCGAGGATCACGACTACGACGTCGTCTTCCATATAGCGTCGCTGTTCGACTACTTCGCCGAGTGGGACGTCCTCCACAAGGTCAACATCGAAGGCGGACGTAACATCGGTGAGGTCGCGGCGGAGCACGATGTCGGTCATTTCGTCCACTGGAGTACGCTCGGTGTTCTCGGAGACGCCGGGTTCGACGAACCGAACAAGGAGGACGCGCCTTACGAACCGCACAACCGTTACTGTAAGTCGAAGGTCAAGCAGGAGGAGGTTCTCCACGAGCTCCACGAGGAGGAGGATCTCCCCCTGTCAATCGTCCGTCCCGCACCTATCTACGGACCCCGGCACGGCTACGGAGTCTACCATATACTCCTCCTTCTACGTAAGTTCGGCTTCGCACCCGTGACACGTATCTATCCGCGGAGCAAACAGCTGATGTTCCCGTGTGTACACGTTCACGATCTCGTAAACGGTGCTCTGTTCGTACACGAGAACAAGGAGGAGACCGTCGGTGAGACGTACCACGTCCTCAGCGACTGTATCGGACAGGACGAGCTAATAGAGTTCCTCGCGGAGTCGCTCGGTGTGAAGAAGAAACGTATACCCGCCTCGTTCGGCGCGTACAAGCTCTACGGAAGGATCGCCAAATGGGCGTCGCACCGTATAGAGAGGCAGGCGCGCGAGAAAGGTACGCGTCCCAAGGTCGACGCCTCGATGACCCACTACCTGACGCACAACATGTGGTTCTCGAACCAGAAGATAAAGAACCTCGGCTACGACTTCAAGTACCGCGACGCACGGAAAGGGCTGTGGGACTACATCACGTGGTGCAAGGAAAAGGGGATGGTCTAAGTGCTCGTCTCACCGTTCGACGTGCCCGCGGTCGCACTCATCGGCTTCGTCGGTGCGTTCGTCTACGCGCGTTTCCTCAAGCCGCGTAACCCCGACTGGTATCCGTTCATCGGTGTCGGTACGGTCGGTCTGTTCTGGATACACGCCGTCCTCGCGGTCGCGGGCGTCTCGCCGTTAGGCGTCGATGTGGATAACTCGCTTATCGGAGTCGCCTACATACTGTCGTACCCGATGTGGTTCCGGTGGGCTTCTGAGCGCGCCTTCGTGCTTTTCGGGCGCGGATCCGAACAGGGCGGTATCGCGTGGGTGCTACGCGTACGCGATACCACCGAAGGCTTCGAACCCGACTGGGAGAAGGAGTAGTCAGGAACCGCCGCTGACCGCCGGGAGTATCGATATTTCGTCGTCGTCGTCGACCTCGGTGTCGAGACCCTCGCCGTGGCGTACGTCGTCGCCGTTGACGTACAGGTTGACGAACCTACGGAGTTCGCCGTCGTCAAGGAGTCTTTCCTCGAACTCATCACCGTACTTGCCCGCGAGTTCGTCGAGCGCTTCGCCTACTGTCTCCGCGTCTACCTCCGTCGTTCTCTCGTCCGTCACGCTTTCGAGCGCGCTTGAGAATCTTACATCCGTCATTGTGCTGTCACCTTCTTGTCCTCCTTGTTCCTGTTCTCAAACTCGGTGAGCGACGGTGATATGCTTTCGGGAACGTCGACGTACTGCGAAACCGTCTCCTCCGCCTTCAGACCGTTGCCCGTGATGTTGACGACCACCGTCTCGTCCTCCCCTATATGCCCCTCGTCCGCCAACTGCTTCAGACCCGCGATCGTCGTCCCGCCCGCGGGTTCGGTGTAGAGTCCTTCGGTGCTCGCCAACAGCTTTATTCCCTCAACGATTGCGTCGTCGTCGGGGTCGGCGGCGTACCCGCCCGTCTCGTTTATAGCGTCCTTGGCGTAGAAGCCGTCCGCCGGGTTGCCGATGGCGAGCGAGTGCGCCAGCGTCTCGTAGTCGTCGACGGGTTCGACGGGTGCGTCGTCGCGGACGGCGCGCGCAATCGGGAAGCCTTCGGGCTGTGCGCCGCTCATCCTGACATCCGAGTCGTCGATGAGACCGAGACGTTCGAGGTTCTCGTAGCCGCGTTTGACCGACAGGAGCGACGCACCCGCCGCCATGGGATGGACGACGTGGTCGGGCGACTCCCAGCCGAGCCCCTCCGCCGCCTCGTACGCCATCGTACACGAGCCTTCGGTGTAGTACGGACGTAGGTTGATGTTGACGAAGCCCCATCCGTTGTCGTCGGCGACCTCGGTGGCGAGACGGTTGGCGTCGTCGTAGTTGCCGTCGACGGGTACGATCTCAGGCTCGTACGCGAGCGTCTGTGTTATCTTTCCTTCCTCGATAGTGTCGGGTATGAATATGTACGCCGGTAGATCCGCCTTTGCGGCGTGCGCCGCGACGCTCGAAGCGAGGTTGCCCGTCGATGCGCACCCGATCGCGTCGACGCCGAAGTCGATCGCACGCGCAACCGCAACCGCAGTTACGCGGTCCTTGAACGAGAACGACGGGTTGACCGAGTCGTTGAGTATGTAAACTTCGTCGATACCGAGTTCGTCGGCGAGGTTGTCGGCGCGGTGAAGACCGTTCCTTCCCGTCCCAAGGTCAACCTGCGCGAACGAGTCCTCGTTCTCGACGGGGAGGAGATCGACGTACCTACGTATCGACGCGGGTCCGTCCTCTATCTCCTCGCGCGTCACGTCGACGTCGTCCCAGTCGTAGACGACTTCGAGGGGTCCGAAACAGGCTTCGCACGTGTTACGTATCTCGGCGGGGTACTCGCGCCCGCATTCGCGGCACCGGAGGCAGTCCACTGTCATTGTGATACCGAAGGAGATGCACGCATATAATATTTGCTACTTAGATTATGCGCCGAGGTTATAGAAGCGGCGGGAGGTGACGAGTATCCATACGACGAAGGCGGAGACACCCAGAGCCTCAGGGATGGCGAGACCCGGAGCGTAGACGCGCCATCCCGCCCACGAAGCCCAGACGAAGACGTTGGCGTTTCCGAGCCAGACGGTGGTGAGTCCGCGTCCCGTCTCGCCCGCGAGCGCCTCGCCGGTTCCGTGCACCCAGAGCGCGGTGGTGAACGAGGCATAGAGGGTGAGAGCGGCGGGGATATGGTACGGATCTCCTATGTGGAATACACCGAGTCCGGCGAGAGAGACGAATGAGACGGCGACGAGCACCGCGCCCGCGGTTTCGTAGATGTTGCGCGCCTCGGTGAGGAGGAGAACGGCGAAAGGGACTGCGACGAGACCACCGACGACGAAGGAGGTGTTCATCACCGCCGAGTACGGCGCTTGGGGCGCGCCGAGTTCGGAGATAGCCTGTGTCAACGGTGCGAGGGGCGTCAGTACGGCGGCGAGGGCGATACCGACCGCGGCGACGAGAACGCCCGCGGGTGCCGAGAGTGCGGCTGTTCTGCGCGTGTCCATACACGACATCGGGGACGTTCTATAACAACTCTTATGGACGGAGACGAACAACGGGCTTCCATGAGCGCACAGCAAGGGCGCAAACGGTGTGTCTCCTGCGGGGTCAACATCGTTGGTGCCGGATTCACGGAGTTCGACTGTCCCGAATGCGGACATACGATAAACCGATGCGACAAGTGTAGGAAGCAGAGCAACCTCTACCAGTGCCCCGACTGCGGCTTTACGGGACCCTGAACAATGGGAAAGGTAATCGCACAGATCAAGGTGATGCCCGACGACGCAGACACCAACCTCGACGCTCTCGAAGATAGTCTGAAGGAGGCTCTTCCTGAGGAGGCGGAGCTAAACGGCATCAAACGTGAGGATGTCGCTTTCGGCTTGGTCGCACTCCTCGTAAACGTCGGCGTCGAGGACGAGGCGGGCGGAACTGAGGCTGTCGAGGAGTCTTTCGCGGGTATCGAAGACGTGGAGAGCGTCAGCGTCGAGGACGTCGGGCGCGTCTAAGAGCCGGGTTCGACGACATCGTTTTCGAGAGTACCTATACCTTCGATCTCTACCTCGACGGTATCGCCCGGCTCCATCGCTCCGACGCCTTCGGGGGTTCCGGTGGCGATAACGTCGCCCTCGCGTAGTGTAACGAAACGCGAAGCCTCTGCGACGAGTTCGGCGACGCCGTAATGCATCAGGGCGGTCGTCGACTCCTGCACCGTCTCGCCGTTGAGACGCGTCTCTATACCGCGATCATCGACGTGCTCGTCGTGTATGCACGGGCCGATCGGGCAGAAGCCGTCGCCGCCCTTTGCGCGGAACCACTGAGACTCGCGCCCCTGCCAGTCGCGCGCCGTCACGTCGTTGACGCAGGTGTAGCCGCCGACGTAGTCGAGCGCCTCGTCCTCGGAGACATCGCGGCACGCGCGCCCGATGACGACGCCGAGTTCCGCCTCATAATGTAGCTCGTCGGTCGTGTCGGGATAGACGATAGGATCGCTCGCGCCTATAACCGCCGTCGACGGCTTGAGGAAGAACAGCGGGAACTCCGGCACGTCGTTACCGAGTTCGTCGGCGTGCTCTGCGTAGTTGCGTCCGACTCCGATGACCTTGGTGGGTCCGCAGGGCGCGAGGAAGTTCACCTCTTCGGGCGGGTACGTCCCGCCGCTCTCGGAGACGATTTCGTCGTCCCTGACCGTTCCTTCGTGTATAATACCGTCCTTCACGAAACGTGCGCGTCGCATGGAAGACGAAGGCGTGCACGTCTCTTAGAAGTACCCTTTCTCTACGTTTGAATATACGAAGTCGTTCTATCGGCTACTTCGCCCACGAGATCATCCTCAAGCTCACCCTGAACGCCTACTACATGAACCTCCTCCTTCAGCGTCGCCACAGTCCATGGGAGGACGTAACTATCCCCCTCAGGATCACCCTTTACCCGGTCATCAGAAGCGACGCGGACGCTACCCCGATGATGAGACGCCGTGGTTAGTGCGACACCTATACACTCTTCATCCGGGTATGGTAGACTATCGTTGGATATGATTAACCAGGGGCGCGGATTGCTTTCTCCCTCGGAACGGAAAGGGTCGGGTGCCCAGACCACCTCTCCGCGGTCAGCCATCGTTTCTCTCTTCGATAGGATCTACTGCGTGTTCCATCCATTCTTCTATCTCCTCGTCACTGAAACCACCGTCACGCTCGTCCGCAGTACGGGCGCTCAGAACTCCGGCTGAAGCCACAGCGTGTTCCGCGTCCGAGATAGACCAGAACCTGTCCCTGTGTTCTACCAGACCGTGCCCTTTGAGACGTGAGAGGGTGGGACCCACGCTCCCCTTCGGAACATCCACGTTCTCTACGACTTCACGTTGCCTGAACGCCTTGTCGCTGTTCTCTAATAGGAAACGGTATATCTCCCCTTGTGTCGTATCCGGGGATAGATCCGGTAGCGACTCGTCGTCTTCTATCGACTCGAACTCCTCCTTCGGTATTGGCATCACGAAATATTACATATTGGATTGTATTAGGTCTTATTACCGCTCCATACCGGTGGGTTTCGACAGGAAGCTCTGTACTCTGTGACTTAGAAGTACTTCTTCCGCGCCGCGCCGTCGCGGTGGTAGACGCCGAACTCGCCGTTCGTGAGTTCGTCGCCTCTGTACACGGGTCCGTCGGAGCAGACGGGCGAACCCGTGTCGTCTATACAGCAAGAGCCGCAGATGCCCACGCCGCACTTCATGTAACGTTCAAGGCATAGCTGTACGTCGCCGGGGCGGTCGTCGAAACGGTCGAGGACGGCGGACATCATGGGTTCGGGACCGCACGACCCGACGTTCGACGGCGCTCCCTTCTCGTCGGTAACGTCGTCAAGGAGTCCGGTCACGAGTCCTTCGTATCCGGCGGTACCGTCCTCCGTTGCGACGCGGACATCGGCAACGCGCGACAGACGTTCCTCGAAGACGAGTTCGTCGGCGGTTCCTGCGCCGATTAACGTCGTCACGTCCGCTCCGTTCGCAGATGCGGCTTCTGTAAGAAGTGCGACGGGTGCCATACCTGTACCGCCGCCGACGATTACGACATCGTCGTCGGGTACGTCGAAAGGCGTACCGAAGGGTCCACGTACGCCGAAGGTGTCGCCCTCGCTCAGGGAAAGCATGGCGTCCGTCGCCTCGCCGACGCCGCGTACGGTTACGCCGTCGTCGTATGCGAACGACATGGGTATCTCGTCGACGCCGTGTACCCAGAACATGCCGAACTCGCCCGGCGAGACATCGAACGAACGGTCGAAACGGAGCGTGGCGATACCGTCGCCCTCCTTGACGCGGTCGGTTACCTCAAGCGTGATCGGTCTCATCCTTCACCTCCGTCGCCGTCCTCCTTCGGCGTGAGTTCGTGCGCCCTTCCGACGAGTTCGTCGTGCGACAGGTCGTTGTCCTTCTTGTACGTCTCGATACCGTCGGCTATCTCGCCGAGAACCTCGACGCCGTCCCAGACTGCGGTTCCGACTTCGACTGCGCGCGCTCCCGCGAGCATGTACTCTAAGGCGTCTTCGGCGCTCGAAACGCCGCCGACGCCGACTATAGGTATGTCAAGAGCATCGTACAGGTCGTAGACGCACCGGACGGCGACGGGCTTTAGCGCCGAACCGCTCATGCCGCCGTGTGCGTTTCCGAGGATAGGGCGACCCGACTCGACGTCTATCGCCATCGCGCTCAGTGTGTTGGTTGCGACGACGGCGTCCGCGCCTCCCTCCTGCGCCGCAACCCCTATCTCTGTCACGTCGGTCACGTCGGGGGTCATCTTTACCCAGACGGGAGCATCGACGGCTTCGTCGACCGCGGCGGTTACGTCGCGCGTCAGTTCGGCGTCAGCGCCTATATCGACGCCGTACCCTTCGGCGTGGGGGCACGAGACGTTTAGCTCGAAAGCGTCGGCGTACGGCGCGAACGTACCTGCCACGTCGGCGAACTCGTCCGCCGTGCCGCCGAAGACGCTGACGACGGTCGGTCCCTCGACCTTCTCAACCTCGTCGGTGAACGCGTCGGAGGGGTTCGAAAGACCGACGGCGTTGAGTGCGTACTCCTCGGAGTCGTCTACGAAGACGTTCGGACCCGGATGTCCCGTGCGTTCACGCGGACCGATGCTCTTGGTGACGACACCGCCCGCCCCGGAACGCAAGGCGCGGTTTAACGACGCACCCGTGGAGCCAAGAATACCCGAGGCAAGAAGAACCGGGTCGTCGAATCCTATACCCGAAACCTCAACCGACATTCAGTCGCGTCTGTTGAGGAAGACCGCGGCGGTCAGACCCGCGACGAGCGCCCCGAGCGCCGTGAATCCGGGCAGACCCTGCGGCTCTTCGGCTCCGTCGTCGGAGGTGTTGTTGCCGGTGCCGTTACCTTCGTCCGCGCCGCCGTTACCGTCGCCGTCAGAGCCGTCGGTCTCGGACTGATTAGACACCTCTTCGAGAAGGCTCTCCGTCTCCTGTATGGTGGAGTCTATGGAGTCGAGGCTGTCTTGTGTAGATTCGAGTTCGTCGCTGACGGTGTCTATCTGATCCTGAAGATCGCTGTCGGCACCGCTCGCCCTCTCGGAACGCCGTTCAAGCTCGTCAAGGCGATCCTGTAGAGAGTCGATCCTGTTTCTGAAGTCACGGCGCTGTTGGTTCGCCTCGGCGTAGCTTCCGAGTACGTCCTGCGTACCGACGGCAACGTAGAAGTCGTCCTGCACCGTCGAGTCGTTGTACGTAACCTCGGTGTCCTCGGGGTAGCTGAACTCGCCCGCGCCCTCCTCCTCGTAATGGAGAACGGCGTAGTAGAAGTCGTTCTGTTCGAGTCCGTCGGTCTCGATCAGGATGTCGTCGTTACCGCCCTGTTCGACCTCGGCGGCACCTTTGAGATCGTCAAAGTCGGGTTCTCCGTCAACCGACTCGGGGTAGACGGCGACCCAGCCGTCGTCGTCTATCTCCACGCTCTCTACGGTAACGTTGTCACCGGCGGTAGCCTGCGGCTCGGCGTTCACCGATGCGTCCTGTGCCGCCGCGGGTGCGGCTACGACGAACAGGCTTACGGCTACAGCGGCGAACAGCATCTTCTTTCGCATCTTGAAGTTTAACGACGGAGACGAGAGATAAAGTTTGCGGAACGGCTTCGGAGCGGTTCAGCGTACGCCGGTTCCGAGGAACGAGCGCAGAGGGGGTCCTATCTTTTCGGGTTCGACGAGAAAGGCGTCGTGTCCGTAGTCGCTCTCGATAACGTGGTGTTCGACATCCGCGCCCGCCTCTTCGAACGCGCGGGCGAGCGACTCCGCCTGATCGACCGTAAAGTGCCAGTCGCCCGTGAACGAGATAACGAGGGCTTCGCCGTCGTACGCCGCAAGTGCGTCGGCGTCGGAGTCGTAGCCGCTCGCAAGGTCGTACTCGTCCATCGCGCGTAGGAGGTAGAGGTACGAGTTGGCGTCGAAACGTTCGACGAACTTTTCCGCCTGATAGTCGAGGTACGACTCGACGTCGCGGTAAGGGAAGAAGTCAGCCGTCGGGTCTTCGGTGACGGGTGCGTCGTCGCTGGGTTCGCGCCGCGCCGAGCGCCTACCGAACTTGTCGCGCATAGAGTCCTTCGACAGATACATTATATGCCCTATCTGACGCGCGAGCGCGAGTCCGTCGTCGGGTGGCTCGTCGTCGTCGCCGTAGTAGCTTCCGGAGTTCCAGTTGGGGTCGGAGAGTATCGCACGGCGTGCGACGGCGTCAAGGGCGAGGCACTGAGGGTCGAGACGCGCCGCTGTTGCGACGGGTATGAGACGGTCGACGTAGTCGGGGTACAGCTTCGCCCATTCGAGTACGTTCATACCGCCGACGCTCCCGCCGATTACTGCGTGGAGGCTGTCGACGCCGAGTATTTCGAGTAGACGGCGCTGTGAACGCGTCCAGTCGGAGACTGTTACCGGCGGGAACTCGGCTCCGTACGGTTCGCCCGTATCGGGGTTCTCGGTCGCGGGTCCCGTCGTACCGTAACACGAACCCGGAACGTTGGCGCAGACGACGTAGTAGTCGTTGGTGTCGACCGCCTTCCCCGGACCTACGATGTCGTCCCACCACGCTGAAGCCTGTCCGGCGGTGCCGCGGTCCTCCTCGCGTCCCGCGACATGTGCGCTTCCCGTAAGCGCGTGGCAGACGAGGACGGCGTTGTCGCCGTCGTGGTCGCCGTAGGTCTCGTAGGCGACCTCAAGTTCGAGCTTCTCTCCGCTCTCGAACTCGAACTCACCGAGGTCGGCGGTCTGTGACTCCATCACGTGGCTGTGTCTATAGCCTGCGACAGGTCGTCTATTATGTCGTCAACGTCCTCGATACCGACCGAAAGACGTACGAGTTCGTCGAGGACTCCGCTCGACTCCTTCTCCTCATCTGTAAGCTGTTGGTGCGTGGTCGAAGCCGGATGTATGATCAGCGTCTTGGCGTCGCCGACGTTTGCGAGTAGCGACGCGAGTTCGACCTCGTTACACAGCGTACGTCCCGCCTCGTATCCGCCCTCGATACCGAACGTTATCATGCCCCCGTAGCCACCGTCGAGGTACTCGGACGCGTTTTCGTGTGTCTCGTGAGACTCAAGACCGGGGTAGTTGACCCAGTCGACGGCGTCGTGGTCTTCGAGCCACCGGGCGACTTCGAGTGCGTTCTCCGAATGGCGTTCGACACGGAGGGGGAGCGTTTCGAGCTTCTGGAGCGTCACCCACGAGTCGAAAGGTGCCTGCTGGTTGCCAAGGTCGCGCAGACCGCGTGTGCGTGCGGCGTACGCGAACGCGGCGTCCCCGAATGCGTCGCGGAAGTTGAGACCGTGGTACGCGGGGTTGTCCTCGGTCAGGTTGGGGTAGTCGCCGTTCTCCCAGTCGAACGTCCCGCCGTCGACGAGGACACCGCCTACGGTGGAGCCGCTTCCGTGTATCCATTTGGTCGTCGAGTGCCAGATTATGTCCGCGCCGTGCTCTATGGGGTTGCAGAGGTACGGCGTGGCGAACGTGTTGTCGACGAACAGAGGGACGTCGTTCTGGTGCGCGATTTCGGCGACGCGTTCGATATCGGGGATATCGAGAGCGGGGTTGCCGATGGTTTCGAGATGTACGTACGCCGTATCTTCGTCTATCTCCTCTGAGTACGCGTCGTAGTCGGTCGAACCGACGAAACGCGTCTCGACACCGCGCCGCGGAGCGGTATGCGTCAGGTAGGTGTAGGTTCCGCCGTACATCGACGAGGACGCGACGACGTTGTCACCCGCTTCGGCGAGGACGAAGTTGGCGAGGTCGAAAGCCGCCATACCGCTCGACGTTGCGAGCGCCGCAACGCCGCCTTCGAGCGACGCGATACGTTTTTCGAGCATCGCGTTCGTCGGGTTCATTATACGCGAGTAGATGTTGCCCGCCTCTTCGAGTGCGAAGAGATCGGCGGCGTGCTCGTCGTCGTCGAATACGTACGAGGTCGTCTGGTAGATAGGGGGTGCGCGTGCGTTCGTCGCCGAGTCGGGTTCCTGTCCTGCGTGTACGCTACGTGTGTTGAATCCTTCGTCTTCGTCGGACATACGTCTAAGACCGGGTCGTACCTACATAAGTTCGGCGGAAGGGGAAGATGTTACACGAACTCGTTGACGATTTCGGAGTCGACGGGTACGTTGAGACGTGCGGAGCAGGACTCACATACGACCGCGGCACGTACCTCCTCGCCGTTTACACCGTCGCCGACGCCCCAGATATCGACTTCGAAAATCTCCGAGTCGCACGACGGACAGCCGAAGCCGCGTTCTTCGAGGTCGTCGTGGAGTGCGGAACGGATGTCGTCCTCTACTTCGTCTGTCATGCCGTATAGACGGGTTAGACGCTCAAGGGTGTTACGACCTCAACGCGTCTATCTCGAACTCGAAAGCCGCGACGGGCTGTAGGATCTCGCGTTCGGCGAGTATCTCAGGATGGAGTTCACCGATTACGCCCGCGTCGTCGCCGTCGATTACGACGGTCGCGGCGCGTCCGTCGATGAAAGAAGGGTGCTCCGTCGTCGGTGTTCCGACTGTCGCGTCGAAGTCGTCGACGAGGGAGGTGAGACGCGACTTTGCGCCCTCGTACCCCGCGTCAGTTCCGGAGACGGCGGCGGCGACGTGTGTCTCCTCGCGGATCCCCGTGTTCTCGTCGTCGTCCTGTACGGCGCAGAAGCCGACTTCGGCGAGGTTCTGCGGATACCCGCGGTGTGTGTTGTTGGCGAGAACCGAGACGATCGACGGAAGGAGCCAGCTACGTACGACGTCGTACTCCTCGCTGTACGGGTTGGGTATACGCACACCATCATCGGGTGCGTCGCGGCGCATCCGCGTGTAACAGTCGTCGTCGTTGGTCAGTACGAAGCTGAGTAGATCCTGAAACCCGAGACCTACGAGCTGTTTACGTACGGCGTTTTCGAGACGTGTCGACTCGGTTAGACCGCCGACGGTCGACACGTCGGGGTAACGCGGCTCCATCTCGTTGAAGCCGTACGCGCGTCCGATGTCGTCGACAACGTCGAGAGGGTGCATAACGTCGGTACGGTACGGCGGTACGGTTACGTCGTATGCCGTCGCGCCGTCGCGCGTCTCCGTCTCCGCGTCCATCCCCGAACGTTCGAGAAGGTCGACGACATCGTCCGTCCCGAACTCGACACCAAGCATCGACTCGATACGGTCGTGCGTCACGGTCTTAGACTCTGTCGACAGGTCGGGCTTGAGTGCACGTCGGTCGTCGTACTCGACCTCGACCTCCTCGACAGTAGCGCCGCGGTCGGAGAGGGCGTAGACGAGTATGTTTAGCATCTTGTCGACGGTCCATTCGTCCGTACCGGTCATCTCGACGAGAAGGTCGCGCGAGTCCTCGCGTACCTCCGTACGTTTACCGTTGATAACGGGCGGGAAAGAGAACATGCCTATGTCGTCGTAGATACCGGGGACGCGTTCGGCTCCTTCGAGTATACGCGCGTACTCCTTACCGACCGGATGGTCTTCCATAACCTCGCGCGGCGTCATCTCGCGCGCGCCCGCGTCGCCGATTTCGAGAGGTACGAAGCTCTCGTCGTCGGGGTCGATACCGCGGTAGACGAACTCCTCGCCCTTCAGCATCGTCAGGTCGTGTACGCCTATAGCGCCCTTGTTCCTGCGCCTTCCGAGCGTCGCGTGTAGCTTCTCCTGTAGCTGTATGAGCGAGTCGAGGACGCCGCCCGTCAGATCGATGTCGCGGACGACAGCGCCGACGATGTAGGGGCGTTCGGGAACGCTCTCGACGCGTATCTTGTAGTCGCTCCTTCCGATCTCAGGGACGCGGACGCCACGGTCGTCGCCGAACTGGTACCGCAGTGAGCGCGCGAGACCCTCGACGCTCAGACGGTCGGGGCGGTCGGGTACGACCTCGAACTCCAGACCGTCGTCGCCTTCACCCTCGAACTCGACGCCGAGGGCGAACAGTTCGTCGACGAGTTCGTCGCGCGACAGATCGCGTCCTACGAGCCTTCGTAGTTCGTCGGGGTCAGCCTCTACTACAGCCATGGTGTCACCTCCTTGGTTTCGTTACGTACCATCCGTCTCAGTTCCATAGAACGGGCACCTCCCTGAGGAGTTCGAGATCGCAGAGCGTCCCGTGTACGTCACGTATATCCTCGAAGCCGTAGATAAGCATCAGGAGACGTTCGAGGGCGAGTCCCCACGCCATGACCTCGACATCTTCGTCGATACCGTGAGGCTCGACGACCTCGCGTCTGAACATGCCTGAGTTGCCGATCTCGATCTGCTCACCCGTCTCGGGATGTTCGCCGAAGATCTCGAAAGACGGCTCCGTGTAAGGGTTGTAATGTGGCTTGAACTCTATGTCCTCGATGCCGAAATGGGAGTAGAACTCGACGAACGTACCCATGAGGTCACGTACAGAGAGGTCGCGCGCCATCACCCAGCCCTCTATCTGGAAGAACTCCAGCAGGTGCGTCGGGTCGAGGGTGTCGTTCCTGTAGACCTTGTCTACGCTGAAGTACCGCGCGGGGGGTTCGACGCCCTCGGCGAGGTAACGCATCGAAAGGCTCGTCGTGTGTCCGCGTAGGTTAAGCGTACGCGCGACGTCGCGATCCCATTCGGAGTGGTAGCCGTCGCCGCCCTCAGCACCTTCGCGATGGACGTTACGGATGTTCTCGACGGCTTCGTCGGGAAGTTCGTCGATACGTTGGGGTTCCTCGACGAGGAACTTGTCCCAGTGGGTACGCGCGGGGTGATCCTGTGGCATGAACAGGTGGTCGTTGATGTAGAACTCGGCGTCGACATGGGGACCCTCCATCTCCTGAAACCCCATGTCGGTCATGACCTCCTTTACGCGGTTCGCCATCTGACGGAGTATATGTTCGCGTCCGCCATGGGTCGTCTCGGCGTCCGCCTCGACGTTGTACTCGGCGAGGTCGGCGTCCTTCCAGTCGCCCGAAGCGAGAAGATCGTGCGTCAACGCGCCGACGGTCCCGCGGTCGTCACCCTCCGCGGATTCGCGTCCTTCGTCGGTTATACGTACGTTTACGGTGCGTTCCTCCTCACGCTCGACGAGTCCGCGATCGACGAGTGTTTCGGGTACACCGTCGACATTCTCACCCGACGCGAGGGCTTCGAGCGCCTCCTCGTCGTCGCCACGCGACGCTTCGTTGGGTTCGACTGTCGCGCCCATCTCAGCCCATCCCTTGCGCCGTAGATGACCGATACCGATCTCGAACCCCTCAACGTCGCGGAGTTCGTCGGTGGTCACGTCGTCGTTTTCCACAAGGTAGTCGTGTAGACGCCGCTCCGGCAGTCCGTCGTCGGCGTACCCGCGCCCCTCGTCTGTGAGCTTATACAGCGTCTCGGCTGTCTCGTCCACATTGACGTACCCCTTCTCGGCGAGGAGTTCGACCGCGCCTTCGACGGGTCCGCGCCCTAAGCCCGTCGTCCGTGCGAGCGCCTCTGCGTCCGTATCTCCATCGCCTTCGGCGAGAGCATCGAGGACGCGGCGCTCGTTGTTCGTGAGAGTCATCGCGTCGAAAAAGCGTCACGCGGGTAATAAACGGAACGGTGCCGTCGCGTGTCGGCGTCAGTCGACGCGTTGTGCAAAGGCGAGATTACCCGATATGTTGTTGATACGCGCCTGTACGACCTCACCTTCCTGCGCTCCGGGGACGAATATGGTGTAGCCGCCTTTCTTTGAGATGCCGTCGCCCTTGTTGCCTATGGCGGTAATCTTTAGCTCGTACGTCTTGCCCTCCTCAACCTCCTTCTTTGTCGTCTCCGCCTTCTTCGTCGAACCCTTTGAAACGGGACGGAACGCCCCGCAAGCGTCGCATCTCAGCATCAGCGTGCGATCCTCCTTCTTGAGACGCGTGTCGGGGCGTCCGCATTCGGAACAGAGGACGTACTCGCCGACGTAGGCGTCGAGGACGCGCGCGAACTCGTCGGGCGAGAACTCGCCCTTGAACTGCGCCCTGCCGCTTTCGTCGACGTGTCCTGCGGTGCCTATCTCGCGCAGGAGGTACTTCATCAGGTGATCCTCGTCGCGGTTGAGCGTGTCGAGTACGTCCTGAAAGTTCATCAGTATAGTCGAACTTCCTTCGACACGTACCTCGGGTTCGGGTACCTCGAAACGGTCGCCGTCGCCCTCGATTTCGGGCATCTCGTCGAAGGCTCTGTCGAGGTCGGATTCGTAGCTCATGTACGTGGTTCGACGGGGGAGCGCAAAAGGGTTGGCTTTCTTTACTCGGCGTCGGCGGGCGTGTCGAAGTCGTGGAAATGCTCGCCCTTCTCCTTGGTGAGTATGTTCAACGCCGCCGCCGCTCCGTCGCCCGCGGAGATGACCGCCTGCCACTCCTCGGCGCGTACCATAGCCCCCGTCGCGTATGCGTCTTCGACCGATGTCTCCATGGTTACGTCGACATCGACAACGTCCTCGTCGGTGAAGCCGCATCCGAGCGACTCGGCGAGGGATCGATCCGCGCCGGTTGCGAGTACGACGTAGTCGGCGTCGCGTTCGTCACCGTCAGTCTCTACGAGAAAGTCGTCGCCGTCGTGCGATACGTCCGTAACCTCAAGATCGAGTACGTCGACACCGAAGCCCTCGACCTGTTCGCGTGACTCCTCCATGAACTCGGTTCCGTCCATAGAGTCGATGCCGAGGTAGTTGAATAGATGCGCCTTGTGCATCCATGTCTCGTCGGTGTCGTAGACCGTCGTGCTCAGACCGTTCTTCTCCGTGAACAGTGCGGCGGAAAGCCCCGCAGGACCTCCGCCGATGACAGCGACTTGCGTCATAGATGTTTTATGAGACGGGAGGGACAAAAGCCTTTGCGCGGATGCGGATCAGGCGTCGCGGACGGAGTCGGCGATCTCGGCGAGTTCTTCGTCGTCGATCGACGGGGGCGATGGCTGTAACGCGTGTATAGGACCGCCGCCGTCGCCGTCGAAACGCGGCACTATATGCATATGCGCGTGCGGAACCTCCTGACCCGCCTCCTCGCCGTTGTTCAAGCCGAGGTTGTACGCGGGTGCGTCGACGGCGTCGGCGGTACGCGGCGCGAGCCGACGCGTCGTTTCGAAGACCGCCTTCCCACCGTCGTCGAGGTCACCGAGCGTCTCCGCGTGCGTCTTGGGTATGACGAGCGTATGTCCACGCGCGAGCGGGTTTGCGTCGAGGAAGGCGTACGTCTCGTCGTCCTCATAGACGCCGTACGACGGTATCTCGTCGTCGAGTATCGAGCAGAACACGCAGTCGGTCATGTTTGTGAAACATCCGCGCGCCACTACTACCTTTCGGTGGTCGTCGCGTGTGGGGTGTACACACGGTAGTTTGAAGGAGCGTAGAGACGTACAAAGACCGATGACAGACCAAGTAAGAGACGTCGTAATCGCGGGTTCGGGTATGGCGGGTCTCACAGCGGCGATATACGCCGCGCGCGCCGATCTCGAACCCCTCGTTCTCGAAGGCGACGAACCGGGCGGACAGCTGACGCTGACGACGGACGTGGAGAACTATCCGGGTTTCTCGGAGGGCGTCGACGCGTTCGAACTCGTCGAGGAGTCGAAGGAGCAGGCTGGACGTTTCGGCGCGGAGTACGATACAGCGTCGGTGGTGGACGCCGACCTCGACGAGCGCCCTTTCACGCTCGAACTCTCGACCGACGAGACGATCCGTACGCGCGCCTTCATCGTCGCAACCGGGGCTTCGGCACGGTGGGTAGGCGCGGAGAACGAGGACGAGATGATGGGTCACGGTCTTTCGACGTGCGCGACCTGCGACGGTGCTTTCCACCGCGGTGACGAGGTTCTCGTCATAGGCGGCGGTGACTCAGCGATGGAGGAGGCGCTGTTCCTAACCAAGTTCGCGGAACGCGTCTACGTCGTCCACCGCAGGGAGGAGCTACGTGCGTCGGAGATCATGAAGGAACGCGCGATGGACGACGACGACATAGAGTTTATGTGGAACACCGAGCTACTCGAAATCTACGGGGATCAGGACGAGGGCGTGACGGGCGCGAGGCTCGTCTCGAACGACGACGGACATCCGAAGGAGGCGCACGAGGAGGGCGGAAACGTCGATCTCTTCGACTTCGACTGCGGCGGCGTCTTCTACGCCATCGGACATACGCCCAACACGGGTTTCCTTGAAGACACGGACGTCCGTATGGACGACGATGGCTACGTACAGACGCTCGAAGGACGTACCTCCGAAACGGACGTCGAAGGCGTCTTCGTCGGCGGCGACGTTGCGGACAGACACTACCAGCAAGCCGTGACCGCCGCGGGAATGGGATGCATGTCGGCGATAGACGCCGAGGAGTGGCTCGACGGTATAGAGGCTGAGGAGAAGAAGGCGCAGAAGGCGGACTGAGCAGGTCGGTACGCGAACCCGAGTTACGCGATGTCGCGGCTGGTGTCGACGACGATCTCCTTGCCTATGTTGAGCTTGATAGTCTTAGGCGGCGGCGTGTGACCACGTAGCTTCGATATAGCGAGACGGTTCTCGACCTTCTCACCCTCGATACCCGTTAGCATCTTCATCACAACGTCGGACGAGTAAGGGACACGGCTCTCCTCGTACGTCATCGTCTCCTCGTCCTCCTTTATCATGTAGAGGTAGGTTGCGGAGCCTGTTTCGTGCGAGACACGGTAGGTCAGATCGAGTATCTCGTCCCCCCTGTCATGCCGGACTATGTCGGAGAACGTGTCGAAGATTATGTTCTCCTCGTTGTCGACGTCTTCGAGCGCCCCCATGGCGGTGTCGAATAGGTCGTCCGCCGAGTAGAGGTCGACGATATCGAAACCGTCGGCGGATCTACCCATCATCTCTATCGTCTTCCCAACAGAGTCGGCGGACCGCGCCGTCGTGAAGTAATGCGTATGCCGAACCTCCGCAAGATCGTACAGGAAAAGCTCCGCCGTAGCGATAGGGTTAGCGACGAGCGTTATGACGCTCCCCTTGGGAAACCCGCCGTCGAGGTACTCGGGGTTGTCGAGTATCTCTATGCCCGTGCTGAGCTTTTCGTCGTCCACCGAGTCGTCGCCTAATCTATCGTCATCGTCTCCGAGTGCACTCATTGTATAGGTTTCGGTCGTGGTAGAATTTAAACGTAGTCTTCTGCTTCACATGAACGTGAACACGGCTACGGCTATCAGTGTCATGACTATCCCGTACTTGAGACCGCTGAGGACATCGTTCTCACCCATCTGACCCGCCACGAGACCCGACGCAAACGCCTGTATGATGCCCGCGTGGAAGAATATCATTCTGTAGGCGTCGAGTGGGACGCTCTCCATGTTGAACGCCGCGCCTCCGGCACCGCCCGCACCTCCTCCACCCGCACCGCTACCCGAACCGCCACCGCCACCAGCCTCAGCCATCTGGCTCAGGAACTGGTTTTCGAGTATTATGATGACGAAGAGGAAGACGAGGAAGGAGACGATGATAATCACGGTGTAGATTATCATGTTCTGGAACCGCTCGCGGTCAAGCTTGTACGCTGTGTCGACATCGCGCGCCGCGACCTGTAGGACGCCCTGTATATTACCCGACGACTCGTTCGCCTTGGTTATGAGCTTAATAGTGCGCGACAGACGCGGTATCTTCATACGGTTGGCGAAGCTGATGAGCGCCTCGTTTAGGCTCGTATCCCACTGTATCTCGTTGTGAACCTTCTTGAGTTCACCGGAGAGAACCCCCGACGATGTCTGTGAGACGAGTAGCATGCTCTCGTTGAGCGTCATACCCGTCTCGTTGGCGCTTTCGAGCTTCTTGAGCGTCTCAGGTAGTTCACGTATGATCGCCGACTCGCGCCGTGACTTCAGTTCGTGGAAGACCGAGAGAGGCACCGTGACGATCATAAGCGGGAGGACGAACAGCGAGAGCGTGTTCCATATAGGGTTGGACTTCATCGCTCCGGGCATCGGACTCGCGGAGCCTGTCAGGACGAAGCCGGCGAATACGAGCACGGCGATAGGGACGGTGAATCCGAGCGACCAGAGCGGGTTTTCACGTACACCGCCGAGAGGGTTACGTACGAACTCCTTGACGCTCTGCATCTTCCTCGCCTGCACGAGGTCGTCCACCCTGCCGTCGTCGGACTCCTCGGCGAACTGTTCGAGCGCCTCTATATCGAACTCGTCGTGGTCAGCGTCAAGCTGTTCGGCACCTCCTTCGCCTCCGGTCGAGATTATGTCTATGACGAAGGCGAATCCGAGCGACGCGATAGGCAGAACGAGGTAGATGATCGCGTACAGCTGTATCATGTTAGCACCGCCCATGACGCTCATGATGGTCGTTATGATTATGATGAACAACGGCGCGGCGACGAACGCCGTGACGTACGACTCCGACATGAGGGCGAGCGTGTCGAGGAAGCCTTTCTGATCCTGCTTACGTATCTCGTGGTACTGCTGGCTCTTGTTGTACAGGAACGGTGTCATCTCACCGCCGGAGTCGATAACACTAAGAAGGTCGTCGAGGAAGTCGGAGAGGTTTTCGCTCGGTGTCATGTCGCTCGCGTTGCGCAGGGCGATACGGAGATCGTTTCCGAAGTAGTCCATGTCGCGTAGTATCATGTCGAACTCCTGCGATACCTCGCCGTAGACATCGTCGGCGTTCGACAGCTTCTCCATGACCTCAAGTATGTTCATGCCGCCGCGCGATAGGGCGTACATGAACGTGACTGCGAACGGGAGCGACGCGTCTATCTTCCTGCGGCGCTCACCCGCGTAGAAGCTGGGTAGGTAGTAGAGTATACCGCCCGCGATACCTCCGAGGACGGCGGCGAGTATGATCGTAAGGAAGAATCCCCCTATGAAGATAGCGTACTGGCTAACGAATTCGGCGACACCGGGCGGGAGACGGAGCGACAGGGAGATAGCGTCGAACAGACCCAGCGCCGACAGGAGAACCGTGATACCGACACCGAGGAAGGCTCCGACGAGACCCGTCACGACGGAGTAGAGGGTTATACGCGAGAGGTACATGTCGTATCCAACCTCCATACGCGCCTGATTTATCTTCTTCCTGTAGCCGGCGTACGTGTCGCCCTTCCCTTTGAAGTAGCCACCGAAGAGGCTGTACGCTATCTTGTCCATCGTGCCTGCCGTACTCTCTTCCTCGGCTATCTCACCGAGTTCGTCCTTGGGACCTTCTTCGTCGTCGCCGCCGAGAAGTCCGCCGAGTACGCCGCCCGTTTTCTGGCTCACTGACAGACACTCCTACGACGTTTTAGACGGCTTACAACGGTCTGTACGTCGTACCGACGCGTTGCAGACGCGCCCACGGTTCTAAGGAGTTCCTTAGGCTTCATATGTTGAGTGTCTTGAGGTCTTCGAGTGCGTCGAGGTTAAGCTCTCCCTCGCGTATCTGGTTGAGGACACGGTCGGGGTCGATTATGAACGACTGGATTATCTTCGACACGTCCTCGTAGTCGGCGATATCGTTGTCGAGCATGTACTGGAGAACCTCGCGGCGTTTGTCGAGTTCGCGTTCGAGCTCCTCGTCCGTCCATCCGCGCGACTTCTTTATATCCTGTAGAGCCGTCGAGTTACCCGTACGGACGAACGTATCCGTCTCTGCGTTCCACTGGAAGATGTCGTCGGTACGTATGTTACGTGTCTTGGGGTCGATACCGATAATCTCTACGAGCTTCATGTTACGACGGACGCGTTCACCACCGACGAAGGTCTGCGACTGTATCGAGACGATGTCGAGCGCCTTGAGCATCGAACGCGGGACACTGATAGGCGGGTTTTCGAGCCTGTGAATCGCCGAGTCGACGGAGTCGGCGTGCATCGTCGAGTACGTCGTGTGCCCCGTCGACATCGCCTGAAACAGCGTGAGAGCTTCCTCACCACGTACCTCACCGACGACAAGGTACTCAGGACGCTGGCGGAGTGCGGCGCGTAGAAGCTCGTACATGTCGACCTCGCCCGAACCGTCGTCGGAGAACGAGTCGCGGGTTACGCTCGGAATCCAGTTCATGTGGGGAAGCGTAACCTCGCGCGTGTCCTCGATGGATATGACCTTCGACTTCGGAGGTATGAACAGCGTAACGGCGTTCATGCTCGTCGTCTTACCCGACGCCGTACCCCCCGCGAAGATGAGGCTCTTGTTGTTCTCGATACACGTCCAGAGGTACGCCATCTGCTCCAACGAGAACGTGTTGTAGTTGATCAGGTCGATGGGCGTAAACGGCTCGTCCTGGAACAGACGTATGGTGAACGTCGAACCGCGGTCGGTGACCTCCTTGCCGAGCGTCATCTGTATACGCGAACCGTCGGGCATCGACGCGTCGACGAGAGGGTCGGCGACGGAGATATGCTTACCCGCCTTCTGTGCGAGCTTGATAACGAACGAGTCGAGTTCTTCCTTCTCGAACTCGACGTTCGACATCAGGTCGCGGTAGTCGCGGTGGTAGACGAAGATAGGCGTGTTGTCACCGTCACACGAAACGTCCTCGATGGCGGGGTCACGCATGATCGGGTCTATCTTGCCGTCGTGGATGTAGTCGCGTTTGAGGTAGTAGAGGATCTTGTGCATCGAGTCGTTGTCGACATCGATGCCGTAGTCGTTGATGATCTTACGTACCTTCGCCTCAAGCACCTCGTCCTCCTCCATCCCGTCGTCGATCTCCTCGTACATGAGAACGTCTCGGAGGCGCTCTTCGAGATCGCGTCGGACGGCTTCCTCGAAGTCGTCGAGACGCGGTTCGACGACGTGGTACATGTAGTCGTTCTGCTGGTCGCTGTAAAGTATAGCGACGTACGCGTACGGCTTGTTGACCCAGTAACGTTCGTGCTCGACATAGCCTTCGAGACCCTCGAACTCGGCGACGCCCTGCTTCGCCTCGCTCAGAAGCGTCTGTAGCTTGCTCTCGGAGAACTCCTGTTCGAGCTGAGAACCCGCGTCGAAGAAGCCCTCGACCTCCTGATCGGCGACCTCTTCGAGAACCTCGCCGGAGCTTTCGGAGCGCGCGTCGAAGAACTCCGAAACCTCGTCGGCGTCCTCGACGGCGTCCTGTAGCCCTTCGAGATCGCCCTCGCCCATGCTGAGCATCGCGGAGCCTTCGTCGCCGGCGTCCACGGGTTGATCGCCCTCATCGAAGCCGTCGGTGTCGTCGTCCTCCGGAAGGTCGGCGACCGAACCGTCGTCATCCGTCTCCTCAAACGGATCGTCGGCTTCGGTGGTTTCGTCCTCACCGTCCCCGAACGCGTCGTCCTCCTCGTTCTCGTCGTCCCCGATACCGTAGCCATCGGTGCCGTCGTCGTCAGTGTCGTCAAGCATACCGCGGACATCACGGCTTTCGAGGGCGTCGTCCATCTCGTCGGTGGCTTCGTCGGTCGGTTCGCCGCCCTCGGATTCGTCGGTGTCTTGATCGGTCTGTCCCCCGTTATCCTCTTCGAAGACCTCGTCGTCGGCTTCTTGGGTATCCTCTGAGTCGCCGAAGTCGTATACTTCGTCCTCAAACCCTTCTTCAAACTCTTCCTCTTCGGCTTCGTCGTCGGAGCCCCCGGAGTTTTGGTTTTCGTCCACGGTTTATCACTCAGTTGTGTAGGTTACGGTCGTTCGGTGTATAAGAGTTGCCCCCGTAGATCTGTCGGTGAACCGAATAAACAGGGGAGTTAATTAAAGCTTGCGGGGAGGTAAGGACTGCTCAACGCGTCTTAAGCGTTTCTTACGGCTACTTCTTCTTGCGTTCGGCTTCCTTCGCTATGGAGTCCTGCTTTATCGAGTTTATGCTCGATTCAAGCCTGTCGAGTTCGTCGTCGGTCATCTCCACCTGCGACCTAAGCTCCTGAACCTCGTCCTGAAGCTGTCTCAGACGTACGTACATCAGGTAGCTCATCCACAGCGTCCCTACGAGCAGTACCGTGAGCAACCCGATTATGATGTTTGTTGTTGCGACCATGTTATCACCCGAAGATTGCTTTCGCCATCTTGTTCACGAATCCGTCGTCTTCGCCCTCCTGTGCCGGAGCCTCCTCGACGAACTCCTCGTCGGTGAGCTTGTGGGCGAGCTTCTTGTACGCCTGCGACGCGGGGGAGTTGGGCGAATGGAGGACGACGGGCTTCTTGTACGATGCGGATCGGCGAACCTCTGCGTCCTCCGGAACGGAGACGAGTACCTCGGCTTCGAGAAGATCCTCAACGCGCGAGACATCTAGATCGTCACCCGCGCTTCCGGCGCGTGTAAGGACGATCCCTCCGACATCGCTACCCACCTTGTCGGTCATGACGCGTGTCTTGAGACCGTCAGCCATACTCGAAAGCTCGGGGTTGACGACCAGAAGAACCTCGTCCGCCACGGCGAGAGGTATGACGCTGTCCTTGCTCAGACCAGCGGGCGCGTCGATCAGGAGGTACTCGGTGTTGTCGATGATGTACGACAGAGCGTCCTGAAGCTTCTCAGGGTCAGCCTTCTGGAAGCCTTCGAGCGTCAGACCCGCGGGTACGACCTGCAGACCCTCAGGACCCTCGTAGACGGCGTTCTTGATACGCTGATCCCCCGAAAGCACCTCGTGGAGCGTAACCGGCTCCTCCTCAAGCCCGAGAAGGAGACCGAGGTTAGCCATACCGAGGTCTGCGTCCAACACCGTCGTCCTGTGACCCATCTGTGCGAGCGACGTACCGAGGTTTATCGTTGTCGTCGTCTTTCCCGTCCCGCCCTTACCGGAGGCGATAGTATATACCTTTGCCATACAGATCCTCTATTTCTTCGTTCTGTCTTAGACCCCTGAGGTTAAAAAACTATGCGTGGGATTCGGTCTGAGGCATTCATCAGGTATATACCGTCGTAAGCCTTATGCAAGTTTGAAAACAAAGGTGAAAAGAAGATGCTCCCTGAGGGCGAATACCTCTACAAGGATCTAAACTCCAGCTTCGTAGACCTTGAGAAGCTACTCAAAGAGGTAAGCGAGGAGAATGTTTCGGGGTACATGAGCTTTGAGAACGACGATGAGAGAGGGTTCGCCGTCCTCAACCAAGGGAAGGTGGGACGCGTAAAGATAACCCGGAACGGTCACGAACGTACCGAGGAGGGAACGGACGCGGTTCGGGACGTTCTGCAGAAGGACGAGTACACCGTACAGGTCGTCGACTGCAACGAGTCGGGGCGCGAAATCGTCGATATCAAGCTCAAGAACGAGGAAATAAAGTCGGGTATCGACACATCAGGTGTCGACGTACCCAGCTTCCTCGGTACCAACATCACGGACCAGGAGAACGACTGTCATATCATACTTATCTCCGAGGAGTACTCAGGCGTGGTTACGATGGTCGACGGAATACCGACGCAGGCTAAGCTGAGCACGCCCGACGAGATATTCGTCGGTAACGACGCTCTCGAAAAGGCGCTCGGCTACATCGGTAAGGGTGAGGTTGCCATCGATATCTACAGGATGTCTGAGGAGAAGGTTGAGGAGCAGGAGTCGGGCAAGCAGGTGATCGGCGAGCAGATGGAGGACGAACTCGAAGGTATCTCCGACGACTTCGAGGACAAGGCTGACGACATACTCGACGACATGGGTCTGGGTATGGACGAGGGTGACGGAGACGACGACGGCGGTCTGACCGACGGCGACGACCTCGACATGGATATGGACGAGGGGGATATCGCCGACGAACTCGGTATGAGTGACAACGGAGGAGACGACGGGGACGATGAGGACGAGGAACTCGAACTCGACGTTGAGGGAGACGGTGAAACGGATGTTTTCGACGAGATAGAGTCGAGCAGGGAAGAGTAAGCCTTACGCGGGAAAGGCTTACGTGTGTTGCAGACGTAAGCCTAACCGTAAATGTTCGAGGAGTTTTCATCCGCGTACTACCTCGGACGTATGTACGTGGAGCCGCACGACGCCGTACGCCCCGTTATGCAGAACGACGACTTCGAAAGGGTGCGCGACGGCGTCTACGGCGGCGACGGCGACGTTGTAATGAAGGTCGACAGACAGCATCTCGTGGTCGACGGCGACGATGCGGTGCCCGAAGGGACTCTGGGCGTACCGCGCGGGTATCTCGGTTCGCTCGACCTACGTAACCCGCCGTCGCTCAAGGAGGTTCTTCTCGCAAAGCCGGAGCACGCCGAACGTATACTCAGCCTGACGCGCGACAGAGGCGGTTAGTCGGCGAGACGTTCGACGAGACGGACGAGTGAGTCGACGGCGTCGTTGTACAGACGTTCGCCCTCGTCGGCGGTCGCCTCCGTGGGATCGCCGACGACGCCGTTCTCCGTAAACTCATCGGAGTCGTACGCGAGCGGTGCGGTCTCTGCGTACCTTCCCCACGACTCAACCCCCTCGACTGCGGATTCCCGATCGACGAGTTCGGGCGCGAGATGGAGAAGGACGGATGTCTCGACGCGTCCCGCGTGTCCCATCTCGGCTTCCCCGAGATCGACGGCGCGCCACCATGTCCAGTAGGTGGCGAACGGTGCTTCTTCGTCGCGAGTGAGACGTGCGCAGAGTTCGTGTAACGCGTCCACGTTTCCGCCGTGTCCGTTGACGACGACGACGCGATCCGCGGGCGCGGAACCGAGTACCTCGGCGACGTACGACCTGAACGTCGACGGCGAGACGTACAGAGTACCGTCGAACCCGCGGTGCTCCTCGGAGACGCCGACGGGAACAGCGGGTAGGACGGCTGTATCCTGTCTGCGGTTACCCGCCTCCTCGGCGACGCGTTCCGCAACGAGTGTGTCGGTCGAAAGAGGCGCGTGCGAACCGTGCTGTTCGGTGCTACCTACAGGCAGGAGGGCGACGCCGGGCGGTGTTTCGCGGACCTCCGTCCACGAGGAGTTACCGAGGTTCACAGCCTACACACCTGTCTTTCGAGGAACATGGTACCCGAAACATATAATATTCTTCCGTCCTAATTAAGCTATATGTTAGGCTCGCTTGAGACGGAGGTCGTATCGGTGCTCGAAGACGTGGAAGAGGCTACTATAGGCGGTGTCGTCGAAGAATTAGACGAAAGGGGTGTCGATGTCGCGTACACGACCGTAAGTACGGTGCTCGACAGGCTGTACGACAAGGAGATGGTCGACAGGGAGAAGGAGCCATACCGTGGGGGTTCGCGTTACGTCTACGAGTACGTCGACATACGTGACGAGTACCTGTCGTCGGTCGTCGACAACCTGACGACCGTCTTCGGTGAGAAGGGAGCGGCAAGCCTCGTGAACGAGGTAGAGGAGATGGAGGACGAGGATCTGGCGGACGTGAAGGACGAACTCGGTATGTAACGGGCGGGGACCAACCGTTTAGCTTTAACCGCGGTGCCGCGCCGTCGAACCCCGTTGCCGCGGGTGAAGCGGCGGGGAAGAACCGTTTAGCTTTAACCGCAGGCTGTTCTATCCGGTGTATGCGCTGGCAAGGACGTTCGACACGTAAGAAGACGGGCGGACGCAGAAAACGCGGCAGGAAGAAGAGAAAGCACGAGCTCGGTGACGAGCCGACGGAGACACAGATAGGCGAGGAGAAGTTCAAGACGGTCGTCGTACGTGGCGGTGAGAGGAAGACACACGTTCTTCAGACCGACAAGGTGAACTACATCGACGGCGGCGAGACAGACCGCGTTGAGATACAGAACGTGGCGGAGAACGGCGCGAACCCCAACTACGCGCGGCGTGACATCATCACCAAGGGGGCTATCATAGAGACGCCTGAGGGTCGCGCGCGTGTCGTCTCGCGCCCCGGACAGGACGGTGTCGTAAACGCCGTCGCCGTCGACGGGTGAGTCTGCGTAAGGTCTCAGCCGCACCGTTTCTGCGACGTGGTACCGACGAGGTAACGCGCGCCGAGTTCATATACAGCCTGACGGGCGACCTCGGCTGGTTCGAACCCGGTGAGGCGGAGGACGTTCTGGGCGCGGGCGTCGAGGAAGGTCTTCTCAACGAAGACGGCGAGGAGCTACGACCGTCGTTCGACGTGGGGGACGTTGAGATAGACGGCTTCGAACCGTCGTCGGATCTCGTGGACGACGGCGGTCGGGATGTCTTCGAACGCGCCGTCGACCGTCTCGTCGATACGGGGTACGGCAGACGTGAGGCTGTGGCGGAGATAAACCGGATCCACGCCGACATGGACGGTGCGCGCGTCGAAGCCGCGGCTCTCGTAACCGCGAGGAAGGAAGGTGTACGTGTCGCGGATCTCGCAGAAGAGGCTCTCGACGAGATTTCGTAGCTACTCTTCTTCTTCGCCGAGGGCGTCCTCGATATCCGTACCGCCTTGCTCGACGACCTTCGTGTTTAGCTGTACGGTAGCGTCGCCTACCTCGCCGCCGCGGACGGAGACGCGTCTGCGCTCGCCGTCGCGCGTCGGGTTGAAACCCGTTCCGCCGTCGATAAGTATCTCGTCTATAGACTGTCCTTCAACGTCGCCGCGCATCGGTCTGCCCGTGTCGTCGCTTCCGCCTGTGATTTCGAGCGTACAGCCGTCGAGACCCACGTAGCCGCCGTCGACCTCGTCGCCTATCGCGGTTCCTGCGAAGTCGTCAGCCTGCGCCTCGACCTGATACGAAGCTCCCGTTTCTGGATTAGATACTACAACCCTTACTGACATACGCGCTGGTTGTCGTCTACGAGTAATAAGTCTGCCGTCTCAGGATAGACGCGTCGCTGTCGGTTTGTTTAGTAAAGAAATGTTCGGCGGGGCGATTCTTAGCTACTTCGTCGTCGCTACTGCTCTACTCTTCCTGACGGCGGATTGCGAGGAGCGCAACCGCTATCAGCGAGATGAGGGCGGCGACAGCCGTGAATCCGGGCTGACCCTGTCCGTCGTCAGTCTCGTTGGTGTCGTCTGCACCACCCGTGTCAGTATCGTTCTGAGCCGCTTCGAGATCAGCCTCTAGCTGGCTGTTCTCATCTTCGAGCGTGGTGACCTGCTCCTCAAGATCGTTACGCTCGGACTCAAGGTTGTCGACCGTGGACTGAAGCTCCTCTATCTCGTTCCGGAGTTCACCGAGCTGGTCGCCGACGCGCTCTCCCGGCTCGAACGTACCTTCCGCGGCTACTGTGACGTTAGCCTCGGAGATACGGTCACCGTCGTCGGACTGGATGGTGTACTGACCGGGTTCAACGGACTCGGGAACGTCTATGGTGACGTTCCATTCGCCGTCGTAGCCCCATTCGTCAGTAACCGCCGTACCGAGTTCGGCGAGCGAGGGACCTTCCGTAGCCTCGACGACTATCGTCGCGTCGTCGGGGTTACGGTTGGTTGTACCGCGCACGACCATCTCTTCGCCAACCTCGATGTCGACGATTCCGGTCGCGTTGTCGGAGATCTGCGACGGAACGACGTCCTCTATCTGTGTCGACGAGTCGTCCCTGAGACGGAACTCCTCGGCGACTATGAGGTCGTCGCTAGCCGCGTCCTCGACGGTCTCGGAGAGCAGAAGCTCGGTAACCTGCGACTGCGTCCTGCCCTGACCCGCAACGTTGGCTACGGCGACGAAGTTGTCGACCGTACCCTCAAGAGGGGCCTCCAGTCCAGCCGGAACTTCGGACTGCGGTATCGAGAGCGTGCCGTCACCGAACGAGGTGTCACGTCCGGGGCTGAGGATGGTGCCTCTGACGTTACCCGTCGAGAGGGAGTTGATGGTGATGTCCTCTTCGTCTATCTCTCCGTTGTCCCTGTCGGCGTTGTACGTGTTGACCACAGTGTTACCACGCGAGTCGGTGAACAGCGTCACGAACTCACGCGGACCGATGAGCGTACCGGTGATGTCAACGTCGTCGGATGCGAAGACCTCACCGTTGTACGTCTCTATGGCGCCTTCGAGCGAAGGCTCGGCGACACGGAGCGACTGCTGGACGCTCGCGCCCGAACTGAAGTCGGACGATGTGAGACCCGCGTTAGCGTCGACGTTGGAGCCGACGAACGGACGGTCAGTCTCAGAGTCGGGGTCGTTCTGCGCCGCAACGACGTCCTGCAGGTCGATGACACCGTAACGGTAGACACCGGGCTGACCGACTATGTCAGCCGCGTCCTGCGTATTGGAATCTTCGCTAAGGTCGAAGTCGGTCTCCTCGTACGTGTCGTCGTCGTCGTCAACCGAGATGTTTGTAACGTGGAAGTAGTTGTCACGGTCACGTATGAAGACCGCAACATCGTCGACACCCTCGGAGACCGTACCGTTGAGGTCGACCTCCTGACCGGGGACGTACGTCTGACCCGGCGAGTCGACGGTTATCTGTGCCTGCGAGACTTCAAGCGAGACATCGTCCTGCTCGAAGTCAGTGTCTCCGACGTAGTCGACATCCTGGTCACCTTCACCGTAGAGGTAGATGTCGATGCTCGTGTCGTCAAGGAACTCGGTGTCTATACGCGTGAGTCCCGAGGTACCGTCCGCCTCAACCTCAGCGTAGTAGTACTCATCGTCGTCGGTAACACCGGTGTTCTCCGTGTCACCGGCGTTGACGAAGACGTCGTTGACGTACCTGTCCACGGGAGAGTTGTCGTCACGTCTGTCGTCAGTCTGTATGGCGACGTAGTACGTGTCACCGTCTTCGACGTTGGTGACCTCTACGTCGACCTCCTCACCCTGGCTTGCCGTATCCTGCTCGAGTTCAAGCTCGGGGTCGTCGTCGGAGGCGACTTCGAGAACCTCGGTCGACGTTGCGGAGTCGATGTCAGCGAGGTCACCGTCTCCGTCGGGACCCGCGACTATCTCGAACTGCCCGGAGTCGCCGAAGTTCGCCGAGATGAGGTAGTCGTAGCCCTCGTTCTCGACCTTTTCCTTCTGAGCTTCTTCGAGGTCACTGTCGTTGCCAAGAAGATCCTCGTAACCATCCGTACCTTCGAGAGCGCCGGCCTGTACGTACTGACCCGTAACGTCGACACCTTCATCGTCGAGTACCTCGGGGTCGAGAGGCTCGGCGTTTCCGTAGTTGAAGTCAACACCGATGGCGATTTCGTTGCCCTGCGTGACGCTACTGACGTCCTCGCCGTTGACGTTGATTATTTCGAGGCTCGTTACCTCAGGCTCCTGAACGACGGCACCGGGGTCGTCAGCCGCGTCGGTACCCTGTATGGTGTACGCACCCGTCTCCTCGCTCGTACCTATGGGCACGTCGAGGACACGGTTCTGATCGTCGGTACTGGTAAGGGTATCGATCGAACTGCCGTCAGGGGCGATGAACTGTATGTCGGACTCGCCCTGGAAGACCGTCGGACGGTTTCCTGCTTCGCCGAGGTAGATCTCACCGGTACCGAACGGACCGTTCTGGTTACGGTCGCCGGGTGTGACGGTTACTTCGTCACCGTCGTCACCATTTCCGCCGTCGTCACCGTCTGTGGTGTTCTGAACCGTCGCGGAAGCAGTGGCGGTATCGTCCGCATCAGACTGGCTGACTGCACCAATCCAGGCAGTCACGTCAACGGAGTCACCGTCAGACTGTCCGGAGAGCGTGCCTTCCACGGTATACGTACCCGTGTAGCCGGTGCTACCGAACGTAACGTTCTCGTTCTGCTGGTTGTCGTTTATACTGACAACCGGAGCCTGACCTTCGTCGGTAGCCGAAAGGTCAACCGTCGTGCCACTGCCGAACTCCACGGCAGTTGCCGCGCCATCATCTGTAACCGATACATCCACCGTCACAGCATCGTCAAGACCGTCACCGTTGCTATCGCTAAGGGTGACGTCAACGTTATCAACACTCTGTGCCGCCACGGGCGCGGCGAGCGCCGTTACCGACACAGCCACTACAAGCGCCAGAAGCGCCGCAGTGATTCTATATTTTCTATTCATGTTTTCACCTGTTTCGGACTATTGTCCGAACCTCAGGTCAGCCTCGGCTGGCTCCACCTCCATGGGAACAGCCATACGCCTACAGCTAACCAGGTTCACGGTAAATAGCATACGTGGATTGCTTAAATACTTTCTGTTAAAACGTCATACGGGCGTCGTTCACGGCTCCAGAGCCAGGAATGAAACAGACATACACTACCCCAAAGGTAACCGGAGCTAGTTACTTGCTTTACCGCTCTATTTCCGTAGATAGTTCCACTCGATTAGATACTGAGCGATCTGGATCCCTACGTGGCGCCGTACATCTATCTGTACATCTTCGTTTCAGCTGACCATCTGTTTTTATTGGAACCGGTTCAGTACCAACATCTCCCGTTCGTAAGCAAACGCCACTCTTTGATTAGAGTCGCATGGTAGCTACCGTAACAACGGCGAGAACTGCCTGAGGTGTGTAGATCTAGGGGTTTTCTCTCCAACATCCTTCGTCGCCCCTATCATTTTGTTCACAATCGCCTTGTAGCTTGTCTCGTCATTAGAGCTGGATCCATTGCTGTCACCTTCTGAAAGGGTGGTTGAGGTTTCTCGTACATCATCCGGCTGTGACCGGTCAACACCACCAACCCACGCGGTCAGCTTGAGAGTGTCACCGTCCGAGAATTGGCTATAGTTCTCTCAACAGAATATGTCCTGTGTAACCGTGCTATCGAACCTTGCTACGTCGCCTGAAACGTTCGTTACAGAGGTTTGGCAACCCCATCTCCCGCCGGCGGTACCTCTAAAGAATCAATAGATCCATTGAGTTCAACGGAAGTAGCTCCGCGATCGTTTGTTACGTTTATTTCCACAGTAACTATCAGTACCATCCGCGTTGATATCGGTGAGGTTCGTATTAGCCTCGTCAATAGTCTGCCGGTCACAGTTCCTAAACCTACCCCTACGGTTTCGTCGAGATTTGGTACGAGGAAGGGTTATGATCTAGCGTTGTTCCACTCAACGAGATACCGGACGAGCTGTATCTCACCGTAGCTCCGTCCATCCATCTCACCGTTTTCACTCCAGCTAACTAGACTTCGTACTGCCTGTATATCCCCAACAGGTTCGTTGTTAGTGTTTCCGAACGGGTTGTCAGATGACACTCCTTCTCCAGCGGCTCCATCTTTATCAACAACGTACGTCTCGGATTCCGACATACCACCGACAAGGTCAACCTCAACTACACCGGTCTCTTCGGCTGTGTGACCTGAAAGTTCAGCTACTACAGTGTAGGTACCGTCAACCGTACCTCCGCCGGGTGCTACACCAACAAACTCCACGGATTCGGGTGTTCCGTCTTTGTCAGGATCCTCTGACGACACGAAGTCTTCTTGATCCCCGTCTTCCATATCTGTCGGTGACACGTCTACGTCAAACTCACTCTCTGTTAGATCTACTCTTGTATGTCCCGTGCTTACGTCCGATACCTTTACGACTACTTTAATTCTATCAGACATACCATCTCCGTCCGTGTCCGACACGCTAGTTTGTATGTCATCTACTGTACCTTCGCCATCCCTGCCACCCTCATCATCGTCGGACTCTATCGGGGTAGTCCGTGTCATCGTGTCGGTTGCTCCATCGTTATCCGTTACGGTCAGTGTGACAGTGTACTTACCTGCGGTACTGTACAAGTGTGTCGGAGTAACACCTGTCGCAGTCGTTCCATCACCGAACTCCCAGTCGTACGACTGTATAACTCCGTCCGGATCTGACGAAGCCGAAGCATCGAAGGTTATGCTGTCAGAGGCGCTCGCACCTTTTGGCATGTAAGTGAAGCCTGCACTCGGTGGTGAGTTAGATGTCGACGAATCTACGGATACCGTTCGTGTAATCTTATGCGTCAGCCCATCGTTATCCGTTACCGTCAGTGTGACAGTATACTCGCCTGCGGTACTGTACAAGTGTGTCGGAGTAACACCTGTCGCCGTCGTTCCGTCACCGAACTCCCAGTCGTACGACTGTATAACTCCGTCCGGATCTGATGAGTCAGAGGCGTCAAAGATTATGTAATCCCCTACGCTCGGCAACGAGGGCGAATAGCTGAAGTCGGCAACAGGTGTCTTGTTGCCGGTGTCGTCAAGATCCAACGCTATTTTAGCTGATTCTGTTTCACCGCTTCCAACCGAGACTATGTCTATACTCACCGAACCCTCGTAGCTAGCTTCGACCGTATACGTGTCCGGTTCTAGCGAGGAGAAGCTGTAGTTTCCGTCCGGGGATGTTATATCTGTATCCACGGGATCATCGTTTGATCCGGTGTACAGACTAACCTCGGCTCCGGTTACCGGATATCCGTCCGTGTCGGTGACCTCTCCTACGATCATCCCGGTTTCTGTCTGGGAACCGACAGGGACCATCCGTGTGGCGGTGTCTGTGCCCCCATTATCATCGGTTACTGTCAAGGTGACTGTGTACTCACCCGTACCGTCGTACGCGTGCGACGGGGACTTGCCCGTCGACGTTTTTCCGTCGCCGAAGTTCCATTCGTAGGACTGTATGTTTCCGTCCGGATCCGACGAACCGGACGCGTCAAAGGTTATCGTTTCGTCCACCTCTGGGCTACCTGGTAAGTACGTGAATGACGCGTCAGGTGGTGTGTTATCACCTCCGCCACCCCCGCCGCCACTGTTATCCTCGGTATCCCGCACAGTCACGGTCGCCGTACCGCTGTTACTTAGGTCGTCGTTGTCGGTAACCGTCAGTTCAACCGTCGCGTCGGCGTCGCTGTCGACGTTATCGGGTGCTACGTACGTTCCATCGAACACGTAACCCGATCCGGTAACCACCTGCCATGACTTATCCCGTATGTTGCCGTCCGGGTCGTTCGATCCGGAAGAGTCCAGGTTCACACTCCCTCCCTCGTCAACGTAGTAAGATCCGCCTGCATCCGCAGTAGGTGGCTGTGAGTCATGGCTGACTGTTACTGTCGTCTCCTGTATCTGTTCTTCGTTCCCGACCGAGTCCTCGCTGTAGTACTCTACGGTCCTTTCGCCGGTGGTAGTTAGGGTAAACGGACCGTTGTACGTCTGCCACGAACCTCCGTCGATGCGGTAGTAGGTTGTCTCAACACCGCTTCCGTCGTCGGTTGCGTCAAGCGACACCTCGGCGGAACCGTCCTGCTGATCGACGTCATGGGTGGTCGTGGGTGGTGTGGTGTCTATCTTTATCGTTCTGTCCCTCATAGCGCCTTCTAACTGTACGCCGTCGTACGCCGTCACGTAGAACGTATGCTCGCCGTCCGAGAGCCCCGAGTAGCTCTTACTGGTTTGGGAGGGATTCGTAATTTCGTTGTCAGGGGTGTCGTCGTCAAGTTCGTAGTAGTAGCCCTGAACACCGCTTCCTTCGTCAGAAGGACGGTCCCAACTGAACGTTACGTCCGTCTGGTCGGTATATCCGGAGGTAGGAACCGACGCTTTGAGGTTCTCTGTCGGTAGCGGACGGTCGTTATCTATGTTCCAGGAGGTATCGACCTCCCATGTGCCTCTCTCGATTTCGTCGTAGGCTCTCGCTCTGACGTGTACTCCCTCCTGTGTGACACCTGTAGCCCAGCGTACTTCCCATCCGTCCGAACCATCTTCATCGGTGCCAATTTCTGTCCAAGAGTTGCCTCCGTCTGTTGAATACTCAAATGTTACGTTCTTAACTACACCGTCATCTGGATCATTCGCAGTCGTTGAGACTTCGATACCACAGCAACTCGGCGAGTATATCCAACCGGACGGGTAGGCGTAGTTCTCTTCGTTCGCAGAAGGTGGCTCAGGGCTACTGACCGAAGGTGGCGTGTTCCTGTCGATGCCGTAGTTGTAGTATATTTTGCGTAGTTCGTGTTTGTCTCCGTGGTCCCACTCGTTGAAGAACTCGTTCATGCTCTCTATGTTGTTGTCCTTCATCGTCTGGAAGACATCGTTAAACGAGTAGTCCATGGATTCTTTGCCGGAGATTCCTTCACGATAGTTATCCTGATTACTGTCAATGATATCCCACCAGATACTCGCCGCGCTCCCTTCGACAGAGTTGCCGTCCATTTCACCTAATTTACCAGGGATACAGTCTACGTCTGAAGAGAAAGCTAGATCGAACTAAGTATTAATTTCAATATTAGTATTGAGGTAACTATGCCTAACCTCAGTCGAATCATCCGCCACCGCTCCCCAGACAAACGCTGACCACCCCTCTACAACGGCAAACCCAGGATCCGTATGACTATGTAAGCAGTGGCGGTTATTATAATCATCAGTATCCGGATAACTATCACCATACATGCTATACATAACTGCATGCCCATATTCCTGGTATACAGTTCCGGAATCCCAATCACTCCCTATTTTAATATATTCATCTAGTTCGCTAATTGGTGACTTCATGAATTCACTCTTATCAGCAGGCCATCTTGTTAGGATACTGTCTCTAGTCCAGCCCGTCTCATCCAGAATATAGTCCCGAGCTGTCCGTGCATCTTCAGCGATTTGCCAAGCTTCCTTGTTTTCACTTACCGTGTTAGAGAATGATATATACGCCCCATCTTGAACGTCGTTCTCAGTTTCGGTTGTGTCAGAGTATGTTGGATTTGGGTAAATACCATCTTCTTTTACCTCCACAACCCCGTTGTCCGCGTAGACTTTCACATAAACATCAACATTACTGAACTCGGTAGCCCCCGAATTCGTCGGGTCAAAGGAGAAACTATAATCACCGTTTGCGTCCGTCCGTCCACTTGCCAGAGTTCCGTCACTTACCGGATCATTATCTTTTACCTCAACCCAGCACCTTTTGCATGGTTGCTTGTTATCGTTACCGTCCAAGTAGTACCAAGTTCCTGTGACAGTAGCGGTTGCCTGAGTAGACACAGAGTCATTGGTGACCTTATCGGTTGGAGTCGACTCGGTTCCGCTCGTAATTGGTGACGGTTCTCCTTCAGGGGTATCTACCCAGTCGGTTTTGTTTCCGTCTTCGGGTTTGATAGAACGTGAGAACAGTTGCTCAACCTGTGTTCCGTTGACGTTGCCCGTAATCCTCAGAGTAAAGAAAAGTTCATCCTCAGTTGTTTGCGTTACGTCAAAGGTAACTGTCTCGGACTTCCCGACAGTAAGATCTCCAACATCAGCTTCGGTTGGGCTAACACTAAGATTCGGATGGTCATGACCTATATTCTCCACCTTGATATCCTCAACTGTTTCTACCTCTGCGAGTCCACCAATCTGTTCGGCGACCTCTATTTCCACTTCAAATGTGGTAGTTTCACCCACCTCAATATCACCACGGTCAAGGGTGACGTTAAATGTCTGCATCCGTGCTGTTTCTGAGAGTTCACCCGTGGACGTAACAGCAGAGTTTTTCGGTTCAACTGTCACGTTCGTCCCAGTATCAACGGTAAAGTTCTCACCGTCGGCAGCACCGACCGTGTCAACCGCCGAACCAGCGAGAACCACGAGCGCGACAGCCGCGATAGCGAGGAGAACCGGTATCCGGTACCCGTCCCAACCGATGCCGTCGCTTACCCGTGCTAAGCCGGACCGAACTCCGTTTCGCGCGCCTATGCTACCACGTGCCTGAGTACTGTACTTGTCTTTGTCAACCGTGCGTTCTATTGTCATAGACACCCCCGAAGTAACTTAACAGTCCTAGTTGAGGCGTTGGACGACTTTCTTACGCCGAACGTCATCCGAACACCGGTGCTCGTACACCCGCTCATATTCGGTTCAGTCCACCCGACCAAATCCGCCCACCCATACCTCGTGCCATGGTTAATTGTTCTCCCCCATTCTGTTCACTCCGGTATACTACCATTCGCTACCGCGCAACACTTATATCTTTGTGATCCCCGACAAACAGATCAATATAGACCAAAGAACGATGAAATATATTCACTCGATGAAACACGTTCAACGGTTGACAGTCACGCGCGAGGGGGTACTGATCTACACACCAACCTCAAACCTGGTTGGTAGCAACGAGGTAGGTTAGGATAGTTTATTATGTGGCGTTGTTCCATCCAATGAGATACCGGACGAGTCGTATCTCTCCGTAGCTCTCTCCGTCTATCTTCCCGTCATCTTTCCAGCGAACCAGACGCTGTACCACCTGTAGCTCACCAAGTGGCTGTCCGCCTGAGTCAATAAACGGGCTGGGGTTGTCCTCAGCCGAAACCCCGACCACCTCCGTATCCTCCGCGTCTGCTTTGCTACGGTCAAGGTCGCCTATCCAGGACGCTACTTCTATACTATCCTCGTCGCCTCCATCTTCTATCTTGACGTCTACGGTGTACGTTCCCGTGTGCCCCATACTTCCGAAAGCTACCATCTCGTTAGGCTGGTCGTCGTTTATACTCACCACGAATGCTTGGCTCTCGTCCGTCTCGGATAGGTCAAGCGAAAACGGCGCATCGAACTGTACCACCGTCGCTCCTCCGTCCGACTCCACGGACGTCTTTACCTCAAAGCTCGAATTTGGCGAAACCGTCGACGGTGCATCTATACTAACGCTACCCGACGGTGGCGACGTGTCCGATTCAACCGTGAACCGTGTCTCGCTTGTTTCACTCGCAGATTCCCTCGATACACCACCTATCCATGCCGTTACATTACCCACGTCTCCTTCGGACTGATCCGACAACGTTCCTTCTACCGTGTACGTTCCTGTGTAACCACCTATACTTCCGAACGTTACGTTTTCCTCCTCTTGGTCGTCGGTTATCTGTACGACAGCCGCCTGACTCTCATCCGTTTCGGATAGGTCAAGCGAGAACGGCGCGTCAAACTCTACCGCCGTCACACCTCCGTCCGACTCCACCGATACGTCGACCGTTATGCTATCGTCCAAACCGTCCCCGTCCGTGTCCGACAAAGTTGTCTGTATGTCTGTTATGTCCCCTTGTGTCCCTCCGCCTCCGTTACCGCTACTACTCACCGATACTGCCTGTGTCTCCGTATCCGTCGCTCCTTCGTCACCCGTCACAGTCAGTGTTGCTGTGTAGTCTCCAGGATTACTGTACGTGTGTGTCGCTGTTTCGCCCGTAGTCGTCGTTCCATCGCCGAAGTCCCAGTCGTAGGACTGTATGACCCCATCAGAGTCCAACGAACCTGATGCGTCGAATGTCACGGTGTCGGACGTTTCCGGTTTACTCGGCGAGTACGTGAACGACGCCGTCGGTGCGGTATTTGACGAACTCACAGACACCGTAGTATTCGTAGACGCTGTCGCACCGTCGTCATCGGTCACTGTGAGTTCGATAGTGTAACTCCCCGGAGTGCTGTAGGAGTGTAACGCCGTTTCTCCTGTTGTTGTCGTTCCATCACCGAAGTTCCAGGTATAGGATGTTACGGTTCCGTCCGGATCTGATGAGTTAGAGGCATCAAAGGAGACAGTCTCACCTGTCTGTGGAGTGTCAGAGGTAATCGAGAACTCTGCTATAGGTGGTGAGTTACTTGGCGAAGAGCTTACCGAAACTGTTTGTGTGGTCGTATCCGTCGCACCGGTATCGTCCGTCACAGTTAGGGTGACTGTGAACGTATCGGCATCTGCATAGGAGTGGGATCTTGTTTCACCGCCCGCCGTCGTCCCATCGCCAAAGTTCCATTCGTAGGACGTTATTGTGCCGTCCGAATCCGACGAGCCTGAGGCATCGAAAGACACGGTGTCGGATGTATCGGGGCTATCCGGTTGGTAGGTGAACGACGCAGTCGGTGGACTGTTAGGCGATCTTATGAATACGGTCTTGCCCGTAGATACGGAATCCCCGTCATCGTCGGTGACGGTTAGCTCGACTGTATATGTTCCTGAACTGGTGTATGAATGTGAGACTGTGGGCATAGAGGAACTGTACTCTATAACCCCGTCACCGTCGACGTCCCATTCGTACTGGACTACCGAACCGTCTGAGTCTGACGAACCGGACGCGTCAAAACTCACCGTATCCGACGTTTCTGGACTGTTCGGCGAGTACGTGAAAGAAGCCATCGGCAGGGTATTGTCGCCTCCGGACGACTGTACCGATACAGTCTCAGTCTCTGTATCCGTCGCACCTTCGTTATCGGTGACCGTTAGTTCAACCGTGTAGTCTCCGGGTGCAGTGTACAAATGTTGCGTTGCATCACTCGTTATAATATCTGTCGTTCCATCGCCAAAGTCCCAGTCGTAGCTCTGTATCCTTCCGTCCGTATCCGACGACCCCGACGCGTCGAAGATTATGCTGTCGGAGGTGTCGGGACTGCTTGGCGAGTACGTGAACGATGCTGTCGGTTCCTGATTCGGCGACTGTACCGATACTGTTTCTGTCCCTGTATCCGTCGCCCCGCTACCGTCGGTTACGGTTAGTTCAACCACGTAATCACCCGAACTACCGTACGAGTGTGACACGGTTTCGCCCGTAGCCGTCGTTCCATCGCCGAAGTCCCAGTCGTAGCCCTGTACCGTTCCGTCCGTGTCCGACGAAGCCGAGGCGTCGAACGTTACCGTTTCCGACGTTTGTGGACTGTTCGGCGAGTAGGTGAACGATGCTTTTGGGGGTGTGTTTCCGTCCGGTGTCTTTTGTAGCTGTATGTCCCTCCGGACGTTTTCGTCTTGTTCAAACGTCACCGTCTCGGTCGTATCCTGGTATCCGGGAGCGGATACTTCAAGATCCCAGCTTCCGGAGGTGAGACCCACATCGTAGCTTCCTCCTGTGGAATCTACACGAAGACCGTCCACGGTGACATTGGCATCGTTAATAGGAGTCCCCGAACCATTGACAACCGTACCCGATACGGAAGCGTCGTCGATGAGATGTTCGGTAACAGCGAGAGCGTCCGCTACCCCGTGTCCGTATCTCGTGCCCGGTTCCTCCGAACCCGACCCGAAAGCCGTGAGTGCAAACGCGTCGGTCACGCGGTCGGGACTCTTGTCGCCCGTAGCCGAGAGTGCGAGTGCGGTAGCGCCTGCGACGTGTGGGGTTGCCATACTTGTCCCGCTCTGTATTTCATATCCGCCGTTAGCCGAGGTGCTGTTTACCGAAAGACCCGCCGCTACTATATCGGGCACGACGTACTGATTAGGCCAGTCTTCCGGGGCAGAGGAACCCCAGGTTGAATCGGTATTAAGAAGTTCGCCGCCGGAGAAACCCGGTACCTCAAGCTTAGTATCAACGGCACCGACCCCTAAAACGTCGTACACGTTTCCAGGGGTAGAGCTTCTACCGTCCCCGCCTTGATTATAGTTTCCGGTAGCGGCTATGACCACCGTACCCATCTGATTCGCGTTCTCTACGGCGTCGATCCAGGTGGATTGGATCTTATCCCCTCCTAGGCTAATAGAAACGACATCCGCATCGTTTTCGACAGCCCACTCCATGCCTGCGATTACCCGTGCGTAGGTTCCACCGGATCCGTCATTCACCACGAGCGCGTGCATCAGGCTCGCGTTAGGAGCTACACCGGTGTGTTCGCCGCCGACTGTGCCGGTTACATGTGTTCCGTGGGTGCCCGTGTCGTGTGGCTCAGATCCGGTGACCCTGTTACCGTTGGAGTCAAACTCAGCCCAGCCTCCCGGATAGGTAGGGTTAGAGGGGTCGGTCGTACGTAGCTCTATGTCAGGGTGGCTGACGTTAACGCCCGTGTCAAGGATAGCCACCCGGACATCTTCGCCTTGGGTGTTGTACTGAGACCAGACGTCCGTGGCGTTTATCTGTTGTATACCGTAGGTCGTGTCGGTTGATTTCGTGGATACTGATTGCGTGGTAGTCGGGGATCGATCAGTGGTAGAACCGGTGGATGAGTTCTGTAGACCCAACGAGGACGAACCGAGAACACCCATCTGAGCGTTCGGGCTTAAGGAGCGTACCCCGTCGATACGGGTTAGCTTCTCATGGTCGTACCTCGGGTCTATCTCAACTAAGACAGAGTTTGTTATCCAGAAATCCTTGAGAACACGGATCCCTTCGGTTGATTCTGCGTAGTCGATAAGGCGCTGTTGGGAGATCGTGGTTTGGTGTTCCCTCGTCCGTTGTGTCATCAACCCATTTAGCTTCTTGAGGTTGACAAATACCTCGACGGGTTCGGTGGAGGTTTCCATCTTCTTTTCTACCTCGTGTGCGACGGTGGTATCCGAAGCCTGCGCGGCTGGGAATAGAGTAAATGCAAGTAGGGCTATACAGAGCACGGCGATTTTTAGTCTCATAGATCAAGTCGGCACTAGGAGGATATAGTCTTTGTGTGGATAGGATATATCTCCGGCGAGACTGCGCTGTGGCTACTGGTGAGCTGTCGAAAGAAAGAAGAAGGTCGTATTGTTACGCGGCTACCTCAGCCGCGTGGCTCGGTCTTTAGTTACCGCTCTGTGCTTCGTTCCAATCGCTGAGGTAGTCGATAAGATCAAGACCCTCAACGGGCTCACCGTTTATCTCACCTGTCTCGGTCCAAGTGGTGAGAGCGTCGGTGACGTCAAGCCCATCCATCGGCTCGCCGCTCTCATCGAAGAGTGGGTTGTCGGACGGGGCGCTACCGTCGCCGTTGCCACCGTTGCCGTCATCAACCGCCTCAACCGTTAGGTTGCCTTCCACGCTACTGTCTTCGGACGCGACAGCGTGCGTGTACTCTCCGGGCGTGAGGTCGCCTGCGGGCACTCCGGTGAACTCCACCGTCGTGGTGTTTCCGCCGTCAACCTCAACGCTCTCCTCTTCGTCGTAGACAACCTCACCGGACGCGTTCGTGACTTCGAGCGTCACGTTCTGCGTTCCGCTAAGATCGCCCGTGTTCTCAACGTCTGCTGTGACGTTGATCGGGTCGTCTCCCTCCGTCACCGTCGCGCCAGACGGAACGAGGTTCGAGACACCGAAGTTCGCCGGATCAGGTGCCTCTTCAACCGTTAGGTTACCTTCCACGCTACTGTCATCGGACGCGACAGCGTGCGTGTAGTCGCCGGGTGCGAGGTCACCTGCTTGGACGCCGGTGAACTCCACCGTCGTGCTGTTTCCAGCATCGAGTTCCGTGCTCACCGTGTCGGAGTAGACAACCTCACCGGACGCGTTCGTGACTTCGAGCGTCACGTTCTGCGTTCCGCTAAGGTCGCCCGTGTTCTCAACGTCTGCTGTGACGTTGATCGGATCGGCTCCTTCCGTCACCGTCGCGTCAGCCGGATCGAGGTTCGAAACCTCGAAGTTCGCTTCGTCGGGCGCTTCCTCAACCGTTAGGTTGCCTTCCACTCTACTGTCTTCGGACGCGACAGCGTGCGTGTAGTTACCCGGCGCTAGATCAACGTTTTCGGCGGTGAAGGTGACCGTTGTCGAGGCGTCAGCAGAGAGTTCGACGGACTGACTCGCAATCTCCGTTACGTCCCCTGCCTCGTTCTCAACCTCGAGCGTGACGCTCTGGTTATCGGCGAAGTCACCGGAGTTGGTGACTTCGGCGGTAACCGTCAGATCGTCACCCTGCTGGATGGTTGCGTCGGTAGGGTTCAGGTTGGAGAGTTGGTACTCCGTCTCGATAGCGTCTATGACGACGCTGGCGGTACTCGTACGGTTGACCTCGACGGCTGTACTGACCGATGTACCCGTCTGACCCTGTGCCGAGACGCCTCTGAGGGCGTAGGTGACATCTTCAGTAGGTCCGAGCTGAGCATCCGGGACAGCCGGTACAGGTGACAGGGTGGTTCTGTCTGCCGCACGGTCTGCGAGGAGCTGGTATGGCTCTTCACCAGCCGCGAGCGACAGGTTGGAACCGAATCCTTGGAACTCGAACTCCTGCATATCCTCTGCGGTGAGATCCACCGTTTCAAGCGTCGGACCGCCTATCTGACTGACCGTCGCCGTGAAGTTGTTGAGATCCTCAACGTCGTCGGGCACGAACGTTATCTCGATGCCTGCACCTTCGTCAACGAACTCGCTGACGAAGATACGAGCGTCAACCGGGTTGTCGTTATCGTCGGTCACGACACCGGTTATACTCGCACTCTCGTACTTCTGCGACAGGACGCCCTCGAACAGCTTGTCGGTGGTGTCCGTGTCGAGACCAGAGAGGTCAGCCTCAACGGTTAGGTTAGCGTCGTCATCGAGACCAGCCGAGTCAGACCGGAGGAAGATGACGGCTTCGCCGGCTTCGTAGCTTCCTTCCTCTGGGCTGGTATCGACGGTTATCTGGTCGTCGCTGTTAACCGAGACATCCCCACCGACACCGTCGGCGAGGAAGCTACCAGCGAACGTCTCGGGGACATCGGTTTCCGAGAACGATACGGTAGCGTCAGCGCCTACCGAGACATCGCCTTCCTCCGCAAACGTGCGGAGTTCGATGACGTCCACGGTGCTACCGTCACGCGGTATGGCCTGGCGCGTGTTGTCAGATGTGTCGGCAAATGCGCTGAGATCTTGGCTGAAGTTAGCGTCAGCGTCGGCAGGGCTTGAAACCGTGCCTATGTTGGTGACGTTGACACTGTCCGGCTGGACAGGAACCTCAAAGACGGAAAGGTCCGTCTCAAGCTGTCCTGTGTCGTCGTCGGCTCCACCGGCGTCGCTGTTCTGCTGAACATCAACCGTATCGTATCCACGGAAGTTGGCGAAGCCGAGTGCGGTAGTGTCGTCAGCCGCTATTGTGACGTACGTCTGACCTGCGTCAGAGTTGGTGTCTGCGTCAGCGTTGGTGAACAGGTTGTACAGCTCGTACGTTCCGTCGTCACGGGTCACGTCCGTGTGGACAGCCGCGGAGCCGTTGTACCTCTGTTCGGTGAACTCGTACGTCAGGTTCGCGGTCGCTGTGAAGTTCGACAGGTCGGGGCTGTCGAAGGAGCCGTCGGTGGAGTACTGGATCTGGTAGTCACCAGGCTCCAGCGGTGCGACACCGACATCAGATGTGGAATCGGACGTGAATCCGGTTCCGGGCATCGAGAGGTTCTGCGAGTACGCGTTAGTGCTCGGACTAACGAGGTAGTCCGTCCGAACGTCAAGAATCTCCGCTACGGTACCGTCGGTATTGAGTTCCGCAACACGGAAGTACTCGCCGTAGTCGTTCCCTTCGCCGGGAACGCTTTCAGGAGTTGTACGCTCTTCGTCAGCAGTAACCCAGGTTTCCACGGTGGCAGGACCTCCGGAAGTATTGAACCCGTGGGTGTTGGAGTCAACACGGTCTGTGTTTACAGCGTGCACACTGACCCCGTCTGCAGACTCTGTGTTGCTGGCACCGTCGGTGACTATCTCCTCAACGTCGCCTGCTATCGTGCCATCTCCCGTAGGCGGTTCACCGACGAAGGTGATGTTCTGCTGTTGTGTCACAGCAGGTCCGTCACCCGACGCAGTCGCTTCGAACTCAAGCGTGAAGTCAACTCCGCCGTCTATCGCTTCCGCGTTGATACCCGATTGGTTGAGCGATATCTGGAACTCGACGGTACCGTTCGAACCCGTGTTTGCGGGCGGCACCGGAGTTATGACGAGGTCTCCCTCGGATATCGCTCCAGGGAACTCACCGGTGGTACTGTCGACCACCGTGACGTTGACCGGCGTGTCGGACAGCGGTTCAAGCTCGTCCGCCGGTTCGGTGTCGTTGGTAAGGACAGTTACGTTGTCGGTTATTGTGCCGCCGAGATCGACCCTACCGTCTGCGGGGGTCTTGTCGATATCAATCTCGTCGGCGTTGATCAGGCGCTCAAGACGTATGTCCCTCACCGCCTGCCCACCGGGACCAACCGGCGGCGTGGTGGGTCCGTCGAAGGCACCGAAGCCTTCGAGATCGGCTTCAACGTTGAACTGAGTCCCGTCTCCGAAGTTGGGGAGGTTGATGAAGTACTCGTCCCTCTGATCGGGAGCGGTCGGGTTGTAGCCAGCGTCACCGACGGAGTCGTCGACGCGGTTGTCCAGCGGATCGTCGATGATGTCTTGTATGTCGTCGAGTTCGCTTATCTGGACCTGGCTGATGAGCGTGAAGTCGGTGGCTCTCGTACCACTGCCACCGATGTACGTTACGTTTATTTCGACATCTCCGGCGTTATCGATGGGGTTCAGCTGGTCGTCACCGATGTTACCGTCGATGAAGTTCCTCGCGTCAGGATCCGAAACCGTCAGGTCGCCGGTGACTTCGTCATCGTTGCTGTCGTTGGTGCGGACGGAGACATTGTACGTGTCCGCATCTAGACCCGACGTGTCTAGCTCAAGCGTGACGTTGTCAGTCTCACCAGCATTCAGTACCAGATCTTCGGTAGCTGTTAGGTTTGTACCGCCGGGAACGTCTACCTCAACGGAGACGTTCTTAGCGTCCTGATCGGCTCCGGAGTTAGTAACCGTCACATTGTACGTCTCGTTCGTCCCTACATTTATGGTCGAGTCAGCGCCCGCAGGGTCTACCGAATCTATGTCGAACTGGGAGTTGAGACCAGCCACCGAGATGGAGCTCCTGTCACCGAGACCGTCGGAATTAGTTATGGTGTTACCGCTCACCTGTAAGCCGTCCGCATTCGCTGGCGGACTGTTGAAGTCAGTGACAGGACCGCCGAGGGTGTCGAAGTTATTGTTCGTCACAGTGACGTTATCGTGACCATCCTCTGCGTTGGCGTTCACGCCGATACCCTCTGACGAATCGACGCCGTTAAAGTCGTTATTATCAACAGTAACCGGGTCGGTCGTTCTTACCTGGATGGCGTCACCGAATTCCCCGTTGAACTCGGAGTTCGTAACGCTACCGTTGCCGGACTGGAAGTTAACCAGCTGGGTATAGTTGTTCTGAGGGAATCCGAAGCTGGCGTCCGACGAGTCAAACACAACGTTGTCCACGTTGAGCTCTCCAGACGAGCTGTCGATACCTCGGATGATCTTACTATCGGCGTCGAGGTTGACCTCTATCCTCACGTCCTCAACGTTGAGCGTTCCACCGTTCTGATTGATAACACCATCTCTGTCGGGTACATCTCCCGTTTGAGCCACGATTTCAGCGTTAGCCGTGCCATTGATGGTGAGATCATTGGATACCGTTATGGGGAAGGTATCCGCCGACGAGTCGTAGCTATCATTGACCTGTATCGTGCTACCTGCCGCCTCGCCATCAATCGCGTTCTGTAGCGAGTCGTAGTCATCTCCTTGTGTTGTGTTACCTACCGTAGCGTCCTGTGCGGCTACGACACCTGCACCAGCCGCACCTATCAGCGCAAATACCGACAGGATCAACGTCACTCTATACAGTCTATCGTTCATGTTGACGTGTCACCTCCTTGTCTTACTGTAGTCGTTTCTACGTCTGTGCTTCCGATAGTGGTACCATACATGCTTATTGATCTACCTCCATGGGTGTCTTACAGTCACGGGATTGAACCCAACGGGTTAAAGTCTTTGCCGTTGGGGTTGGTTCCGTAACTGCAGGGGCATCATCCCTACGTCATAGGGAAAAGAGGTAATTATATATACTTTCTGGTGGATACCGGCGAATTATGACGCGCGTCAGACAGGCTTTTGCGCGTCGGCACGCGAACATGGACATGGAAGACGGAGACTGGAGCGTCACCGAATCACGGACGGAGTACGAGACGGGATGGTACGACGGAGGATACGACGAGGTAAAACAGCCTGACGGGACGACGAAGAAGTACTACTGGGCGGAGATGCCCGACGCCGTCGTGGTGGTAGCCCGCGACGGCGACGACGTTGTCTTCGTCGAACAGTACCGTCCGGCGGTGCGTGAAAAACACCTCGAACTCGTCGCGGGTATCGTCGAGGACGGTGAAGGCTACGAGGAGGCTGGGTTGCGCGAACTACGTGAGGAGACGGGTTTCGTGGGTGACGAGGCGCACGTCCTGCAGGAGTACCGCGTCGCTACGGGGGTTCTGCGTCACACGCGCGCTGTTGTCTACGTCGACGTTGAGGAGCGCGGCGAAACGTCGCTCGGCGATAACGAGTTCCCGAGCGTCCGGCGCGTGCCCGCGGACGAAGCACTAAACGTCGCGCGCGGCGCGCCGGCGAACGACGCAACGCTAGAAGGTATGCCCGCCAACGACGCAACGCTCGAAGGTATACTTCTCGCGCGCGAGGACGGATACCTTTAGCTAACGGATACCTGTAGCTAAGCGCCGCCGTCACGTATCTCGTCGACGCGTTCCTCCACCTTCTTGTCGACGAACTCCTCGACGCGTTCCTCAACGCGCTCCTCAACCTTCTCCTGTACGTGTTCTTCAACGCCGCCCTCGACGCGTTTCCTGACATCACCGACCTGTTCGTCTACCTCGGTCGAGACCTGACGTTCCGCCTCGGCGGAGACGGTCTCCTCAACCTTGGCTTCGTACGTCTCCATCTTCCCCCAGACGTGTAGGAAGTAGCCCGCGACGAGACCGCCCGTGAACCCGGCGACGACGGTGTTCATGTCGTAGACGAGGGAGACGAAGGCTGAGAAGAACAGTACGCCATAGAGAACGTCGATGTAGAAACGCGTCGTGTGTCCGCCCGAATCGAACATACGGAACCGTCCTCACCGCACGGTTTTCTGCTTTTCGCTTAGGAAGCCCTCGCGGTGGCTACGAAGGCGAGCGCAATGAGTGCGACGAGTGCGCCGAAGCCGGGCATTCCTTCGCCGCCGCCGTCGTCGGTACCGTTCGTACCGCCGTCGCCCTCGGTTCGGTTGAGACGATCCGAAAGGTTGTTGCGCGTCTCACGTAGCTGGTTCCTGCGGTCTTCGAGGCTCTCGACATCGTCCTCAAGATCACCGACGCGGTTCTGAAGATCTTCGACGGTCTCCTCCGCACCCGCCGCCGTCTCTACGGATCTCCTTAACGTTACCTCGTAGGTCGTCGTCCCGTCGCCGTCGGTCGCCTCGACGGTGAAGACTGTCTCGCCCGAAACCGTCAGCGCCCGCGACGTCGTAAACGTCGACCTGTTGAGACCCGCGAAGCTCGACGACGAACCCGTCTCTGTGCTGACCGACGAAAGCGTACCGTCGGACTCCACGGAGACGTTCACGACCGCCGTCGATGAGTCGAGTTCGACCGTCTCGCCGTCGTCGACCTCGTCGCCGTCGACGGTTACTGTAACGTCTGCGGTCGCGGCTACGGGGGACGCGAACAGGAGCGCCACCGCGGCACAGACGGAGACGAGTACGAGCCTTCTCGTGTTCATACTCCTCACGTATGTGAGGGGCTGTAATATATCTGACGTAGGCTCAAACGCGTCTTTCACCTACCGTGCCGCAACCGTTAACCGCCGTCCGGTACGAGTACGGTGTATGAAGACGGTTGAAGACGTTATGACGACCGACGTGGTGACGTGCGAACCCGACGAGGAGGTTAGCGTCGTAGCCCGGCGTCTGCGCGAGGAGGACGTTAGCGGTGCGCCGGTTGTCGATGAAAGCGAGGTCGTTGGCGTAGTGAGCGAGGCGGATCTCCTCGACCTTCTCGACGCCAAACAGGAGGACACAAACATCTGGCTTCCGTCGCCTTTCGAGGCTTTCGAGCTTCCGTTACGCGCGTTTCCGTGGCGCGAATGGGCGGAGAAACACGGCTTGCTCAAGGAGACGTTACACGACGTAGGCGAGACGCGTGTACGTGACGTGATGTCGAAGGATCCGCGTACGGTCGCGCCGACGACTGCGCTCGACGAAGGGGCGGGGGTTATGGTACGTACGGGGTACAACAGGCTTCCGGTCGTCGAGGACGGTACGCTCGTGGGTATCGTAACGCGCGGGGACGTTCTCGGCGGTATGTCGGGGGGTGGCGAAGATGGGGACGCGGTTCAAAGCTCCCAGTAGTCGCCGAGCTTCTCCTTTACCTTACTGACCGCGCCGTCGACCGTCGGTCCGTCGGCGGGGGGTTCGTACGTCGCGGGTTCGCGTACGTTCGACGTATCGAGACGCGCGAGCGACGCGATTACGGCGAGGTTTGTGTAGGGTAGACCGCCCTCGACGCCGTAACCGCCCGCGAGGGAGGCGACGACGCGTCCGTCACATACGTCCTCCGCCGTCTCAACGGCTGAGTTCATCAGCGACGCGTACCCCTGCGCCGTCACGCCGAGGTCGGTGATAGGATCCGTGAAGTGGTTGTCCTGCCCCGCCTCGACGAAAAGAAGATCCGGGTCGTACTGACGCGCGATAGGCTCGAAAACCTCGTCGACGACGCGTTCGTAGCCCTCGTCGCCCGTCTTGGGTAGCAGGGGTACGTTGACGTTGTAGCCCTCGCCTTCGTCCTCGCCGACCTCGTCGGTGTAGCCCGTGCCGGGGAACAGCGTCCTTCCGGTCTGGTGTGTCGACATCGTGAGAACCGAAGGGTCGTCGTAGAAGACCGACTGCGTACCGTCGAAATGGTGCGCATCCCAGTCCCATAGGAGTATACGGTCGAGGTCGTAAACCTCCTGTGCGTGCTTGAGAGCGACGGCTGTGTTGTTTGTGAAGCAGAAGCCGTGTGCGTGGTCGGCGAATGCGTGGTGACCGCCCGGACGTGACATCACGAAGGAGGTTTGGTTGTCGCCTTTGAGGACACGGTCGACGGCGTCCGTGACGCCGCCAGCGGCGAGACGCGCAGAGTCCCACGTATGTTCGGAGACGTGCGTGTCGACCGTAAGCGCGCCACCGCCCTCCTCCGACATCTTCTTGAGACGACCGACGTAGTCGGGCGTATGGACGCGGAGGATCTCGTCCTCGGTCACGGCTTCGGGTTCGACAAGTTCGACATCCGTATGATCGAGCACACCCTCCTCACGTAGCTGATCCATCGTGTACGTCAGACGTTCGCGGCGCTCCGGATGCGTCGGCGTGTTCTCGTGGAGAAGGTAGTCGTCGTGGTAGACGAGTGCGAGCGTCACCGTTTCCTCCTCCCGGGTTCCGCACGGGCGGTTGCGTCGGTTATCTGCCCGACGACGCGTCCGTCCTCGACGACGTTGAACGAACGGAAAGCGGTTATCTCGATCTCGTCCAACGTAGCGTCGCCGCCTGCGCGGCGTGTCGCCTCCGCGGTCTCACGCGCAACGAGTTCGCGCGCCTCGTCCTCTTCGTACTCGACGCCCGTCTCAACCTCCTCGACCTTTTCGGGACCCGCCGACGCAACCGTCATCTCGCCGCGTGCGGTGTCGACGTGTACATGCGTACGTACGCTGACCGAGGCGACGGCACAGCCGACAGCGCCGCAGACAGCGGCGTTCTGAGGAACGATAACGTCGGAGATACAGTCGAGCCTGTCTGCGAGACGGCTTGCGAGAGCGTCGGCGAGCGCACCGCCGACGACGACCGTACCGGGTACGTCTTCGTGTCCTTCAAGCGACCGTACCGACTCGGCGATCGCGGAGACGAAGCCTTCGACAACCTCCTCCGCAACCTGTTCGGGATCGCCGAGCGCCGACAGTGCTTCACGCGCCGCCGTCGCGTCGCCCTCCGAAACCGCGCCGAGAACATGTAATGCGTCCGTAGGCGTCGGCGAGGGACCACCGAAAGCCACCGCGGGTCCGTCACGGACGCCAGTAAGACCGTCCTCGTCGAGACGTGTATCGCCGCCTGCGGTCGTGTTGACGGCGACGACGCCGTCGTAGAACGTCGATATACAGCCCGCCTCAACCTCGTCGACAAGGGCGGGGAAGCCGTCCTTGACAAGCGTCACGTCTGTGGTCGTACCGCCGATGTCGACACAGACGGCGTTGGTCAACGAAGGCGTCTCTGCGTAACGTTCGGTGAGTGCGACGAGACCGAGGCTACTCGAAGCGGGACCGCTACGGAGCGTATGCGCAGGTGTGGTGCGCGCCGATTCGCGCGACAGCATAGCGGCGTCGCCCTTGAGGTAGTAGACAGGGGCGTCTATACCCGTCTCGTCGAGCGCGTCGTGTAACGAAGACTCGAAGCTCTCGAAGACGGGCTTCGACTTTGCGTTTGCGACCGTCGTCTCCGCGCGCGACGGAAAGCCGAGAGCACCTCCTGACTCGTGTCCAAGAGCGACCGTGGGTGCGTCGAGAGACTCCGAAGCCTCTGTTTCGAGCGACGGGTTACGCGTCGAGAACTTCGCCGTGACAGCGACGACGCCGTGCGACGGCTCACCGTCGATTTCGAGGGGTTCGGTGACACGCCCACGGTGATCGACGCATCCGTCCGCGACGAGGTTTTCGTCGCCTGAGTAGGCGAGCTCGGGCGAAAGACCGACACCCGGAACCACGACGTTTGTGCAGTCGGGGAGACGGTTCTGTACGGCTGAGTTTAGGACGCGTGTTGTCGAGACAACCACGCGGTCGACCTCGGCATTACCGCTCCCGTCAACCTTTTCGACGACCTCCGCGAGCAGGGTCTCGAAGCCATCGTCGGTGTCAGCCGACCTCTTGGCGGCAGAGACGACTGAGCCGTCTTCGAAAGCGACGGCGTCGTAGTTCGTACCGCCGGCGTCTATTCCGAGAATCACTCTTGTTCCTCCTTTTCTACGCGGACACGTAGTATTCTTGTGTTTTCTGTCTCCTCGACGGTAAGCGTAACGCCTTGGTCGACGACCGTCTCGCCCTCCTCGACGAGCCTTCCCATACGGTTGTAGATGAAGCCCGCGACGGTCTCGAACTCGCCCTCCTCAGGGAGATCGATACCGAGTTCCTCGTTCACCTCGTCGAGGTTGACCTCGCCCTTGACGGTTATCGTACCGTCGTCGATACGTTCGATAGGCTCCTCCTCCTCCGTCTCGAAGATCTCGCCTACGATCTCCTCGACGATATCCTCGACGGTAACGAGACCCTTTGTGGAGCCGAACTCGTCTATAACGATCGCGAGATGTATACGTTCGTCCTGTAGCTCACGGAGTAGGTCGTCTATCTCCTTCGTCTCGGGTACGTGGAGCGTAGGCTCGACGATATCCGCGGGGGTCGCATCGGTTTCGAGAGCGGGTATTATATCGCGTATATCGACTATACCGACGATGTTGTCGAGGTTGTCGCGGTAGACGGGTACGCGTGTTACGTCGTTCTCTACACACGTCTGGAGCACCTCGTCGAGCGATGCGTCGGCGGTGACGGAAACGACGTCGAGACGTGGGGTCATCACCTCCTTGGCTATCGTGTTGGTGAAACGGAAGACGCTCTGTATCATCTCGCGCTCGTCCTCCTCTATGACGCCCTCCTCCTCGCCGGTACGGAGGAGACCCTCGATCTCGTCACGTGTCACGTACGATGTCTCTATGTCCGAACGTCCGCCCGTGAAACGGTTTACGCCGCGCGTGAGATGGTCGAAGAAGACGACCGCAGGGTACATGACGTACTGCGAAGCCTGTAAAGGGCGTGCGATACGTAGCGCCCACTCCTCGGTGTTCTCAACGGCGTACGACTTGGGTGCGGACTCGCCGAAGACGAGTACGAGTACGCTGATGATGACGGTTGTGAGAAGAACCGCCAGACCACCGGGGACATAGATGGCGAAAAGGGCGGTCGCTATAGATGTCATCGCTATGTTGACGACGTTGTTACCGACGAGAATTGTTACGAGGAGACGGTGAGGGTTCTCCCTCAGGCTCTCCAACGTAGCCGCGCTCGCCTCCTCACCCTCTGCGAGGGAGTCTATACGGTGACGTTCGAGCGAGAACATAGCGATCTCGCTACTCGAAAAGAACGCACTCAGTATCATGAGTAGGACGACAGCCGCGACGCCAGCCAACACTATCGGTTCGACCATACCTTAGTTTCTACGAGGGGGACAGTTATCTTTACGGTCGTCCTCGGATGCCGACAGCCACTTGTCGATCCGGGGTGTAGGTGGCACCGATGAAGAGCCTCTGCGTCCGTGTTCGGCGCCAAGACGGCGAGGAGACGCGTAAACGTCTCGCCGGCGACGGCGTTCTTGACCACGACCTGCGTATAGAAGAGGAGGACGGTTACCTCTACATTCCCGTGACAGAGGCGTACGACGACCTACCGACGACACGGCGCGCGTTCGACGAACGCGACGACGCGACGGACGCCGCGGATATACTCGGACACGAGCCGCGTTTCGAGACCGTGGGGGACGTCGCGCTTCTCGAACCCGAAGAGAACGACGAGGCGGGCGAGGCGCTCGTAGAGGCGGACAACGGTATCGAAACCGCTCTGCGCGTCGAATCCGCGGTCGAGGGACGCGAGAGGACGCGGCGTATGTCGTACGTGGCAGGCGAACGGAAGACACGGACGGTTCACCGCGAGTACGGGCGCGGCTTCGTCGTCGACCTGACCGAGGTCTACTTCACGCCGCGTCTTGCGGAGGAACGTCAGAGGGTCGCGTCGGATGTATCGCCCGACGAGATGGTTTTCGATATGTTCGCGGGCGTTGGTCCCTTCTCGGTCGCTGTCGCGGAGGCGGGCGCGGATGTCGTCGCGTCGGACATAAACGGGCGCGCCGTCGAACTCCTACGCGAGAACGCCGAGCGCAACGGGGTTGGCGATAGTGTCACGGCGTACAACGACGACGCACGCGACGTTGGGCGACGTGTCGCAGACGCCGGCGGTGCGGATCGCGTCTACATGAACCTTCCCCATACCGCCGACGAGTTCCTCGAAACGGCGTGTGAAACGGCACGGAGCGGGGGTGTACTGCATTACTACGACATACGCCACGAGGACGACCTGTTCGAAGGTGCCGTGGAGGAGATACGTGAGACAGCTGTCCGGTGCGGGTACGAGGTAGAGGTTCTTGAAGAGGTCGTCGTGCGGTCGTACGCGCCGTACGACTACAACGTCTGTATCGACGCGCGTCTCGTTTAACGACAGGCTTACGACGGAGGCGCGCCTGCCGACCGTATGCGCATAGGCGTCGATGTTGGCGGCACGTTTACCGATATTACGCTTTCTACTGAAAACGGTCTCGTAACCGCGAAGACGCCGACGACGGAAGACCAGACGGTCGGCGTCGTACGTGGTATAGAGAAGGTATGTGACGCTGAGGGTGTCGAAGCCTCGGAGGTCGAGGGTACGGTGCACGCCACCACCGTGGGCGTCAACGCTCTGTTGGAGGGCGAGGGCGCGCGAACCGCGGTTGTCACGACGGAGGGCTTCGGCGACGTTCCGGAGATCAGGAGACAGACGCGCGACGAACTGTACGACCTGTGCGCCGAACGTGCCCCTCCTGTCGTTCCTTCGGAACGCCGTTTCGAGGTCGACGAGCGCGCGACGGTTGACGGTACCGAACGGCGCGTGGACGAGGAGGAGATACGTGACCTACCTCTCGACGGGATCGAAAGCGTCGCCGTCTGCTACCTACACTCGTACGCACATCCGGAGAACGAGGAAGAGACGGCGCGTGTTCTACGCGACGAGTTCGACGGGCACGTCTCCGTATCCTCCGACGTACTCGCCGAGTTCCGCGAGTACGAGCGCGCATCGACCACAGCGATCGACGCGTACGTGACGCCCGTTGTGTCGGGGTACCTGAGACGGCTCAACGAACGGCTCGGTGAGATAGGCGTCCCTGAGCCACGCGTTATGTCCTCGAACGGCGGCGTCAAAAGCCCTGAGCGCGTCGCCGAGACCGCCGTCGATACGGTCATGTCGGGACCCGCCGGTGGCGTTGTGGGGGCGTCGACGTACGGCGACCGCGTCGTTAGCTTCGACATGGGCGGTACGTCGACGGACGTGGGTCTCGTGCGCGACGGCGTGGAGAGGACGACGGGGACGGTCGTCGAGGGCGCGCATATAGGCGTACCTTCGGTCGACGTAACGACCGTCGGTGCGGGAGGGGGGAGCATCGCGCGTACCGATGACGGCGGCGCTTTACGCGTAGGTCCCGACTCAGCTGGCTCCGAACCGGGACCCGCGTGCTACGGACGCGGCGGCGAGAGACCGACGGTTACGGACGCGGACGTTTTACTCGGCTACGTGCGCGACGGCAAGGGTCTGGGTGACGAGATCACGGTGGACGCCGATGCGGCGCGCGAAGCACTGTCGGCGCTCGACGGCTTCGACGACGTAACCGAAGCGGCTCTCGGTGTGCGCCGCGTGGCGGACGAGAAGACGGCGCGCGCCGTGCGTTCGGTGACCGTCGAACGCGGCTACGACCCGTCTGAGTTCGTCCTTGTAGGCTTCGGCGGCGCGGGTCCGGGGCACGCCGCGTCCGTCGCCGGTTCTCTCGGTATCGAACGCGTCGTCGTACCCCGACCCGCGGGTGTTCTGTCGGCGTACGGGATTCTCTGCGCCGACGAAAAAGCCGAGGCGTCGCGCACGCTGACCGAGGGCGAAGGGGTCGAGGAGGTTCTACGGAAGCTTGAGGACGAGGCGCGCGACGGCGTCGGCGAGGGCTGTCTCGTGCGCCGTTACGCGGATATACGTTACACCGGTCAGGGAACCGAACTGACCGTACGCGTCGGTCGTCCGTTCGACACCGACGAGGCGCGCGAGGCTTTCGAGGAAGAACACGCGACACGGTACGGGTACACGATGGAGGAAGAGGTACGTGTCGTCTCGGTACGCGCCGAGGCTGTGGTCGAAAGGACGCCGCCAGCCACAGGCGGAAACAACGGAGGGGCGGAGGTGGATGTACGCGATGCCGTCTTTTCGGAAGGTGTCTACGAGACGGCGTTCTACGACGGCGTCCCTGAAGGTACGGTCGAGACGCCCGCCGTGGTTGAGTACGGCGAGGCAACGGCGGTCGTCCCTCCGGGATGGAATGCGCGTGTCGAAGGCGGCGACCTGTACATGGAGGCTGAGGGGTGACGGAGACCGACCCCGCCGAACTCGAACTCGCGCGCAACAGGCTCGAAGGGATCGCCGAGGAGATGGGCGACGTCCTCGTCTCGACGGCTTACTCGCCCAACATCAAGGAGCGCCGCGACTGCTCCGCCGCCGTCTTCGACGCCGACGGACGGTGTGTTGCGCAGGCGGCGGACGTACCCGTCCATCTCGGCGCTATGCCGGCTTCCGTCTCGCACGCCGCACGCCTCGAACCCGGAGAGGGCGAGGTCGTAGCCGTCAACGATCCTTTCGCGGGCGGTACGCATCTCCCCGACCTGACGCTCGTCTCACCCGTCTTCGTCGACGGGCGCGCAGGCTACGTTGCGACGCGCGCCCATCACGCCGACGTAGGCGGAACGGCACCGGGGAGCATGCCCGCGGACTCGACGAGTATACACGACGAAGGGGTTCGTATACCACCCGTACGTCTCGTCGAGAACGGTGAGACGAACGACGCGCTTCTTGAGACGTTCCTCGCGAACGTACGCGACCCGGACGAACGCCGCGCCGACCTCCGTGCCCAGATTTCTGCGAACGAACGCGGTGTGAGCCGTCTCTCCGGATACGTCGACGAAAACGGGACGGGGTCATTCGACGCGCTCATACGGTACGCCGAACGTAGAACGCGCGCAGAGATAACGTCTCTCGCGGACGGCGTCGGGGAGGCGACTGAACGTATGGACGGTGGGAACGGCGACGATCCGCGTATCTCAGTATCCGTCGAGGTCGACGGTGACGAACTCATCGTCGACTTCTCAGGAACGTCGGAGGAGGGCGACGGCAACCTCAACGCGCCGCGTGCTGTCGCGGAGAGCGCAGTCGGCTTCGTCGTACGTTGTGTGACGAGCAACGACGTGCCCGCGAACGCGGGTTCGGTCGCACCCGTCGGTATACGCGTTCCCGAAGGCTGTCTTCTCGATCCCGAACCGCCTTCAGCTGTCGCGGGAGGGAACGTCGAGACGAGCCAACGCGTCGTCGACGGTGTCGTGGAGGCGTTGCGCGAGGCGACCGACGTGTCGCTACCCGCGCAGGGACAGGGTACGATGAACAGCGTCACCGTCGGTAACGACGGCTTCTCGTACTACGAGACTGTGGGCGGCGGTGGAGGCGCTACGCGCGAACGCGACGGTACCGACGGCGTACACGTCGGTATGACCAACACGTTAAACACCCCCGTCGAGGCGCTCGAACGTGAGTACCCTTTACGCGTCGAGGAGTACGCGTTACGTGACGGAAGCGGCGGGGAAGGGGCGCACGACGGCGGCGACGGTATCATACGTGCGCTCGTCGTACTCGAAGGCTGTTCGGTTTCTTTCCTGACCGACAGACGCGAGAACCCGCCGCGCGGTGCCGAGGGTGGCGACGACGGCGAGACGGGCGTCAACCTCGTGGACGGCGAACGTGTCGGTGGGCGGGCGGTCGTCGGTGTCGAACCCGGAACGCGCGTGGAGATACGGACGCCCGGAGGCGGCGGTTACGGCGAGAAAGAAAACGATTAACGGGATCCGCGCGAACACAGTCCGTGAACGTAGCCGAGAAGATACGTGCGATCGCCGAGTTTACGCGCGTAGAGCATACGCTGTTCGCGCTTCCTTTCGCATTCATGGGTGCGGTTCTCGCCGTCGGCGGCGTGCCCGACCTGATGCTCATGCTCTGGGTCTTCGTGGGTCTAATCGGCGGAAGAAGCGCGTCGCTCATGATAAACGACATCGTCGACGAACCCATAGACTCGGCGAACCCGCGCACCGACGACCGTCCTCTGCCCTCCGGACGTCTGTCGCGCGCGGAGGCTTACGTCCTCGTCGGTGTCGCCGTTGGGGTGCTTTTCTACAGCGCCTACCGTATCAACACGACGGCGTTGGTTCTGTCGCCTATAATACCCGTACACGCCTACGTCTACCCTTACACCAAACGTTACACGAGCGCGTCGCACTTCGTACTCGGTCTGAACGGCTCGTACGCGCCTATCGGGGGATGGATCGCGGTACGCGGCGTCGATAGCTTAGGCGGGGTCACGGCGTACCTCGGAAGCTTCGAGTACTACCCGTCGCTTCTCCTCGGCGGTGCGCTCGTCTTCTGGTACGCCGGCTTCGACATCATCTATGGCTTTCAAGACGTTGAGTTCGACCGCGACCAAGGTCTGCACTCGATCCCGGCGATCTACGGGCGCGAGACGGCGCGCCGTGTGAGCGCGGTGTGCCACGGGATTATGATCGTCTCCCTCGTAGTTCTCGTCGGATGGACGGCGACGGCAGGGTTCAACACGGCGGTCTTCGGTGCGGGTGTGGGCGTCGCCGCCGTTCTCCTCATCTACGAGCATCTCATAGCCGAACACGACATAGGAAAGGCGTTCTTCACGGTCAACGCCGTCGTGAGCGCGGCGCTGTTCTTTTCGCTCGTCGCTTCTGTTCTTCTGTAAGTATACGGAACCGGGCAGAGCAACGGAAGGGCGTTCGTAAACCCCTTCCGGAGAATGCCTTAGACACGGTTCTCGGATGGACGATGACCGGTTACGGTCGTCGTAGCCGGGAAGTAGGCGCGGGGAGTGATCAGACACTCGTTTCCGGTAACGTATAGAATTAGTTATACGACGCGCTTGGCGGAGACACCGAGAGGTTTGAGGTAGACCACGATGAACACGATCTCCTACCCGAAGGTTACAGTAGCTCCTCAAAGTAGCGGTACCACACTTCGTACAGGTGATATTCGGCGCGTCGACGTGTGAGAACGACAACGGAGAACCCGATAGAGAAACCGGTTTGTGCTCGTCGAAATCAAGGAGATGACCAACCGGTACGCGGTTAAGCACATCGACCCCGGACAGACGGAGACGAACCAGGAGCCGAAGAAACCCGGGTGCTACGTCAAGCCGAACGACGACGGCGTGACCGCCCCTCGCCAGCGCTGGGAGTGACGACGCAGGAGTTATACCTGACCGCCGCGTATCATCGGATAAGATGAGCACTGAAAAGTCAAAACATCCAGAGAGAAGCAAGGAATCGCGGGAATGGGTGGAGAAAGCACGTGCCCTCAGTGAGGTCAATCCTGAGCTATACGACGATCTCGGCGGCGACGATGAAGAGGGATGCGTTAACCCTGAAGAGTTCGGCTACTGAGATAGTACATCCTCAAGGTATCTGTTCCAAACCTGGAAAAGGCGATCTTTCTCGAAAATATCCTCCACGGACATCCCCCCACGTTACGAACATGCTTTGACTTCTCTCTCGCGGCTCGCGTCCTACCCCTGTATTCTTTTCCCATGAACGCAGGAGAGTTCAATCCCGAATCCATCATAGCTACTTCAAGCGTATTCATGCCGGTTCGGTGGTTCGCGTCCTGAAAGAAATGAAAACCGGCAAAGAACCGAAGCCAGTAAGCTGACTGTTCTATCAGTGGTCGGTCAAGAGGGAAGTCATCAAAGAACTGTCCTATCAGGCTCTCCACTTCGTCTATCTCGTATCTTGGGTGGATGACACGCGACCTCGTGATACGCATCGACATTCGGCTAACCTGTACGCCTTCGTAAATCTGTGATGCATCCTCGGCTATACTTACGTTCACGTCCACCGGAGTCATCGCGTCATCGGGTATCCCCTCCTCACGTATCCGTGGCTCGTCATCATCGTCTCCGAACTCGTCGGTAGGGTCGTACGGGTCGAACATGCTTAGTCGAACCTCTCGAACCGCCCTTTTTTCGATGGCGGACGTCCCTCGTCGCGCAGACGGTGGTTACCGACGTTCGTCACCACGTCCTTCGCTCCGTCGAAGCGTATCTTCAGCTTTTCGGCTCTCTCAGGGAAGCCGATGACTTCGCATTCTACCGTCAGCAACGGACGGTCGACGACAGCCCGGTCGCCGGGAGAGGTTCACGCCCGCTTCATCCTGCGGTTTTGTTTCACCTATTTGCTCACGTTCCGGTATCTTCCGCCGTATCCTCACGATCCCTTCGGGTCTTCTCCGCAAAGGGATCTTGCGGCGTGACGTTCGGTTGGTGATCCGTGATGTTCGTTCGGTAGGCGGTACCTTCGGTGACGTCGTTCGGTGAGCCGAAGACATCGGAGAGTCCGACAGTCCGGAGGCTGTTTTTGAGCGCGTCAGTCCAGCCGAAACGGGCGTCGAAAACACGAAACGCAGACGCCGTACCGTCGGTAGAACCCGTGTACTCAACAACGACCGACGAGCTGGTTTCGTAGACCTCCGTCGAGTCGAGAATGTCGTTGAGGCGCGCGTCGTTGGGTAGCCGCGCCGCGGTTACGTACACACCGACGGTTCGGCGTACGTCGCCGACGCCCGCACCGACCGACGGACGGAGTTCGAGTCTGATAGAGGTACCGTTGAGGCGAGGATCGGGTCGGTAACTTCCCGATACTGTCGATGTATCCGCGAGAGGTGCGTCGGTGGCAACGAACGTCACGGGGGCGGAGGTTAGCTCGTCACGTAACGGTGAGTTGAGGGCTTCGGCGCTCCGCCACGCCACGTCGGAGGCGTCACGTACGGCACGTTCGGTTCCGACGACGTAGACGCCGCGTCCGACCGTCGTGGCGTAGAACGGACGCGCGTCCTCCGTGGCGTTGGAACGTACTGTGTAGAAAGGTACGAGGTTGTACGACGAGCGTTCGACGTCGAATGTCTCCAAGCCGCGCACGTCTACCACACCGGGTTCGGTGCGGAAGACGACGCCGGCGTAGCTTCCTTCGTCGGTGCTGTCTGTGCGAGACGTTCCGACGAAGAACGTCGCCTCAAGCAGGCTGTCCGTCCCGATCCCTGTACGGTCTTCGACGGAACCGAGGAGTCCGTCGTAACCCGTTCCGAGCGCCGTTTCGAGGAGTCTGTCAACGTTCGGATCGTCGCCGAGGGCGGTCGTGTTGACACGGACTGCGGTACCGGCGTCCGCGGGGACGAAACGCGTCGTGTCCTGTGGGGCGACGACAAGACCGAGGTAGTTGGCGGAGACGACGGCACCGAGAACGACGGCGCATACGGTAACCGCCGCGACCACCCCGGTCTTCCGTCTCATACGTCTACGTCCCGTGTTGCCACGAGGAGATGTAGTCGCGCTGTTCGTCGGTGAGTTCGTCTATCTCGACGCCGAGTGCGTCTAACTTTATCTCGGCGACACGACGGTCTATACCGTCAGGCACCTCGTGGACGCCTTCGGCGAGGTCGGCGTCAAGGACGCGTTCGACGCAGAGTGCCTGAACGCCGAAGGACTGATCCATAACCTCGGCGGGATGTCCGAGCGAGACGGGCGTGGCGAGGTTGACGAGACGTCCCTCTGCGAGAACGTTCACACGGCGTCCGTCGGGTGTCTCGTACTCACGTATACCGTCGCGCACATCGCGCTCGGCGACGGCGTACTCCGAAAGCTGTTCGAGGTTTATCTCGACATCGAAATGCCCTGCGTTTGCGAGAACGACGCCGTCATTCATACTCTCGAACGCCTCGCGCGTCACGACGTCGCGGTTTCCCGTCGTCGTAATTATGAAGTCGGCGTCCTCGACAGCTTCGTTCATAGGTGCGACGTCGTAGCCCTCCATATGGGCTTCGAGGGCGCGCCGCGGGTCTACCTCCGCGACGGTCACGTCAGCGCCGAGACCGTCCGCCTTCTTCGCAACACCCCGTCCACAGTGCCCGTATCCGCCGACGACGACCGTCTTCCCCGCGAACAGAAGGTTGGTCGTCATAGCTATGCTCGAAAGCGACGACTCGCCCGTGCCATGAACGTTGTCGAACTGGCGTTTCATGGGCGTGTCGTTGACCGCGAAGACGGGGTAACGCAGTGCGTCGTCGTCGTCCATGGCGCGCAGACGGTGGACGCCCGTCGTCGTCTCCTCGCATCCGCCCGCGATACCGTCGAGAAGTTCGGGGTACTCCTCGTGTATACGGAAGATGAGGTCACCGCCGTCGTCAACCGTCACGTCAGGTTCGTGTTCGATAACGGCGTCAAGAGCCTCGTAGTACCCGTCCCTGTCGACACCGTGACGCGCGTAGCTGTGTACGCCGTCGACCGCATCAAGCGCCGCGGATACGTCGTCGTGTGTCGAAAGCGGGTTGCATCCCGTGATACCAACCTCCGCGCCGCCTTCGGCGAGTAGCTCCGCGAGGACGGCGGTCTTCGCCTCGACGTGCATCGCCATTCCGATCACGACGCCGTCGAGCGGCTTCTCTTCGGTGTAACGTTCGCGTATACGTGCGAGTATAGGCGTGTGCTCGCGCGCCCAGTCTATCTTACGTCTTCCTTCGTCGGCGTCGCCGTCGATCTCCATGGACAAGGTAGAGATGAGCGCGTGTTAAGAATTCCGTTGGCTTCCGGTGCGTCGGCTACACGAGAACGGTGTCGGGTGTGAAGACGGGTTCGGCATCGTGTCCGTGGAAGGTTCCGACAGCAACCGCCTCGCCGTCCGCAACGACGAAGCAGTCTTCGTCGGGTGTCGCGTCGTCGTCGACGGAGACGGTACCGGGAGCGTACAGCGGCGCGCCGTTTTCGACCGACCCAACGGTGTTCGGCGCGGCGTCGATGCGCGGTAGACGGGTTTCGAGTACCTCTACGAGAGGGAAGACGGCGTCGGCGAGACGTTCGGGCTGTTCACCACGGACGGCGACGGCGTCAGCGAGGCTCTGTAGATACCACGCGTCCTCTATACCGAAACAGCCGCTCCGTGTACGTCTTAGCTCCGCCATATGACCGCCGACGCCGAGGGCGAGACCGATGTCGTGACAGAGCTTACGTACGTACGTTCCCGACCCGCAGACGACGCGTCCGAGGTACCGGTTCGCGTCGTCGCCCTCGCCGCGTTCGAGCGGTTCGAGTCTTTCGACGTTACGTACGCGTAGCTCGCGTCTCGCAGAACCCTGTACGGGCGGGCGCTGGTAGATTTCGCCCTCGAACTCGTCGAAGACCTCTTCGACGGAACGGGTCGGTTCGGCGTGGAGTTCGAGAACGAAGACGTACGCCTTCGACGCTTCGGCGAACAGACCCGATACGCGCGCCGCGGTTCCGAAAAGTACGGGGAGGCATCCCGTTACACGCGGGTCGAGAGTCCCCGTATGCGCCGCCTTGTCGACGCCCATGATCTCCGCGACCCACGACGCGACCTCGTGGCTCGTGGGACCCGAAGGCTTGTCGACCACGACGACGCCCTTGTCGCGCATCAGAGGTTACCGACCGCCGTCGTCGCTATCTTGGCGACACCGTCCTCGTCCCACCGCGACGTATCGATTACGAGGTCGTAGACAGACAGGTCGTCTATATCGATACCGTGTATCTCGCGGTATCTCTTCGCCTCGCTGTTCTCCCTGTCCTCGATCTCGGCGCGCGCGCCCTCGACCGTCTGTTCCTCACGTTCGGCGACGCGTTCGGCGCGTACGTCGACGGGCGCGGTGAGCCAGACGCGTAGGGTGGCTTCGTCGACCATCCATCCTGAGAGACGACCTTCCATGACGACGCCGTCGCGGTCGCGTGCTATCTCGCGCTGGCGCTCGTCTATCTCGCGGTCTATCTCCGGATCCTCCTCGGCGATACGTCCGAACTCGGCGAGCGAAACACCGCGTTCGCGCGCCATAGCGCGGAAGACATCGCCGCTTGAGACGTGTTCAAGGTCGAAACGCGACGAAAGAGCCTCGGCAAGCGTCGTCGTGCCGCTACCGGGTGGTCCGCTTACGGTTACTCTCATGTAGGAAGTTCGGCAACCGGCTAATCAAGCTTTACGTTTCTAAACTGCTCGTCGACCGCCTCGCGTTCACGTATCACGTCTACACCGTCGTCGACGATGACCTCGGCGGGGAGGGGACGTGAGTTGTAACGCGACGCCATGGCGAAGCCGTAAGCGCCTGCGGTGTGGACGACGAGTAGATCACCCTCGCGCGGTTCGGCGATCCGGCGTCCGTGTCCGAGGTAGTCGCCCGACTCACAGATAGGTCCCGCGATGTCGTACCGTCCCGTCGGCGCGGCGTCGCGCGAAAGGTTCGTGACGGCGTGGTACGCGTCGTACATCGCGGGACGTAGAAGGGTGTTAAAGCCGGCGTCGACGCCTATCACGCCGTCGCCGACCGTGTTGACGCGTGTAACGAGAACGGTCGACTCGGCGACGAGGTAACGTCCGGGTTCGACGACAAGTGTCGCGTCAACGTCGAAGGCGTCGCGCACCATCTTACCGAGCGCCTCAACGTCGAGCGGTTCCTCGGCGTCGCTGTACGGAATACCGAGACCGCCGCCTATATCGACGTACTCAGGCGTGACGGGCAGGTCGTCGACGATCTCGCAGATACGTTCGGTCGCGCGTACGAGGGGTTCGGGTTCGAGGAATCCGCTCCCTATGTGGGCGTGAAGACAGACGGGTTCGACACCCGCACCGAGGGCGCGTTCGAAGAGCGCCGCCGCCTCGTCGGGCGTGACACCGAAACGCGCACCCTTTCCGCCCGTCACCACCTCGTCGCTGTGACCCGCGCCGACGCCCGGATTGACACGTACGCCGACGCGTTCCGCCCCCGCGTCGATAACCGTCTCCATCTGTCCCGGTGAGTCGACGTTTACGAGAACGCCGCGGTCGACGACCTCACGGAGTTCTTCGGGCGAGGGTGCGTACGACGTGTACATCATCCCGTCGCCTCCGAATCCGGCGCTCTCCCCCGCGATTACCTCCCCGACAGAGACGGTGTCAAGCGCCGCGCCCCTTTCGCGCAGGAGCGCCAGTATACGCGGGTTCGTGTTCGCCTTCGCGGCGTACTGTATACGTGCACCGGGGAAGGCATCGCGCAAGCTGTCGAACCTGTCGCGTACGGTCGTCGCTGAGGTGACGTACGTCGGCGTTCCGTGTTCGTCGGCGACCGACGCGACCGTGTCGCGGTCGATCCCTTGGGGTAGCTCCATCGGTCGTGGGTACGTCCGTCACGTCTTAATGGGTTGCGGTCGCAGGTTCGACGGATGTCGTACAAAGGCTTATTAACCGAACGGGTTAACGAACGTCCAACGTATGTCAGAGTCCGTAAACGCGCCTGCCTCGGCGCAACGCGTCAAGCCCCGGAGCAGGGAAGCCGTGTTGGGTAAGTTCGAGGAGTTCATGGAGGAGATTATCGACGACGCACTATCCGAGTTCGAGCCTCTGCGCGTCGTCAACATCAACCGTCTTCCCGGAAACTCGACGGCTAAGTCCGTTCTGAGACCCGTGATAGAGGACGAGCTAAGACGGTTCCGCGCCAACATAGAGAACCAGTTCGGTATCGTCATGGACTACGCGAAGACGGGCGACACGGAAAAGCACAGACGCGAGTTCCTGCGATCCGACATCTTCTACCAGAACTTCGAGGGGAGCGACCGCCGGCGTCTCGAACGCGACCTGACCGAACGTATGAAGAACATGGGCGACGACATGGCTCCGCTCCTCAAGACGGGCGAGGACAACTTCTGGAACGCCGCTGTCGCATCGTACGACGAGGACGAGGCGCGCAGGATGCTTCCCAAGCATTTCGCGTACACGGATACGGTCAAGGGGTATCAGGAGGATCTGAACCTTACGGTCGAGATAGGAAGCGGTCTCCTCAGCACCGAGATAGAGTACACCGACGAGGCGATGCGTGTCCTCGGTATCGCTGAGACGAACCTGCGTAACGACCTCGGACGGCGTGTGGACGAGTTCTACTGAGGTTTTTCACCCGTATCACGGAAAGAACTATACCGTAGGAGTTATATAGTGACACGAAACCATGGGGAAAGAAGCAGTACGCGACCAGCTACATGTCTTCTTGGGGGGCGTCACGGAGTACGCTCTTGAGGAGTTCAGACCTCTCGGTGTCATCGGACTCGGCTTCCTTCCGGGGAACGGCGTGGCGAAGATACTGTTGGGTCCTATAATCGATCAGGAGATAAGTAGCATAAAGATCAGCCTGCAGAACGAGTTCAACCTCATAATGGACTACTCGGAAGAGATAGCCGAGGGGAACGACCCCGACGCGGGCGAGTACGAGGATCGTTTCCTACGTTCCGACTTCTTCTACCAGCATTACGAGGGCGACCGTGGTGACGAGTTTGAGGAGGTTATGATGCAGAGACTCGAAGAGGTCGCACACGACATGGCTCCGCTCGTCGAGGTTGAAACCGACGACTTCTGGGAAGCGCTTGAGGAGTCGTACGACCGCAGGGAGGCGGAGGAGGTTCTCAAGTACCACTTCAGCTTCACCGACAAGATAGTCGAAGAGTTCGGCGACGGTCTCAACATACGTTTCGATCTCGGACCTATCAGCATCGGATACACGAAGGAGGCTCTACGTGTCATGCCCAAGGCTGAGGGGCATCTCAGGCGTGAGATAGTCGACAGGCTCGACGAGGTCTACGGCGAGAGGGAAGGTGAAGAGGAAGAGAAGCTGGAGGAGTTAGAGAAGAAGAACGAGGAGCTTCGTAAGGAGCTTGAGAGGCTACGTGAGGAGGAGGGCGACGGGGGCGACGTGGAGGGGGACGGGGAGGAGAGCGGTGCGGAGGGGGAAGAGGTCGAAGAAAAGACACGTGCGGAGGAGGACGCGGATACGAAGAACGAAGCCGGGGTAGAGGTCGACGAGCCTGAGGCTGAGGACTGACGCGTCGGTGCTAAAGAAGACCGTTCTGTTTCGCCACCGTGTTTAGCTGTATCTCGTCCGTACCCTCGACGATACGTAGGATACGCGCGAGATGGAGATGCTCCATGAACGGGTTGTCCTCCGAAAGACCCGACGCGCCGTGTACCTGTACGGCGTCGTCGGCGACGTTCCAGAACGTATCCGTCGCGTACCATTTGAATATGGACGACTCCTCGGTCGTTCCTCCGCCGTCGTCCATCTGCCACGCGAGATGCAGACCCGCGGAGTCGGCGGCGTAGTTCCGCGCGCGACCCTCGGCTACCATGTTGGATATGCTCTGGTACCTGCCTATGGGACGCCCGAAAGCCTCGCGCTCGCCCGCGTACTCCTTGCAGAGTTCAAGGAGATGACGCGTCATGCCGACCGCCGTCGCGCCGAGTTCGAGGCGTCCGAGCGAGAGGAACGACATCGCGTTGTAGAACGCGGCGTCGGCGGTTCCGAGGACGCGCGAGTCGGGTACGTGTACGTCATCAAGGACGATCTCCGCCTGTAACCCTTCGAGACCCACGGCGTTGTTGCGCGAACCGAGTTCGAACTCGTCGGACTCGACGAGGAAGCACGTGATACCGCCGTACCTCCCGGCGTCGTCCTCCGGCGTCGTGCGCGCGAAGACCTGCGCGAAGTCACAGTGGGGCGCGTTCGTAATCCACTGTTTCTGTCCGTTTATCACCCATCCGTCGCCGTCGCGGTCGGCGGTCGTCTTCATACCCGGCGCGTCCGAACCCACCGACGGCTCCGTGAGCGCGAACGCCGTCGTCTTCTCGCCGCGTATACACGGTTCGAGGTAACGTTCGACCTGTTCTCCCTCGGCTTGGAGGAGGAGGGGTTTGGGACCTTCGGGACCCGCAAGCATGAACTCCGACAGACCGCGCCCCTTCTCGGCGACGTGTCTCTTGGCGCGGTACCACGTCACGTTCGAGACGTCCTGACCGCCGTGCTCCTCAGGCATGTTCATGGCGTAGAAGCCCGCCTCGGCGCTCGCGCGGCGGATCTCGTCGACGGCGTCGATGACCTCTGGCGCTACCTCGCCGTCCGGGTCGTTACGCAGACGCGGGTTGTCGAACGTCTCGCCGAGTTCCGACTCGCGGGGTTCGACCTCTTGCTCAACGAACTCGTCTATGCTGTCAAGGATTAGGCGCGTCTCCTCGTCGACACCGAAGGAGACGCCACCGTGTTGCTCGGTCACATAACACAAACAACCCGTGGTAATATATAGATTAGCCCGCTACGTGCGGTATGCTCGACGGTATACGCGTCGTGGACATGACGCGCCTGCTCCCCGGACCGTACGCAACACAGCATCTCGCCGACCTCGGCGCGGATGTCGTAAAGATAGAGCCGCCTGAGGGCGACTACGCGCGGTACTCGACGCCGCGTGTCGACGGCGAGGGCGGCGTCTTCTCGATGGTCAACCGCGGGAAGAGGAGCGTATCGCTCGACCTGAAGGACGAAGACGGTCTCGAAGCCTTCTACGCGCTCGTCGACGACGACGGTTGGGACGCAGACGCCGTCGTCGAGGGTTTCCGTCCGGGTGTCGCCGACCGTCTCGGCGTGGGATACGACGACGTACGCGAACGCAACGAAGGTACCGTCTACTGCTCCTTATCGGGGTACGGACAGGATACCGACGCCGCCGACGAGGCGGGGCACGACCTCAACTACGCCGCGTACGCGGGTCTGCTCGACATGACGCGCGCGGAGGAGGACGGACGACCTGCGGTACCCGGGTTCCCCGTCGGCGACATGGCGGGCGGCGTCTTCTGCGCCCTCTCTGTCGTCTCTGCGCTGTTAGGACGCGAGCGCGGTGACGGCGAGGAGACGGGCGGGTACGTCGACACGTCGATGGCGGAGTCGGTCCTGTCCTTCTCACAGGCGGTGGTTCCTGATGTTCTCGCGGACGGGGACGCAGAAGCGCGCGAGACTGCGCTCACGGGCGGATACGCGTGCTACGACGTCTACGAGACGGCGGACGGCGGGTACGCGACGCTCGCGGCGCTCGAACCCAAGTTCTGGTCGGAGTTCTGTGAGGTCGTCGGGCGCGAGGAACTCGTCGGGGAGCATCCGGGCGACGCCGAGACGCGCGACGAGGTCGCCGATATACTCGCGTCAAAGACCGTCGATGAGTGGAACGAGACGTTCGACGGAACCGACGTGCCGTTTCGGCGCGTACGTTCGGTCGACGAGGCGCTGGAGGACGAAGACGTGCAGGAACGTCTCGTGCGCGGGGGCGACGAGGCACCGCCGCGTGTAGGCTTCCCCGCGAAGACGGCGTCGGAGGTCGAACGCGAGACGGACGAGTCTCTTCCGTCGCACGGTGAGCATACGGAGGAGGTTCTACGTGAGGCGGGATGGGATGACGAGGGGATAGAGGGGCTGTAGTCAGAACGCGAAAAGGTCGATACCGCCCGTGATACCGACGACCTGCCCTGTAATGTAGTTCGCCTGTTCGCTCGAAAGGTACGCGATGGTGTTCGCAACGTCCTCCTCCGTGCCGAGCTTACGCATCGGCGTGTTGCGTGCTATATCCGCCCATTTCTCGTTGACGTTTTCAAGCTGTTCGATGGGGAGATCCGACAGACTTCCGACGACGATGCTCGGCGCGAGTACGTTCGACGTAACGCCCGACTGCGCGCCTTCGAGCGCGAGCGTCTTACCGAAGCCTATGAGACCCGCCTTGGTCGTCGAGTACGAAACCTGACCGAAGCCGCCTTCCCATCCCGCCATGCTACTCATCGTGAGGACACGCCCCCATCCGCGGTCGCACATCGCGGGGAAGATCTCCTTGGTGATGTTGTACGTCCCCGTGAGGTTGACAGCCATGTCGCGATCCCAGAGGTCGTCGTCGTATCCTTCGACGCGTCCGACGGCGTCGACGACGCCTGCGTTGTTTACGAGAACGTCGACACCGCCCGTGTCGTCACGTACCTCCTCTACGGTCTCACGTACGTCGTCGCGGTCGGTCAGGTCGCAGTCGACGGCGAATGCGTCACCCCCGTCGTCACGTATTCCCTCCGCCACGTTCTCCGCACCGTCGAGGTCGACGTCGAGGATCACGACCTCAGCGCCTTCGTCGGCGAGTATCTCGGCGTCTACACTGCCTATACGTCCCGCACCGCCCGTGACGAGCGCCGTCTTGTCGTCGAGTCCTAACTCCATGGTCTGTCACGGTGGTCGGAGCGCATAAGTCTTGTGCGGGTCATACGCGGGAGGCGTCGCCGTCTTGTGAAACACTACCATAGTCAGCTTTAATAGAAGGGCGCGCCTGCGTAGCGACACGGAGGTACAAGAATGGCAGTAGATTTTCCAAGCGACGGATGGATCGACGAATGGAAGGCACAGCTAAACGACAACGACGAGTACGCCGAGAAGGCGTCGGACTGGGGTGTAGGATGGAACGGTGACTTCATATTCACCATAGAGGTCGACGATGAGGCTAAGGAGAAGTTCCCTGAACTCGTGGGTGACAACGACAAGGTACAGTACTTCATCGGTCTCGAAGGCGGAGAATGCACGGGTGCGTATCAGGTCGACGACCTCGAAGACGTCGACTACGGCTTCGAGATTATAGGTCCGTACGAGAACTGGAAGAAGCTCGCAAACGGCGAGATAGGGGCGATAGACAGCCTCATGAGTGGTCAGTTCGAGCTTAACGGCGACATGCAACGCGTTATGCAGTACAGCGACGGGGCTGTCGAGATGGTCGAGACCGCCACCGACATCGAGACAAACTTCGTATACTGATGTCGTACGGAAAGGTCGTAACGCTCGCTGGGGAGCGTGAGACGGAGATCAAGGAGGTGGACTACAAGCCCGACGTAGAGGACGAGGCGGTCTTCACCGAGGTCGTACAGACCAACGTCTGTGGTAGCGAGATACATTTCTGGAAGGGCGAGTTCCCCGTTCCCAACGGCGCTGTGCTCGGACACGAAGCCGTCCTACGTGTCGAGGAGCTTGGCGACGAAGTGACGACCGACTCCGCGGGTGAGAGTGTCGAGGAGGGCGACCTGATTACGCCCGTCTACTTCCAGCCGTGCGGCGAATGTAGCGGCTGTTCGCACGGTCAGTTCTACGCTTGCGAGGTCGTCAAGAGCATGGGCGAATGGATGCAACCGCATTCGATACCGCCGCATTTCCGCGGGACGTTCGCGACGCATTACTACGTCAACCCGGGACAGCGCTTCTACAAGGTGCCTGAGGACGTACCCAACCACGTCGCCGCGGGTGCGAACTGTGCGCTCTCGCAGGTCATCTTCGGTCTCGACCGCGCCAACCTGACACAGGGTGAGACGGTTCTCGTTCAGGGTGCGGGCGGTCTGGGTCTCAACGCCACCGCGGTTGCGAAGGAGACGGGCGCGGAGGTCATCGTCGTCGAGGGAGCGCCCGGACGTATCGAACGCGCCAAGGAGTTCGGGGCTGACCACGTCGTCGACATGAACGAGTACGAGGAGTCGGGCGAACGTATACGCCGCGTACAGGAACTCACCGACGGCGACGGCGCGGATGTCGGGATCGAGGTCGCGGGTATACCGCCGGCGTTCAAGGAGGGCGTCAGTATGCTACGTAACGGCGCGCGGTACGTCGAGATGGGGAACATAGCGACGAAGCTAACGACCGAGTTCAGCCCCGCCGAACTCACCGTGAAACGTATCAACGTCGAGGCTCTCCTCCTGTACCAGCCGTGGTACCTCGAACAGGCTCTCGACTTCCTCGAAAGGAACGCCGAAAAGTATCCGTACGACGACCTTCTCGACGCCGAGTTCCCTCTCGAAGAGGCGCAGGAAGCTCTCGAAAGAAGCGCAGAGCAGGAGTTCACGCGCGCGAGTCTGGTGCCTGAGAGGTAGGTACCTGAGAGGTAGGTCAAGCCCGAATCCGGAGAAAGGCTTTTTCGTCCTCTTCCCGTCGTGTAGAGCATGGTATCCGACTGGCGGCAGGCGGAGAAGGAGTACGACGACGAGGTAATAGGCTGGAACACGGTTCCGGAGGCGGTAGAAGCGGCGGTAAAGAGACGTCCGGAAGAGACGGCGAGCATGTACAAAGGAGGCGTATACAACCGAACGCTCACACCGGAGGTAATCGACGAAGCACCGGAGGGCGAGTTTGCGTCGGTGACGTACGGGGATTTCCGACGAATCTACCGGAGGCTTGCGGCAGGATTCGACGAACTCGGTGTAACGAAGGGCGACCGTGTAGGTATCTTCGCCAACACACGTCTCGAATGGGCGCTCTCCGACTTCGCGTTACTTTCACGCGGCGGTGTGGTAACGAGCGTCTACTCGTCTTCGTCGCCGCGACAGACGGAGTACCTTCTCGA